>CASFDK010000042.1 GCA_949293415.1 uncultured Verrucomicrobiota bacterium
CTTGACTGGCAATTTGCGCTTTGCTTCGCAAAACGCCAATCGCTCTTGACTGGCAATTTGCGCTTTGCTTCGCAAAACGCCAATCGCTCTTGACTGGCAATTTGCGCTTTGCTTCGCAAAACGCCAATCGCTCTTGACTGGCAATTTGCGCTTTGCTTCGCAAAACGCCAATCGCGCATCAAGCGCGATTTCACGCGCCCAAAACAAGCTCTCGGCTATCCGCTAACTCTCAACTAACCTACCCAGTTGCAGTCGCGCCACAACAGCGATTTTGCTATGCTCCGCGCATAGAACGGTCCCCTGTATATCATACCCGAGTAAATCTGAACCAAGCTCGCCCCCGCGTTCATCATCTCGCCCGCCCTTTCCGCGGCGGTTATACCGCCGACGCCGATAATCGGCAGCTTTCCGTCGGTTGCCTGCGCTATGTATTTTACTATCTCGAGCGACTTGTCGAAAAGCGGCGCGCCGCTCATTCCGCCGACTTTCTCCATCGGGGGCTTGTCGGGTCGTGCAATAGTCGTGTTCGTGGCGCAAATGCCGTCGAGTTTTAGCTCGAACAGAACCGAAAGAATCGAATCGATTTCAGAGAAAGTCAAATCGGGCGCGATTTTCAGAATTATCGGAATGCGCGGTACGCCGAGCTTCTTCGCCCTGTCGGCGTTCGCCGAGTTAACCGCGCCGAGCAGATTCGGAAGAAACTCTTTGCCTTGAAGCTTTCTGAGTTCGGGAGTGTTCGGGCTACTGACGTTGATTACGAAAAAGTCGGCAAAATTCGCAAGCGCGTTGAAGCTGAAAAGATAGTCCTCCGCCGCCTCTTCCAGCGGAGTGATTTTCGACTTGCCGATATTTATCCCGAGCGGACACTTTTTCGTGATGTTCGGATTTTTCGCAAACACCGCCGCAAGTCTCTTCGAGATTTCCTCCGCGCCGTCGTTCGGAAATCCGCACGAGTTGACTATCGCCTCTTCCGACGGATAGCGGAAGATTCGCGGCTTGGGGTTGCCCGCCTGTTTGAGTTTTGAAACCGTGCCGATTTCGACGTGTCCGAAACCGAACGCCGCCGCCGCGCGCCAAACGTACGCGTCTTTGTCGAAGCCCGCCGCAAGCCCGACCCTGTTCGGAAATTCCAAGCCGAACACTTTTACGGGTTTCTGCGTCTGCACCAAGTTCAGATATTCCATCGCCTTGCGGAGCGGGGGGACAACCGAGACAAAGTGCATTGCCTTCAATGCCATTTCGTGGGCAAATTCCGGATTCTGCGTAAAGAGAACCGGACGCATAAATTTTTCGTAAAAGACGTCCATATTTAAAAAAATCTCCGCCGTTTCTAAACGGAACAAAAAATTTCGCAAGCAATATCGTCAAAATGACGCGCAAACCTTATTTGGCTTGACGCAATCGCGCTTTTGCATTTGTTTGCATACAACAAGAGTTAAGCCGATTTTGAACTTCTCGCTGAACAAACAATACGAAAACTGGAAGCCGATAACTTTGCTGCCGCTTATCCCCCAACTGAGGGGATACTCGAAGGCAAAATTTGCGGACGACCTGCGCGCGGGGTTCAATGTTGCGGTTCTTTCGTTTCCCGTGAATATGGCATACGCGCTCGTGGCGGGTCTGCCGATTTCGTACGGCATATTTAGCGGGATAATCGCCTCGATAATCGGGCTTCTTTTCTGCCGTTCGGTCTACATAACATTCGGACCGAGCAACGCGACGGCGGTTATGCTGCTTAGCTCGTTTGCCGCGGGCGGCTTTATGACGGAGGCGGCGCGAATGCAGGCTCTGCCGAACATCCTGCTGATGGTCGGTATTTTTATGATTTCCATGAGCCTGTTCAAGCTGACGTTTTTCATATCGTACATTTCGCGTACGGTGATTATCGGGCACATAACAAGCTCGGCTTTGCTGATTGTGGCAAACCAAATGCGGAACCTGCTCGGGTTCAAATACGCCGAAGGGCTTGAGCCGATTACGCTTGTGGACACAATCAAGGCGACGGTGCTTTCGATAGACGACACTAAACTCGAGTCGGTGCTGATTGCGCTTGCGACGCTGGCGATTTTCCTGCCGCTGAAAAAACTCGCAAAGAAACTTCCCGCCGAAGGCATAACGCTGATTTTGGTGGCGGCGATTTGCTATGTGGCGGTCGAATATTTCGGAGTGGACATCGACAGGCTCACGGAGGTGAAAGTGTCGTCGTGGGGGTTGTCCACGCCCGACTTCGACGCGGTGGGCTTGAAGGAGTCGGCTTCGTGCGCGCTGGCAATAACACTGCTTGCGACGATAGAGGCGTTTTCGATAGGCAAAAGCTTGGCATCGCAACGCGCGGACAGGCTCGATACGAATCAGGAAATTTTCGCGCTCGGCGCGGCAAACGCTGTCAGCGCATTCACTTCGAGCACGCTCGCTTCCGGCTCGCTGACTCGCTCGACGCTTGCGGTAAACAGCAACGCGAGGACGACGCTTTTCAACCTTTTCACGGCGATATTTACAGTGCTGGCGGTGCTGCTCTTCGGAACGGCGGTCGAATACGTGCCGAAAGCTACCCTCGCGCTGATTGTAGTCTACACGAGCGTTACTCTGATAAAGCCCGCAGTGATTAAGATTGCGCTCAAAAGCACTTGGTCGGACGCAATCGTCTTCCTTTCGACGTTTTTTGTCGGCGTATTCGCAACGCTCGACGACGCGATTTTCACGGGCGTTGCCGTCTCGATTCTCTTTTTCCTCAGAAAGGCGAGCGAACCCGAAGTTGTGGAGTACTCAATCGGAGACGACGGCGGACTCGAAAAAATCCGCGACAAAAAAGCCCACTCCGACGCTGAAGTTTCCATAATCCACGTCGAGGGCAATATGTTCTTCGGCGCGTCCGACGTAATCCAAAACCAGATTCGCAGAATCGCGGGCGAGCCGACGCTCAAAGTTCTCATTCTGAAACTGCGCAACGCCATAAATTTCGACGCCACAAGCGTGCTCGACTTGGAGGAGCTCAACCGCCGAATGAAGTCTTCGGGGCGTGTACTTATGCTCTGCGAAGTGCGCGAGCCGATTATGCGCGTTCTCGAAAAATCGGGGCTTCGCGGCAAAATCGGCAGGGACTTCGTGTTCGAAAACGACGAGGAAAACCCAACGCTTTCGGCGGCGCGCGCGATTAGGTCGGCGCAGAAATACATCACAAAAGGCGGCGTTTCGGTCTATGTGAGCGAGCCGCTCAAAAAGAATTAGAATATGTTAAAGCTCGTTACAGTCGGAAGGATGAAAAACCGCGCACTCGCCGAAATATGCGCCGATTTCGCGGGACGGCTCGACCGTTTCGGCGGAATCGAAATCGTCGAACTGAAAGACTCGGACATCGAACGAGAGGCGGAAAAAATGCTCGAGTCGCTCAAAAATTTCCGCGGGCGAGTCTATGTTATGAGCGAAGAGGGAAAGCTGTTTTCCTCGCGCGAATTTTCCAAAAAGTTGGAAGACGACGAGCTCGTCGGCGGAAGCGCGTTTGCAATCGGAAGCGCGTACGGGCTTTCCGACAAAGTGCGGGCGCGCGCCGACGTGCTGATGTCGATGTCGCCGATGACCTTCACGCACGAATTTGCGCGGGCGGTTCTGCTCGAGCAAATCTACAGGGCAAAGACAATCACCGCAAAAACGGGCTACCACCACTGATTTTTTATGAATGCAAAAACGAAAATTTTGGCGGCGTTTGCCGCACTGATTCTGCCGCTGGGCGCATTCGCTGAGACGATCGAGTTCGCGCTCGAAGACGTTCAGGAAACAAAGACGGCGCAGCGCAAATTCTGCAAATCGGCTTCAATCGTTCTCTCGCAGACCGACGAAGCCCAAGCTGTGAAAGACGCGGCAAAGGTTCTCTTGAAACTCTCCCCCGCCGAACTTTCCGCAAAAGTCGCCAAGAAAAAAGACGCGGCGCGGGCGTTCAAATATCTGAAAGCCTCGAAACTTTTGCCCGAAGCGGTCGAAAAATCCGCAGTGGCAAAGGCGGGCGACTTTTATCTGCTCGTCTTCGAAATGCCGAAAGGCTCGCGCCTCAAAAGCGGAATGAACATTATGGTGTTCGAAAAATCCGAAGGCGGTTTCCTCTGGAACGCATCGTTCAACGACCCGCTTCTGCCCCTCGTTGCGACGTCGGATTTCGCCAACCCCAAGACGGGCGACGACAGCACGAAAGCCCCGACGGAAAGCGACTTGAAAGTTGTCGCGCAACTGCGGAAAAAGTCGCTGCCCTACCTTAAATTCGCAAACGGCGCGCTCGTTTCGATGGACGAAGCAGCGGGGGTAAACGACACGCCGGAGGGCAAATTCTACCACAAGGCGCAGGACGTTTTCTATTCGTGGAAACTCGACGAATACGGCGCGTTTATGACGCAACAGAGCCGGGAAAAGTTCGAGTCTCAATTTAAAAATATGCCCGACGCCGAACGCAAGGCGACTCTCGGCGAGTATTTCTCGTGGGGCAAGAAATACCGCAAAATTATGGACGCGGGCGAAACGAAGCTTGTTCTGTTCTCGCGCCACAAACAGGGGGCAACGCCGTACAACGACATCGCCTACCTGCGCAAGTCGCCCGACGGCGGGCTTGCAATCCAGCGTTTCGGCGCGGACAAGTGCGCCCTCGACCTCTTTCTGTCGAAATACGTCTATCCCGACGACTGCAGCTATCTCGACGAAATCTCGAAAAAATTCCTGAAAAAATAAAATGTTCACACCACCTCCAGACAGAATAAAAGGCAGACACGTCAACTTTATGCTGACCTGCCTGTGCGATTCGATATTCGACGACGCGGCGGAATGCGCCGTAAACGTGCTCAAGAAATACGGCGCGCAAGTCGAATTTCCCAAGAACCAAACCTGCTGTGGTCAGCCCGCATTTAACAGCGGCGACTTCGCAAGCGCAAGAAAAGTGGTTCTCTCGACCGTCGAGGCGTTCTCGGGCAACGACTACCCAATTGTCGTCCCAAGTGCGTCGTGCGCGGCAATGCTCTTCCACTCGTCGAAAATCGCATTCCGCGACTCCGACAAACAAACGCGCGACAAAATCGACGCATTCGCACGCCGAATTTGGGAATTTTGCGACTATCTTGTAAACGTCTTGAATGTCGAAAAAATCGACGGCAGGACAAAGGCGAAAGTGGCAATCCACAATTCGTGCCACAGCCGCGGAACGGGTACGCCAACCGCGCTCGAAAAGCTGCTTAAGTCGATAGACGGAATAGAAATTCTCGGATTCGAAAATTCCGACTCGTGCTGCGGCTTCGGCGGAACGTTCTCGGTTGTCTTCCCGCAGATTTCATCGGAACTTGGGCTTGCAAAGGTACGGACTGTAAGCGCGGTCAACCCCGATGTGCTCGTCGCCGCCGACACGTCCTGCCTGCTCCATCAAAAGGGAATAGCCGACAGGAACAACATCGCATACCCCGCGCGCCACGCCGCGCAGGTCTTCTGGCACGCAATCGAAAACGGAGGAAACGCATAATGGCAATACAACCGATAGACAAATTCTGCGAAAATCTCGACCCGATTGTAAAAAACGCCGTAACGCTGGCAAGCGTGGGCAGCACCGTCGCTCGCGAGAAAACCCTCAACGCGGCGTACCCCGAAGCGGGCAAGACCGAACGTCTGCGCGAACTGGCAAACGCGATAAAATCGCTCAAGCCGTCGCAAAATCTCGAAACGGCGGTCGCATCGCTCGAGCGCAACGGAGTTAAAGTTCTCTTCGCAAAAGACGCGGACGAAGCGCGCAATATCATCCTCGACATACTCCGCAAAAAGAACGCAAAGAACGTCGTCAAAGTAAAATCGATGACGACGGAGGAAATAGAGCTGAACGCGTTCCTCGAAAAGAACGGCGTGGAGGCGGTAGAGACCGACCTCGGCGAGCTTATCATCCAGATTGACGGCGAACGCCCGTCGCATATCGTAAAGCCCGCAATCCACCGCAGGCGCGACGACATTGCCCGCTCGTTCGAAAAGCACAACATCGCCCCCTACGACGACGAGCCTACCCACATCACCCTCAACGCGCGAAAATATCTGCGGGAAAAATATTTCAACGCCGACGTTGTGATAAGCGGCGCAAACTATGTTCTCGCAAAGGAGGGCGCGATTGTGCTCTGCACAAACGAAGGCAACTCGCGCTTTTCGATGGCGGGCGTAAAGACGCACATTGCAATTGCGGGTTTCGAAAAGGTGATTCCCTCGGCGCGCGAGCTTTCCGTGTTCCTCAACCTGCTCGCAAGAAGCGCGACGGGACAACACAGCACGGTTTATACCGACTTCGTTGCGGGCGCGGGCGAATCGAAAAACAGCCCGTCGGAAATGTACTTGGTGTTCCTCGACAACGGGCGTAGCGACATCCTCGGAAGCGAATTTGCCGACATCCTCAAATGTATGCGCTGCGGCGCGTGTATGAACCGCTGCCCCGTATTCCGACTCGTCGGCGGACACGCATACCGCGCGGTCTACCCAGGTCCGTTGGGAATAGTGCTTTCGCCGCTCTTGGCGAAAGACCCGTCGAAGTACGCCGACCTGCCCAAAGCCTGCACGCTCTGCGGCGCGTGCGCCGACGTTTGCCCCGCGAAAATCCCCCTGCCCGACCTCGTGCTTAAAATGCGCGATAAAATGAAAAAGGAGAAGATGAAAGTCGCCAACGACATCAACTTCAAGGGATGGGCAATCTTGGCGTCTTCGCCGCGCCTCTGGCGTCTCTGCATGCCGATGAACAAACTGGCGAACTTATTCCCGCTCGACATCGTAAAATTCGGCCCGCTCGGACGCTGGCTGAAATCGCGCACACTCCCGAAATTCAGGGGCGGCAACTTCAGAAAATGGTTCTCTAAAAATGGATAAGGCAGGCTTTATAAACAAAATCAAGGAAGCCGAAAAATCGCGTCCCGACGCGAAGCTTCCGCAATTCACGAAAGACGACACAACCTCGTTTCCCGCGGTGGACGGCTCGCCGAAAGACGCGTTTGTGCGCAACTTTCTGGCAAACCACGGCAACGTTATCGAAAGCGCGCAGGCTCTTGTCGAATTTCTGAAAGACAGGGGTTGCAAGCACGGAATCGCCGACGGAAAACTCGCGGACACTTTCGGGCTTGAAAAATTCTTCGAGCTTGACCGCGACTTCGACAGAAGCAATCCCGAAGTCTACGATTTCGGCATCAGCAGGGCTTCGATGGCGATAGCCGAAAGCGGCGCAATCGTCTTGAAAGACAGGGATACCGCCGACAGACTCGCGACAATAGCCCCGTGGATTCACGTTGCGGTCGTAAAGGAAAGCGACATCGTGCCGACGATTTCGGACGCGCTTGAAAAAACCGTAGATTGCCCCTATGCCATCTACGTTGCGGGTCCGTCGAAAACGACCGACGTCGAAGGCGTGCTTGTCGAGGGAGTGCACGGACCGGGGTGTCAGGTGTGCCTGATTGTAAAGTAAAATTTACATCGCGCAACGGGTGCGGCGGTCGAAAAATTCGACCCAATGTTTTTCGGATACGAACCGCCGTGCCCTTTTTTTTAGTTTCATCGACGCAGGCAAAGCAATAAAGCTAAAATTAAATTGACCTGCAAGTGTTCCCTACTGACGGATGCAAATTTTCCATTTCCGCAAAAAAAGAGGCGGTTTCGATTGAAGCCGCCTCTTTTGCAAAAAACTGCCCTATTCGACAAATGCGATATCGGGATCGAGCGACAATGTGATGCGGTATTGCACCCCGGGGCGCATAACCATTGCCCTGTCGCGCGCGTAGACTTGCAGGTAGTGGATGTTGCCCCAATACGAACGGTACTGCGGATCTTCGGACACAACTTCGGTGTCGAGCCAATTCGCCTGAAAATCGTCCTTTTCGATTCCGATACCCAAGCCGTTTTCGCCGATTGCGTACGTCATCGGAACGTGGTATTCGGTATGGGGCGAGCCGATTGCAACTACGAGCCTGAACTTGTCGAGCGTAATCTGGCTGTGGACGGTGTATATGAAATCTCCCGTAATCTTGTTGCCGCTAAACGACCACGAAACTTTGCACGAACCGAGCCCCTTGACTATTTCGCCGTCCGCCGTAACCAAGTCGGGTTGCTCGTAGCGGAAGAAGAACGAATTACGCAATCCCAGCCCCGTCGTGCAACGCTTGCCGTAGTAGGACGGAGTTGTAACCTTGTCGCCGAATGTAAGTTCGGGGATAAGCACGGGCAGGTATTTATCGGCCGGCCAATCGAACACCCCCGGCATATGCGGGAATGCCAGCGACGACGAAATATTCTTTTCTCCGGGGGCAATGAGCGGAAGATGCAGGTGCATTCCCGTTTCGGCGTTCGAATACACGAACAAGCCCTGTTCCTTGCGCGAAGAATTGTCGAATATTATGTATTTGCCGCCCGAGCGCGGGGGCGTTTGCTTTGCCTGCATTTGGCGGCCGACCGTCTTCGCCAAGCGCGACCACTGGCAGAGGTAGCGCGCGGCGTCGAAATTCGCCATGCGCGTCGTGCAGCCAGCGGCGGCGGTGCGCTCGGAATCGCGGATAACCAGGTAGCCGTGCTCCTGATCCAAATAGGTCATAAAGAAGAACTGGAAGAGGCGGCGCAGAATGTCCATATATTCGGGCATTTTGTCTTCGGAAATCCAGTTATCGCGCATCGCCTGAAGAACCATCGAGATGCAGTGCATCTGACCGTACGCTCCGATGTTTCTGCCGAACGCCCAGCCCAAGCCGTCCGCGCGGACGATGTCGGGCAGGAGTCTGAGATATTTTTCGGCGAAAGTGCGCAGCGACGGAATTTTCCTGTCGCGCAGGTGCATATTCGCGTGCAGTTGAAGCGACTGGCGGATGAATACGAAGGAAACCACGCCGAAAATGTCGAACACGCCGTCGAGCGAACCCTGCGGCTTGTCGTCGAAATAATTGCCCGAAGAGGTCTGCTGAATGCGTTCGAGGAAACGGTCGATGAGCTTGCCAGTTTCGTCCTTTTTGCTAAGCCCCATACTGAAGCGGGCGACCGCCTTGGCGATGTTGAAAATCTGGAAATGGTCGTCGTAATCGGTACGCGAAAGCAGACGCTTGTCGAGATTTTTCTGGGTTTCTTCGAGAAGCCTGTCCCAAACGGCGTTGCGGTCTTTCGACGGACCGAACGACAGCAGACCGAGCGACGAATACGCAAGACCGTCTTCCGTGTATTCTTTGTCGTTGGTCTGGGCGGTGATGCAGCGGGCGCAGAGGTCTACAATATCGCGCCCTTCGATTTCCGTAAGCCCCGTAGCGCGGTAGAATTCGCCCAATGCGAGAGCGGCGTGCCCGGGTTCGTAGTCGAGCGAAGATTCGTTTTCGACAGGAGTTATGGAGCCGTCTTCGTTAATAGCCCCGATGTTTTTGCCCAGAATAGAACGGGCCATATCCATACACTGCTCGGAAAAATTCAGCATCTAACGGAAAAATATATTAATTAGTGTTAAAAATCCGAAGATGTCCGCAGGAGTCGGAAAAGTCAAGCCATTAAATTTGAATAAAATGCTTGAAATTGCGGGAACAAAATGCGAAAAAACACGTCAATTAAAGAGCAAAACATTTTGACGATTATGCGCAGGGCGGACGGGAAATCGGAAGCCCGCAAGATTTCGGGGATGTTCCGGAATTCGACTTATGGTCGTAGAATGTGCTTGCGTGTCGGAGATGATACTCGGCTCCGTAAAAATGTATCACAACAAACATAAATGGCGAAGAATACGCTATTGCTGCTTAATTAACGCGGCACGTCAGCCCGCTGACTCCCAATAGGCGGAATCTGGCGTCGACATTGGGAACAGGGATTGCCGGTATTTGTCCGGATCGGCGGTCGCCAAATTGCGGGCAATGCGTTCGGAACGGCAGTCGTAGCCCAAGCCCGAACAAAGACCAAAGTACGGCTACACACGTAGAAGGTGCGTTTGAAAGCGATAAGGACAGGGGTTCAACTCCCCTCATCTCCACCATTTGAAAGCCCGCAATTCCAAGAGAGTTGCGGGCTTCTTTTGCCCGCGTTTTACGTTCCGAAAGATTTTCAAACGCCGCCGCTGCGTCCCATTCTAGTTGACAAACATTCGGTTTATACATTAACTTCAACTTGACATAAAAAAGCAACAATCGGCACACAATATGAAAATTTTTGCGGTAATACAAATGCTGCTCGTCGCCGCCATTACGGCAAATGCGGCAGCTTCGGCGGCGGACACCCCCTACACTCCGGCGGAACGAACGGCTGCGGAACTCCGCAAACGCGGCGGGCTGCCCGAATTTTACAAAAAATTGCGCAGCGGCGATGAGGTAAAAATCGCCTACTTCGGCGGAAGCATCACCGAGCAAAACGGATGGCGCATTAAAAGCGCGGACTATTTCAAAAAGCGTTTTCCGAATGCGAAGATTGTACCGATACACGCGGCAATCGGCGGAACGGGCTCGTTTCTGGGTTCGTTCAGAATCGACCGCGACGTGCTGTCGAAATCGCCCGACCTCGTTTTTGTTGAATTTGCCGTAAACGACTCCGGCTTGAAACCCGAGCAAGTCCGAAACACAATGGAGGGCATCGTCAGAAAAATCCGCAAGGCAAATCCCGAAACCGACATTTGTTTCGTCTACACTTTTACGGAAAAAACGCTCAAGACAATCCAGAGCGGCAAAATGTACACATCGGAGGCGGTTATGGAAGATGTCGCCGACCGCTACGCCATTCCCTCTATCAATATGTGCCTCGAAATCGCGAAACTCGAAAAGGAGGGAAAACTGATAATGAAGTCTCCCGATGGCGCGATGACAGCCCCCTCGGGAGAAACGCTCGACGCGTACGCAAAAATGCCGAAAGACGCGCGGGGCAGAATCGTATTTTCGAAAGACGGCGTACATCCCTTCCCGAATACGGGGCACGTTTTTTATATGGACGCGCTCGCGCGGTCGTTCGAAAAGCTCGAAAAAATGCCGTACCGTAAACGCGCCGCCCTGCCCGCCCCCGTTTCGGCGGACAATTACGAAGACGCCAAGATGATACCCGCCGACTCCCCCGCAATTTCGTATTCGGACGGCGTAAAACCGCTCGACAAAAACAACCCGATTGCAAAACGCTTCGGGAAAAAACTCGGAACTGTAATGGAGATGGAAGCGGGCGCGAAAATGCGCTTCAAATTCAGGGGAACGACTGTCGCATTTTACGACATTATCGGTCCGCACGGATGTAAAGTCGACGTAAAAATCGACGGCAAACCGAAAGGGAGTTTCAAGACCTTCGACAGTTATTGCACATACGCGCGCCGCGCATCGAACGTAATTGCCCTGAATTTGCCCGACGGCGAACACGAAGTCGAACTTGCCGTAAGTTCCGAAAAATTCGACAAGCGGGAAATCCTTTTTGAAAGAAACCGCCCCGACTACGACAAAAACCCCGAGAAATACGCATCGTACACGTTCACGACGGCATTCGTAATGATACGCGGAGAAATGCGTTTCTAACAAAAAGGGAAAGAAACGCGCACGCCGACAGATTTCAAACCGGCGACCAAAAAGCCCGCAAGTGCTCTAAAATTGCAGGCTTTTAAAGTGTCGGGCGGGTGGGATTCACGCCCGAAAACAACGGTAAGCCCGCAAGCGGAATATGGCAGGTTGTGGACGCGGACGCGCTGATAACTTCGACCGACAAGGGCTATGACGACAAGCTTCAACCGCGAAACAGGCGGAAATTGCCCGCAGGCAACAGTTCTGGCTCGACAACAATGTTGAAGACCTTGCGCGGCTTTACGGCGCGAAGATTGCGGGTAACGGCACGGCGGAGATGAGTTTCAAGAAACCGTTCAAGGTAAGGTATGACAACCTTGACGAATTTTTGACGAAGGGCATTCAGTCGGG
This sequence comes from uncultured Verrucomicrobiota bacterium, assembly GCA_949293415.1. Classification (GTDB taxonomy): domain Bacteria; phylum Verrucomicrobiota; class Verrucomicrobiia; order Opitutales; family Intestinicryptomonadaceae; genus Merdousia. The sequence continues at coordinate 11,880 of CASFDK010000042.1, forward strand.
CAGAAGCACGTTCTACGATTTCGGGGAGCTTTCGCCTGAAAGGGTCGAGCGCATACGCGAAAAGACAAACTTGGATTTAAGCGGCTATGTGCATACGTTGGAAAATTACGGGGTTGTTCACGGCGAAAAGAAGCATTCGGGGAAAAGTGAAGTCTTGCGCGGGCAAGTACCGATAACACGGGACGATTGGAAGAAAGCCAACGATATTGTAAACAATTTTGACGACGTTTCCCTGATGGCAACTTTGTCAAAAAATGGGAATCAAGTTCTCGAATTTAAGAAGCAGATAGACGGAGAAGTATACCACGTTTCATATCTTACCGAAATTCGCGCGGGAAGAAAAAAGCTTGTTTGCGCCACGATGTGGAAACAAAAAAAGGGGGCTACTTCGACTGGAATTTCCTCTTATGAAGATAAGCGCAATCCATCACGTCCGAAACGTCTCCGAAGTCAGCCCCTTTCTGGAAAAGCACAATCGGAAAATACTTCCAAAAGTCAAGGGAAAATTTCCGAAAATAATTACAAGGCGAGTTTCGGCGCGAAGAACAGACGGTCGAGATTGAAAAAACCAACAGGGATTTTCGCCGATTGAGGTAAAGCGGGAACTGTTGGCTCAAAAGAAAATCGTCATAAAATCCGACGAAAATACAAACAGGATTCTCGGCGAGTTTTCCGCTCAAGAAAAAGGTTGGGTTGGTCGTGTCGTAAAAATCTTGTCGGGAATTTTGCCGAAGTCGGTTATGTCGA
>CASFDK010000043.1 GCA_949293415.1 uncultured Verrucomicrobiota bacterium
AGTGTTTTGTTCCGAATGTGTCCGATTTTCGCGCGGAGTGTATTTTTATCGGCTTGCATTGCGAACATTTGCGCTTTTGACTTGTCGAAATTTTTTATGAACCGGCTACCCGAAAATCACGATTCCGAAGGCGCAGGGTTTCTCGAAACCTTTGCGTGGCTTTGCGCCGCCGTCGCCTTTGCCCCCATTGCCGTCGGGCTTTACGGGGCGTTGATTCAAAGCAGGCAACTGGGCGAAGCTGTCGTGATTTTGGCGGTTTCGCTCGCGGTTCTGGCGATAGAGTACGGAATAAAACCGCACCGCCCGCGCTTTTCGGGCGAGTCCGCCCGCTGGCTTTTGTTCGCATACATCGCGCTCTTTTCGGCGAAGTATTTCGGCATTTGGGGCGTATTTCTTTCGCTCGGCGGGTTTTCGGCGGCGGTCGTGGCGTTCGGGTTGGCGTTTTTCGACAGGCGCAGATATGTCTACGCGGCGGGCGGGGCGTTTTACGCGTTCTCGGTTCTGTCGTTTTTCGTGCGGGCTTTCGACCTGCCGTTACGCGTACTAGCGGGCAAACTTTCGGCTTGGATTTTGTCGCTGATGAATAGTTCCGTGGCTCTCATTGCGTACGGCGGCGACTCCCCGCAAATCGCCCTAAAGGTTGACGGCAGAAGTTATCTCGTGGCGACCGAATGCAACGGCTTCGGGATAATCAGCGGCTGCATAATTCTGGCGGTTGTGTGCGCAATTTTCCGCAAAAACATTTCCGCCATCAAACGCGCGGCGGTAGTTGCACTCTGTGCGGTTTTTGCGTATGTTTTCAATTCGTTCAGAATCGTTGCGATAATCTGCCTTGCGCCCATAGTGGGGCAGGACAACTACCATTTTATGCACGAGTCGGCGGGCTACTTTTTCTTTGCGCTTGCGCTGCTCGGCGTCTGGGGGATTTCGCGCAGGCTGTGATTTTTTTTGTAGCCTCCGAAAGCGCGGTTTTTTGTGCGGAAATTAGGCGGTTTTGCACAAAAATGTAGTATTTTGAAGAAAAGGAGGGCTTTTTTTAAGAAATCTTGAAAAAAAGATTGAAGAGAATTTTTTCGGCAATAAAAGGGAGAACGATTTTTTATGGGAAAATATCTTCGATAAATTTCCAAATAACCAACGGAGAAACTAATAATGATAGATCCAAAAACAGTACAAAACAAAGCTCTCGTCGCTTGGGTTGAAAAATGGGCAGCCCACACGACACCCGAAAAGGTGCAGTGGTGCGACGGTTCGCAGGCTGAAGCCGACGAGCTCTTCAATCAGATGATTGCAAAGGGCGCGTGCATAAAGCTCAATCAGGAAAAACGCCCCGGATGCTACTACTTCCGCTCCGACCCGCGCGACGTAGCCCGCGTTGAAGCGCGTACCTTCATCTGCTCGAAGACGAAGGCAGACGCTGGTCCGACTAATAATTGGATGGACCCCGTCGAAATGAAGGAAAAACTCAATGGTCTTTTCAAGGGTTGTATGAAGGGTCGTACGATGTACGTCATTCCCTTCAGTATGGGCCCCATCGGCGGTCCCATCTCGCAGATCGGCGTTGAAATCACCGACTCGCCCTACGTTGTGGTAAGCATGCGCATTATGGCGCGCGTTTCGCCCAAGGTTCTCGACGTTCTCGGCGCGGAAGGCAGATTCATTCCCTGCGTACACTCGGTAGGCAAGCCCATCAACTCGCCCGAAGACGACGTTATTTGGCCCTGCAATCCCGAAAACACATACATCACGCACTTCCCCGAAACGCGCGAAATCATCAGCATCGGCTCGGGCTACGGCGGCAACGCTCTGCTCGGCAAAAAGTGCTTCTCGCTGCGTATCGCATCGGTAATGGGTCGCGACGAAGGCTGGATGGCGGAGCATATGCTCATTCTCGGCGTTAAAGACCCGAAGGGACGCAAGAGCTATGTCACGGGCGCATTCCCGTCGGCTTGCGGCAAGACCAATTTCGCAATGCTCATCGCACCCGAAGCTCTCCAAAAGAAGGGCTGGCAGATTACATGCGTCGGCGACGATATTGCGTGGATCAAACCCGGACCCGACGGCAAACTTTACGCAATCAACCCCGAAAACGGTTTCTTTGGCGTTGCTCCGGGCACAAGCATGAAGACCAACCCGAACGCGATGCTCTCGTGCTCGAAGAACACAATCTTCACAAACGTAGCCCTCACGGACGACGGCGACGTATGGTGGGAAGGTATGACAAAAGAACCGCCGGCGCACCTTATCGACTGGCACGGCAATGATTGGACTCCCGAAAGCGGCACGCCTGCGGCACACCCGAACAGCCGTTTCGCAGCTCCGATTGTAAACTGCCCCTGTCTCGACGAAAACGCCGACAAGCTCGAAGGCGTTCCGATTTCGGCAATCGTTATCGGCGGACGCCGCCCGAAGGGCATTCCGTTGGTATTCGAATCGTTCAACTGGACGCACGGCGTATACCTCGGCGCAATGATGGGTTCGGAACGTACGGCGGCAGCCGAAGGCAAACAGGGCGAACTCCGCTCCGACCCGATGGCTATGCTTCCGTTCGCGGGCTACAACATGGCAAACTATCTCGGACACCTCGTCCGGATGGGCAAGAACCTCGAACAGACACCGCGTTTCTACCACGTCAACTGGTTCCGCCGCGACGCGGAAGGCAACTTTATGTGGCCCGGATTCGGCGCAAACGCGCGCGTGCTGGCTTGGATTGTCAACCGCCAGAACGGCGAAGCCAAGGCGAAGGAAACGGCAATCGGTTTCGTTCCCGAATACGAAGACCTCGATTGGGACGGTATGGAATATTCCAAGGACACGTTCAAGGAATTGATGACATACGATCCCGCGACGGTATCGGCCCAGCCGCTTTCGGAAGAACTCTTCGAAATGCTCCCGCACTCGCTCAAGGTAGAGCGCGAAGCACTCCTCGAAAGACTCTCCTAATCGGAAGGCAAACCGGAAAAACGGACAATCCCGCGAGGGGTTGCCCGTTTTTTTGTTTCCGTTGCGCAAGTGCCGCAATTCGTTTTTTTTTCTTGCAAGACGGCGCGATTGCCGATTAAATTGCGGGCTTATTTATCATAATCGAAAGTTATAATATGTTAAATCTCGTTTCAATTCTCGCGCAGGCTCAAACTTCGGCGGAAGCCCCGCAAGGCGGCGGTTCCTCTATGCTTATATTTGTCGTTCTTATGTTTGCGGCAATGTACTTTTTGATGATTGCCCCTCAGCGTAAACGCCAGAAGGCGCACCAGAAAATGCTTTCCGAACTCAAGACGGGCGACAAAGTTCTGACAATCGGCGGTATGATAGGCACAATCGCCAACGTCAAGGAAAAGACTTTCATCGTCAAACTCGGCGACAACAACAAGGTGGAATTTATCAAGTCGGCGATTCAGGAAAAGGTTTCCTCGTCCGACGACGTCCCCGCCGAACAAAAGAACTAACGCCGCGCTTTTTCCGACGCGCCCCAAACCGACGGGCGCGTCTTAACTTTATTTTACACAACACAGAAAGATAATATTATGTCGGGAAACACCTCGAACAGCGGAATAATCTGGAAACTCGTCATAACGGCACTTGTCGTAATCTGGGCGGTATCTTCAATGCTCCCCTTCGGCGACACTCCGTTTGAAGACTACATCAAAACCCGCGCTACCGCCAATCAGGCGGAATTTGCGCAGGTTCTCAAAAACGCGGAACAGCGCGTCGATCCTGTCAACTACAGAACGGACAAATCGAAGTCGCCCACGCTCTACATCGCCCTCCGCGACGATGCTAACGCTAAGGAGCTCGACCTCTCGAAGTTCTTCCCCGACATCAACGTTTCCGACATCAAAATACTCAAGAAGAGAAACGACATCCTCCTCAAGGAACTTTACAAGCAGAGCAAGGGCGCACTCAAAAAGGGTCTCGACCTGCAGGGCGGCGTTTCGTTTACGCTCGAAATCGACGACAAAAACCTCCAGTCCGACGAACAGATGCGCAAGGGTCAGCTCGACGACGTTCTCACGGTTATGAACAACCGTATCAACGGATTGGGCGTTACCGAGCCTACCATCCGCGTAGTCGGCGGCAAGTCCATCGAAGTCCAGATGCCGGGTGTGTCGCTCAAGGACAATCCCGAATCCATCGAAGAACTCTCGCGCCCCGCAAAGTTGGAATTCCGCTTGGTTCACCGCACACTGCGTCCGTCTTCGGTAAAGCCGCTTCCCTCCGAAATCCCCGCGGGCTACGAAGTGCTCGTTATGGAAAACGAACGCGGCGGCAAGGTTGTCGAAGAACCTATGTTCGTACGCCGCCGCGCAGAGGCCAAGGGCGACATCATCAGACGCGCATATCCCGCGATGGAAGACGCAAACCGCTTCAGCGTCGCAATGGAATTTACATCGGAGGGCGCAAAGGTTTTCGAACGCATCACGAAGGAAATTCTCGAAGGCGACCGCAACACGGGCACGAAGCAGTCGCTGGCAATCGTCCTCGACGGACGCCTGATGAGCGCGCCGCACATCCAGAGCGTCATCAGCGAACGCGGCTCCATTACGGGCAACTTCACGCGCCGCGAGGCAATCGAACTTGCAAACGCACTCAACAACCCGCTGGCGGTCGGCTTGAAGCGCACGTCGCTTAACGAAGTAGGGCCTTCTCTTGCAAACGAAGCGCGCGACAGCTCGTTCTTGGCGGCGGCAATCGGTACGGGCTTCACCATTTTATTTATGATTGCCGTATACTACGGAATGGGTATTATTGCAGTGTTCTCTGTGTTCATCAACATACTGATTCTTGTCGGCGTATTGGCGAGCTTCGGCGCGACTATGACCCTCCCGGGGATTGCGGCGTTGGCGCTAACTGTCGGTATGGCGGTAGACTCGAACATCCTCGTGTTCGAACGTATGCGCGAAGAGGCGCGTATGGGCAAAAGCCTTTGGACTTGCCTGCAGCTCGGCTACGAAAAGGCGTTCTCGACAATCGTCGACGCAAACATCACGACTTTGATTTCGGCAATAATCCTGTGGAAATTCGGTACGGGTCCCGTCAAAGGTTTCGGCGTAACGCTGGCAGTGGGTATCTTTACCACACTCTTTGCGGCGTTGGTGCTCAGTAGGGCGTTGCTCGAACTGGCTGTTAAATACGGCGTAATCCGCAACGCGCTTATGCGCTCGCTCATTTCGAACGACCTAAAGTTCAAGTTCCTCGACCACGCAAAGAAATCGTTCATCGTTTCGTGGTTCGTCGTTCTGCTCGGCGTGGTGGCGATTATCGTGCGCGGCGACAAAACCCTCAGCATCGACTTCACGGGCGGCGACATCGTAACAATCGCATTCAACCCCGACCAGAAAATCCCGATCGGCGAAATCACAAAGCTCAGCGGCTTCACGAGCGATACGGGCATCGGCGAAATCCAAGCCGCCTACCAGACCGACTTGGCGTCGAAGGCGGAACGACTCGTTCTGCAGGTAGAAAGCGAAAAGGGACAGCGCGTGTTCGATATGCTCTCGCACAAATTCCCGAAGTCCGAATTGAAGCTTGTAGCGCAACAGAGCGTGGGGGCTACGGTCAGCGGCGAAATCACGCGCGACGCATTCATCGCCGTTGCGCTCTCGCTCTTGGCGACACTCGTTTATATTGCGATAAGGTTCGAATTCAGCTACGGCGTTGGCGCGCTTATCGCAACCGCGCACGACGTTGTGATGACGATAGGTATGTACGTTGTCTTCGGATTGCTCGGCATAGGTTCGGGGCAGTTCTCCGCGCCGATGGTGGCGGCAATCCTGATGGTTATGGGCTACACAATCAACGACAAAATCGTTATCTTCGACCGTATCCGCGAAGAGCTTGTCCTCAAGCCCGCGATGTCGTTGCGCGACGTAATCAACCTTTCGATTAACCGCACGCTTTCCAGAACGTTGCTTACAAGTGCGACTACATTCGGCGTATCGGTTGCTCTGTTCGTGTTTGCCACGGGCATTATCGTAGACTTCTCGCTGGTATTTATGCTCGGTGTTGCGGTCGGCACGTTCTCGTCGATATTCATCGCAAGCCCGATATTCTACTGGTACAACCACGGCAGCAGGGCGCGCGTCGACAAGGAACGCGACGACAACAGCGCAAAGCCCAAGGAATGGGAAGTTCAGTAGTTCAACTGTAAAATATCGCACATTAAACCGCTCCGTTTTTACGGGGCGGTTTTTTTGTGAATCGAATTTTGTGTAAAAAATGAAACTTTGTTTAAAATTTTTTTGACGCGCAAATAAAATTTTACAGGTTAAAATGCGATAATTATGTCGCAATACGTATGTTATGAAAATTAAACAGTTTACCTAAATAAGCCGAAAAAATCCCTTGACTCTTAGGGGGGGGGGGCTATTTTGTATATAAAACAAAAGTTAATGGGCTTTTTGCGTTTTTCGTTTTTTTGCCCCAGCTTTTGTTGAAACAACCAAAGGAAAGCTATTATTATGAAACTAAAAATAATTACATTGTTGCCGCTGTTCGCCGCAAGTGTTGCATTTGCGCAGACTCCGGTTACGATTACTTGCGACGGCTCAAAGGCTGAAGTAAGGTCGGAATACGACGGTTGCGATGTCGTCGCCGTCGGAAAATCTTCCGACGGAACTACGGGCGCGGCGCGTTTCTTCTTCTATAATTCCGCGCTCAAGTCCCTTACGTACTCGTCCGACTCCGCGATAAAGGACAACGTTGCAATCAAGCCCTCTAACTTGACAATCAACGTTGCCTCGACGCTTTCGGGCACAATCAAAGCGTTCGACTTTTCTGCCGCCGAAAACCTCCAAATCATCGGCGACGCTCACGGCAATCACCATTTGAAAATCACGAACGAACCCTATGCCGGCGATTCCGTCGTCGCAAAGTTTTCCTTCAACAATATCGTGTCGGACAACGTCTTACTGCAGTTCGATATGAGTGCGGATGTTAGCGGCAACAGTTATGTGGGCAACTTTTGGAGCACTTATCCCGAACCCAGGGGTATTTACATTTCGAAGGGAAAAGTCAACTGGAACGTGGCAACAACAACTTTACAGGATAAAACACTCTTCACTATCGACAGCGGCGCTGAATTTGTCTACAACGGCACTTCCGACTTTACCGTATACAACGCCTCGATTGACGGTACGCTCACATTCAACGGCGATTCCAAGCTTACAATCGACAAGGCTTCGGTAAAGTCCACGACGGGCACAATCAACTACAACGGTACGCAGGCTTGGACGAACGACATCGGTATCGCGGGCACTGTCAACTACAACAGCAATACGCAGTTTGTGTGGGAGTCGGGCGACCTCACGGGCAAAATCAACCTCGCCGACACTTCAAAGGGACTGCTTTGGAAGAGCGGTAAAATCGCGGGTCTGATTACCAACAATTCGGCTTCGAGCATCACCCTGCAGAACGCCACAATCGACGCTGCTGGGCAAATCACAAGCGCGGCGCGCGTTGAAATCTACGGCAATGTAGACGTATACGGAAAAATCCGCTCGAACAACATCCTTGTCAACGGCGGCGGAAAAATCGCCCTCAATGTCAAGGACGCAATTCTGAGCACTTCGGATGCCGCAACTATGCTTGTCGTAAAACACGGCGCGACGATTTCCGTAGCCGTCGACAACACAGTCGGTCATCTCTATTTAGCGGGCGAAGGTGAATCGATAATCAACCTCGAACTGCTCGGTGATGCGGTGCTCAAACTTGACAAAATCTCGCTCTACGAAGACACCAATACGGGACAACACCTTTCCAAGGGTACTCTTTCGGTCAGCGGTTTTGCCGACAACAGGATTTTCGTAACCGAAGATGCAAAGGGCACTTTCGAGAACGACAACCGTTTCTTCTTCAGCGCAACCGTAGGCGACAAGACAATCACAAAAGAAGACCTTCAATTTGTGGGTGGATCGTTCGGCGGCACGAGCGGCTATTGGGTAAACCTCTCAACTGTTCCCGAACCGGCGGAATGGGCTGCAATCATCGGCGCAATCGCGCTGGGATTTGCGATGTACCGCAGAAGAAACCTCAAGAAGTAGTTTGCCGATTTTCACGGAGGTTGAGGAAACTTCCGCCGACCTCCGAAAAAATTTCTTCTCAATAGATAGCAGATATACCATACGGGGAGGAAGGCGCATTTACTTGTGTCTTCCTCTCTTGTTTTTAACAACTTGCTTTCCGTTTATGAAAAAATTCATCCTTGTTTCATTTTGTGCGTTTTTAGCGTTTTCTTGTTTTGCCGCCGAGGAAGTTCGGCGCGGTGTAAGCGTCCATCCGGTTCCCGATTCCGACAAACTAAACGAATGTTATTACGTTTCGATAGACGGCAAAAAAGCCGACTGCTACAAGGCGGCGGCGTCCCAAGCCAGGGGAGCCGAGTACTATTTTGTGTCGTACGATTTTAGGCGCAATGCGGAAATTCGGATTCGCCACGCGGCGTGGAAATCGCTCAAAGACGTCAAAGTTTTTCCCGAAGGCACAAAATACCGCTTCGAGGGTGCAACGCTTGTAATAAAGGCGAAAAAAGCCCCGTCTACGATAATCGTATCGCCCGATAACCGCGAGTTGCCGATTTTGTTTTTCGGCAACAAATACGAAGAAAAGAAACCGTCCCGCGACGACCCTAACGTAATTTTCATAGAAAAAGGCTCGCACAACATTCCGCAGATAAAACTTACTTCCGGTCAAACGCTCTATCTTGAAGAGGGCGCAATTCTGAAGGGTTCGGTTTTCGCGTCGGGCAAGGACATCACCATTTGCGGACGCGGGGTAATTAGCGGCGAGCTAAAGGCGCGCTCAAGCAAATTCTATTTTATCAATTTCGAAGACTGTCAAAACCTGCGTATCCGCGACATCACTATAAAGGACTCCCCCGGGTGGACGATCAAACTTCTGCGCTGCAACGGCGTCTCAATAGACAACGTAAAAATCTGCAACGGCAGGGTCATTAACGACGACGCAATCGACATTTGCAATTCGTCGAATGTGCATATCAAAAACGTGTTCGCGCGGGCGCAGGACGACATCATTGCCGTCAAGGGCTTGACATTCGGTCAACCCGAAAATGTCTGCGAAAACATCTTTATCAAAAACTGCATATTCTGGACGGATAGGGCGAATATTTTCAGAATCGGATACGACTCCAACGTAAAACGCATTGCAAATCTGCGCGTCAAAGACATATTCGTGCCGTTTTATGCGACCGACTGCGTAGGGCTTGATTCCGAAGTGATGAAAGGCATAATCGTTTTACAGGCGGGCAAAAAAATGCTTATCGAAAACGCAACTTTCGAGAACATAAAAATATACTCCAACGGCACCGACCAGAATGTATTTATCGCCAAGGCGTTGAACAGACTGTACGGCAAGCCGTGCGAGGCGGGCTTTATCAAAAATTGCGCCGTGAAAAATTTGAGTGTTGCGGGCGAAAAGGGCGTATTCCGTGGCTCGATTTTGCTCGATGCAGACGCAGGCGGAAGTGTAGGCAACATAAAGTTCGAAAAAATATCGTATTTCGGGAAGCCGCTCTCAGAGGATTTCGAATTCTTCAATCCGAATACTTCGACGGATATCGAATTCAATAACGCGGACAGGAAATAGAAAACTTTCGCAATTCTACGGCGATTGCGCGGCTTTGCGCTTTCGCCGCTTTTTTTGTGCCGAAATTTGCGGCGCGCGCAATTTTCTGCGCACATTTTTCTTTGCGCCGCAAAATTTTTGTGGATTTTACCGCGCTTTCGTTGTAATTAATATCACAATGAAATGGGAAGAAGTTAAATTCGACAAAAAGCTTGCCGAAGATTTGGGGGCGTATTTGGGTGTTAGCCCGATTCTCGGCGCGCTCATCCTACAGCGCGGCTATAACGACTTGCTCCGCGCAAAAATGTTTATGCGCCCGAAACTTGCCGATTTGGACGACCCGTTCAGAGTCAAGAATTTGCGCCGCGCGGTCTTGCGCATCATCGAGGCAATCGAGAAAAGGGAAAGCGTGCTCGTTTTCGGCGACTACGATGTTGACGGCATCACGAGTACCACTTTGCTTGTGAGCATTTTGCGCCATTTCGGAATATCGCCCACATACTTTGTGCCCCGCCGAATGGAGGAGGGATACGGCTTGAGCGAGGCAGCTCTCGAGCGCGCCCTCTCGGGCGGCAAGCCGCAGCTTCTGATTGCGCTCGACTGCGGCACGAATGCGGTCGACGCAATTAACTATATCCGCAGCAAGGATATAGATTTAATTGTCGTAGACCACCATCAGGCGAAGGACGTTTCCGCCGACGACCACATTCTGATAAATCCGCATGTGCACAACATAGGCGCAACGCCGTGGAATCAGCTTTGTACTGTAGGGCTTGTGTTCAAACTTGCGCACGGGCTAATCAAGGAAATGCGTCAGCGCAACGACGCGCGTTCATGGGAAATCAACCTAAAAGACTATCTCGACTTGGTCGCGCTCGGTACTGTCGCCGACCTCGTGCCGCTTGTTGACGAAAACCGCATAATGTCGCGCTACGGTATAAAGCGTCTGAAATCAACGCGCCGCACGGGTATTCAGGCTCTCATTCAGGCGAGCGGAATCGCGCTAGGCGAGGACATCACGCCAATCGACATTTCCTTTAAGTTGGGACCGAGAATCAATGCGAGCGGCCGCCTCGCCGACGCGTCGCTGCCTCTCGAAATGCTTTTGGGCGACGATTTTACAACTTGCTACCGCGCCGCGTGCGAACTCAACGACATCAACAAAGAGCGTCAGGAAATCGAGCGCGGCGTGCTCGAGGACGCGATGAAGCAGGTAGAGGCAAAGCGTCTCGACAAATATCCGTGCATTGTCGTCTACGATCCGTCTTGGCACCCCGGTGTTGTGGGAATTATCGCGGGCAAGCTCAGCCGCGACTTCCACAAGCCCGTAATCGTTTTCGGCGAGATCGACGAAGGCTACACGAAAGGTTCGGGCAGAAGCATCCTCGGAATAGATTTGGTTGAGTGTCTTGCGCATTGCGGCGACATACTCGGCAGTTGGGGCGGTCATCCGATGGCGGTCGGCGTTGCGGTCAAAGAGGGGTGTGTTGATTTATTCCGCGAAAAAATATCCGAAACTATCAACAAAAAATACGGCGAAAATATCGATTTTACCCCGGGCGTTACGATAAATTTGACGCTCGACGTTTCTGATGTCGGGCTTGAGTTGCTCGACGAGTTGGAGCTTTTGCACCCGTACGGCGAGGGCAACCGCGAGCCGATTTTTGCGCTGAAGGGCATTGAGCTTGCGAAACCCGTGGAGGTATTCGGCTCGGCGCAAAACTATCGCTTCCAGATTCCGCTCGGCGATAGCGGTTGGATTAGCGCGGTGGCGTGGCGCGGTGGCGACAGACTTCCGCCTGTGGGCAAGCCGATAGACTTGGCGGTGAAGCTGGGCTGGAACCGCTGGAACAAGCGCAAGACCCCGCAAGCTACCCTCATCGATTGGCGGGAGAGTTAGCGGATAGCCGAGAGCTTGTTTTGGGCGCGTGAAATCGGGCTTGATGCGCGATTGGCGTTTTGCGAAGCAAAGCGCAAATTGCCAGTCAAGAGCGATTGGCGTTTTGCGAAGCAAAGCGCAAATTGCCAGTCAAGAGCGATTGGCGTTTTGCGAAGCAAAGCGCAAATTGCCAGTCAAGGGCGATTGGCGTTTTGCGAAGCAAAGCGCAAATTTGCTACGCGTGGAATTTTTAGATTTGATAGCGGATATCCGAATTTAATTCTACAGCAAAACTCGCTTTTCTCTTTTGCAGTAATTCTAAATTCGGTTTCGGAAAACAAAAACTAAGTTCGGAAATCCGAAGCGATTGGCAAAGCCAATGCGAACTTATACACAAAAGCGGTAACTATAGTTGCCGCGCAGTATCACAAGTAGGAACGAAGTTCCGATGACCGGCGCGGCTCGCGCCCTTTGGTTGCAGAATAAGCTTTACAATGGGCTTTGGCGGGAGTTTACTTGGCTGATTATTCGGCTTGCGTTCGCGCGCTTTTCGCGGGGCGAGTATGCCGTTTGTTTCAACACACATAAACCTACACACATAGCTATATATAATGGAATCTGTAAAGCATCACAAGTGGTACAAATGGGAGGTTCTCGCGCTCCTCTGGATGGCGTTCTTCCTCAACCAAGCCGACAGGCAAATCTACAACACGCTTCTTGTCCCCATCAAGGAAAGTTTGAAGCTTACCGACGGCGAAGCTGGTCTTATCGCAACGCTCTTTAGTCTTGTCTTTGCGGTGCTCGTGCCGCTTTCTGGGTTTGTCGCCGACAAACTCAGCCGCAAGTGGATTATCGTATTCAGCATTATGCTCTGGAGCGGTGCGACGATTGTTTCGGGCGCGTGTACGGGGCTTGTGTTGTTCATCATCTTCCGCAGTATAGCAACGGGTATGGGCGAGGCAACTTTCGGACCCGCAAACTACTCGACCATCGCCGACTATCACGACGAGGATACGCGCGGAACGGCAATGAGCATCCACCAAACTTCATATTATTTCGGCGTAATCGTCAGCGGACTGCTCGCGGGCTGGATTGGCGAAATGTGGGGGTGGCGCAGCGCGTTTTTCATTTTCGGCACCGTCGGCGTTTTGCACGGTTTCATTATAATCTGGCGGTTGCACGACAAGGTTCAGCCCGAGGTGCAGAAGACGGTCGATAAAAAGAACGATGTGAAGTTTCTCGATTCGATGGCGATTCTCTTCAAAACTCCCACGGCTCTCATTTTAACGATTGGGTTTGCCTGTCTGATTTTCGTCCTTCAGGGATACCTTACTTGGACGCCAACATTCCTGCACGAAAAGTTCGGTATGGACTTGGCGAGCGCGGGCTTCAATTCTATGTTTTATACGCACATAGCCGCGTTTGTCGGTATACTTCTCGCTGGTAGAATTTCCGACAAACTTGCGCATTTCAAGCCCGCCTGCAGAATTTTGATGCAAAGTTGCGGTTTGCTTGTCGCCGCGCCGTTTATCGTCTTGATGGGGTACTCTTCGGATATGTGGATGGTCTACTTGGGTTTGGCGGGTTTCGGATTCGCCCGTGCGTTCTTCGACGCAAACACGTATCCGGTGCTTTACGACGTAATTCCCGTAAAATTCCACGCTTCGGCGGCGGGGGTTATGTTGTTCCTCGGTTTCGGTGTTGGGTCGCTTTCGCCGCTCGTCTTGGGTGTGCTCAAGCCCGTTTTAGGGCTTTCGATGGGCATTTCGCTCTTGGCTGTGGTATGGATATTCGGTAGCTTCCTGCTCTTTGTCGGCTACAAATTCTTCTATGCGCGCGACTATAAAATCGCGCACGAAGACAGATGAGTTTTCCCCGAAAGTTCGAGCAGTTGGACAGGGACGGACTTTGTGTAAAAGTCGTCCCCGAGCTTGGCGGTCGCATTATGGAGCTTTCGCTCGACGGGCATAATTTTCTGTTCGTCAATCCCGCGCTTGAAAATGTCCGAAACGGGCAGGGCGACGATTCTTGGGACGGCGTTTGGCAGAACTTCGGCGGCGAGAAAATTTGGGTCGCCCCGCAGGGGTGGGACAACGACAGGCAGTGGGCGGGACCGCCAGACAGGGTTCTCGACGGCGGATGTTTCCGCGTCTCGAAAATCGGCAATTCGATTGAATCCGAAAGCCCCATCGATCCGCGGACGGGCTTGCAAATCCGCCGTAAAATTTCGCTTTCCGACGAAAAATGCGCGGTGAAAATCGACGCTACTTTCGAAAATTTTTCCGAAAAAAGCGGCAGATGGTCGATTTGGCCCGTAATTCAGGTCGCCGCACACGACTTCGACGGTGATCGCTATGCGGTTTCGTTCCCCGCCGAAAACGGATATTCCGTAATGCACGGAGTTGTGAACAATCCGCAGTACAGGCTTGACGTGGTTGGAAATTGCGAGGTTTCGTACAAATACATAATCGGAAAAGTCGGCGCGCTCTCTCGCGGCGGGTGGGTTGCCTATGCCGACAAACGGGCGGGCAAAGTGCTTGTAGCAACTTTCGACTTTTGCGAAAACGCGCAATACCCGTCGGATACGAACGTGCAAATTTGGTCGTCGGGGGCGGGGGCTATTTTCTCCCGCGGGATTTTGCGCATTGCAAACGACGACAAAAACGCAAATCCGCCGTATATGGAGCTTGAGCTGCTATCGCCGCTTGCCGAAATATCGAAAGGCGAATCTTTCGGCTTTTCGTACGAGCTTTCGGTCTGTTCCGTACCCGAGGGCGGTTCGGTGAAATCGTACTTCGGCGCGGGAGTTTTTACCGAAAAACTGTCGGCGCAATTCGACGGCGAAACCGCTTTTATAAGTGCAGGCTTGGGCGTTTTTGCAGACGGAAAAATCGCACTGAAAACGGACAGCGGCGCGGAACTTTGCGAGCCCGTTTCGGTCTGCCCGTCGTGCGGAACGCGTCTTGAAATGGAAGTGCCGTCGGCAAAACTTTCGGGGGCGGACTCGATTATTCTTGAATATTTTAACGACAAAACCACATTAACAATCGAGGAATTCAAATTATGAAAAAACTTAAAATTACTTGGCTGTGTCAGGCGGGCTTCATTCTGGAAGCCGACGGTAAAAGAATTGTCGTAGACCCGTATATGTCGAACAGGCTCTACGAAACGTCGCGCAAAGACGAGCAGATGAACCGAATGATGCCAAATCCAATTCCGTACGAGGAACTTAAGCCAGACTTGGTATGTTTCACCCACGACCACGCCGACCACTACGACCCCGAAGCCGTCCGCGAAATAATCGGCGTGTATCCCGACTGCAAGTTTGCGGGACCTTCGAGTACGCTTGCGCATTTCATCAAGGACGGCTACAATAAGTCGAATTTTTCGAAACTCGACATCGGCGACACTTATGAATCGGATTCCTACAAGATTATCGCCGTTCCCGCTTACCACTCCGACCCTCTGGCGGTCGGTTATGTCTTCAAGATTGCGGGCAAGACCGTCTATATCAGCGGAGACTCCCTTTACGAACCGACCCTTTCCGCCGATGTCAAAAAGGTTGCAGGCGACATCGACATCGCCTGCATTTGCATCAACGGCAAGCTCGGCAATATGCCGTGGGAGGATGCAGTGAAAGTCGTTTCAGAACTTAAGCCCAAGTTTGTGCACCCGATGCACTACGGGCTTTTTGCGAGAAACACCGAAGACCCGCGTCCGTTTATGGCGGCGGTGCGCAAGATGGGTATCGAAACCGAAGAGCCGTCGGTCAAGGGGCGCGATTTCTAATTTCCACCATATTAATAAAATATAACACACAATGAAAGTTACCGGAATTAAAACATATATCTGCGACGCTTACCGCACGAATTGGGTTTTCGTCAAAGTTCTTACCGACGAAGGTATTACGGGGGTAGGCGAAGCCACTCTCGAATATCGCGAGCCGACGGTTGTTCAGGCAATCAAAGAGCTTGAACGCTATCTTGTCGGCAAAGATCCCCACAATATCGAGGCATTTTGGTCGCAAATGTACCGCGACGCATATTGGCGCGGCGGCGTTGTTCTGATGAGCGCGCTCGCGGGCGTTGAAATGGCTCTTTGGGACATCAAGGGCAAGGCTCTGGGCGTTCCCGTCTATCAACTTCTCGGAGGCAAGGTTCGCGACTCCATCAAGTGCTATGCAAACGCGTGGTTCGCGGGCGCAAAAAAGCCCGAAGAATTTGCCACGATGGCGAAAATCGCAGTGCAAAACGGTTTCAGCGGCTTGAAATGGGACCCCTTCGGCAAGGCGTTTATGCATATCGAAAAGAAAGACTTGCACGAAGCCATCGATTGCATCGCGGCTGTCAAGGACGCCGTCGGCGACCAAGTGCACCTGATTATAGAAGGTCACGGACGCTTTAACGTTCCCACTGCGGTTCGCATCGGTAATATGCTCGAACCCTTCGACATTCTGTGGTTCGAAGAGCCCATTCCGCCGGACGACAAGGAGGGCATTGCTTGGGTTCGCAAGAAGATTGCAACTCCCGTTTCGGGCGGCGAGCGTCTCTACAGCCGTTGGGAATATCTCGACTATCTGCGTATGGAATGCGCCGACTTCTGGCAGCCCGACGTATCGCACGCGGGCGGCATTTCGGAAGTCCGTAAAATCGCCGCAATGGCGGAAGCCCACCACATCGCGGTGTGCCCCCACAATCCGAGCGGTCCTGTTGCGAACGCGGCGAGCCTGCAGTTGGCTGCCTGTATGCCCAACTTCTTCCTGCTCGAAACGATGGCGACCGACATTCCGTACCGCAAGGACATTACGACGGAAGAGGTTCGTTTCGAAAACAGCGAAATGTTCATTCCCGACAAACCCGGTTTGGGCTTGGATATCAACGAAGAAGCCATCGCCGAACACCCCTATAAAACCTACAATCTCCGCCACTATGAAGGCACGCTTACCGACATCCGTCCCAAGGGCGAAGCCGTTGGCGGCTACTTCCAGAAGAAATAGGCGGAAGTTGTTTACAAAAAAAGGAATGGGACTCCCATTCCTTTTTTTTGTGTAAAATTTTTTCAATATTATTTAGTAGCGGTTGTTCTTGAACGAATTTCGGTCTTCACCGCGCTTGTCAAAATAAGGCAATAACCGGCAAGTTCGAACAATTCTTCGAGCAGTTCTCCCGTCGCACCCAAGTTGGAATGGTGCTCGAAAAAGTATCCTGTCCAGAGCATCGCGGCGGCTGTGGCAATCAAAAATCCGCGCGTCGAGAAAATAAACTTTAGTGTGGATTTTATATAGGTCTTAAAGTGCACAATAGCTCCGAGCAACGCAACGGCAAAACCGAGTACAAGCGTTATTGCGCGACCCTTGCCATAGAGCATAAATACCAAAGCCTCCGGCAAACCCATTTTGTCGAAGTCGACCTCGCGCAGAATGAATGTGTATATCAGAACCGCAAAGAACAGGGTTATCATTTTTTCGTCTTTTCCACCTTTGCGGAAAAGGGCAACCACGTAAAATACGAGGGCTACGACAAGTATCGCAGCCTGTGTTATTTCAAGGCAACCGCTTTCGGTTATTGCCCATTCGGGATGGTCGAAAATTGCCATTAACATAACTCCAATGATTGCCGAGAGTGCCGCGCATATCAAGGATAAATTGTATACTTGTTTTAGCATAATTTGCTCATTCGATACCAAAGTTCGGATTTCGCAAATTAAATTTATGTTTTACCATAACGGCGTTGCTTAAAAATTCCGCAAAAAAAATGCGCTCCCCGAGGAAAGCGCATTTTTTGTAAAGCAATCTCAAATTACTTGCTGATAACGCGAGCCATTTCGAGAACCTTGTTCGAATAGCCCCATTCGTTGTCGTACCACGAGATAACCTTGACGAAAGTCTTGTCGAGCTGGATGCCCGCCTTTGCGTCGAAGATCGAGGTCTTCGGGCAGTTGCGGAAGTCCGTCGAAACAACCGCGTCTTCGGTGTATCCGAGGATACCCTTGAGTTCGCCTTCGGAAGCGGCCTTCATAGCGGCGCAGATTTCGTCGTACGTGCATTCTTTGTTCAGTTCAACCGTGAGGTCGACAACCGAAACGTCCGAGCAGGGAACGCGCATCGACATACCAGTGAGCTTGCCGTTGAGTTCGGGGAGAACTTTGCCGACAGCCTTTGCAGCACCCGTCGAGGACGGAATGATGTTTTCGAGGATACCGCGACCGCCGCGCCAGTCCTTCTTCGAGGGACCGTCAACAGTTTTCTGCGTTGCAGTGGCAGCGTGAACTGTCGTCATCAAGCCGCGCTTGATGCCGAACTTGTCGTTGAGAACCTTCGAGATGGGAGCCAAGCAGTTCGTCGTGCACGAAGCGTTCGAAATGATTTTCTGA
Organism: uncultured Verrucomicrobiota bacterium; assembly: GCA_949293415.1. Lineage (GTDB taxonomy): Bacteria > Verrucomicrobiota > Verrucomicrobiia > Opitutales > Intestinicryptomonadaceae > Merdousia. The sequence goes on from CASFDK010000043.1 coordinate 17,831, forward strand.
CCTGCGTAGGTCTTGTCGTTTACGCCGTAGACGAACATCGGAGTTGCGTCCTTGGAGGGAGCCGACATAATGACCTTCTTCGCGCCCGCCTTGAGGTGTGCCGAAGCGAGTTCTTCTGTGAGGAAGAAGCCGGTCGATTCTACAACGACGTCAGCCTGAACTTCGTCCCACTTGAGGTTTGCGGGATCTTTTTCGGCGGTGATGCGGATCTTCTTGCCGTTTACGACCAGGAAGTTGCCTTCCACGGAAACTTCGCCGTTGAATCTGCCGTGAACCGAGTCATACTTGAGCATATAAGCCAAGTATTCGGGGTCGAGCAAGTCGTTGATGCCGACAATCTCGATGTCCTTCGAGAAGTTTTCGAAAGCTGCACGGAAAACCATGCGGCCGATGCGTCCGAAACCGTTGATGCCTACTTTAATCATTTTATTTTCCTTTTCTATTGGTTTAATAAAAAATTGAATCCTCTCATTATCGCAGGGGCTTAGATTCTTGCAACTCTTTTTTTCGATTTTTTGCGGTTTTTGCCCATTTTTTGCGCTTCGGGAGTTTTTGCTAGACTCGCGCGCGGCAATGATTTTTACTGTGCCCGTTGCGGTTTTCGTTTTGTGTTTTAGGTTCGCGAAAGCCGCGCTTTCTTGTTAACACACAACATAACTTGACTATATGGGGAAGAATACGATATTTGCGGCGGTTTTCGCATTGGCGGCATTGCCGCTTTTTGCAAATGTGCGGCTCGAGAATCAAAGGCTTGCCGTCGAGTTTGACGACTCTGGCAACTTGGTTTCGCTCAAAAGCAAAGTTTCGGGCGAGGACTATGCCGGCGGGCAGGGGCTTTGGCGCGCGATTTACCAGCGGAACGAGCTTCTCGAGGAGCCTGTGGAATCGGAAAACGTTCCCGTGAAGGTTGCGCGAAAGTCCGAAAATGAGGCGAGTCTTTCGTACGGCGGCGAGTTCCCCGTTGAGGTTTTGTGCAGGTTGGAAGCCGACGAGGTTCGTTTCTCGGCGAAAATTTCAAATAATTCCAAAGACAAAATCCTGCGCGAATTCCAGTTTCCGATGATAAAAAATGCGGACATTCCGCAAAACGCGCAGTACGTCAATTCCGGCGGCGGCGGCACGCTCGTGCCCGATTTTTACCGCTATGTAAAGAGCGCGCAAACCCAGTACAAATCGCAGGACAACGTTGCCGTGGAACGCTACGCGCCGTATCCGATTAACAGGACGATGAATATGTTCGCAATCCAAAATCCGAAGGGGTCGCTATATTTTGCGTCGCTCGACCGGAACTACGAGCTTACTCTCCATTTGGCGCGTTATCGGAAGGCGGACGGCAAATTCAAATATCTCGACATCTCGATGGTAAAGTATCCGTTCATAAAGTCGGGAGAGTCGTTCGAGACCGCAGAATTTGCCGTTGCGCCGACCGTCGGCGACTGGCGTGCGGGCGCGCGTCTGTACGCGAGGGCGTTGGGAAAAAACTTCAAAATTCCGACACCGCCAGCGTTCATAAAAAATATGAACGGATGGCAGCGGATGATAATGAGGCACCAATACGGGCGCGTGCTTTTCCCGTACGGACAGCTCGACTCCAAAATCGGGAAGGCGGGGCGCGAGTGCGGGCTCGATACGATATTGCTTTTCGGATGGTGGAAAGAGGGCATGGATGCGGGCTATCCCGACTATTCCCCCGAAACGGGGCAGGGCGGCGATGCGGCATTGCGCGAAAATATCGCAAAGGTACACGCTTCGGGCGGCAAAGTTTTGCTCTATTTCAACGGGCAGTTAATCGACGTGTCTACCGACTACTACAAGAGCGGGCGCGGCGAAAAAGTCTGCGTGAAAACTTCGAGCGGCTCGCCCCACATCGAACGCTATCCGTTCGGCGGCGACGGCACGGGGCTTCGGGTGCTCGGGCATAAAACATTCGCGACTGCCTGCCACGGCACGGACGAGTGGGAGCGGGTGCTCAAGAGCTATGTAGACCGCGCGGTGTCGTTGGGCGTGGACGGAATATTTTTCGACCAGCTCGGCAGCGGCAGCCAAGTCTGTTGGGACGCGTCGCACAAACACAAAGTACCGTGTACCGATATGATGAAATACAAGTCGGAAATGCTCGGGAAAATCCGCACATACATCAAGGCGAAGAATCCGAATTTGGCGTTCGGGACGGAATATGTGGGCGACGCAACTTCGCAGCACGTCGATTTCATCCACTCGTGCGGAATGGACTACGCAATAGCCAAGCACGAGCCGAACGGCAAGCCCGTCTTGCGCCACGTTCCGCTTTTCAAATACGCCTTTCCCGAAGTAGTCGTTTCCGACCGCACGATACGCGACGATTCCGACATCGAACGCCGCGTAAACCGCTGTCTTATGTGGGGCTATTTGACCGACGTAGAAATCTACCGATGCCGCGCTACAATCGACCAAGCTCCGCACTATAAGGCGTATCTCGCCGCCGCAAATAACTTGCGCGCCAAATACCGCGCGCTGATTTTAAACGGCGCATTCCGCGACCGCGACTTGGCTAAAGTGTCGAATAATAAACTTGATTTCACGACATTCGAAAACGATACCCATATCGGCGTTTTTCTCACCAATTCTTGGCTGAAAAAATCGGAAAGCGCGACGATTTCGGTTTCGGACGCGGAGTTTGTCGAAGCCGACGGAATCGGCGACTACAAGGTTTCGGGCGACGGCTCGAAAGTCGGCGTTTCGCTCTCGAAAGACGCGCTCGCGCTGCTTGTCTTCAAAAAGAATAAATAATTTTATGTGATATGAAAAGATTGAATTTGGTTGTATTTTTTGTCTGCGTTTCTGCCGCGTTTTCGGCGTTCGGCGCAAGCCTTGCCGACTTTCCGCGGCTTGGCGGCGAAACTTCCGACTCGCCGCGAATCGCCCGCGCCGTCGCAAGCGTTCCGCTCGGCGTTCTCGATGTCCCCGCGGGAAGATACGAAATTGACTCCACCGTGAAAATCGAAAACGGCGCGTCGTTGCGTCTCGACAAGTCGGCGAGGTTCGTGGCGGTAAAAAAGCTCGGCAATATGTTCTTCTACAATGCAACGGCGGGTTGGAAGAACCGCGACAACGCCCTGTTCATCACGGGCGGCGAGTTCGACGGCGCGGGGCTTGCCGAGTGTTGCGTACAGGTGGTGGCGTTCCAGCATTTCACTTTCCGCGATTCCGTCTTCCGCAATCCGAAAGCCGCCGCGCTTATCGTGGGCGACAAAGACGGGCGCGGCGGCTACGAGCTTATCGCGAACAATCTTTATTTCAGAAACACAATGCGCGGTCTTGCTGGCAATATCGGAATGTTGATCTACAGCGGCGACAACCATTTCACAGACTGCGTGATTGTTGACTACACGATAGGAATCGACCTCAGGCGCGGCGGATCGAACAGGTTTACGCGATGCCACGTTTGGGGAGGTCCGATTCCGCCTCCGAAAAAGGGAGAACCCGCCGAAATGCTCAAGGATTCGATATGCTTCAAACTCTCGGGCGGCGAGTCGATTTTGCGCGACTGCTATGCCGACACGGGAATGATTGGTTTCAAGGTGGCGGCGAATACGCGTCTTTTGGGGTGTTCGTACTACAACAACTATAAAACTTTCAAGATGGATAACCCGCTTGTCATAGAGCATCTGCGCGGAATTTTAACCGTCGCCGACGGGTATTTTTCCAAGACCTCGCCGCGTTCGAGACTCTACCGCGAGGGCACGGAAGCCGACAAAGACGGCAAACTTTTCAAGCTCGTCTGGCGCGACAACATAATAAACAAGTTCGCGCCCGAAGACTTGGGGCTGCCCGAATCGGTACTCCGATAGTCCGCGAAAAATCGGCAAACGCCGCCTGCGAAAAAGGAGGGCGTTTTTTTTGTTTTTTCTTCTCGCAAAACACGGGAAAGAGTATTTAACTGTCTGGAATGCAACGGGAGACACTTAGCAAACTCGACCCCGCCGATTTCGATGCGCAAATAGATTCGAAAAAGGTCGGGCTTTACATTTTGAAAAACAGAAACGGCACCGAAATGTCGGTCACGAACTTCGGCGCGCGCGTGGTCGAACTTTTCGTGCGCGACAGAAACGGCGAATTTGCCGATGTCGTCTTGGGGCACAAAACGCTCGACGAATACGTCAACTTCAAGGGCGAACGCTTTCTCGGCGCGACAATCGGACGCTTCGGCAACCGTATCGCAAAGGGCAGGTTTTCGCTCGGCGGAAAGGCATATCAACTGCCTGTAAACAACGGCGAAAACTCGCTCCATGGCGGTTTCAAGGGCTTCGACATGAAGGTTTGGGACGTGGTTTCGGCGGACGAATCGGAAATCAAATTCCACCTCGTCTCGCCCGACGGCGACGAAGGCTATCCCGCAACGCTTACCGTCGATATGGCATACCGCCTCACGGACGACGACGCATTCGAAGTTGTCCACACCGCGACGGCGGACGGCGACACAATCGTGAATCTTACCCATCATTCGTTTTTCAATCTCCACGGCGAGGGCGTCGGCGACATCAACGACCACGTTATGACAATCGACGCCTCGCACATTACGCCAATAGACGAAACGATGATTCCCACGGGCGAACTTATGGACGTTGCGGGAACGCCCTTCGATTTCACGCGTCCGACGGCTATCGGCTCGCGCTTGGAATGCGCCGACATCCAGCTGAAGCGCGGCAACGGCTACGACCACAACTGGGTTCTGAACAAGTCCGCAGACGGCGCGCTCGACTTCGCAGCCGAGGTTTTCGACCCCGCTTCGGGGCGCGTTCTGACGGTCTTTACGACAGAGCCCGCAATGCAGTTTTACGGCGGAAATTTCTTTGACGGCGAAATCGGCAAAAGCGGCAAGCCGTACGTCTTCAGGGGCACTTTCGCGCTCGAGACGCAGCACTTCCCCGATAGTCCGAACCATCCGAATTTTCCGTCGACCGTCCTGAGAAGGGGGCAGGTTTACAAACACGTCTGCCGCTACGCATTTTCGGCGCGATAAAGGCAATGCGAGGAACGGTTTTCAGCATCGAAGACTTCGCCGTAAACGACGGACCGGGGATTCGCACGACCGTATTTTTAAAAGGCTGTCCGCTGCGCTGCCAGTGGTGCCACAACCCCGAGGGGCTTTCGTTCGCGCCAGAGATGCTCGTCAAAAAAAACGGCGAAACTTCGGTCTGCGGGCGCGTTGTCGAGTCCGGCGAACTCGCCGAAAAACTTCTGCGCGACGAAAAAATATTCGCGCTCAACGAGGGCGGCGTAACGTTTTCGGGCGGCGAACCGCTGGCGCAGCACGAATTTCTCTTCGACGTAATCTCGCGGTTGAAGGGGCGCGTACACTGCGCGGTCGAAACGAGCGGTTTCGCCGCGCCCGATGTGTTCCGCAAAATTGCGGAAATTGTCGATTTGGTGCTGATTGACAGCAAGGCCGTCGATTCCGAAACGCACAAAAAATTTACGGGCGTTGACAACGCGCAAATTCTCGAAAATCTGCGCTGGCTTTGCGGAGCTTCGCGCCCGTTTGTCGTGCGCGTTCCGCTGATTCCGACGGTCAACGACACGCGCGAAAATCTGCGCGGGCTTTCGAAGATTCTCGGGGGCGCGGGAAGTCTTGTCCGCGTCGAGATTCTGCCGTACCACAAGACGGCGGGCGCAAAATATTATATGGTAGGCAAAAAATACTCGCCGACATTCGACACAGAAAAACAGCCGCAATTTGTTGACGAATTCACGAAAAACAACATAAAATATACTATTCTATGAACAAACGCATAAAATCTCTCAAAAAATATATCGTGGACGACAGGCTTCACAGGGCCTTCCGCCGCGACGCAAAGTCGGCGCATCTGGACGAACTGGCGGAGGACTTTCGGGCGGCTGGAATGACGGCGCAGGAGCGGTCGGGCAGAATGCTGGAGGCGTTTCTCGCCGCGGAAACTCCGGTGATTTTGCCGGACGAAAAAATAGTTTTTACCCGCACGATAAAGGACATTCCAGACTACTTTACGCCGTCGGAATGGGAGCGGATTTCAACGACGCATTTCATCCACGAAAAGGGCGAGGTATTCAACCTTTCGCCCGACTACGAGCGCGTTCTTGCGGAGGGGTTGGACTCGCGCAAGGTTGCGGCAAAAAAAGGTCTCGAAACTGCGGATGCGCAGGGACGCGTCTTCTTGGAATCGGCAATCCGCTCGATTGAAGCGGTGCAAAATTTAATCGACAGGTATGCGCTGGAAGCCGAAAAAATCGGACAGCCCGACATCGCCGAAACGCTGCGGGCGGTACGCGGCGGCGCGGCGAAAAGTTTCCGTCAGGCATTGCAGCTTTTGCGCATTATGCACTTTTCCATTTGGGCTGCTGGCAACTACCACAACACGCTCGGGCGGATTGACCAATACCTTTATCCCTATTACCGCGCCGACATCGGCAGCGGCAAAATTTCGAAAGATGAGGCGTTCGATTTGCTTGAAGAGTTCTTCCTTTCGTGCAACAAAGACAGCGATCTTTACATCGGGATGCAGCAGGGCGACAACGGGCAGAGCCTTGTGCTCGGCGGTCGCTCGCTTTCGGGCGAATATATGTTCAACGAGCTTTCGGAAATGGCGTTGCGGGCAAGCTACGAGCTTGCGCTAATCGACCCGAAAATCAACATCCGCGTGGATTCGAAAACGCCGCTCGAAGTGTTCGAAAAGGGTTCGGAGCTGACGAAAATCGGGCTCGGCTTCCCGCAATACAGCAACGACGACGTTGTAATTCCGAGTCTTGTGGAAAAGGGCTATTCGCCCGAGGACGCGCACGAATACGTGGTTGCCGCCTGCTGGGAGTTCATTGTGCCAAAGTGCGGCACGGACATTCCGAACATCGACGCGCTTTCGCTTGTGGACTGCGTGAGTTCTGCGCTCGCGGACCTGCCCACCTGCGCTACTTTCGACGACTTCTACAGTCTTGTCGAACGCGAAATCAAAGACCGCGCCGACGAAATGTGCCTGCGCCACCGCAATATTTATGTGAAGCCCGCGCCGATGATGTCGGTTATGTCGGACGCAATAGAGCGCGGGCGCGACATTTCGTTCGGACTGAAATACAACAATTACGGCGTGCACGGAACGGGCATCTCGACTGCGGTGGATTCGCTTGCGGCGGTGAAAAAATACTGCTTCGAGGAGAAGTCCGTTTCGCCCGCCGAAATGCTCACCGCCGTCCGAACTAATTTCAAAAACGCGCCCGAGCTTCTGAAGAAACTGCGCAACGAAGCCCCGAAAATGGGACTTGACGACGACTGCGCCGACGCGCTCGCCGTCCGCCTTCTTGACTCTTTCGCCGGCTCGTTCAAAGACAAACGCAACGAGCGCGGCGGCTGCTACCGCGCGGGCACGGGAACTGCGATGTTCTACATCTTCCACGGCAAAGACCGCCCCGCAACGCCCGACGGCAGACTCAAGGGCGAACCGCTGCCCGCAAACTACTCGCCGAGCCTTTTCCTCGCGCAGAAAGGTCCGATGGGTGTTGTGAAATCTTTCGCAAAGCCGCATCTTAAAAACGTCGCAAACGGCGGGCCGTTGACGCTCGAGTTCGACGCATCGGTTTTCCGCAACGAAGAATCGGTTCGCAAACTGGCGATGCTCGTGCGCACGTTCATAACGCTCGGCGGGCACCAGCTGCAGCTCAATACCGTAAATCGCGAAAAGCTCTTGGACGCAAAGGCGCATCCCGAAAAATACCGCAACCTAATCGTGCGTGTTTGGGGGTGGAGCGGCTATTTTATCGAGCTTGACGAGTGCTATCAGGACCACGTAATCGCGCGGACGGAGTTCGCCCTCGGATAGCGCGAAAGGATTGTTTTCATGAAGGAAAAAGTAAAAGGCTATATGTTTTATGTGGCGTTCGTGGCGTCGCTCGGAGGCTTTCTTTTCGGGTTCGACACGGTCGTTGTCTCGGGCGCGGAAAAGGGTATCCAGCAGTTCTACGGGCTTTCGGGCTGGGTTCACGGCTTCACGATGGCAGTCGCGCTCTTCGGCACGATTGCCGGTGCGCTCGTTTGCGGCAAGCCCGCGGAGAAGTACGGCAGACTCGAATCGCTGAAGGTTGTCGCGTATTTGTACTTCCTTTCGGCGGTCGGCTGCGCGGTTATTTTGAATTGGTGGACTCTCGTGTTCTTCCGTTTTATGGGCGGACTTGCGGTCGGCGCGTCGTCGGTGGTCGGACCCATGTACATTGCGGAAATCGCGCCGTCGAATTGGCGTGGAAGGTTCGTGGCGTTTTTCCAGTTCAACATCGTTTTCGGGCTTGTCAGCGCGTACATTTCTAACTGGTACATAAGCACGTTCGGCATCGAAAACGACTGGCGTTGGATGCTCGGTGTTCTCGCGCTTCCGTCGATACTCTTTGCCGCGCTACTTTTTACCATTCCCGAAAGCCCGCGCTGGCTCGTGAAGACCGGAGCGGAAAAACGCGCCGCCGAAGTGCTCGGCGAAATAGGCGATACCGACGTTTCGCAGTCGCTTGCCGACATCAAGACCTCGCTCGCCGACACCGTCGCCTCCGAGCCGCTCTTTCGGAAAAAATATTGGAAGCCCATCGCGATCGCCTTTTTTGTGGCGACTTTCAACCAGCTTTCGGGCATCAACGCAATCAACTACTACGCGCCGCGCATTCTCGAAAGCGCGGGAGTATTCCGCGAATCCGCGCTCTTGCAGTCGATTCTAATCGGTATGACAAACCTCGTTTTCACGATGCTCGGAATGCTGCTTATCGACAAATTCGGGCGCAAGAATCTGCTTTATGTCGGTTCTGTTTTTATGACGGTTGCGCTGCTTTCCGTGGCTGCGGGCTTCCAATATAAGGGGCTTGGCGGATACTTTATGCTCGGCTCGCTGATGCTCTTTATCGGCGCGTTTGCGCTGTCGCTCGGGGCTGTTATATGGGTTCTGATTTCGGAGGTTTTCCCGACGAGCGTCCGCGCAAAGGGTCAGGTTTTGGGCAGTATGACGCACTGGTTCTGGTGCGCGCTGCTGACTTGGGCGTTCCCGATGCTCGTCGAAAGCGGGCTTTCGACCTACACCTTCGGCTTCTTCGCGTTGATGGCGGCGTTGACGTTTGTTTTCGCCCTGAAACTGCCCGTAACGAAAGACAAGTCGCTCGAGGAAATCCAGCGAGAACTTACGGGTGAATAGGATTCAAGCCGTGTCGAATTTCCGTTCGGCGCGGCTTTTTTTGCTTTGACAATATTCCCAAAGTATTCAAAATTTTCAAACAATAAACTTCAAGTATGGACAGGGGGAACAGTATGGCAGGGAAAATCGGTATTTTTTGCGCGGCGGCGGTTGCGGGCGCGTCGTTATTGAATGCGGATGTAGCCGATTTGCGGCGCGATTTCGAAAATCCGCCGGCCCAGTCGCGCGCCGAAACGTGGTATCACTTCACCTCGAACGTGGTTACGAAGGAGGGCATTACCGCCGACATCGAAGCCATGCGCGATATGGGCTTTTCGGCGGCGCACGTTTTCGCAATCGGCGGATATGCTACCGTGCCCGCGGACGGAGTGAAAATCGCAGGTCCCGAGTGGTTCGACTTGATGAAACACCTCGGCAAAGAGGCGAAGCGTTGCGGAATTGCTCTCGGCATGCACAACTGTCCCGGCTGGTCGAGTTCGGGCGGTCCGTGGATTAAGCCCGAAGATTCGATGAAAGCCGTCGTCGGCAGCGCGACCTACATCGACGCGCCGTTCAAGGGCAAACTCAAACTGCCGCGACCCGCCGCAAAACTCGGCTTTTACAGAGATATCGCCGTTCTCGCGCTTCCGTCGGGCGGCGAAGCCCCGAAAATGACCGTTTCGGGCGACATTTCGGGCTGCGAAAAAATCCTGAAGGGCGAGCCCGTCGCGATTCCCACAAAGCGAAAGGACGGCAGCGGGACTTTCGTATTCAAATTCGAAAAGCCCTTTGCCGCGAAAACCGCAAATTTGGTCTTCAAGGGCAATCATCTGTACATCGGCGCGGACATCTACGTTTCGAAAGACGGCAGGGACTTCAGGCGCGTACATTCGGGCAAAATTTCGTCGTTTTGCGACTTGGGTTCGCCGCACTACATCGCACTAAAGGGCGCGGGCGAATTTTCGTACTGCAAAGTGGTTCTCTACAATGCGGGTTTTCCGGACTGGTTTTCACCGCGCGATATGTATTTGCACAGGGTGGAATTCCTCTCCGACCCGATGCTTGCCGACTCCGCCGTCAAGCTTTCAATGGGTAAGCCCTTTGCGTATTGGGCACCCGAATCGGGCGCGGAAAACGGTGCGGATAAATCGCGTGTGAAAAATCTTACGGACAAATTCGCGGACGGCGAAGTCGATGTCGATTTGCCCGCGGGCAAGTGGAAGATTCTGCGCATAGGTTACACGAGCACGGGCGCGAAAAACCAGCCCACGACCTGCGCGGGGCTCGAATGCGACAAGCTTTCGAAGCGCGGTCTCGACGCGCACTGGGGATACTATATGGCGAAGATGCAGGACGCTTTCGGCGGTATGCTCAAGTATTCCACAATCGACAGCTACGAAGTCAGCGGTCAGAATTGGACGGAGGACTTCGCCGCCGAATTCAAAAAGCGCAGGGGCTACGACATCGCCCCGTGGTTGCCCGTTATGGTCGGCTGTCCCGTCGGCACGCCCGAAGAGACCGCGAAGTTCTGCTACGACGTACAGACGACCGTAGCCGAGCTTTTCGCCGAAAACTACTACGACTATTTCGACGAGCTTTGCCGCAGGCACGGCTTGATTTCGATAGGCGAAACCTACGGCGGGCCTTTCGACTACCTGCGGTCTTCGCGCAAAATGGCATTCCCCGCGACAGAATTTTGGGTGGCGAAACACGAACCCTCGAAGGCGATTATGTCGATGGGCAACGTCTACGGAAAGCCGAGGGCGGGTGCGGAATCGTTCACGACAATGTACGACGAGGGACGCTGGCAGAACGATCCGCGCGAGCTCAAATTCTACGGCGACAGGGGATGGTCTGCGGGCGTGTCGGAATTCGTCCTGCACTCATACGTACACCAGCCGTACAACGCGGGTCCGGGGTTCAGCTTGGGCAGACACGGCTCGCATTTGAACAGGCTCAACACTTGGTGGAAAATGGGCAGACCGTGGTCCGACTACATCGCGCGGGCGCAGGTGCTGCTTCAGCGCGGACGGCTTGTCGCCGACGTGCTTTTCCTGCCGCCCGAAAGTTCGCCGAATGCGTATTTTTACGGCGGCGGTTCACTCTACGCGAAGCTCGCGGGCACTGGATATGTCGGCAACATCTGCTCGATTTTCGACTTGTCCGATTTGATGTTTGTCGAAAACGGCAGGGTGAAGGCGGACAAAAACGGCTCGTCGTACGCGTTGCTTACAATCGACGATTCGCGCTATATGTCGCTAAAAAACCTGCGCGCGCTCGAAAAACTGATACGCGACGGCGCGAGCGTTTCGGCGAAAAAACCGATTGCCTCGCCATCGCTCTCCGACAACTCCGACGAGTTTGCCGCAACCGTCAAGCGCATTTGGGGCGACTCGAACGAACCCGTCAGGAAGCTCGGTAAGGGAGTTCTCCATACGGACGGCAACTTCCTTAAAGCCCTCAAATTGATGGGCGAAAAGCCCGCGTGTCTGGCTCGGAACGCCGACGTTATCTCGCGCGTAGACGGTGGAACGCAGATATTCTACATCCGCAGCAATTCGGCTTCGAAGGAAAACAAGGAAATCAAATTCCGCGTTCCCGACGGCAAAATCCCGCAAATTTGGAATGCCGTAAGCGGAGAAATCGAAAATGCGCCAGTCTGGACGCGCGACGGCGACTATGCGTGCGTTCCGCTCGAATTCGACGCGTTCGACTCGAAATTCGTGGTGTTCACCGACGGATACGCGCCGTATTTTGCCTCGTTCGATTCCGATTTCAAAAGAGCAGACGGCGGCGGAATCAAAGTGATCGAAGCCGTGTACGGTTCGCGCAAAACGGGGCAGGTTAAAGACGTTTCGGCGTTTGTTTCGGCAAATCTCGAAAAGGGCGTTTTCGTTTCGAACGCGACGTTCGGCGGCGACCCCGCGCCTATGACGCCGAAGACCCTCTATGTCAAGTACGGGGTCGGCGGAAAAGTGCGCGAGCTTGAAGTTCCCGAGAACCAGACCGCTTCGGCATCGCCCGACGGAACGGCGAACACAAGGGGCGTGCGTCCCGCGTCGGTCGGCGGAAAACTCTGCGTAAAGTTCGACGTAAACGCGACCGTACGCGGCACTCTTTCCGACGGTTCGAAGTTCGAAGTTTCCGCCCGCGACATCCCGCAGCCTCTCGACATTTCGGGCGACTGGAAAATTTCGTTCCAGAAAAACCGCGGCGCGCCCGACGGCATAACGCTTAAAAAGCTGCAATCGCTTTCGGAATCGAAAATCGACGGCGTAAAACATTTTTCGGGCGAAATGCAATACGAAAAAAACGTTTCCATTCCCGATGCGTTCTTCGGCAAAAACCGCCGTATTCTGCTTTCGTTCGAGGATGTCTACAATGTGGCGCAGGTTTTCGTCAACGGCGAGAAAGTCGACACGCTCTGGACTCCGCCGTTCGAATGCGACATCACAAAGTCCCTCAAAAAGGGTGAAAATAAAATTAAAATTGTCGTTGCCAATCTTTGGGTAAACCGCATTATCGGCGACCAAAAATTTCCGAAAGAGGGCTATCCGAAATGGGTTCTCGAAAACAAGAGCGTTTCGGAAACAAACCGCTTCACGTTCTCGCACTGGGAGGATTCTTGGGCGAAAGACTCGCCGCTGAAGAAGTCGGGGCTTGTGGGCGTTGCGGAAATCCGAGCCGCCGACATCCTGCCCGTCAAATAGGCGGAATCCCGAAAAAATGGAAGATATTACATACATTATAGGTCACAAAAATCCCGACGTGGATTCGGTCTGTTCCGCGCTCGCGTACGCCGAATTCAAGCGGCTTACGGGGCGCGAGAATTTTGTGGCGGCGCGTTGCGGCAACTCCAATTCGCGCATAGACCGCGTGCTTGCGCGTTTCCATTCGCAGCTGCCGCATTTTGTCGGCGATGTACGGCTGCGCACAAAGGACATAATGAAAACCGAGTTCGTCAAAATGGGCACGGACGTTTCGTGCTTTACCGTGATGGCGGCGATAGACAGGCACGACTTCCGCTCGATTCCCATCCTCGACGAAAATTCGGTGCTCCAAGGCGAAGTCTCGGTTTTCGATCTCGGCGAATTTTTCATTCCGCACCCGCAGTCGGCGCGCGACGCAAGGCGCGTAAAGGCAACGCTCAACGACGTAATCAAAACACTCAACGCCGCCGTCAGGTGCGTTTTCGACGCAGACAAAGACGAAGAGATGTTCGTTCGAATCGGCGCGATGGAAGTGTCGACGTTCGGCTCCATTTTGGGCGGCGAAAATGCGACTCCGCCGGAAAAAAACCTCATAGTAGTCGGCGACCGTTTCGACATCCAAATCAAGGCGATTCAGTTGGGCGTGCGGGCGATAATCATCACGGGCGGCTATGACATCGACCCCGCCGTCGTCGAAATGGCGCGGGCGAAGTCGGTCAGCGTGCTTTCGTGCAAATACGACAGCGCGACAACCGCGCTGCTCGTGCGAATGGCGACCCGCGCGCTGCCGCTCGTGCGCAAGAATGTCGCCGTTGTCCGCAGCGACTGTCTGCTTTCTAAAATTGCGACCCGCGCGAAGGATTTTTTCGAAAAGACAATCTACGTTTGCGGCGACGGCGGAAAACTCGAGGGGCTTTTCTCTAATACCGACCTGCTCAACGTTTCCAAACCCAAGCTTGTGCTCGTTGACCACAACGAGCTCTCGCAGGCGGTCACGGGCGCGGACGAAGCCGAAATCGTCGAGATAATCGACCACCACAGGCTCGGCGCGGCATCCACGCAAATGCCGATACTTTTCCTCAACAAGCCCGTCGGTTCGACGTGTACTATAATCAGCCAGATGTTCCGCCGCAGCGGGGTGGCGATTTCGCCAGACATAGCCGGACTTCTTTGCAGCGGCATTGTGTGCGATACGATAAATCTGAAAAGCCCGACCGCTACCGCCGACGACGCCGCCGAAATTGCCGCGCTCGAAAAGATTGCGAATATAAAAAGTGACGGGCTTGCCGACTTCATTTTCGGCGGCGACAGCGTGATACTTTCGGGCGATATTGCCGAAGTCATCACGGGCGACTGCAAGCGGTACGAGGAGGGCGGGGTGTCGTTCTCGGTCTCCCAGATTGAAGAGCTTGACTTCTCGAATTTCAACGCAAATCTCGGGCGGATTCGCGGCGAGCTTGCGAAATACCGCAAGGAACACGGATTGTATTTTTCGGCGTTGTTCGTAACCAACGTTATGACGCAGGATTCCCTCTTGATGATTTGTGCCCCCGACGATTTCCTCCAGAAAATAAACTACGCCAAGGATGCCGACCGCGGAGTCTACGAGTTGCCGAAAATCGTCAGCCGTAAAAAACAGCTAATCCCGTATCTATCGGCATTGCTGAAGGACTGAGCAGGATGCAGTTAGCACGGAGGCGGAACTTCGTTCCTTCCTGCGATACTTCGGCGCGGCTATAGCCGCGCCTTTTCTGTATAAGCCCGCATTGCCTCTGGCAATGGCTTCGGGGAGGGAACTTAATTTGTTTGTTTCTGAAACCGTGGATTTATTTTTCATTAACAAACGAACTTTTACTTCGCGCTCCGAGCGACGCTCGGGCAACATCAAAGTATCATATTGATAAAGTCGGCGTTGTTTTTCGACTGGCGCATTCTGTTTATCAGCGTTTCCGCCGAGTCTTCGGGCTTTGCCCCCGCCATCGCCCTGCGCAGGAACGCCGCGGCCTCAAGTTCGTCCGCCGAAAGCAGAAGTTCTTCCCGCCGCGTGCCCGATGCGGAAATGTTTATCGCCGGCCAAATGCGAAGCTCGGCAACCTTTCTGTCGAGCACCATTTCCATATTGCCCGTACCCTTGAATTCCTGAAAAATAAGGTCATCCATTCGCGAGCCGGTTTCAATCAGCGCGGAGGCGATAATTGTAAGGCTTCCGCCTTCGTCGGTATTTCGCGCCGCCGAGAATATCTGGCGCGGGCGTTCGAGCGCGCGGATGTCCAAGCCGCCGCTCATAGTTCTGCCTCCGTTTGCCTTTGCCGAGTTGTGGGCGCGCGAAAGGCGCGTGAGCGAGTCCATCAGCAAAACAACGTCCTTGCCCGTCTCAACGAGATGTTTTGCGCGTTCGATGGCGAGGTCGGCAATGCGGATGTGCGTTTCGATATTCTCGTCGTTCGACGAAGCGTAGATTTCGGCTTCGGGGAAATCCATTCTGAAGTCGGTGACTTCCTCGGGGCGTTCATCGACAAGCAGAATCATCAAATGGCATTCCGGATGGTTTTGGATTACCCCGAATGCGATGTCCTTAAGAAGTGTCGTCTTGCCCGTGCGCGGCGGGGCTACGATTAGCCCGCGCGTTCCCTTGCCTATCGGGCAGAAGATGTCGATTACCCTGTTTGTCATCCGTTCGTCTTTTGTCTCGAGGCGGATTTTTTTATTCGGGGCGATTGTCGTCAGTTGCTGGAAAGCCGGCATTTTGCGGCGTTCGACACACGGCACGCCGTCGATTGTTTCGATGAAGCGCACCTTGGGGTTCGGGTGTCCGTTTGCCTGATGCGCCTTTGCGGTGATGTATTGCCCTTTTTTGACGTTGAAACGCCTTACGAGCTCCTTGGGCACATAGGGGTCGGAACGGCGGGTTTTGCCGCCGCGCTTGGGGTCGAGCAGTACGCCGTTGTTGTTGGTTGTGGGCGCGAAGATTCCGCCCACATCGATAATTTCGACATCTTCCATATCTAAAATTCGGGGTTTTCCGTTGAGGAAAAATTTTTTGATTGCACGGTATCGCGCGTTTGGGGCGGATTTTGCCGTTTGCGTCGAATTGCAACCGCGCTGAAAACGTCTTTCGAAAGGGCGCGCGCGGCGCGAAAATACAAAAGTTTTTCAAATGGCGATTATGCCGTTTTCGACCGATAATGCGGAAACCTAAATTCGGTGCTTCCGCCGCAGGACAAAACCCGATAACGGAATATAATAAACTGCATTCTCGGCGCAAATACAAGCTTTTTCGGAGGGCGCGGCGCAAAAAAAAATCCGCCCGAATAGTCGGACGGATTCGGAAAAAAACTTTTGCCGACTATCCGTTTACGTAGTGGTCAATCTGGCGATAGTAGTTTATGAGCTTTGCGTCGCCCGCGGGAGACTTGTCGCTCTGCAGGTGTTCCATACCGTAGATACCGCGGTAGCCCTTGTCGTGGATGTGCTTAATCAGGTTCTTGAAGTTGATTTCGCCCGACCCCGGTTCGGTGCGGTTGGGAACGTCGCCGAGGTGGTAGTAGGCGATTTCGTCCCAAGCTGCGTCGATGTTGCGGATGAGGCTGCCTTCCGTGTTCTGTTGGTGGAAGACGTCGAAGAGGATTTTGCACGAGGGGCTGCCTACCGCCTTGCAAATCATATAGGCATCGGATGTTTTCTGAAGCCAAAGCCCCGGATGCGCAGTGAACGAGAGCGGTTCGAGCACCATAATCAGCCCCGATTTTTCACAAATTTCGGCGGCGTACTTGAGCTGCTCGACAACATTCGCCATCTGGTAGGAATGTTCGAGCGAAAGGTCGGTTTTGCCGATGACCACGGTTGTCCATTTTGCGCCGATTTCCCTGCCGATTTCGACGGTCTTTTTCGCCTCCGCCTTGATGCGTTCTATTGCCGCCTGTTTGTCGGGTTTTGCGCCGCGCTTGTCGCTTTTGCACGCGGTCAGCCACAGTCCGCCGCCAATCGACGAAGTGAACACGCCGAAGTCCATTCCGAGTTTGCGGATTTGTTCCGACAACGCCTTGCGCTTTTCGGGCGCGTATTTCATCATATCGTTGTCTTCCATCGCGCGGAAGCCGCAGTCGTACCAGAATTTCACTTTGTCGACATCGGAAAGCCCCTTCGTGTAGTTGGGGCAAATGTTTGTCCACTTGTAGATATTTGCGGCGAATTTGCATTTGAAAGGCTCCGTCGACTTTACACCGCCGGAGATTTTTTCGGCGCGCGCCGCAGTCGTTATGACCGACGCGCCCATGAGCGCGCCGACCGCCTTTTTAGAGAATGTTCTTCTGTCCATAGTATAGCTTTTGTTGTTTGAAACTGGCGTTGTCCGCAACGGTTGCGGACTCGTCGAAGAGTGGCATCATCTGTTTTTGAAGTCAATATAAAATCCGCCGCCGAGCACGACCGACGGGTCGGAATCGTGGATTGCCAGCACCTGCCCCGCGGCGATTGCGCGTTGCGGCTTCTCGAATTCCACACGCGCCCGACCTTCCTGAAGCGGCGTGAAAAGCACTTTCACCAAGTCGTCGCGATACCGCACGCGGGCATAGATTTCGCGCGGTTCGAGTATCGGCTTGTTTATCCAGTTGATTTCGTCGACGAGCACTTCCGAACGCCACAAATGCGGCGCGTCGGGGGAATCGAAGGCGACGACAAGCTCGTTCGTCTCGAAGTTTTTCGCCACGACAACATAGCACTTTCTGTCCGTATTCGACGGCACGCCTATGCCCTTGCGCTGTCCGAGGGTATAGTTGTAAAGCCCCCTGTGCCTGCCCAGAACCTTGCCTTCCACGTTTACGATGTCGCCCGCCCTTTCGGGGATGTAGTGGCGCAGAAAATCTTGGATTTTTATCTTTCCCAGAAAACAGATTCCCTGACTGTCTTTTTTCTCCGAATTGGGCAGACCGCACAAACGCGCGGTTTCGCGCACGTCGCTTTTGAGCAGCGAGCCAATCGGAAACAGGGCTGACTGCAACTGCTCCTGTGTAATCATAGCAAGAAAGTACGACTGGTCTTTCCCGGGGTCTGCGGCAACCATCAAATCGCGCGAGCCGTCTTCGTTTTCGCGCATCGAGCAGTAGTGCCCCGTTGCGACTTTCGAGAATCCGCGTTCCCTTGCGTAGTCTAGGAATTTTCCGAATTTCATTCTGCGGTTGCACATCACGTCGGGGTTTGGTGTCAGTCCGCGGCGGTACCCGTCCACGAGGTATTCGACAATCTCCTTATGGTACTGCTCGATGAAATCGACCACTTCGAAATCCACTCCGAGCTTTTCCGCAACGGCTCGGCAGTCGAGAATGTCCTGATGCCACGGACAGTCTCCGAAAACGTCGATTCCCTCTTCGTTGACCCACGTTTTCATGTAGGCGGCGGACACGTCCTCACCCTGTTGCTTGAGGAGCGCGAGCGCGACCGAGCTGTCCACGCCCCCCGATAGTGCCATCATTATTTTTTCCCGATTCATTTCGAATTTTTATACCACGCGGCTGTGATTGAGTAGCGTTTGATTTTGTAGTTCATAATGCGTTCGGTAAGATTGAGCTTTCGCGCGGCGGCGGCGGCGTTGCCCCTGTTTGCCTTTAACGCTTCGGTTATCAGTTCGCGCTCGAACGACGAGACCATCGAATTGAAATCCACGTCTTCGCCGTAGGGGGTTGGCTTGTGCATATAGCCCGCGCGCACGGCGGGGGTGAGGTTGTAGCCCGAAATAGCCGAATCGTTCGACGACATCACCGCGCGTTCGATGCAGTTTTCAAGCTCGCGCACGTTCCCCGGCCACGCGTAGACCGTGAGCATATTGATTGCGGGGGTTGATATGCGCTTGATGTTTTTGCCGTAGACTTTGTTGTATTTTTCCAGAAAGTGTTCGGCGAGCAAAACGATGTCGCTTTTCCTGTCGCGCAGGGCGGGGATGTGGAGCGTGTTTTTGGATAGCGCAAGGTATAGATTTTTGTCGAACGTCTTTTGTTCGACCATTTTTTCGATGTCGGCGGAGGAGGCGCAGATTAGCCGCGCCTTGCCCGCAACGTCGGTTTCGCCGCCCATCCGCCTGAAGCGTCCCGTGGCGATGTATTCGTAAAGCAGTTTTTGCGCGGCGGGCGAGATTTCCGCAACCTCGTCGAGAAACACCGTCTGCGGAAGTTCAAGCAGACCCTTTTTTGCAAAGTGCGCGCGGGCGAACGAGTTTTTCTCGAAGCCGAAAATTTCGCCGACAAGCGCGTAGTCGGGCAGGGCGGCGCAGTTGACGATTTTGAAGTTTCCGTCAAGTCCGGCAGTCGAATCGGCGATTGCGCGCGCGACAAGCTCTTTGCCCGTGCCCGATTTTCCGCGGATGAACACGGGTTCGGTGTGGCGCGAGTAACGCGCAATGCACTCGTAGACGTTCTGCATTGCCCCGCAATTGCCGAGGATGTTCGGCGGGCGCATAAGCGTTGTGCTAAGCTCGAGCTTCAGCCTGCGGTTTTCGTCGAGAAGTTTGTTGCGCTCTTCGTGGCGCAGGTAGATGAGGGCGACAGCGTCGGCGAGGATGTTGGCGACGGTCTCGAGCAGCACAAGGTCGCGGTCGAGGTCGGCTTTTTTTGGCAGCTTGCGGTCTATGCTCAGCGTGCCGATAACCTGTTCCATATACACAATCGGCACGCACACAAACGCGATTCCTTTCAGCGACTGCCCCCGCGTCTTCGTGCGGTCGAGAAACTCCTGGCTTTTCGAGACGTCGCGTATGACCACCGATCTGCCCTCCGCCGCGACGCGCCCCGTTACGCCCTCGCCAATTTTATAGACGCCGCGCTTTATGGATTCGTCGTCCATTCCGTTCGAGGCTTCGATGAACAGGTAGTCGCCGTCGCGCAGGGTTATTGTTCCGCGCAGAAGCCCCATTTCGGAATGGAGAATTTCGAGCGTTTCGGAGATAAGCTCCTTTACGTTTTTGCGCCTGACGACCGCGCGGCTTATTTTGTGCAGAACCGACATCTCGAGATCGTCGTAGAGGGTCTCGTTTTCGGTGTCGTTTTCCGCCTTATTTTGCATATCGAAGCGATAATCCACAGGCGGAGTGTTCTTTCAACAATATTTTGCGCAAAAGCGGGTTTCGGGACAAAAAAAACTTGTATCCGTCCGCGCCCGTAATAGGCTCTTGAAATAATGAGTGAAGCCTATCAAGTAATCGCGCGCAGATACCGTCCGAAACAGTTTTCGGAACTGGTCGGGCAGGAGCATATCGTCAAGACTCTCACAAATGCAATAGAGTCCGGGCGCATCGGGCACGCATACCTTTTTGTCGGTCCGAGGGGAACGGGCAAAACAACCGTCGCCCGACTCTTCGCAAAGGCCCTCAACGCAAAGGGCGGTCCAAACGTCCACCCCGACGACAACGACGAAATCTCGCAGGCGATAATGAACGGCTCATGTATGGACGTTGTCGAAATCGACGGCGCGTCGAACCGTTCCATCGACGAAATCAGAAACCTCCGCGAAGAGTGCCAGTACGCTCCCGCACAGTGCACCTACAAAGTCTATATCATCGACGAAGTGCACTCGCTCACTCCCGACGCGTTCAACGCGCTGCTAAAAACGCTCGAAGAGCCGCCCAAACACGTCAAATTCATTTTCGCCACGACCGAAGCGCACAAGGTTCTCGGCACGATAACATCGCGCTGCCAACGCTTCGAATTTCGCCCGATTCCCGAGCGCCTCATTGCCCAGCATTTGGCTGAGATTGCCAAGAAAGAGGAAATTTCGGCGACTCCCGAAGCCCTTTCGGCAATCGCGCGCCTCGCAAACGGCGGTATGCGCGATGCCCAGAGTATCCTCGACCAGATGATTTCGTTCTGCGGCAAGACGCTCGACGTAAACGACGTTATCGGCGTATACGGCTTGGCTTCCGACGCGCAGATAAACGAGCTTGTAACGAATATGGCAAAGGGCGACTATTCGGCGGTCGTAAAGGGCGCGGACGCCCTTTCCGATTCGGGGTGCGACCTCTACCGCGCACTGTGCGACATGCAGAATTTCGTGCGCGGGGCGATGATTGAATCGTTCGCCGACGGCTACAAAGACTTCGGCGGCAAAAAACTTTCGAGCGAGCAGATGATGCGCATGCTCGACGTTCTGCAAAACGCCGAACGGGGTCTGAAAAACGGGCTTTCCGAAAAGGCGAATTTCGAAGTCGCGCTTCTTAAGGCGGTCGAGCAGAGCAGGGCGCGGGCTATAAACACGCTCATAAAGGAACTCGAAAAGCTTTCGACCGCCCCCGCCGAAGTTCAAAAAAAAAATAGCCCTTCTGCTTAGGGAGGTTCTGGAGGAATCGCGCGAATTTTCGCGGCGGTATGCGGCGGCGGTCGAACGTTCGCCGAAGGTAAAAAAGCTTGCGGAAATTCCCGACGACGGCGGGCGCGGCAAGCCCGAGATTTTTACGTCCAACACGCCCGAATTCGAGGACGCGATCGGCAAAATCTCGAAGGGGCTTCTCGCCGTTCTCGACTCGCAGTTCGGCAGCCGTCCTCAGACTTTCGTCGCGGGAGGAATCATAGACGAACACAAGGAGGAGAAAACCGATTCGGCTTCGATTGAGGACGAGTCCGTTCTCGAGGTATTCGAAGAGGAGGATTCGGAATGACGGAGTATGTTTTAATTTCCGTTTTCGCCGCGCTCGCCGTGCTCGGTTTTGCCGCTGGGGTCTATCATTGGCGGGCTTTGGCTTGCGCATTGAAGGGGCGCGACGAAAACGCGCAACGCACGGCCGAGCTTTTGTCGCAGCTCGCCTCGGAGACGGCGCGCGCCGACTCCCTGCTTCGCGAAAATTCCGAGCTGAAAGCCGAACGCGCCGAACTTCTAAAAACGAAAATCGACGCCGAAAAACGCCTTTCCGCCGCGGAGGAACGCGCCGCCGCGCTCGCCGAACGCCTCAAGAACCGCGCCGAAGAGGAAAGGGCGATGCGCGAAAAATTCGCCGCCGACTTCGAAAACCTTTCGAACAAAATCTTCGAGTCCGCCCGCGAAAAAATGTCGTCGTCGAATATCGAGCAAATCGGGCTGATTCTCGCGCCGCTCAAAAACAACCTGCGGGAGTTTCGCGAGCGCGTCGAAACACTCAACGAAACGAGCGCGCGCAACAACGCCTCGATGGGCACGCAGATCGAATCGCTCGTGAAGATGAATGCGCAGCTCGGCGACGAAGCCCGAAACCTCGCATCGGCTCTGCGCTCGAACAACAAGGTTGCGGGCAACTGGGGCGAGACCGTTTTGCAGCGCATTTTCGAATCGTGCGGCTTTGTGGAGGGCATACACTACCGCTCGCAGAAGAGCTACGCCGACGTTGACGGTACGCAAAAACGCCTTATGCCCGACTTCGTTGTGTATCTGCCTAATTCGCGCTCTATAGTCGTAGACTCGAAGCTTTCGCTTCCCGATTTCACCGACTATTGCGCCGCTTCCGATGCGGCGGCAAAACGCGCCGCGCTTGCGAAATTCAGGAAATCCGTCCGCGAACACCTCAAGGAATTTGCGGGCAAATACGACAATCTGCCCGACGTAACCTGCGACTTCAAGCTGATGTTCGTTCCCGTGGAGGGCGCGTACAACCTCATTGTAGAGGAAGACCCCGCGCTTCTTGCCGACGCGTACTCCTCGAACGTGCTCGTCGCAGGACCCACGGGCGTTATGGCGGTTTTGAAGTTCGCGGAAATCGCCTACCGCAACGAGGCTTTCGCGAAAAATCTCAGGGAAATCTGCAATGTCGGACGGCTTCTGCACGAGCGCGTGGAACTGTTCTCGCGCCGCTTCGAGGCTCTCGGCAATAAGATAAATTCCCTTCAAAAAGACTATTTGGACGCACAGAAAACGCTTTCGCAAGGCGGCAAGAGCGTTTTGGACACAGCAAAGCGGTTTTTGGAAAAATCCAAAACAGCCGATATCGACTTCGAGCAAAAGGAAATTGACGATGGACAACAATAGCAAACGCCCCGAATGGGTGCCCGAAAACGCCGACAGGCACGTGTTCACAACGTCGGTGATGTCGGGCGTGGACATCAAGAAAGACGGCGAAAACGACGCATCCGTTTCTTTCGCGCCGCGCCCGAAACGCCGAACGCTGTCGCTTGAAGACTACAAAAAAGGCGTTCTCGAGGGCAACAAAACAATTCTCGCGCGCGCAATCACGCTCATAGAAAGCAACGCCGAAGCGCATTTCGATACGGCGCAGCAGCTTATTGCCGACCTCATGCCGTACGCGGGCAACGCCTTTCGAATCGGCATAACGGGCGTTCCGGGTGCGGGGAAATCGTCGTTTATCGAAACGTTCGGCTCGATGCTCTGCGACAAGTACGGCAAAAAAGTGGCGGTGCTTGCGGTTGACCCGTCAAGCTCGGTTTCGGGCGGAAGCATTTTGGGCGACAAAACCCGAATGGAAAATCTTTCGCGCAATGAAAACGCGTTTATCCGCCCTTCTCCGTCGGGCGGAATGCTCGGCGGTGTGGCGCGCAAAAGCCGCGAAACAATGGTGCTTTGCGAGGCGGCGGGCTACGACGTAATTCTCGTCGAAACTGTCGGCGTGGGGCAGAGCGAGGTTACCGTGCGTTCGATGACCGACTTCTTTCTGCTCATCCAGCTTGCAGCGCAGGGCGACGACCTTCAGGGAATCAAAAAGGGCGTAATCGAGCTTGCCGACGGCATACTCGTAAACAAATGCGACGGCAATATGGTCGAACGCTCCAACCTCAAAAAGGCGGAGCTTTCGGGCGTTCTCCACTTCCTAAACTCTCCCACTCCCGACTGGAAGCCGTTCTGCGACGTATGTTCCGCCCACGAAAATATGGGCATCGAAGAGGCCTGGGGACGGCTCGACGGCTTCTACAAAAAGTTTTCCGAAAACGGCTACCTGCAAAAACGCCGCGCAGAACAGCAAATAGAGTGGTTCAAGTCGTTGCTCGAGCGCGAAGTTCTGCGCAGATTCTACCATCGCGACGGAATCGAAAGCGCGATAGGGCACTACACAAAGCTCATTTCCGAATCTTCGATAACGGCGGCGACCGCGGTGAAAAACCTGCTCGCCTCGTCCGAAAAATAAATGCACTCCAGCGAAAAAAACGATACCGAAGAAGTGCCGCTTTGCAATACCCTGCAAAACGACATCTTCGAATACCGCGCCTTTCTGAAAATGGAACTCGGGCGGAGCGAAAACACGATAGTTTCCTACATCTACGACATTACGCAGTTCGCGCGTTTTCTGCAGTCGAAAAACATCCTCTCGTTCGCCGATGTCGATGCCGACTCGCTCGTCGAGTGGATGTGCGAAATCGCGCCGAACGAAAAGGCAACAACACAGTCGCGCAAACTCAGCGCGCTGAAATCGCTCGCGGGGTTTCTTGTCGACGAAAAGGTCTGGAAGAAAAACTACTGCGACATTCTTTCGTCGCCGAAACTGCGCCGCAACGTGCCCGAAATTCTGTCGGCGCAGGAGGTTGTCGCGCTTCTCGACGCACCCCCGAAGGACACCCCCGAGGGCGTGCGCGACCGCGCAATGCTCGAGCTTATGTACGCAAGCGGGCTGCGTGTCTCCGAGCTTTGTGCGCTGAAGGAGAGCGACATTTTCGCAAACGAACACATAATGCGCATTACGGGCAAGGGGGCGAAAACGCGTCTCGTGCCCGTCGGCGATTACGCGCTGAACGCAATCGCCCGCTACAAACAGATTCGGCGCGAACTCTTGGGAGATAACCGCGAATGCGCCGAACTCTTCGTAACGCGCAGGGGCGAAAAACTATCGCGAAAGACGTTCTGGTATAATATAAAAAAATACGCGCTCGTAGCGGGCATTGAAAAAAACGTAAAGCCGCACATCCTGCGCCACTCGTTCGCTACCCACTTGCTGCAAAACGGCGCAAACCTGATGGCTATTCGCGAAATGCTCGGACACAGCGACCTTTCCACAACGCAAATCTATACGAATCTGCTGAACGAAGACATCGTAACGCAACACCAAAAGAAGCATCCGCGCACAAAAATGGATGTCGAAGAATTCGGGCAATAGCCGCGCCGAAAACCCGCGGGACTAGCCCGTTATCAGCACTTTTACGCCGATTAAAACAAGCACGATACCGCCCGCGATTGCGAATTTGCCGTCGTTCGCGCTGCCGATTTTCCTGCCGAATTTTATTCCGCATATCGAAAACGCGAATGTTGTAATTCCTATGAAAATCGACGGGAGAAAAATCGGATATTTCGCGCACGAGAACGACACCCCGATTGCAAGCGCGTCCAAACTTGTCGCAACCGCAAGCAGGAAAAGTACGCGCAGGTCCAGCTTGGGATGGGCGAAGCACGTTTTTTTTGCACCCGATTCTCCGCCGCCCTTCGCGCCGTCGAGAACCATTTTCCCGCCGACCAGCGCGAGCAGAATGAAGGCAATCCAGTGGTCGTATGCGGCGATGTATTCGTAGGCGAACTCGCTCAAGTGCCAGCCCATAAGCGGCATAAGCATCTGGAACAGACCGAACGCCCCCGCAACCGCGAGGGCGTTTTTCGCCGCAATCTTTGGCGCGGCTATCCCGCAGGCGATGGATACGGCGAAAGCGTCCATAGAAAGCGCAACGGCAACGAGGACAAGTTCGATAGAATTCATACCGGTCGAATAATGAACCGCGCACGGTTTTGAACAAGCTTTTTTCCGTTTTAATTGGTTGAAAAACGCCGCGCGATTTGGGTTAATCGGAATATGGAATCAATCGAATTAGACGGCGCGGAAATCCTCAAGTTTGCGGTGGGCGCGTCGACGTACATTTTGAATCCGCGCGAGGGCGCGCGGCTTGTCAACTGGAACATTTCAATGGCGGACGGCGCGGTGCGCGACGTAATCTACTGGGACGAATCCGCGCCGCTTTCGGGCGAAAGGTTTGTGTCGGCTTCGGGCGGAATGTTCGTGATGTTTCCGTTTGGCGGGCACTCCTACGCGAACGGCGAACGCGGTTTTTGGAAGACTCCCGACGGCAAAATTTTGCCGATGAAGCTTCACGGCTACGCGTATGACGGCGAGTTCGAAACGGTGTTTTCGTCCGACAAGGACATACGCCTGAAATTTCTGCCGTCGCCCGCCGCCGCCGAGGCTTACCCGTATGACTACGAATTTTTCGTTCACTACCGCTTTTCGGAGCTGTCGTTTTCGTGCGAGTTGATTTTGAAGAACAATTCCGACGGGCGCATCCCATGGGGCGCGGCTATGCATCCGTACTTCACGCTGCCGTGGAGCGCGGGTACGGAACGCAAACACTACCGCATTCTCTGCGACGCGAAAAAGGCGTATTCGTTCGACGGCGCGGACGGCTCGATGGCACCCGCCGACATATTCAAAACGTCGTTCGACCAGCCCGAAATGGTCAACAAAGTCTGGACTTCGTTCAAGACATCCACAATCCGCTTCGGCACGAAAAGCGGCGAGGAAGACATCACCATTAAAATCGACGGCGGCGGAAAGCCCGAAGTGGGCACGAGCGTAATAACGTGGTCGAAAGACGGCGAACCGTTCTACTGCGTGGAACCGTGGATGTCGCAGCCCGACTCCGCATCGAAGCCCAAACGCTTTGTCGAGCCGCAGGCGATGAAATCGTTTTCGGCGGAATTTTCGCTTATCTGAGTATGAGAATGGTTTTCCAGAGGGTCGAAAGCGCATCGGTCGAAATCGTCGAAAACGGCTTGCGGCGCGAATGCGCCAAAATGGGCGCGGGCGCGCTCGTGCTCGTTGCGGTAGAAAACGGCGATACCCCCGAGGACGCGCAATGGCTTGCCGCAAAAGCCGCAAATATGCGCGTCTACGAAGATTCCGACGGCAAAATGAATATGTCGCTTAAGGACAGCGGCGGCGATGCCGTTGTGGTCAGCCAATTCACGCTTTTCGGAAATATGCGCAAGGGTTCGCGCCCGTCGTTCAACCGTTCGGCGCATCCCGACACCGCCGTGCCGCTCTACGAAAAATTCTGCGAACTCTTCGAAGCGGAATTGTGCAAAAAAATAGGGCGGGGCGAGTTCGGCGCGGATATGCGCGTGCACCTCGTAAACGACGGTCCCGTAACGATCATTGCCGATTCGCGAAACCGCGACATCTGAGCGGCTGCAGCCGTGCGCCGCTGCGTAATTGCGCCTCCGCGCTTTTTCGGGCGGTGCGCTGCGGCGGGCAGGGTTTCGGGCGCATTTTTTTCGGTAAATATTTGTTGATAATTTCCGCTTTTTATATTGCCTGTTTTTTTGTCGGCGGGAATGACTTCCGCGACACTTTGTCCCCCCGTATGGATACCCATTCGTCCGCGTTTTTACTGAAAGATTTGGCTATAATCGTGGTCGCTTCGACAGTGTCGATGCGCATATTTTCGGCGTTGAAACTGCCACTTCTGCTCGGTTTTATAATAGTCGGAATTCTGCTTTCGCCCGTGTTCGGACTGATTTCGTCCGCCGAAAACATTTCCGCTCTCGGAGAGTTGGGCGTGATGTTTATGATGTTTTTCGTGGGGATGGAGTTCAACCTCGAGCGGTTGAAAAAGGTCTTCGCCCCGAGTGTCTTGGGCATAGCCTTCCAGATTGCGGCAATGGGCGTGCTCGGTATGGTCGCGGCGGGGCTGATGGGGCTTTCGAAAATCGACGGAGTATTTTTGGGCGGCGTTTTGGCGATGAGTTCGACAATCGTAATCGTGGAAATTTTTGCGCAGCGGCGCGATTTGTCGAAACTCTACGCGCAGATTGCGATAGGTATTCTGATTGTCGAGGACATATTTGCGGTGTTTTTGCTCGTCGTCTTGTCGGGGGTGGGATCGGGCAATCTGCCGAGCGCGATGGAGCTTTTTCGTTCGACGCTTGCCATCCTCAGTTTTATGATAACCATTTTTGTGATAGGCAAGCTTGTCGTGCCCCGATTCCTGCGCCGATTCGCCGTTTCGGGCAACCGCCAAGAGCTGATAATGGTGATTTTCTGCCTGATTATGGGGCTGGGCGAACTGGCGGAACTCTCGCATCTTTCGCTGTCGCTCGGAGCGTTTATGGCGGGTTCGATTATCTCGGGTTCTGACGTTTCGCGCAGGGTTGAGCACATCGCCGACCCGTTCCGCAACTTGTTTGTGGCGTTGTTTTTCGTGTCGGTGGGTACGCAAATAAATCCGCATTTGATAATAGATTTGTGGTTGCCGATTCTGCTGATTTCGTTCGGGGTAATCGTGTTCCAAACGTTCGCGTGCTTTTGTGGAATCACCCTTGCGGGCGTGCGTTGCCGCGATGCCTACTTGGCGGCGGTAAACAAGGCGCAGATAGGCGAATTCAGTTTTGTCATCGCGGGGTTGGGAATTTCGAGCGGCGTTATGAACCCGTCGATTATGGCGATTGCGATGGGCGTTTCGTTTCTGACGGTGTTCCTCAACCCGCTCGTCGCTTCGCAGTCAGAACGGATTATGTCGGCGGCGCATTCGCTTGCGCCCAAGAAACTTCTCGACCTTCTCGACATATACCGCCGCACCGTTTCGTCGCTGTCGAAGTCGGCTTCTGGCAATTCGAAGTTTGGCGATTTTCTTCCGAACGTCGGGGCGATTTTAATATATACGCTTCTTTTTAGCGGCGCGATGTTTACCGCCGCATATCTTGCCCGTGCCGTGAAAAACTCGACTTATCCCGATATGTTTGCAATCGGAATCTGGGTTGCCGCCGCCGCCGTTTCGATTCCCCTTCTGGCAGGAGTGTTGAAGTCGTCGGGGGCTTGCGCGGCTAAGATTGTCGATGTCGTAGACGCGCGCTATAAACTTGCGGCGGGCGCGGGCGGCAGGTTGCACGCGTTTTTGCGCAACGTATTTTCCGTGTTCATCTTGGCGGCGTTTGCTGTTGTCTATCTGACGTTTACATTCAACTTTCTGCCAATCGACGACGCGGTTGTAATATTTGCGGCGAGCGTCGTCTTGCTTTCGATTTTCTTCAGACGCATATTTTCGAACTTTAGACACTCGATGGAGGGCAGATTTGCCTCGGTGCTCAAACGACACCTTGAGAACGCCGAACACAATAGGCGCGAACATCTTATGGATAACATCCGCGCAAGCCGCACTTGGGCGAAAAGCGTCGCCGAAATCGAAATCGACGAGTTCGCCGAATCGGCGGGCAAGACAGTCGGCGAGCTTGCGATACGCGAGCGCACGGGTGCGGAAATCGCGGCAGTCCGACGCGGCGAATTTTCCATTTACGACATCGAAGCCGACACGCGTCTTTATCCCGACGACGTTGTGATTCTGTGCGCTTCCGACAGTCAAATTGCCGAAGCCGAAAAAATCCTCACCAAACCATCGCAAATCAAGCCCGTTATGGAGGAAAACATTTCGGGAGACGGCAATATGACTCTCGCCGAAGTCTATGTTCCCGACGATTCGCTCCTTTGCGGAAAGACCCTAAAAGACGTGGCGATGCCCAAAAAGTACGGAATAAAAGTGATGGGCGTTCTTCATTCGGGCGAGGTCGAGCCGTCGCAGCCCGATCCCATGCGTCCATTCGCGGGCGGCGACAAAATCCTCTGTATGGGGACGGTTTCGGCTATGTCGAAAATGTCGGGCGAGCTTAAACTTGCAGCGCACTTGCAGTAGGTCGGCGCAGCGCGCAACCCGCGCGATATTCGGCGTTACGGCGTTTTCTTCGGCGGAAGTGGAGATTTGCTCGGCTCTTTGCATAGCACGATTTCACCGCATTCGCGCGTTGCCTTCATATCGATAATCCGCTGGTTATCCGATCCCCTAAAACGCAACAAGATGTCTTTGCGCGCTTCGATAAACGGTCCGTCGACAAGCACGTCGATTAAAGACAGAAGCTCGTCGGTTGCCCCGCAATAAACCCGCCCGCCGGCGCACATATCGCGGTCGAGCACGCAGCCGGAGTATGCCCAAATTGTCTTGTCGGGATACGCGCTGCGCACGCGCCTTACAAACGGGAGCAGGTCGCGCTGGTTTTCAGGCTCGAACGGTTCGCCGCCCAAAATGGTAAGCCCGACAACGTAGTCGGGCTTGAGCAACTGCAAAATGTGCCGTTCGACTTTTTCGTCGAACGGCTTGCCTGCGCGGAAATCCCAAGTTGCGGGGTTGAAGCAACCTTTGCAGTGGTTGCGGCAACCCGAAACGAAAAGCGAAACACGCACGCCCGTACCGTTTGCGATGTCGAGCGGTTTTATTTCGGAATAGTTCATGGCGTGCGCTCCCCCTTAGAGGTGCAGAACGCGTTCGCGGATTTCCTGTGTGCGTCCCTGATTCCAGAATTGCGTGCCTATGTATCCGCAGGTGCGGCGGGCAACGTTCATCTTGGTTTCGTCGGTATTACCGCACTTTGGGCAACGCCAAATGAGCTTGCCGTCTTCGTCCTTTACGATTTCTATCTCGCCGTCGAAGCCGCATACTTGGCAATAGTCGCTTTTGGTGTTGAGCTCGGCGTACATAATGTTGTCGTAAATATAGCGCATTACAAGCAGAACGGCGGTAATGTTGTTCTGCATATTCGGCACTTCTACATAGCTGATTGCCCCGCCGGGGGAGAGTGTCTGGAACTTCGATTCGAGCGAAAGCTTGGCGAACGCGTCAATCGGCTCGGTTACGTGGACGTGGTAGCTGTTTGTGATATAGTTTTTATCGCTTACGCCCTCGACTGTGCCGAAACGGCGTTGGAGTGCCTTTGCAAATTTGTATGTCGTGCTCTCGAGGGGAGTTCCGTAAAGCGAGTAGTCGATATTTTCGGCTTTTTTCCACTTGGCGGTGTACTCGTTGAGTTTGCGCATAATTTCAAGCCCGAGAGCCTCGCCTTCGGGGTCGGTGAGCTTCTTCCTGATGAGCGAGAACACGCATTCCCACAAGCCCGCATAGCCGAGCGAAAGCGTCGAGTAGCCGCCGTGCAAATACTTGTCGATTTTTTCGCCCTTTTTCAGACGCAGGAGCGCGCCGTGTTGCCAGAGAATCGGGGCTGCGTCGGAAAGCGTGCCCGTCAGTCTTTCGTGGCGGCACTGGAGGGCGCGGTGGCAAAGTTCCATACGTTCGTCGAATATGCGCCAGAACGCGTCCATATCGCCTTTCGCCGAAAGCCCGATGTCGGGAAGGTTTACGGTTACAACGCCTTGGTTGAATCTGCCGTAATATTTGGGCCTTCCGTCTTCGTCGATATACGGCGTAAGGAAGCTGCGGCAACCCATACAGGTATAGCAATGGCCTTCACCGTTTTTGTCTATCTTGTTGCGGAGCATTATCTTCTCCGAAATGTAATCTGGCACGAGGCGCTTTGCTGTACACTTGGCGGCAAGTTCCGTGAGGTAGTAGTACTTGGAGTCGGGATTGATGTTGTCTTCCTCGAGAACGTAGATGAGCTTGGGGAAGGCGGGTGTGATGTACGTTCCCGATTCGTTCTTAACTCCTTGATAACGTTGGTTAAGAACTTCTTCGATGATGATTGCCAAGTCTTCCTTTTCGCGCTCGTTGCGGGCTTCGCCGAGATACATAAAGACGGTTACAAAGGGAGCCTGCCCGTTTGTGGTCATCAATGTAACAACTTGGTACTGAATTGTCTGTACGCCGCGCGCAACCTCTTCGCGCACCCGCTGTTCGAGGATTTTCTCGAGCTTTTCGGGCGCGATGTCTATTCCGACACTCTTGAATTCGTTCTGCAATTCGCCGCGGATTCTTTGGCGCGATACTTCCACGAACGGCGCAAGGTGCGTAAGCGTTATGCTCTGACCGCCGTATTGATTGCTCGCAACTTGTGCGATGATTTGCGTTGCAATGTTGCAGGCGGTTGAGAAAGTTCTGGGGCGGTCAATCATTGTGCCCGAAATGACCGTGCCGTTCTGGAGCATATCCTCGAGGTTAACGAGGTCGCAGTTGTGCATATGCTGCGCGAAGTAGTCCATATCGTGGAAATGGATGATACCCTCGTTGTGTGCCGATACGATTTCTTCGGGCAGCAGGATGCGCGATGCGATGTCTTTCGAGACTTCGCCCGCCATATAGTCGCGCTGTACGCTGTTGATGGTCGGGTTCTTGTTCGAATTTTCCTGTTTGATGTCTTCGTTGTTGCACTCGATTAGTGTGAGAATCTGCTTGTCGGTGGTGTTTGCGCGTCGGACGAGGCTTCTGACGTAGCGGTAGGTGATGTATTTTTTCGCCACTTCGAACGCGCCCGCTTTCATAATTTGCGTTTCGACAATATCCTGAATTTCTTCAACCGTCAACGCCCTGTCGCGCGCCGCGCACACGCTTTCGACGAAGTTTGCAATCGAGCGGATTTGTTCCGATGTCAACGCCCGCGTGAAATCGACAGTCTGGTTGGCTTTTGATACGGCGTTTACTATCTTTTCGGCATCGAACACCGCTTCAGCGCCGCTTCTTTTTAAAATTTTCATAACTTCCTTTTCCTATTGTGAGTTAAAACAAAACTGAAACGAACCCAGCCGATTTCCCGTCAGCAAAATCCGCACATATGCAACCCTCAGAATCTTTCCTTATGTGAAAACCCGAATTTATCCGCTTTTCGTTCGGATTCCGTCGGCGTTTTCGGAGAAAATTCCGCAGATTTTAGTTGTTGTAGTAATGGGTCTTTGTTGTAGTAGTTTTGCCGCGTGTATTCGGCAGCTATATTTTTTATTGAAGACGATAAAACGCCTTTTACTTGCCGAATCAAGAGTTTTTTTAAATGTTTTACAATATAATGGCAATCAGTATGTTAAATTTCCCATTTGAACATTCCAATCCGGCGTTCCCTCGGGCCTTCCGAACTTCCCGAAACTACGGGGAAATGCGCGGTTTTGCATTCCCGAAACGCCGGTATTTTGGGCTTTGCGCGGGCTTTGAACGACCCGTTTTTTTCCGTTATCGCACCGACAAAAATTCGCGCTCGAGATCTTTTACCGCCTGCGCGGTATCGGATGCGAGGAGAACATCGGAAACCGCAACGATTCTTTTCGCGCCCGCAAGGCGCACTTTTGCCGCCGTACGCATATTTACGCCGCCGATTGCAAACCACGGCAACTTAGGCGAATATGCAGCGACCTGCCCGACGAGTTCAAGCCCGACGGGCTTGCGCCCCGGTTTTGTATTCGTGGCGTAGACGGGACCCACTGCGAAATAGTCGAGCACATCGCCGAGCGCGTCCGCCGCCGTCGCCTGCTCGAAGGAGTGTGTAGAAAGTCCCAGAACCCTGTTCTTGCCTATGATATTGCGGGCTTGACGCGGCGGCATATCGTCCTGTCCGACGTGCAGCCCCGCGTTCGGAATAATCGAGCAGATTTCCGCGGCGAGTTCGGGCGAATCGTTAATTATAAAATAGGGCGCGTTAGGTTTTTTGAAAATGGGCAGAAGTTCGAACGCCATTTCGCGGCGCTCGGCTTCGTCCTGTTCTTTTGCGCGAAGCTGTATGATTTTCACTCCAGCCGCGGCGAGTTGTTCGCACTTCGAAAAAAGGTTGTCGCGCGGAACGTAGCCCGTGTCTACAATACCGTAGAACACGGTGTTGCGCAGTAATTCAGACAATTCCGCCATTACTTTTCTTCCGCTTCCTTTTTGATGTCGTCACCCGAATTGAAAACGGTGTCGTCGGAAAGGATTACGTCGTCCTCCTTGTAGTCGGGGGCGGGAGGC
The DNA here is from genome assembly GCA_949293415.1 of uncultured Verrucomicrobiota bacterium. Lineage (GTDB taxonomy): Bacteria > Verrucomicrobiota > Verrucomicrobiia > Opitutales > Intestinicryptomonadaceae > Merdousia. Next base: position 51,335 of record CASFDK010000043.1, read on the forward strand.
AGAAACTTTGTCGCAGGCTTGTAGATAAGCCCTTTGAAGCCCGTGATGCGCACATCGATTCTGCCGAGTTTTTCCACGCCCAGATGTTCGCGGAACGCCGTAGTCAACGCGGTTTGGACTTCGCTTGTTGCATCGGTGAGCTTTTGCCCCGATTCGAGCTTCAGCGAGACATTCATACAGAGCTTTCCCCTGCGTGTGTAGATTTTTACGTCGGGGCGGTTGAGCGCGCCGAGGCTGTAGCACACGCTTTGCACAAGTTCGTCGAGAGCCTTGCGCGAAACTTCGACTACTCCCGCGCGGTTGTCGAAAAGCTTTATCGGCTTGCGGGATTTTTTGATTTTTCTGACCGCCAAGAGCAATGCGAAAGCCAGCGCGGCAGCGCCGAGCATTTCGGGGGCATGGGGCTGCGCCCAAGCCGTTTTTACAAGTTCCACCGCGCGATTGAGCCAATCGGCAAGTGTTTTAATGTAGACGTCGATATTGTCCATTGCGATGTTTCCGTAAGTGTTGGTATTCAAGTTGGCGGTATAATTTTTTCAAGTATTATTTGTCGAACGAGAGGTCGTCGGGCCACTCGCGCGGGTAGCCGTCGGCGGCGTTTTTTCTGCACGCGTCTACGAGGCACAGGCTGTTGCCGACAATCATTATATCGCGCGAAGGGTCGGTATTGTTAAAGATTTTCCAGAGTATTTTGGAATTGTTTTCTATGTCCACGTCCGAATCGAAGAGGGCGGTTGCGCGGAAAAATTCGGCGAACTTTCCGCAGTTTCCGATTTTTTCGAGGATGTCGCGCCCGCACGAATTTTCCTTGTCTATGGCGATTGCGCAGAAGCCGTTCCGCGCCGACATCCGCGAAAACTGCGGAACTTCCGACTTCAGAAAACTTTCGATTTCGGCAATGTCCGATTCCGTCGGCGCGGATGGTTTTCGCACATTGCGCTTTGTTTCGCCGTCCATTTCGTCCGTCAGATCGATTGCGATTTTCGAGCCCTGAAGCGGGCGCGGCGCAGAGTGGTCGAGCGCGTCAAGCACCCCTTCCGAAAGGAAAACGTCGCGTTCGGGGTCGAAGGAGTCGAGAAACTTCCGCCAGACTTTCGACAAGTCCGAGGGGTCGTCGCCGCCGTCCACCGCGACGACCGCCTTGCAGAAGCTCATCTGTCCCTGTCCCCACACGCCCGCGGCGAGCTTCTTTGCGTGCGACGGAAATTCCTTGTCGAGCGCGACAACCGTGATATTGTGGAACACGCCCTCCCACGGCAGAAAATAGTCGCGGATTTCGGGGATTACGGTGCGTAGCATAGGCAGGAAAATGCGCTCCGTCGCCTTCGCCATATAGCAGTCCTCCATCGGCGGCGGCCCGACGAGCGTGGCGCAGTAAACGGGCTTTTCCTTGCGCGTTATCGCCGTCAAATGGAATACGGGGTACATATCGGCGGGCGAGTAGTAGCCCGTGTGGTCGCCGAAAGGCCCTTCGAGCCTGCGCTCGTCGCAGTCCACGTAGCCTTCGAGCACGAACTCGGCATCGGCGGGCACTTCCATATCGACCGTGATGCACTTTGCCGTCGGCACGCCTTTTTTGCGGAAGAACCCCGCAAGAAGAAGCTCGTCGATTCCGCGCGGCATCGGGGCTGTAGCCGCGTAAATCGTGGCGGGGTCCGCGCCTATGGCAACCGCCACGGGCATACGTCTTTTCTCCTTTGCGTACTCCCTGAAAAAATGCGAGCCGTCTTTGTGGATGTGCCAGTGCATGCCAGTCGTTTTTTCGTCGAAAATTTGCAACCTGTACATTCCGAGATTGCGCTTTTTGCCGTCGGGCGACTTCGTGAAAACGAGCGGCAGCGTAACGAATCTGCCGCCGTCGTGCGGCCAGCATTTTAGCACGGGAATTTCCGAAAGGTCGATGTCCTTGCCCGTTTTAACGACCTCCTGACACGGGGCTTTCCCGCGGATTTTTTTCGGCATAATGCGCGCAAGAGGCAGGATTTTCTTCGCCAAGTCGAGGAAGTCTCCGAAAGTTTTCGGCGGATTCGCCTCTGTCAGAGCCGCGATTTCCGCGCCCGACTTCGCCAAGCTTTCCACGCCCAACGCCATCGACATGCGTCTGTCGCTGCCGAATAAATTCACCGCCACGGGAAAAGTTTTGCGCCCGTTATCGACCACGTTTTCGAAGAGCAACGCCTTGCCGCCATTCGGTTTTTTGGACTCGGCGTCGGCGTATTTCGAGATTTCGATGACCGGCGAGACCGCTTCCTTTATACGCACGAGTTCTCCCGAAGCTTCGAGCGCGCCGATAAATTCGCCTATGTTTTTGTAGGATTTTTTCACAGACCCCATTCCTTTATGATATTCTGTTCGAAGCCCATCGACTGCGCGATGCGCGCCGCAACGGTGTCCGCCGCATCGCGGACGGTTTTCGGTTTGTTGTAGAACGAAAGCGCGGGCGGCAGTATAACCGCGCCCGCAAGGCAGAGCGTTTCCATATTCCTGATGTGCGTCAGGGCGAGCGGAGTCTCGCGCGGGCACACAACAAGCCGCCGGCGTTCCTTTAGCGCAACTTCGGCGGCGCGCACGATCAGGTTGTCGGCAATGCCGTTTGCGATTTTCCCGAGCGTCTTCATCGAGCACGGGGCTACCGCCATCGCGTCGAAACGGAACGATCCGCTCGCGGGCGGGGCGAGAAAATCGTCTTCGCCGAAAAACCGCACAGCGTCGACCGCCGCGGAATCAAACATTGCAAGCGCGGATTCGGCATCCGCCGCGCCGTCGATTTCGGACGGAATTATCTTTGCGGCGGCGTCGCTTACAACGCAGTAAATTTCCGCCCCATTTTTTGCAAGTATCGCGAGCAGGCTTATTCCGATCGTCGCCCCCGACGCTCCCGTTATCGCGACAACCGCGCGTCTTTTTTCTCCGCTTGCCATATTAGAAAAGGTTCGATGCTATGCCCAAGAAAATCAGTCCCGAGATTGAAACGCTTTCGTAGAGGAAAACCAGCTGCGTCTTTTTTACCCCGAACAACGCTATCGTTATCACGCCAAAAACGTAAAGGCAGGCAATCACCGCAACACACGCCGCATAGACCGCATTCAACTTGAAAACGACCCCGACCGAAGTGAGAAAAACCGCCGACAAAGCAAACGAACACGCCGCTATTGCAAGAGTCATCCGACGCCCGAACTTTGCGGGCACGGAATGGAGCTTGTGGGCTTTATCGAAATCGATATCCTGAAGCGCGTAGATTAAGTCGAAACCCGCAATGTTGAAGAGCAGGGCAAAGCCGAGCGGAAGAATGCGCGGGTCGAACGAATCCGCCGCCGCAATCCACGCGCCGACAGGGGCGAGGGCGAGCGCAATACCCAAAATGTAGTGCGCCCCGAACGTAAAACGCTTTGCATAGGAATAGCCGAACAAAACCGCGAGCGCGGGAAACGACAGCCAAAAACAGAGCCAGTTTATCATCGCCGCCGCGCCTACGAAAGCCGCAGCGGAAATCGCCGTAAAAACGGATGCGTCGCGGACGGAAATTTTGCCCGTTACGGTGGGGCGGTTCATCGTGCGCGGGTTGAGCGCGTCGACATCGCGGTCGGCTATCCTGTTGAAGCCCATCGCCGCCGAACGCGCGGCGGAGAAGGCTACGATAGTCCAGAAAATTTTCCAAACGCCGAAATCGAATCCGCAGAGCTTTACAAGACAGAGCGCCGACAACGCAAACGGCAACGCAAAAAGCGTGTGCGCAAGCTTTATCATTTCGGCGTAAACTTTCGCAGACTTAAAAAAATCCATTCGCCAATACTTGCACGACAATCCGCCAAGCTCAAGTATAATTAACGGGTTTCGAATATTCGCAAAATAAACTCGATACAACAAAGCCATTGAGCGGCGAAACGCCGCTCAATGCGTACTTATACAAAAAAGGCGCGACCATAGTCGCGCCTAAGCATCACACAACGCCCAAACTTCGTTTGGGCGTCAAGGGCTTTGCCTTTGCGTGCAGGCACCTGCCTGCCTATTTCTTGATTTCTTTGTGGAGAGTTCTGCGCTTGAGCGACGGATTGTACTTCATCTTTTCGACTTTTTTGCCGTCGGGCTTGCGCGGGTTGCGCGTAGTCATATAGCGCGAGGGCGACTTGCCTTCTTTGCGTGCTTCAGTGCATTCAATGATAACGATTTCTCTGGGCATAAACTAACCTTTTCTGTCTGATTTTTAAAATATCCCTCGCATAGTGCCGAAGAGATAAAAGCCTTTCAAGCTTAATTTTCAAATTTTGCAATTTTAAGAAAAACATCCTCCGCCGCAAAGACGGAGAATGGGGAAAAAGCGCGATTCCAATCCATCTACTTAAGCGGGACGACCTGCGAGAGCACCTCGGGCGACATCTCGTATACGCCGACGGGGGTCGCGGGACCGGTCATCGTGATGGAGAAATCGGGTGCGATTTTAATCGAGAGGTTTCCGCCCTCCATATGCACGGTTATGTCGCCGTCGCAGAGACCGAGCTTGTGGGCTACGGAAGCCGCCGCGCTCGAGCTGCTTCCCGATGCGAGCGTATAGCCCGCGCCGCGCTCCCAAATCTCGATTTTGATGTTGTTGCGGTCGAGCACCTGCAAAAACTGGACATTCGTGCGGTTCGGGAAAATCGACGTCATATTCTCGATTTTCGGACCGAGCGCGTGGGCGATTTCCGATGAAACCTCCTTCATCGGCAGCACGCAGTGCGGATTGCCGACAGTTGCGCAGCAGTAGTCGTATTTTTTGCCGTCGATTTCGAACTGCTTGTCGACCACCTCGCCGTCGACGCCGAGCACGGGAATTTTCTTTGCGTCGAAGCTAACCTTGCCCATCTCGACGGTAATCTTGTTGCCGCCCTCCGAGACGGTGCATTTTACCACGCCGCCGAGCGTATCGACGGAAAATTCCTCGTCCACCCCTACGCGTTTTGTGTCGAAGAGATAGCGCGAGAAAATGCGCAGCCCGTTGCCGCTTTTTTCGGCTTCGGACGCGTCGGGATTGAGAATGCGCAGTTTGAAATCCGCCTTGTCGGACTTTTCGGGTCCGAAGAGGATTCCGTCGGAACCGAGCCCGAAATTGCGGTGGCATATCTTGACTACATCGATACCTTCGGGGCATTTGGGGCAGTCGACGGGGTCGAGTACCAGATAGTCGTTTCCGAGTGCGTGATATTTCGAGAATTTCATAACGGCGGGAAAATCTGGATTCTCGCCCGCGCGTTTTCAAGACTTTTTTAAGCCCCGAAATATTTGACACGCCCGCCGAATCTGCTTTGATTGACGGATTTTCCGAATATGGACATTTCAGAAAAAATAATCGGCGGGACAAGGCTTTCCCGCAAAGACGCACTCGAACTTGCAAAAACCGCGCCGCTCGACGAAATCTGCGCCGCAGCCGATGCGGTGCGCGAGCATTTCCTCGGACGCGAAGTCGACACCTGTTCGATAATGAACGCCCGCTCGGGCAAATGCTCGGAAAACTGCAAGTGGTGCGCACAGTCGGCGCATTATTCCACGGGTTGCGATGTCTACGGCTACGTTTCGGCGGAGTCGGCGCTCGAACACGCGCGTTATTTCAAGGCTAGGGGCGTTCGCAGATTCTCGCTTGTAACGAGCGGCAGAAGCGTGTCGGACGCGGACATATCGAAGCTCTGCGACGCGTTCGAGGCAATCAAAAAAGAGGGCGGCATCGGGCTTTGCGGTTCGTTCGGGCTTCTGACAAAGCCGCAGTTCGAAAGGCTCGCGGCGGCGGGGATGACGCGCTTCCACTGCAATCTCGAAACCGCGCCGTCGTACTTCCCGAAACTTTGCACGACGCACACAATCGACGACAAAATAAACTCGATACGCGCCGCGCGCGAGGCTGGGCTTGGCATTTGCAGCGGCGGAATCATCGGAATGGGCGAGACCTTCGAGCAGCGCGTTGAGCTTGCCGATACACTCGCGAATCTGGAAGTGGATTCCATTCCGATGAATATTTTGCAGCCGATAAGGGGAACGCCGCTCGAGAACATGCCGCCGCTTTCGACCGACGAAATCTTGCTTTCGTTCGCGGTATTTCGCTTGATGAACCCCCGTGCACACATACGCTTTGCGGGCGGGCGCGCGGCGATACGCGGCGAGCAGGAACGCGCCCTCCATTCGGGCGTGAGCGCGATTTTGATGGGCGATATGCTCACAACCGTAGGCTCGTCGCTCGACTCCGACTTCAAAATGCTCGACAGGCTCGGCTATGAATATTGAGCGGATAATAGAACTCGACCTCAGGCATGTCTGGCACCCGTACGCCGGCACGAAAAATCCGCCTACCCCTTACGTCGTGGATTCGGCGGAGGGCGTGTACCTGAACCTCGCCGACGGGCGCAGGGTCATAGACGGAATGTCGTCGTGGTGGGCGGTCGCCTACGGCTACAAAAATCCGAAAATCGACGCCGCGGTAAAGGCGCAACTCGAAAAGACAAGCCACGTTATGTTCGGCGGAATAACGCACGAAGGCGCGGCGAAACTCGCGGAAACGCTCTCTGATATGACGGGGCTTGAACGGGTGTTCTTTTGCGACTCGGGTTCGGTCTCGGTTGAGGTTGCAATGAAGATGGCGTTGCAGTTTTGGCGGGCGAAGGGCGACGAAAAACGCACGAAATTCGCAACCGCGCGCGGCGGATACCACGGCGATACTTGGCACGCAATGTCGGTATGCGACCCCGTCAACGGAATGCATTCGCTGTTCTCGGGCGGGCTTCCGATAAACTACTTTGCGCCGCGCCCCGAATCGCGCTTCGACGGCGACTGGGACGCGTCCGATATCGAACCGATGCGCAAACTTTTCGCGGAAAAGTCCGACGAGCTTGCCGCCGTAATAATCGAGCCGATTGTGCAGGGCGCGGGCGGAATGCGCTTCTACCATCCGCAGTATCTGCGCGAGCTGAAAGCCCTTTGCGACGAATACGGAGTGCTTCTGATTCTCGACGAAATCGCGACGGGCTTCGGACGCTCGGGCAGAATGTTCGCCTCGGAATGGGCGGGGGTAAAGCCCGACATTATGTGCCTCGGCAAGGCGTTGACGGGCGGTTATCTGAGCTTTGCCGCAACGCTCGCTTCAGAAAACGTGGCGGATACGATTTCGAATTTCGGCGTGGGAACTTTTATGCACGGACCCACGTTTATGGCAAACCCGCTCGCGTGCTCGGCGGCAAACGCGGCAGTCGATATCGCGCAAAACGGCGGGATTGCCGAAAAGGTCGCGGGCATCGAACGCGTGTTGAAGGACGGGCTTCTGCCGCTTAAATCGCGCGGAAGCGTTGCCGATGTGCGCGTGCTCGGGGCTATCGGCGTGCTCGAAATGCGCGGACGAATCGACGTGCCCGCAGTCCAGAAAATCCTCGTCGATTCGGGGGTTTGGCTGCGCCCGTTCGGGAAACTTCTGTATACAATGCCGCCTTTCATTTCGACCGCCGACCAAGTGCGGCAAATTACTGACGCAATCTCGCGCGTCGCAAAATGACGATGTTCGACTTCGAAAAAACATTGCAGACATTCAAAGACGGCGGCGCGTACAGAACGGTGTGCCGCGCCGACGTTTCGGGTTCGCGCATAACGCTCGACGGGCGCAATTATACGAGCTTTGCGGGAAACGACTACCTCGGAATTTCGGGCCGCACGGACTGGCAGCGCGAATTTCTTTTTCGGCTTGCCGACTCGCCGCAATACCAGATGGGCTCGCTTTCGTCGCGTCTGCTCGGGTGCAATTCTTCGGCGTTTGCCGATTTCGAAGATTTCGCGGCAAACTGCTATTCGCGGCAATGTTCGGCGGAAAAAAAATGCCTGCTTTTCAACTGCGGCTACCATGCAAACTCGGGCATAATTCCCGCGCTCGCGCGGAAGGGCGACTTGGTGGTAGCCGACAAACTTTCGCACGCAAGCCTCATCGACGCGCTTCGCCTTACCGAAGCCCAATGGCTGCGTTTTCCGCACAACGATTTTGACAGGCTCGACGAAATTCTGCGGCGCAGGCGCGGCGAATTCGGGAACGTCTTCATCGCAACGGAAGCCGTCTTCAGTATGGACGGCGACCTTTGCGACATTCCGCGCCTTGTCGAAATCGGGAAAAAGTACGGCGCGTTTCTCTACGTCGACGAGGCGCATTCGTTCGGTCTCTACGGCGGAGGACTTGGGCTTTGCGCGCAGTCGGGGCTTCTCGGCGAAATCGACTTGGTTATGTGCACGCTCGGGAAGGCGGCGGCTTCAGAGGGCGCGTTTGCAGTCTGTTCGCCGGAAACGCGCGAAATGCTCGTCAACAAATGCCGCACGTTTATTTTCTCGACCGCGCTTTCGCCGATAGGCGCAAGGTGGTCGAAATTCGTCTTCGAAAAAATCCTTTCGATGGATGCGGAACGCGAACACCTTCGCAATATTTCCCGCCTGTTCGCCGAAAAGACGGGTGCGGCGGGGATGTCGCAAATAGTTCCCGTGGTGGTAGGCGACGAAAATCGGGCGGTAAAACTCGCCGAACATATGCGCGAAGCCGGCTTCATATCGCCCGCGATACGCCCGCCGACCGTTCCGAAAAACTCGTCGCGACTGCGCTTTTCGTTTTCCGCGGCGCACACAGCGGGGGAAGTTCTAGCCGCCGCGCAAACCCTCGAAAACGCATTGAAAGGCGGACTATGAAGTACGAAAAACTTTCGGACGGCAATTCCGCGCTTATCGCGTTTTTCGGCGGTTTCGCGTGTTCGGGAAAAATCCTTTCGCGCACGCGCCTTCCCGAAGATTGCGATGTCGTCGTGTTCTACGACTACCGCGATTTCGACACCGATTTCGATTTCGGAGCGTACAGGAAAATTGCGGTCGTGGCGTGGTCGTTCGGGGTGGGGGTCGCCGATATTCTCGCGGAAAAAATCGGCAACACTTACATGCGGATAGCCGTCAACGGCTCGCCTTTCCCGATTGACGACACTCGCGGGATTCCTGCGGAAATTTTCCGCAAGACGCTCGAAAATTTCGACGGGCGCGCAAAGCTCAAATTCTTCAGGCGCATCTGCGGCGGAAGCGCGGAGCTTGCCGAACTCGAGCCGTTGCTTGCCGACCGCACCGCCGACGAACTGGGAGACGAACTGGCGTTTCTCGGAAAGGCGTTTGCCGAAAACCCAACCGCCTCGAAGCATTGGAACGCCGCGTTTGCGTCGTGCGGCGACAGAATCTTTCCGCTCGAAAACCTGAAACGCGCCTTCGGCGGAATGCTCGATGTGGGCGAGGGCGAACACCTGAACGTGTCGGACTTCGGCGTTGCGCTGTCGCTTGCGGCGCAGCGCGTTTCCAAAACCCGCGCGGGCTTCGACAAAAATTCGGAAACCTATTCGGAAAACGCATTCGTCCAACGCGACATCGCAATAACGCTCGCCGAAAAGCTCGGCGACTTCGACGCGCACACTGCGGAAGTTGCGAACATTCTCGAGGTCGGCTGCGGCACGGGCTTTCTTACCTGTGAGCTCTCGCCGAAATTTCCCGCCGCGCAGTGGCATCTGAACGACATCAGCGAGCGTATGTGCGAACGCGCCGCCGCAAAGACTGCGGGCGCGCGGATAGTCGGCGGCGATGTAATGAGCGTGAATTTCGCGGAAAAGATGGATCTGATTGTGTCGTCGTCGTGCCTGCAATGGGTTTCCGATTTGCCCGCGCTCTTCGAAAAATTCGCAAAGATTTCGTCCGACGGTGCGGTGCTCGCGTTTTCCACTTTCGGCGCGGAAAATTTCCGCCAGATAAAAAAGCTTACGGGTGACGGACTGCGCTATGACACGCGTACGGAGATAAGAACGCTGCTCGCGGCGGCGGGGTTTCGTGTGCTGTATTCCGCCGAAGACATTTTGGATATAACTTTCGCGACACCCGCCGAAGTGCTCAGGCATATGAAATACACGGGCGTAAACGGCAGGTTCGCCCGATTCTGGACGCCGAGGAAATTCGCCGACTTTTCCTCGCGCTACACTGCGGAATTTTCCGACGGAAGCGGTGTTGTTTTGACATACAACCCCATTTACGTCATAGCTGAAAAATCGATATGAAATTTTTTGTAAGCGGAACGGACACAAACATAGGCAAGACCGCCGCGACGGGCTGGCTCGCCCGCCGCTATGCGGAACGCGGACTGCGGGTAATTACGCAAAAACTCGTGCAGACGGGCTGCACCGGAATCTCGGAGGACGTAGCGGAGCACAGGCGCATTATGGGCAGCCCCCTACTGCCGTGCGACACCGATTTTACGACGTGCCGATACGTGATGAAATATCCCGCATCGCCGCACATCGTCGCCGAAATGGAGGGCGTAAAGCTCGACTTCGACGCTCTCGACTCCGATACGCAAAAGCTCGAAAAATCTTTCGACATAGTGCTTGTGGAGGGCGCGGGAGGTCTTGCCGTTCCGCTTGCCGAGGGCTTTACGATGGGCGACTACGCCGCAAAATACGGTCTGCCGCTTTGGCTTGTCGTGCCGTCGAAGCTGGGCAGCCTAAACCACGCGATACTTTCGCTCGAATACTGCGCCGCGCGGAAAATCGAACTTGCCGGAATCGTCTACAATACCTTTCCGTCCGCGCCGCGCGAAATAGAGGCTTCAACTTGCGTCTATTTGAAAAAACTTCTCGCCGACTCTTGGCAAAACGCCGAATTTCTCGAAATGGGAGAACTGAAATGAAAAAGCAATACAAAGCCGTGCTGTTCGATTTGGACGGCACGTTAATCAGCAACTACGTCGCAATCCACAAGTGTCTTTGCGAGTCTTTCGGAGAGTTCGGCATACCCGCGCCCGAATACGACACCGTTTTCCACACGGTGGGCGGCTCGATTCTCATCACGATTAAAAAGCTGCTCGCGCCGCTCGGGCTCGAGGAAAAGGCGGACGTTGTGGCGGCGAGATATCTCGAACTTTTCCCGAAGCACATCTTCGACGGGCTTTCGAAAATGCCCTACGCCGCGGAGCTTCTCGACGCGCTCAAGGCGCGCGGTCTGAAGATAGCGTGTTTTACGAACAAGCAGCAGGACGGCGCGGAGCCGATTCTCGAACGCGTCGGGCTCGACAAACATCTCGACGCGGTAATCGGCACTACGCTCCACTCGCCGCGCAAACCCGAACGCGCGTTCACCGAGTCGGCGCTGGCGATTCTCGGCACGGCTCCCGAAGAAACGCTCGGCGTGGGCGACTCGCCGTACGACTATAAGGCGGCGCGTGTCTGCGGTCTCGACAGCGCGCTTGTGGCCACGGGCGGCGACTCGTCGGAATTTCTTTCCCGCGAGTGCCCCGAAACCGTCGGGGTTTTCCGCGATTTCAGGGAGCTTGCGAAAACGGTGTTCGATATAGATTTGTAATTTTATTTGATAAAACGCAATGGATGCGGACAAAATAGAGGGTGTTGTCGAGCGGATAATTTTCTTCAACGAGGAGAATTTTTTCTGCATCGCCTCCCTCCGTCCGTCGCGCGGCAAAAACGCCGCTCCCATTACAATCGCGGGGGTTATGCCGTCGCTCCAGTGCGGCGAAACGGTCGAGGTTGAGGGCGACTGGAAAACGTCGTCGTACGGCAGACAGTTCAAGGTGAAAAATTTCACTTCGCGCCTGCCCTCGGAAATTTACGGCATCGAAAAATTTCTCGGCTCGGGACTCGTCGACGGTATAGGTCCCGTCTACGCAAAGAAAATCGTTGCGCACTTCGGCTGCGATACGCTGAAAATTATCGATACGGAATCGGCGCGGCTTACGGAAGTCAAGGGAATCGGCACGGCGCGGGCGAAGAAAATCAAAAAGTCGTGGGATGAAAGCAGGCAGCTGCGCTCGATAATAATAGCAATGCGCGTCTACGGAATCGGCACGGCAACCTGCGTGAAAATTATGAAACGCTTCGGCGCGGACGCGGCGCGAATCGTCCGCGAAGAGCCGTACACCCTGATGCGCGAGATAGACGGCATAGGCTTTAAAACCGCCGATACGATTGCCCTGAACATCGGCATTCCCAACGAAAGCCCCGAACGCCTGCGGGCGGGAATCATCCACTGCCTTTCAGAAATCGAGGAGGACGGCGGAACGTGCGCGCCGTTCGGCGAAATCGTCGGCAGGGCGGCGGCTCTCACGGGGGCGGATTCGCAAAAAGTGGCGGTGCAGGCGGCGGAACTCGTGGACGAGTCCGCGCTAAGGCGCGTGGGCGGAACGCTTTTGCAAAGCCCGTCGCTCGACTTCGCCGAAAGGAAAATCGCAACATCGCTCAAACGCATAGGCGTTTCGCCGTCGGAACTTCCGCCGATAAAGGTTCACGCCGCCGCAAAATGGGCAAACGACAGGGCGAAATTCGACTTTGCGCCCGAACAGATTGCCGCCGTAGAGAACGCGCTCTCGAACAAAGTTTCTGTAATCACGGGCGGACCGGGGACGGGCAAGACAACGGTGCTGCGGGCTGTCTGCGAGATTCTCAAAATGAAGAAGGTCATGCCCACGCTCGCAGCTCCCACGGGGCGCGCGGCGCAGCGGATGTCGGAGGCGGCGGGCGTGGAGGCAAAGACAATCCACAGGCTTCTCGGGTACGAAGAGGGCAAGTTTGCGCATTCCGAATTCAAGCCGATTTCAACCAAATTCCTAGTCGTCGACGAGTCTTCGATGCTCGACACAAAGCTTGCCGCCGCCGTTCTTTCCGCCGTGCCGAACGGCGCGCACGTCGTGCTCGTGGGCGACATCGACCAGTTGCCGAGCGTCGGCGCGGGAAATGTACTCAAAGACGTAATCGCTTCGGGGAAGATTCCCGTGGTGCGGCTCGAGCGGATTTTCAGGCAGGGCGAGCGCAGCCAGATTGTCAAGACAGCCCACGACATTCTCCACGGTTCGGACCCGACCGCCGATTTTCCTCCGTCGTCGATTGCCTTTGCCGATCCGCGCAAAGATTTGAATTTCATCCAAGCCGAAACACCCGAGGAATGCGTGCAACTTGTCGCAACACTAGTGCGCGACAAAATTCCCGCGTGGTACGGCTGCGATAGGTTTGCCGACATCCAGGTGCTCGCGCCGATGCACAAGGGCACTGCGGGAATCGCGCGCCTCAACGAGGTGCTGAAAGAGGCGGTAAATCCCGACGGGCGCAGGCTTTTCGGCGGCAGATTTTCTTCCGGCGACAAGGTGATGCAAACGCGCAACAATTACGATTTGGACATTTTCAACGGCGATATGGGGCGCATCCTACGCGCGGCAGACGACGACGCGGGCTTGATTGTGGATTTCGACGGAAGAACCGTGGCTGTTCCGCGCTCCGACATTGCCGACTTGCAGAGCGCGTACGCAATAAGCATACACAAGTCGCAGGGCAGCGAATTTCCGATTGTGGTTTTGCCGCTAATGCGCCAGCACTTTGTTATGCTGCAACGCAATCTGCTCTACACGGCGTTGACGCGCGGACGCAAAAAGGTTTTCGTGGTCGGCGACGAATCGGCGTGGAAGGCTGCGGTACGCAATGCCCGCGCCGCGATGCGCACTACATATTTAAAGGAACGGATACAATCGCAATGGGAATAAAAATTTTCGATTTGAAGACCTCCGAATTTCGCGAGGAAAAAGTGTGCGCCGAAGCGTTTATGCGCTTTTTGTACGAGTCGGCGGCGGGCAGGGCGGCGACGTTTTCGGTGTTCCGCAGGATGTTCTTTTCGCGCCTGTGCGGACTGTGGGCGGATTCGCCTTCGAGCGCGAAGGCTGTTGCCAAATTCGTAGCCGACAATGCGATGGACACATCGGAATTTGCCGTGCCGGTTTCAGGCTACAAAACATTCAACGAATTTTTTACGCGCGAGTTGCTTGTCGGGGCGCGACCGATCGCCGAACCCGACTCCGACGGCGCGGTGGGTTTTCCGAGTGACGGCAGGCACCTGCTTGTACGCAACGCCTCGAAGAACGATTTTTTCTACGTCAAGGGAGTGCGTTTCGACTTCGTCAAATTCCTCGGCGACGATTCCCTCGCGCGGCGTTTCGACGGCGGCGATATGCTTATTTCGCGCCTGTGCCCGACCGACTACCACCGTTTCCACTATCCGATATCGGGCGAAATTGCGGCGCGGAAAAATATCAACGGCGCGCTGTTTTCGGTAAGCCCGATTGCGCTGACGAAACGCCTTTCGATATTCTGGGAAAACAGGAGGATTCTTAACCTGATAGATTCGCCGAAATTCGGAATGTGCGCTTTCGTGGAAATCGGCGCAACGAACGTCGGAAGCATAGAAAATTTCGGCGCAATCGGCGACTACGCCGAACGGGGCAAACAGGCGGGGCTGTTCCGTTTCGGAGGCTCGTGCGTGGCGACGCTTTTCCCGCCGTCGTGTAAAATCGAGTGGAACAAAAAGCTTGTCGAGATGGGGGGGCGGGGAATCGAATGCTACGCCCGCGCGAACGGGCTTGCGGGCAAACTCGCCTAACCGAGCCCGCGTTTTGCGGGCTTGCGCGCGCCGCGCTTTTCGGCGAATTGCGCCTTGATTTCGGGCGGCGTGCGGAACGAGTCGCGGACTTTCTGCTTCGCCATTTGCAGGGCTTTTTTGTCGCGCATTTTGCCGGACAAGAGGAAGTCGGCAAGTTCGCGCGGGAACTTTGCAAGATACGTTGCCGCGCACCACGCGCACGCCGTTTTTGCGTAGTAATGCGGGTTGTCGAAGTTTTCGAAATGCGAAAGCGCAAAATCGAGATACCGCCTGTCCGTGAAATGCCCGAGCAGCATTGCATACGCAAAACGGCACAAAAATTCGTCCGCGCTTCCGATATACTTTTCTACGAGCGCGAAGTAGTGTTCCCTTTCCGGTTCGGCGATTTTAAGCTCAGCGCAGAAGCTGTCGCAGACCGACCAGTTCCTTATTCGCGGCAGAAATTCTTCGACCGCCGCGAGCTTTCCGCCGAGCGGCATTTCGGCGCGGGCAAGCGCAAGGGCGGCAACCATTGTTTCCTCGAATGTGCCGTCGGAGGACAAATCCCAGTTTTCGGCGGCGGCGCGTTTTGCGAGTTTCCGCAATTCGGGAATGCGCACACCGATTAGCGTTTCCGCTTTAGGCAGGAGCTTCGCCGAAAATGCGCGGTATTTTTCGTCGGCGAGTTTCTCGAGTTCGGCGCGCAGTGCTGTCATACTACAAAAGGTTTTTACGTTTTGCGGCGAATATCAGCTGTTGCGCGTATCCGGCGTGTTCGCCGAATTTTTTTACGGCAAACTCCCTGATTTTATCGGGGTTGTCGGGCGTTCCGTAAAGCTCGGACATCGCCTGCCGAATCCATGTATCCACGGGGAAGGCTTCGTTTTTTGCCGCTCCGAAAAGCAGAATGCAGTCGGCAACTTTTTCTCCGATTCCGCTGAGCGAAGTGAGGTATTTTTTCGCGTCGCGGCAGGGCGCGGTTCGCAGCGTTTCGGGGTTGAAGGAGTCGGCTACGATTTTTTCGGCGGATTTTTTCAGATATCCCGCGCGGAAGCCGAGCTTGCATTTTTTGATTTCCTCTATGTCGGCGGCGGCGAGTTTTTCGAAGGTCGGCAGCGAATAAAATCCGCCGCAGATTTCGCTTCCGAAGTTTTGCGCAAGCAGTGCAACGCACTGCTTTATTTGCACAATGCGCTTGCTCGAACTGCATATGAAAGAAACTATGGCGTCGCGCGGATTCTGGCGCAGAATGCGCAGTGTCGGATAGATTTCGAGGGCTTTTTCTACAATCGGGTCTTTCGTGGCAAGAAGCGAGCTTCTGATTGCGCCGTAGTCGCGGTCGGCGTCGAGATACTTAGATATTTCGTCGAGTTTTTTCGCGGGCGAATTTTTCGGCAGAAAGCATTCCACCTTTCCGCTTTTCGAAAGACGCAAAACCGCCGCCGTATCGCCGAACGTGCCAACGTATTCGGGGTGCGACTCGGAAAACGCCTCGGTTTTGTTCCAAGTAAACGCCTGCCCGCCGTCGAGCGTTTCGCAAAAGTCGGCGGAGGTAAAGGACGGCACTGCGGCTTCGCCGAAGAACGACCAACTAATCGGCTTTGACATCGCCCGAACTTTTGAGCTTCGACTGCCCGTGTTTGACCGACCAGAGCCACGATTGCGTTTGCGTCAGGACTTTCCCCGAGGGCGAGAGCAGCGTAAGCCGCCACGCGTTCACTTTTTCGTCGCTTCCGAGCCAGTCGGAACCCGTCACCCCTAACTTTACTTCGCGCAAAACCGAACTTGTTTCGGGCACGTCGAAGACGAATTTGCGCACATGCGGATGTTTTGTCGAGTCAACTTCGAGTATGAAGCGGCATGCGAGCGAAATGTCGTCGGGCGCGTAGCCGAACATCACCGAAAAGTACATTCCCGCGCGTTTGTCGGGCTGGCTGCGCATTACAAGATGTCCGTAGTTGAACTCGTCGCCCGTAAAGACCTCGGCGATTGTGCGCGTTTCGGCGTCGGTTATATACTTGGGGAAGCAGTATGAAATCTTCGGTTCTTCCTTGAAGTCTGTGCCGATTATGTTTTGAGATTGTTCGGTTTTTTCGCCTTGCGCGTCGTCGGACGAACACGCCGCGGCAACCGCAAGCGTCGCCGAAAGAAAAATTGTCGGAAGATATTTCATATTTTCGAGAATTAATCTTCTATGCCGCGCGGTCAAGTTTTTACGGCACGCCTATGCCAGACCGTTTAGCATTCCGTAGAAATAGAGCGGTTTGAGGGCGTAAACCTTAAGCAGCCAGCCGAGCCGCGATTCCTTCGACATATCCATCAACGAAAACGGGAAGGAACTTTTGCGGTTCTTTTGGTAGTCGAATTCGCACATCAGCAGGTGTCCGTAGTCGGTGATAATCGGGCAGGCGGCGTAGCCGTCGTACTTTGCTTCGGGAGCTTTGCCCTCCATCAGCAAAATCAGGTTTTCGACGGCTATCGGAACCTGCTTACGGATTGCCGCAGAAGTCTTGCTTGTGGGAATTCCCGCAACGTCGCCGAGCGAAATTATGTCCGGATATTTTTTGTGGACAAGTGTGTATTTATCGGTGGCAGACCAACCTTCCGCCGCGTTCTTGCCTTCGGTAACCGAAAGCCCCGATTGCGGAACGAAAAGCGGCGCGGACATAGGGGGCAGGAAGTGGAGAAAATCGTAGTCCTCCCAAGTCGATTTCACGACCTTGCCGTCTTTGTAGGAGTCGAGCTTTACGCGCTTCGCCGCCGTGTCGATGCCCGCAACGCGCGTTGACGTGTTGAGTTTCACATTGCGCTCTTTGTAGATTTCGAGCAGTCGCGGCGTGAAGTAGGGCACGTCGTAAAGTTGTTTTGATGCCGTGTAGAAATTGATGTCGAGCGCGTCCCTGCGGTTCCTCTTTCGGGCGAGGTGTTCGGTCATCAGGCAGATTTTCTTGGGCGCGCCGCCGCACTTATGCTTCGTATAGGTGTCGGTATAAATGCCCTTGCCGCCCTTGGCGACAAATTCGCGAACGGCCGCCGCCGTCTTGACCGCGCCCGAGTGACAGTAAATGCAATGGGCGTTGCCCTGTCCGAGCGAGGCTTCGTCGATGCCTTCAATCCAGTCCCAACGCTGCACGAGCCCCGGGGCGAGCACGAGAAAATCGTATTTTACATCGCCGCTGTTTTGCGTTTTGATGAGCTTTCTGTCGGGGTCGACTACAACGACGGAATCTTTAACCCATTTTACGCCGTGCGGAATGCATTCCGCCTGCGGTTTGTACACGTCGTCGGGCTGGTAGACTCCGCCCGCGATGAGCGTAAATCCCGGCTGGTAGTAGTGGGTGTCGCTCGGGTCGATTACGGTGATGTCGGGCGTTTCGAGCCTGCGCATAAGGTGCGCCGCCGTCGAAAGCCCCGCCGCGCCGCCGCCGATGACCACAATTTTCGCCTTCGCCGCGCTCTTTGCGCCCGAGCAGGCAGTTCCGCTCGCAAGAGCCAGAAGCGCACCGCCGACGGCTGTTGTTTTCAAAAAGTTTCTTCTGTTGATGTTTTCCGACATGGTTGCCTGAAATTATTTTTTATCGGGACTTCCCCTCGAGTATTCGACAAAGCAAAAACACAATCCCAACGAATTTCAAACACTTTTTGGTTGCAAAATGTTACGAAAATTTTAGCGTAAGTTCTAACTCAAATGTACACGATTGCAAAACTTCACTTTTCGCGGATGCTCTTCGGGGCGGTTTTCGCGTTGGCTACATTGCCGCCGCTTTCGAACGAATCGGAAGCCGCCGATAGAACGTTGTTGGACTCCCTCGAGCAAAAGGGGTTGATAACGCACGAAGAGGCGGCGGCGATTGCCAAAGAGTCGGCGGTGCAGGTGTCGGCGCGCCCGACGACAAAATCGCTGCGGCTTAGCAGCCGTTTCCAGATTCAATACGAGTGGCTCGATTCTGAGGCGTATTCGGGCGGCGGTTCGCCCGCATACGGCAGCGCAAACGGCTTCAACGTGCGCAGGTTTTTCCTCCAAGCCGACGCGGATTTGGGCGGCGGCTGGCAGACGCGCTTTTCCGTCGACTTGGCGCGTTCCGAGCTTACGAGCATTTTTACCGACACGTATCTTTCGAAAAAAATCGAGTCGCAGTGGCTCGACGGCAAGCTGATTTTGGGCTACACGCGCCCCGGGTTTGCCCTTGAAGATATGACTTCGTCTTTCGCGATGACCGCAATAGAGCGTTCCGCCGCGACAATGTACTGGACGGGCGATGCCAACAACCGCAGGCTCGGTGTAGGCAGCCGTTATATGGGCGTGCACTGGCGCGGCAATATACGCCAAGTCGAGGGGCTTTCGTACAATCTGTCGATAACCAATGCATACCAATTCTCGCCGACCGAAATCGAAGAGAGGCAGTACTGCTATCGCGACAACAAACTCGCCTACTGGGCGAGCGTGCACTACGCGGTTTCCGCAGGCGACTTCAAGCTCAAGTGCGGTCTGTATTCGATGTACTCCACAAGCGCAAACTACAATATGGGGCTTGTCGATTCCGCCTCAATCGGCTCGATAAATCCGTATTTTACGGGCAATTTCGGCGACCTTTATTTTTGGGGCGACTATCTCGCCTCAATCGTCGCCGACGGCAAAACTTCCGCCGGCGGCGCATACGAACAGGCGAATCCCTACGGGCTGAATTTTGCCGTAGAATACCGCTTCGACATAGGCGAATACGGAAAAATCGCGCCGACATTCAGATATTCGTGGGTTGACACAAACGGGCGCGGAATACGCATTAACGACGCGCAACGGCATTCGCCGCGGATAGGCTCGCTCTACGACAACGTTCAGGAATTTTACGCGGGCGTCAACTGGTATTTCGACGGCGAACTTAAAGTCAAGCTCGGCTACTCCTACGCCCAATTTTCGGGCGACTGCCGCGGCGGAAACGCCTTTGCCGATTCGAGCTCCGTGCGAATCCAGTTCCAGATGCGGCTCTGATTCCAGCTTCAGCAAAACCAAAACGCCGCAAATTCCGAAACGGGAATGCGGCGTTTTTTCTTGCGTGTCGCAAAACAGAAATCAGAGCGTCAGAACGTACGCCTCGAGATCGCGCAAATCGTCGTCGGACATCTTCGAAGTTATGCCGTGTTTGTTGCCCTTGTTGAATTTTTTGAGCATCTCGAAGACAGTTCTCGCGCGCCCGTCGTAGAGATACGGCGCGGTACGCCAGACTTCGCGCAGGGTGGGGGTGTCGAACGCGAATCCCTCGTATTCGTTCAGCCCCGAGCCTACATCGTGGCGTTTCATATCGGTCAGATATTCGCCAGAGTGGCAGTGCGAGCACTTTGCCTCTTCAAAGAGCATTTCTCCGCGTTCCGCCGCCTCCGACATTTTTCCGCCGACCAAATGCGGACTGCGCACGGGGCGCAGCGACGACAAATATTTGTCTATCGCAACCGAGTCCTTTTCGGGACGGCGCGTGAACTGGATGTACTGAATGCCCTTACGCACCGCGATGTTCGCGTCCTTGCGGATTGCGGTAATCATACAGGGAGGGGTGAAGTGGGCGAAGAGCATGGACTTAGACTGTTTGGGGTTGCCCATTCCGTCGTTGAGCAAGTCCCAGTTGAGCGCGTCGGAACGCACTTCGGTGTGGCAGGTTGCGCACGAAAGCCATTTCTGGAAGCAGAGCGAAGCGTCGTGGAAATAGAGGTCGCCGAGGCGCATCTCGTTGAGCTTTTCGTTGCCGCCGATGTGGATTTTTTCGACCTTCGACGAATTCAAATCCACTTTATTGAGTACATCGGAATAGTACAGCCCCGCGTACAGGTAATCGCCCGAAGCCGCCATATGGCGCGGCGCGAAACCGTCAAGCTCAATGCGTTTTTTAATGCCCGAAAGGAACGCCAAATCATTGCAAACGTCTTCGAAAGTCTTCGCCTTGTCGTCGGATTTGGCAAATGTTTCGGCGATGCGCGTGTCGAGCTTTCTGCGGTCGATGAGGCAAACTTCGTGCGTGCCGGCAAGGGCTACGGCGAGATATTTTCCGTTGCCTGCAATCGTGATTCCGTACGGATTCGCCGCGCCAAGCTCGATGTCGTCGAGAAGCACCGTCGCCAGAAGCCTGTTCGCTTTTGCGTCGATTACGCTGACGGCGTTCGTGTTAATCCATCCGCGCTCGACCTGAGTCGTGGGAACGTTGAAACGCGCCACGACGTGCGTGCAGTAGGCAAAAAGCCCGTCTTTCGAAACGGCGATTTCCTGCGCGTTAATCGAACCGTTGGGCAGGTCGATTTTCGCAATCGGCGCGAGCGTCTTCGCGTCTAGAACCGAAACGGACGCGGCTATGTTTTCCTCGTACAAGCCTCCCTTCGACTCGGGAAGCTGGTTTACCACAAAGATTTTTTTGCCGTCGGGCGAGGGGGCAATGGAGAACGCATCGCGGACAACCCCGCCTTTCGCAAGCTCTTTGAGTGTGTCGGTGTCGAACGCGCGGACGGCGTTTTCAAATTGGTTTGCCGAATAAACGCGTTTGCCGTCGGGCGAGATTTCGACGGCGCGCGGCATATGCCCCGCAGGGACATCCGCCACGATTTTACCCGAATTTACGTCGATTTTCAGAATGCGCCCGTCGGGATGGGCTATCGAAACGAATGCGAATTTTCCAGCTGGTGAAACTGCAACGCCCGACGGATGTCCGCCGAGGGCAACGCGCCTTTCAACCTTGTCGTTTTTGAGAATGAGAAGTTCGTCGCCCGTACGCGCGGTGACGAACAGGCGGTCGCCGTGCGCCTTTACGAAGTCGGGGCTGAGGTATCTCTCGCCGTAGTCGGGAATGTCCCCGTATACTGCCGGCGAATCCTTTGCCGAAAGCGCGGAAAAGACCGCCAAGAATGTCAAGAAAGCGAAAACTTTTTTCATCTCCAAATAGTCCTTTGTTAATGATTCCCCCGCGGGAGTCGGTTTGAATGTAAAATGCCGATTCCCGCGCTCGAAAAATCCTTTATCCGCACAAAAAATTTGGCAAGCATATAATTTGTCGGACAGCCGCAACCGGCGGAAGTGTCAAAATTTTGGATTTTACTGTTGTAAAATATAGGGAAGACCCCATTCTGGTCGGATTGATTTTAATTAGGAAACGCAATGCTTACGCAATTTAAAAGTCAGATTATCGCCGATGTCGGCATCAGTATGGGCGACGAAGGCAAGGGACGCCTCGTCTATGAAGTCATAGACGAACTCAAATCGGAGACGGGCAGAAAGAACATCGCCGCCATCGTCATCAAGGTCAACGGCGGCGCGAACTCGGGGCACACTGCCGGCGGCGTAAAGCTCAACCTGCTCCCCGCGGGCGTAATCGAAAACGATGTCGAAACGCTGGCAATCGGCGCGGGCGTAGTCGCCGACCCCAGAAAGTTCCTGTGGGAGGGCGCGCCTCTCGAAAAGCGAGGCTACAAAATTTTCAACCGCCTGCTCATCGACGAACGCACGATGATCTCGGACGTCGGGCACAGACTGCTCGACCTCGCTTGGGAAGACTACCGCGTAAACGTGCTGCACGAAGAGCCGCGCGGCTCGACGGGCAGGGGAATCACGCCGTCGTATGCGGACGAATCGAGCCAGTTTCAAATCTGCTACGCCGAATTTTTGGGCGACCGCGCCGCTTTCGCGCACCGTCTTTCCGCGCGTCTGAACCGCGCCTGCGACATCATCAAGTATGTCTGCAAAGTCGCCCCCGAAAAATGGGCGCAATTCTTCGCCACCCTCACGAAAGCGGAGCTTCGCGCAAACGCCGACGCAATCAAGGACGGCGTTTTCGACGAATCCGAATTTACGTTCGAGAAGTTTATGGGCGCAAACCCATTCGAACTCGATATCGACGCGATTGTCGAAGAATACTGGAATGCGGGGCAAAAGCTTGCAAAGAACATCGGCGACGTGCGCGACGCGTGTCTTAAGGCGATTTCCGAAGGCAGATACATCGTCGGCGAATACGGGCAGTCTTTCTGGCTCGACAAGCGCAAGGGTTTTGCGCCGAACGTGACGGCATCGCACACGGGCATTCCCGAATTTTTCGAAAGCGCGTGTATTCCGCTGCGGACAGTCCACACACTCGGCTGCTGCAAGGCGTACGACACAAAGGTCGGCACGCACGTTTTCCTCACCAAAATGGACGACGCGCACCCGCTTACGCGCAAGCTCAAGGAACTCGAATACGGAACAAGCACGGGTCGCCAGAGAATGGTCGGCTGGTTCGACGCGGTGGAAAAGGGCGATGCACTCAGGTACGGCGGCTACGACGACATGGTAATCAACAAGCTCGACGCGCTCTCGTACTCGGGCGACTGGAACGGCGGCGAACTGCTCGTGTGCACCTCGTACACCGACGATGCGACGGGCGAAGTCTACTACGGCGTTCCGCGCAACGACAATCTCCGCAAACGCCTGCGTCCGCGCTACGCGCAGCTCAAGGGCTGGTCGGAAGACATCTCGAAAGTGCGTTCGTTTGCGGGTCTTCCAGAAAACGCAAAACGCTACGTTGCATTCTGCCTCAAGAGCGTAATCGACGTTGCTTCGCGCGGCGGCTTAAAAAATGTTCCGAATTTGCGATATATTGGCGTAGGGCCTATGCAGTCGCAGATTATCAGGGACATTCCCCCGACCGAAGAACTGCTCAAGCTCGTATAATTAACTCTACACAACGACCGAGCCGCAAAGAAAAATGCGGCTCGAATATTAAGAATGGCAACTCAATACAAATGCGACATCTGCGGGAAACCCGCAACTTTTCACATTACCAAGATAATCAACGGTAAAAAAGTGAAACTGCACCTATGCTCCGAGTGCGCCGAAAAGGCGTCGCTCGACGCGGTAAACTTGCCGCTCGACCTCTTCCCGAAACTCAAGGAACTGGAACGGCAAATTATGTCCGAAAAAGTCGCCAATCCAGATTCGTGCCCGAACTGCGGCGCGTCGCTCAAAGAGATAGAAAAGGGCGCGCGCTTCTCGTGCACAGAGTGCTACACGGCTCTGGGCAACAGACTCTTCGAATTGTTTGCGCAAATGCACGCAGCCACCGACCACAAGGGCAAATCGCCTAAAGTGCACGCTGCAAACTGCTTTGCCGCAATAGATATGCAGAAGAAACTGCGCGATTTCGAGGAAGTGGCGGGCGAAGAGCTTTTCGACGAAAACCTCGAAAACGTTCTCGACGATTTTCTGAAATCGAGCCCCGAACCCGTCAAACTTTCGGCTGAGGTCGTGGAAACCCCGAAAGCGGAGCAACCGCAGCCCGAGCGGCAGCCCGAAACGGAGCAGTCGCTCCAAAAGGAGCTCGACAGGGCGATAGCCGACGAACGCTATGAAGACGCGGCGAAAATCCGCGACAAGCTTAAAAATCTATCCGACAAATAATGGAGCTGAAAATCCACAGAAAGAACTCGGCAATCATAATGACTTCGCGCATAAGGCTTGCGCGGAATCTTGCGCATTCGCATTTCGCAAACGCAGCCTCCCCCGAAGAACTTTCGTCGATTTTCGAAAAGTGCGCTTCGGCACTCTCGAAAGTGTCCAAATTCAGGGGCGGCAGGCTCGTGAAAATGTCGGAGATTTCCGAGTTCGGAAAGGGCATACTCGTCGAGGAACGCCACGCCACCCGCGAACTTGTCGGCGCGTCCGACTCAGCGGGCGTGTACATTTCGAAAGACGGCGCGACAAGTGCGATGATCAACGAGGAAGACCACCTGCGCATACAGTCGGTCGCCGACGGGCAGAGGCTTTCGTCCATTTGGCGAACGGTAAACGCCGTTGACGACGCGGTCGAGGCGAATCTCGAATACGCCTATAGCGACAAATTCGGCTATCTTACCGCCTGCCCGACAAACGTCGGCACGGGGATGAGGGCTTCGGTTATGATGCACCTGCCCGCGCTCGTGATGGCGGGGCAGATGGAGAAAATCGTGCGCGGACTCAACCAGCTCGGAATGGTCGTGCGCGGCGCGAACGGCGAGGGCAGCGAACCGTGCGGGGCGTTCTTCCAGCTTTCGAACCAGCAGACACTCGGAATTTCCGAGGGCGACATCATCAAGAAAATCGCGAAATTCGCCGACAAGCTCGTAGAATTCGAGACAAACGCGCGTCTTAAAATGCTGCAGGAAAATCCGATTGTGCTTGTCGACAAAACCGAACGCGCCATTGCGCTTTTGCGACACTGCAAACTTGTCGACACTGCGGAGGCGGTAGCACTGCTTTCGAACATAAGACTCGCGGCGGATATGGGCTTTTGCAAGTCGCCAGCCAGGATAATCGAAGACATAGACAGGGTAATTCTCGACATACAGCCGTCGCATCTCCAGCAGAAGTTCAACATTAGAGAGTCGGAACCCTCGGAGCGCGACGCAGTTAGGGCGGCATATCTCAACGATTTTGCTTCCTTCCTGCCGCGGTTTAAAATCGCTTAGGATTTTTTTCTAAATTATCGCGGGTTCGAGCCGATAAATTTTCCCGCAACAATTATAAATATAAAATGCAACACTTTACACCGAGAGCCCAACAAGTTCTTACACTCGCCCGCAAGGAAGCGGCGCGGTTGAAGCACAACTATATAGGCACAGAGCACATCCTTTTGGGAATCATAAGGTTGGGGCAGGGCGTTGCCGTAAATGTCCTTCGCAAGATGGGGGTCAACCTCGAAAACGTCAGCGCGGAGATTTCCAAACTGGTCGGTAGCGACGAATTCGCAACCGACGAAACCGCCGAGCTTCAACATACACAGCGCGTCAAAAAAGTTCTCGCGCTGGCATCGAACGAGGCGTTGCACCTGAACCACAACTACATCGGCACAGAGCATATTCTGCTCGGACTTCTCCGCGAGGGCGACGGCGTTGCCGCAACGGTTTTGCGCAAACTCGGCATAAATATCGACGCCTGCCGCAAGCAGATTCTCGCCGAGCTCGACCCGAAATTCGTCGGCGACACTCCCGACAACCCAGACGACGACATCCAAAACCCCGATGGCGCGGAAAATCCGCGCGAACAGGGCAAGCAAAGCGCGCTCGCCGCATTCGGGCGCGATCTCACCGAACTCGCCAAGAATGGCAAGCTCGACCCCGTCATCGGACGCGCAAACGAAATTATGCGCGTAATCCAGATTCTCTGCCGACGTACAAAGAACAACCCCGTTCTCGTAGGCGAGGCGGGCGTCGGGAAGACCGCGATTGTCGAGGGCTTGGCGCAGGAAATCGCAAAGGGCGAAGTTCCCGAGCTCATCGCGTCGAAGCGCGTCATCACGCTCGATATGGCGTTGATGGTGGCGGGCACAAAATACCGCGGTCAGTTCGAAGAGCGCATAAAGGCGGTTATGGACGAAATCGAAAAGGCGGGCGACGTAATCCTGTTCATCGACGAACTCCACACAATCGTGGGCGCGGGCGCGGCGGAGGGCGCAATGGACGCATCGAACATCTTCAAGCCCGCACTCTCGCGCGGCTCGCTGCAGTGCATAGGCGCAACGACAATCGCCGAATACCGCAAATTTATCGAAAAAGACAGCGCGCTCGACAGGCGTTTTCAAAGCGTGAAAGTCGACGAACCCTCCGCTTCCGACGCAATCCTGATTCTCAAGGGTCTGCGCGGCAACTACGAAAAACACCACCACTGCGTGTATTCCGACGCCGCGCTCGAAGCCGCCGTTAAACTGTCCGAACGCTACATCACAAGCCGCTTCCTGCCCGACAAGGCAATCGACGTAATCGACGAAGCCGGCTCGCGCGCGCGCATCAAGATGCTCGAACGCCCGCAGGAAGTGCTCGACATAAATTCGAAAATCGGCGAGACCGAAAAGGCGAAGGAAGATGCAATCCGCGACCAACGCTTCGAAGACGCCGCCGCCCTGCGCGACGCCGAAAAGGCGCTTCAACGTCGGCGCGAAGACATCGTGAAAGCTTGGAAAAAATCGATGGAAAACAAACGCGTCGAAGTCGGCGAAGACGACATTTTTGCCGTCGTTTCGACGTGGACGGGCATTCCGCTTTCGAGAATGGAAAAAGAGGAGAGCAAAAAACTGCTTGAGCTCGAAAGCCGCCTACGCGCAAAAGTGGTCGGTCAAGAGGAGGCAACTTCGGTTATCGCCCGCGCCCTGCGCCGCTCGCGCGCGGCGCTCAAAGATCCGAAACGCCCGATAGGTTCGTTCCTTTTCCTCGGTCCGACAGGGGTCGGCAAAACTTACCTCGCAAAAACTCTGGCGGAGGAAATGTTCGGCAAACAGGAGTCTCTCATTCAAATCGATATGTCGGAGTATATGGAAAAATATTCCGTATCGCGGCTGATCGGCTCGCCCCCCGGATACGTCGGACACGAAGACGGCGGACAACTCACCGAACAGGTGCGCCGCCGCCCGTACAGCGTGATTCTCTTCGACGAAATCGAAAAAGCGCACCCCGACGTTGTTCAAATTCTGCTGCAAGTTTTGGAGGACGGCAGACTTACCGACAGCCTCGGGCGCACGGTAGACTTCCGCAACACAATCATAATCCTTACGAGCAACGTAGGTGCGCACATCCTGCAAAAGAACCCGTCAATGGGCTTCGGCGCGGCGGCGTTCGACGACGACTACGACAAGCTGAAGGAAAAGGTGATGGACGAAATGAAAAAATCGTTCCGCCCCGAATTTTTGAACAGAATAAACGACATCGTATTGTTCAGAATGCTTGCAAAAGCCGATATGGAAAAGATTGTGGAACTCGAACTTAACAAGTTGCGCGGCAGGCTCGCCGAACGGTCGATGACGCTCGTTCTCGACAAGTCGGCAACCGACTTCCTAATCTCGAAAGGCTGGGACGAAAAGTACGGCGCAAGACCCCTGAAGAGGGCGATAGAAAGGGAGCTTGAAGACGCCCTTGCCGAGGAAATCCTCAAGGGCGAACTCGAAGGTACGGGCGAAATCGACGCAACCCTCGCCGAAGACGGCAAGCACTTAAAATTCAGCCAAAAAAACAAGGGCACTTGCAAAACGGCATAGCCCATTTCGCGAAAATTTCAAAACCTGTCCGAAACTTCGGGCAGGTTTTTTTGTGTCTTTTTGCTTCGAAACGGAAGATTTTTCAAACCTACCACGAATATTCTTAGAATACAGCAACAACAACCGTTTAGTTCTATAAAAAAATCTTGCGTACGCGATATCTATGTATATACAAGTGAAAATATGAAAAGAATTGCATTGATAGGATTGGAAAGTTCGGGAAAATCCGTATTTCTAACATCATTTTATAAAAATCTTGAAGACAAGATTCGCAAAAATGAAAAAATCGGCGGAAAGTCGGGGTTGGAACGCATTGTAAAGCTTAATGAAGACAACATACCATTTATCAGCCTATTTGCGAAAAGAGCTAAACCGGTACCTTTTGATGTAGATGAAAATTCTGACTCGCTCCACAGAAACCGCTGGGCGCGGAAGACATTCAAACCTCAATACATCTCGTTTGAACTCTTCACGAAAACGGGCAATATCTCGGGCAAAATCCCGCAAATCCCGCTTGTCAATACATCGTTGAATTGGTGTAAGTCACGAAAGTATACAATATACGATTTCCCTGGGGAACGCCTGCGCGACACTCTCATTTACAAATTTGAAGATTATTTAAGTTGGTCTAAATATATGTTCGAGGAGATTTTTTCGGGAAAAGCTTATTCGGGCTATAGGGAACTTTCGGGTTCTTATGTCGAGCTTTTTCAGGATAAAAACCTGAGCAAAGAGCGGATTCTTTCCGAGTATAAAAAACTCCTCTACAATACATATTTAAACGGACGGGGAGGTATAATTACGCCGTCGTCTTTTCTGTTGTCGACAGACGGCGAAAGAAAGACGGGAAAAAAAAGCAATATAGACGGAGTCGG
Organism: uncultured Verrucomicrobiota bacterium; assembly: GCA_949293415.1. Classification (GTDB taxonomy): domain Bacteria; phylum Verrucomicrobiota; class Verrucomicrobiia; order Opitutales; family Intestinicryptomonadaceae; genus Merdousia. Next base: position 79,641 of record CASFDK010000043.1, read on the forward strand.
TACGGTTTGCGGCTTGGACGAAAATACGGAATTTGCTCCGATACCTCCAGATTTAATGGCAGTAAATCAGAATTTATTCATAGAGTTCTCATCAAATTACGACGAATACAGAAAACGTTTTGTGTTGCCGAATTTCAATATAATTGAAACTGCCGATGAAATGGTTATCCTTATCGATATTCTGGATGTTTATTGCGGAGGGTATCCAAAATATAAGGCGACAACAGAGATGCTTGAAAACATTTTTCCTGTCTGCAAATCGTCTTCTTGGAATCCTTGGCGGATCAAGAAAGTTCTGTTTGTTGCGACGAAAACCGACAGAATTCCCGAAGCAACAAGAGATAACGTATTGCCACTGTTAAAATCGTTGACCACGTCTTTTGTGAATAAATTATCCAACTATAATCCCCCGAAAATTGAATACAGAACTTGTTCCGCCTGCAATAGTACGTTCCCAGCCGATAACAATAATTTGAATAATGTTAAAGGCTACAGAATGGTAGACGGAAAACTTAAAGCCTGCCAATATGAAGGAGGTTTTATGTTGCCGAAAGATTGGCCCCGCAACGAATCCTCGGATTGGGGAAAACCTTTAGTGGCGTTTTTGCCTTATTTTCCAAACGGAAAGCCGCCAAGATTCTTTGAATTTGATGACATTGCAAAACATATGCTTTTTTAATATTAAACAAGCTCGAACAATATGAATATTGAAAACAGCGAAAACGATTCTTTTGAACGCGAAGGTTGTGTCGATTTCAACGTAAGCGATCCGCTACAGAAAGAGAAATCTGCCAAAACGGAAACTGAGAAAAAACCAGTCGAAACATTTATTTCTTCCTCTGAAGAAAATACTCGCCCCGGCGACGAAGACTCTTTTGAGCCGTCGTCGTATCGGGTCGCTCGGACGGAAATAACACAGGAGGAAATAAATCAAAAATATCGCGACGAAACTGAAGACGCCCAAATCGACACTTCTCAATCGGGCGGTTTTCTTCTCGGGGCTTTCAAGTATTTATTGATTGTCGTTGCGTGCATACTGGGGCTTTTGATACTTTTCGACGTTGTTCGATTTGCGAAAGACGTCTCCGATATGCCGCCGTTTATCAAGTATTTTTGCTATGCGGCATTGTTTGTATTTTTCGGCACAATCGCATATGTTTGTCGGAAAATCTGGAACGGATTCGAGGAAGTAAAGCAGAGCGAGCCGCCTCTTTCCTTGTCGTCCTACAACTCGCCCGAAAAACTGGTGTCTGCGAAAAACAGATGCCTGTCCGTACTGGATGGTATTTCCAGAGAGAAACTTTCGAAGTATATCGCCGAGAAAGACCCCGAGAAAAAAACAAGTACGATTGACGATTTAATGGTGCGGAAAGAGAAACTCGAGCAGGGGGGAAGCACTACACAAGAGTGGCTCGAAAGTTATAGAAGCTTTCAGGGCAAATTGAAGGAAATTGCCGGAAGAAGAAAAAATGTATACTGCATTAGAGTTGCCTCCTTGACGGCTCTTTGTCCGTTTTCGATTGTCGACAGGATGATTGTAGTTTATTATTCGCTACAGTTAATCAGCGATATTTTCGAAATTTTCGGACGTAAAAGACCGTCGAGTTTCATCACGGTTCAAATATTTTCAAAGGCGATATTCAACATTTATTTCTCGGGTATAGCCTCGGATTATACCGAATATACGGGAGAACTTGTGGATATTCTCAAGGACTCGATTGGAACCCAGTTTTCGGCAAAAATACTTTCGAAAATATCGGGGAAAGCAGCCGAAGGCGTAATAAATGCCTTTTTACTGCATCGCTTGGGAAAATATACAATCAACTCGCTTTGCATTGTAAAAGAATAACAAACGAGCGAAACAAAAAGCGCGCGGATTTTACTTCCCGCGCGCTTTTTGTTTTTTATGGTTTGAAAGTTATTTTTTTATCACGAAATCGGGGCGCGATTGTTTGCCCGTCTTGTCTTTGAATTTTACCGTAATTGTGCCGTTTCCAAGCTCGACATTCATTATTTCCGTGTCCGAATTTGCGATATTGGGCGCGTCGAAATTTTCGTCGGCAGGGTAGAATGCGTATTTGTGCAGGTGTCCGCTCAAATACAAATCTACTTTCTTTCCCTTGAGGACGGGCGCAAAAACCTTGCGGAAGTGTATCGAGCCGTGCCAGTCGCCCCACGACGGCGGAATGTGGACTACCACGATTTTATATGTCGCGTTCCTGAAGTCTGGGCTTTCCAAAACTTCGGCGAGCCACTTTGCCTGCTCAATTCTGTAGTTGTCGAAATCGGCGGAGTCGAAGTATTCTATATCGTTGTCGGGCTTGTCTTCGCCCGAGTCGAGGAAGATAAAGAATGCGTCGCGGATTTTTTTAGTGTAGTAGGGCTTTCCCGTGTTTGTCGGGAAGTAGTCCATATAGCTTTCCGAGTGGTTGCCGCGTGTTTCGTGATTGCCGCGCGAGAACAGAATCGGCTTCGACGATTTCGTCGCTTCGGTTGCAGTTATCAGAAAGTCGCGATAGAGCTGTTGGGGCGAGCTCATAATCGACGTTACCATATCGCCGTTGAAAATCAGAAAGTCGTCGTTTTCGGCGGTCGAGAGCAGGGCTTTGAGCTTTTCGTTGTCGCCGTGGATGTCGTTTACGACCGAAAATTTCATACCCTTTTTTGAGTTGTCGAGCGTTTCCAGTGTCGGGGGAATTCTTTGATACACTCTTGTGGAGGCGACTTTACCGTAGAAAATGTTTGTATACTCCGTACCGGTAACTTCGCGCGAGAATACGCGGTAATTGTATTTTTTGCCTTTTTCGAGTCCCTTGACGGTAACCTTGTGGAGTTTGCCGATTTGCTTTTTGCCCATCGGCGCGTCGAAAAATTTCGGGCGTTCTTTTGCGTAGAAGTGCGAGCCGTCGGCGGGGGCGACTTCCACCCACGACATCGCGTCCGCATCCGTCGCCCATACGATTGTCGCCGAATTTTCGGTGACATTTTGCAGAATCGGTCCGCAGACTATTTTAATTGCCCCCGAAGCCAAAAGCGGAACGAGGAGCGAAAGTGTTGCAATGTATTTTCCCATAGGCGTTTCACATGTAAAAAAACCGTGTACGGGCGGTCAATGCTTTTTTTTTGACAAAAAAACGCGGGCGAACCAACCCGCGTTTACAGCTTATTGTTTTAGGCAATGTTATTTTGCCGTTTTCGGTAGCGTTTCAACATACAGAGACCGCGAGGGGAACGCAAACGAAAGCCCGCGGTTTTGCACCGCCCGCATAATCGCCAAGTTTATCTCCTGAACCCTTTCCCCGAAGGGTATTGCGTTGAGGTCGAAGACATAGTAGAGCACGGAGATGTCGAGCGACGACTCCCCGAAGTTCGCGAAGGATACGCGGATGTCGGAGCTATCGACTTTCGGATTTTCGCGCAAAAGCTTTTTGATGTCTTCAACAATCTGCTCGAGCTGGTCGGCTGTCGTGTCGTATGTCAGCCCTATTGTCATCGTGACGCGGCGTTTGTTGCGCTTCGACCAGTTTTCTACGGTGGCATTCGCCAGAACCGAATTGGGAATGCTCACAACCGTGCGCGGGAAGGTGCGAATGCGCGTGGAACGGAAGCCGATGTATTCCACAGTGCCCTCGATTCCCACCGTGGTAATCCAATCGCCGACTATAAACGGCTTGTCCACAATAATCGACATCGAACCGAAGAAGTTCGCGATTGTGTCTTTCGACGCAAAAGCCAACGCCGCGCCACCGATACCCAGAGAGGCGACAACCGCCGTGATGTTCGCTCCTAGCGTGTCGAGAACCACAAGAAACGTGAAAGTGTATATTGCGTATTTTGCTATGCGGCTGCCGAGGTCGAGCAGGTTTTTAGTCGCCGCATATTGGACGGTCATACGCTCTTCGAGCATTTTGAAGAACACGTCGGAAATTATGCGCAAGACCCAGCAGAGCAACACAAAGAAGAACACCGTTGAAACCCTGCGCACGGTGAACGTAAAATCGGGAGAGTGCGAAAGCAGCAAAATCGCCGCGTCGGTTGCGACCAAAATCACGAACCACGAAATCGGGTGGCGCAACTTTGCAAGCAATAGGCGGCTCGCCTTCACGGTCTCCTTGTCCTTGGTGCGGAAAATCAGGTTGAATATGAACGCGATGAAAAAGTGCTGCAACGCCCACGCAGCTAAAATCAGAATCGCGCCCAGAACGGGCGAAATAACGCGCACTCCGCAAACCTTTTTCGCGAGGATGTCGGCGAAATCGGGCGAAATGTTGTCGTGAACGAATCTTACCGTCGTTCGGGCGAGCACGCGCAAATTGTGCCTGTCTTCGTCTCCACTGTGTTTGATTTTCTCGAGAAACTGCTCGCTTTCCGATTTCTGAGCCGCCGCCTGTGCCGCTTGGGGTTGGCTTGCCGCCTGTGAGGACTGCTGCTCCTGTGCGGCACAGGGCAGGGAAACAAAAGCCATCGCGAAAACCGCAGTTAAAATCGAAACAAATCTCCTTATAAATGATGTCGTCGACATAGATTTAATTGTTGGACGAAAAGCAAACCACTCCGCCGCCTGATTTTCAAGCCGAAAATGGGGCGGGGGGTGTTGCGTAGCCAAAACGGAGACTTGTCGTGCGCATATAAATCTTTATTTTAAATGCAATCCGCGAAAGACCTCGAAACGTGCGGCTATTTTATCGGTTTGACACGTCAAACGATTGAGGAGCTTGCCGACTTCCGAAAAAAAAGTTAAAAAAAACTTGCAAAGGCGACGCTATGGGGTATCACAGGTGAACAATAAGGTAACAAAAAAGGCAATTCGGACAAACGCTTTTCGTCCTTTTTTTGTTATTTTTTTTACGTTTTGTAATACAACCTATTTACTTCATTTGGTTAAAACAGTCAAAATTAGACAAAATGAATATTCACGAATATCAAGCAAAAGCATTGTTTAAGGAATTCGGCGTTCCCGTACAGGACGGCGTTGCCGTCAAGTCGCCCGCCGAATTCGATGCGGCAATCGCGTCGCTCCCTGGCGACCACATCGTCGTTAAGTCGCAGATACACGCGGGCGGACGCGGCAAGGGCGTTTTCGCCGACGGTTTCAAGGGCGGCGTCAAGTTTGTTGCCAAATCGGAAGCCGCCGACACAGCAAAGAAAATGCTCGGCAATACCCTCATCACCAAGCAGACCGGTCCGCAAGGCAGAACGGTAGCCACGCTTTTCTTCGCAGAAGCTGTAGACATCGATAAGGAATACTACCTCTCCATCCTTATGGACAGGGCTTCGAGCAAAATCGCGATCGTCGCTTCGCTCGCGGGCGGTATGGATATCGAAAAAGTCGCGGAAGAAACGCCCGACCAAATCCTTACGATGCTTGTAGACCCCGACATCGGTTTGCAACCCTTCCAAGTCCGCAAACTCGGCTACTTCCTCGGCTTCGGCGCGAAGGAAATGATGAAGCAGTGGTCGGCTGTCATCAAAGGCTTGTTCAAGCTTTTCTGGTCGAAAGACTGCTCGATGGTGGAAGTAAACCCGCTCGTTCTCACTAAGGACGGCAAGCTTCTGTGCCTCGACGCAAAGGTTTCGTTCGACGACAACGCGCGTTTCCGCCATCCCGAAGTCGAAGCTCTCCGCGACCCGCACGAAGAAGACCCCAAGGAAATCGAAGCGGGCAAGTTCGGTCTGAACTACATCGCACTCGACGGCAATATCGCGTGTATGGTCAATGGCGCGGGCTTGGCTATGTCGACTATGGACATCATCAAGTTCTTCGGCGGCAACCCCGCGAACTTCCTCGACGTTGGCGGCGGCGCAAACGAAGAGGCTATTACGCAGGCGTTCAACATTCTCCTCAAGGACAAGAACGTTAAGGGTATACTCGTAAACATCTTCGGCGGCATTATGAAGTGCGACGTTATCGCTGCGGGCGTTATCGCGGCGGTCAAGAACGTCGGCTTGACTCTCCCGCTCGTCGTTAGACTCGAAGGCACAAACGTCGAAAAGGGCAGGCAGATGCTCGCCGAAAGCGGCATCAAGCTTACCACGGCAGACTCTCTTGCGGACGCGGCGGAAAAGATTGTAAAAATCGTCGCAAACGAAAACAAATAACCTTTAATTCGATATAAAAATGAGCGTACTCGTAAACAAAGATACAAGAGTCGTCGTAAGCGGTATTACAGGCAACACCGGCGCATTCCACACACGCCAGTGCATTGAATACGGCACAAACATCGTGGCGGGCGTCACCCCCGGCAAGGGCGGTCAACTTTTCGACGAAAAAGTCCCCGTCTTCAACACGATTGCGGAATCCGTAAGCAAGGAAGGCGCAAATGCGTGCGTTATTTACGTTCCGCCGCCGTTCGCAGCCGACGCAATCATCGAAGCTATCGACGCGAAAATTCCGCTTATCATCTGCATCACCGAAGGCATTCCGGTAAAGGATATGGCTATCGTAAAGTCGCGCCTTATGCAGAAAGACTGCGTCTCGCGTCTCATCGGTCCGAACTGCCCCGGTATCATCACCCCCGGAGAATGCAAAATCGGCATTATGCCGGGCTATATCCACAAACCCGGTAACGTCGGCGTAGTAAGCCGTTCGGGTACTCTTACTTACGAAGCCGTTTGGCAGCTCACCTGCCTCGGATACGGTCAGAGCACGGTTATCGGTATCGGCGGCGACCCCATCAACGGCACAAGCCACCTCGACGCGGTAAAAATGTTCAACGACGACCCGCAGACCGACGCAATCGTTATGATTGGCGAAATCGGCGGCAACGGCGAACAAATCGCGGCTGAATGGCTGAAGGCAAACTGCAAGAAGCCCGTTGCGGCGTTCATCGCGGGCCGTACGGCTCCGAAGGGTCGCAGAATGGGACACGCAGGCGCAATCGTCTCGGGCAAATCGGGCGGCGCGGAAGACAAAATCAACGCCCTCAAGGCTGCCGGCATTGCGGTTGCCGATACCCCGTCGGTCATCGGCGAAACGCTCCTCAAGCATTGGGGCAAGATGTAATACATTCCGTCGAAAGACTAAATATTCAAACTCCGCATTGTGCGGAGTTTTTTTGTGTCAACGGTTTGCAAAAAATTAAACTGTTTACCAAAAAAAACGCTATTTGAACTTTACAAGAAAGTTCGGGGTGTTAGTTTGTCTGCATCAACTGTGTGATATATATAGCCGCCCATTCGGCGGCCTAAAAAGGTAAAATATATGATGAAACTTGTAAAAATTCTGGAGATACTCGTCGCGGCAACGGCGGTGGCATATTCGGCGGACTCGAGGCTGGAACTTACTCCATCGGCTTCGCCCGTTGAGAAAATCACTGCAAAGAGGTCGCAAATCGTACTAAACGGCGTATGGGAATGCGCGCCCGTGGCGACTTTCGGCGAGGCGTTGCCGCCCGCCGAAGAATGGGGCAAAATACTCGTTCCCGGATTCACGTTCAAGAGCAACTCGAAGCCGGGGATTGTCGAACAAAAGAACACTCCCCGCTGGAAAACAAAAGCCGAACGTTTCTGGCTTCGCCGCAATATAGACATTCCCGAACAGTGGAATGGCGAGATAGTTCTGCGAATAGAAAACGTTGTGACGGGCGCGCGCGTGTTCGTGGACGGCAGGGAAGTGGGCAACATCATTTACCCCGCAGAGGAGCTCGATATTTCGAAATTTGTCACGGCGGGCAAAACGGCTTCAATCGCGCTTCAAATGGGGTCGTATTTCTATCCGCCGCAACTGCTCAACGACAAACCCGCGCCGAAAAAGAAGGATAAAAAGCCGACATTTTCGGGAATGCTCGGCATCAGCGGCGATGTGTTCCTGCTGTCGCGACCCAAAGGCGCGCAAATCAACGATGTTTTCATCAAGACAAGCGTGGAGCATATGCGCCTCGACTTAGATGTCGAACTGAGGAACGCCAAAAGCGGAGATTACGAAGTTTCCGTAAAAATCGTAGACGTCTCGAACGGCGAAGTTGCAAAACGCTTTTCGCGCGAATTCGCACTCGCAGGCGAATCGAAAGTCAAACTCTCCGAAAAATGGGAAAATCCCAAACTTTGGGATGTAAACCAACCCAACCTTTATTTCGCCGAAATTTCGCTCAAAAAGAACGGCAAAACGCTCGACACGACGAAGACGCGCTTCGGCTTTAGGGAATTCAAGATAGACGGCAAACACTTCTCGCTTAACGGCAAGAGGGTACGCCTTATACCGTTGCACAACTTCTTCGAGGGCGATACGGGCGGCGTGCGTCAGGCGATTTCGAACTCGCTGGACGCATTCAAGAAATGCAATTTCAACGCGTTCGAACTTTGGCCGTGGAAGCATTCGGCAACTTCTATTCAGTCGCGAAAAGTCTGGGCGGAGCTTGCCGACGAAAAGGGCATTTTGATTCTGTACCCCGCAAACGCGGACAGCGACGACTTCAAATGGAATTGGAATGATATCGACGCGCGCACGAAGTGGACGGGCAGATTCATCCGCCAGTGGAAGGAAATCCGTAACAACCCGTCGGTTATCGCGTTTATGACGCTACCGAACACATATCCGAACAACGCGGCGGCAAACCCGATGAACTTGGGCAATTCCTTGCGCTACAGAATGGTTGAAGACCTTTTGCCTACGCTTAATTACAGTAACCCCGCACAGGGTAAAAGGCTCGTCGCCATGATGAAGATGTTCGACCAAACCCGTCCCGTTTCGGGACACCACTCGTGCACCACGGGCGACTTTCACTCAATCAACCACTACATCGATTTCGTCCCGCTTCAGGAACGCGAAGAGTGGCTTTCGAACTGGGCGAAAAACGGCAACGTTCCGTTCTGCGCAATCGAATTCGGAACGCCGTTCTTTGGCAATTTCGTGCGCGACAGAGGAAACCCGTACTCATCGTACTCATCCGAACCGCTTTTGACGGAATTTGTCGCCCCGTATCTCGGCGCGGCGGCGTACAAAAACGAATCCGACGCCTACCGCAAGATGGTCTCCGACGGCTATATTGAAGCAAAGAAAGAGTGGAAGCCTATGAACGAAGCCGACGAATTCCGCTTCGCCGACAATATGGCGGACTTTCAGGCTCTCTTCAATAAAAACACTTGGCGCAGTTGGCGCGCGTGGGGCATCCCCGGCGGAATGGTTCCGTGGCGCGATGCGTACGGTTGGGTGCCCGAACGCGGTATGATGGATCTGCCGTTCAAGCACGGCGCACTCGGTTGGCAGCCGCCTAAAATCTCCAAGCGCGCTTTCTACGGAATGGCTGAAGGCGGCGCAAAACCAAACGCGTCGGGTCGCGCGCTTATCGAAAACCAAAAGCACGCCCTCGCGTGGATAGGCGGCAAGCCAGAAGCGTTCACCGACAAGGCGCACCATTTCTACGGCGGCGAAAAAGTTGAAAAAACGGCGGTCATAACAAACGACCTGCGCGACGACGCCAAATATTCGCTCGAATGGACGGCGACATTGAACGGAAAACAAATCGCCTCGGGCAAGCTCGAAGGCGTTGTTCCCGTCGGCGAAACCGCATTCGCGCCGTTCTCGTTTGATATTCCCGAAGCGGACGGAAAAACACTCGGCGAAATCGAAATCAAAGGCACTGTCGGCGGAATCGAAAACGCTGACAAGTTCGCGTTCGCGGTATATCCGCAGACAAAATTCCCGCGCACAACCGTGAAAGTTTTCGACCCGCAGCGCAAGACCTCGAAGGCGCTCAACGCGCTCGGAATCCAGACCGTTCCGTGGGACGGCGAATGCGACGGCGGTCTTCTCATCCTCTGCGAAAACGCGTACGCAAAAAAACTTCCCGCAAACATCGTGGAATTTGCCGAAAAGGGTGGCAGTGTTCTTATTCTCCCGCAGCCCGAGGAAATACTCGAGCAGTTGCGCGGCTTCAGAACGTCGAAGTTCGTCTCGCGTAGAGTGTTCCCCGTTTTGACGATGCAAGACCATCCGTTTATCGCAGGCTTCGGTCCCGAAGACTTCCGCGACTGGCGCGGTGCGGGTACATTCGCTCCCGAAACGAAAACAACCGAAATCATCGGCGACAAACGCCCGCTCTACGGTTGGCACTGGGGCAACAGGGGCAGCGTGGCATCGCAGTCTCTCGAAAAACCGCACAGGGCGGGATGGACTCCGATTCTCGAATGCGAATTCGACTTGGCTTACTCGCCGCTTATGGAACGCAAAATCGGCAAAGGCGTGGTGGTCTTCTGCGGACTTGATCTGCTCGGCAGAACGGAATCCGACCCCGTCGCCGACGCAGTTCTTTCGCGCATAATCTCGAACCTTTCCGACCGCGAACCGGCGGCGGACGACGTGAAAACCTATTATATCGGCGGAAAGCGCGGCGCGGAACTGCTCGAATCGCTCGGCATCGAATTTGTCGAAACGACGGAATTGCCGAAGTCGGGCTTGGTGTTTGTCGGCGAAGATTCGAAGCTTTCCGACGACGCTATTAAGGCTGCAATGGACGGCGGCGCAAACTTTGTCCTCATCGAACGCAACCCCGCGGCGAAACGCTTCGGCATAGCCCAAAAAGACGGAACGACAAACAAGGTGCTCGACATCCCGAATTGGGACGAACTGCGCGGTTTGTCGTGGAGCGACGTTCGCACGCGCGCAAATATCCCCGCAAAAGTCTTCGACACACGGGACACTTGCGGCGGAACAATGGCGGTGTTCCGCTCGGGCAAAGGCTCGGCGATTATGTTCTCGCTTCTGCCCGACGAACTCGACACGGCGGGTAAAACCTATTTGCGCTTCACCGCGTGGAGAATGTACCGCACACTCTCGCAGGTTGCCGCAAACCTCGGCGCGAAGTTCAAGTACGATACGGTGCTGATGGCGGGCAATGTTCCGCAAATGGAAATTTCGCTCTCGAAAACCCCGTGGCGTTTCGCAGCGGTGTCGCAATTTAACGGCAAACATCCCGAATCCGAAAAATTCGACGACTCGGCATGGCTGGATTATTCCTTCCCCAACAATTGCGACGAATTCGGAAACCCAGTATATCCGTTCAAAAAACCGTACTGGGTGCGCAAAACCGTGTTCATTCCCAAGAATTGGAACAAGGATAAAACCGTTCTCGAGATGGGAAGAATAGTGGGGCAGGACGACACATACTTCAACGGCGTAAAGGTCGGCGGCTACGACGGCGACCCGTGGAAGGGCTGGCTTATCGACCGCAAGTACGACATTCCCGAAAATCTGATAAAATTCGGCGAAGACAATGTAATTTCGGTCTTGGTAAAGCAACCCGTCTCGACGGGCAGAATCACGGGGACGTTGAAGCTCACGCGCGGCAAACCCGACAACCTCTATATGCCCGACTACATCGACGACATCCTTGTCGGAGACAATCCCTTCCGCTATATGGGATGGTAGGGCTGGACGGCAAAGGGGCGGGGTGTTTACCCCGCCCCTTTTTCGGGGCGATACTTTTAGCCGTTCGATGTATCGGATAGGAGACGCGTGCGGACGAAAAAAAATGTTGTCAACGCCGTCCGAATACCGCATACTCCCGCGCTTTGATTATCTCGCATTCCGCGGACTTCGGACATTTGCAACCGTTTAATAAATATTATGAAGCGATATTCGCGTTATTTAAAATATGTTAAGCCCAAGGCTTGGTATTTGGTAGGGGCGTTGCTGGCGGGGTTGGCGTTCGGCGCGTCGAGCGGCTTCGGTATGCCGGTGATTTTCGACAAGGTTCTCAAGCGCATATTTATGCCCGAAGACGGTTCGGTTTACAGTCTATGGTATGTCTTGGGCGTTGCGATGCTCATCCCGATGGTATTTATTATCCGCGCGATATCGGGCTATTTGAGCGGCTACCTTATGAGCTATGTTTCGCTCGATGTCCTGCGCCGAATCAAGCAGGACTTGTTCTCGCAGGTTCAGGACTATCCGCTTTCCTTCTTCGACAAGCACACTACGGGCGACCTTTTCGTGCGTCTTACAACCGACACGCAAGCCGTCCAGACAATCCTCCTTTCCTTCGCCTCCGAAATGATACGCCAGCCCGTGCAGGTTATCGGCGCGTTGTCGTTTCTTGCCTATATGTGCGTAACGAAGGGCGAAATCGTGTTCCTGCTCGTGTTCATTGCGGCGGTGCCGTTTTGCATTCTGCCCGTCCAGATAATGCGCCGCAATCTGAAGCGGTGCGCGAGGATGTCGGCGGAATCGCTCGGGGCAATCGCGCAGCACTTCAACGAGAACCTTGCGGCGGCGCACGAGGTGCGCGTTTTCAATCTTCAGGAAATGCAGAAGAAGCGTTTTTGGGATATGAACGTAAGCTTTCAGAAACTCGTGTTGAAGATTTCGAAGTACGAGCTTCTTCAGCAGCCGATGATGGAGGTCTTGGCGGCGACGATGGTTTCGATAACCTTTGTCTACGCGTACAAGGCGAAAATCGACTTTTCGACGTTTGCGGCAATCGGTTTGGCGTTGTATTTTACAATCGACCCCATCAAGCGCATCGTAAGAATGTGCACCGACTTCATTAAAATCACGCCGTCGTTCGACCGACTCAACGAAGTTCTCGACTATGTTTCGACCGTGCCCGAACCCGAAAATCCCGTGAAGGTTGACGCGTTGCGCGGCGAAATCGAGTTCTCGAACGTGAACTTTGCGTATGCCGACAAAACCGTTTTGCACAACGTAAACATTACCATTCCCGCAGGTACGAGCTGCGCTCTCGTCGGCGAATCGGGCGCGGGCAAGAGCACTTTCGCAAAGCTCGTGATGCGTTTTTACGACCCGACGTCGGGCGAAGTGAAAATCGACGGCATAAATTTGAGGGATATGAGTCTGTTCGACCTCAGAAAGAATCTCGGTTCGGTTCCGCAATATCCCGTGCTTTTCAACGACACAATCTACAACAACATTCTCCTCGCGAAACCCGATGCGACCGAAGAGGAAGTCTACGCCGCCGCCCGCGCGGCGTTTGCGCACGAATTTATAACAGAGCTTGAAAACGGCTATCAAACGCGCGTCGGCGAACGCGGCGACAGGCTGTCGGGCGGACAGAAACAGCGTATCGCGATAGCGAGGGTATTTCTGAAAAATCCGTCGCTCATAGTGCTCGACGAAGCAACCTCCGCGCTAGATGTAAATAGCGAGGCGTTCATTCAAAAGGCGATAGACAAGCTTATGCACGAACGCACTATGTTCATAATAGCCCACAGATTCAGTACGATACGTAATGTAAAGCGCATTATAGTTTTCAGGGAAGGCAACATCGTAGACTTCGGCTCGCATGCCGAATTATACGAACGTTGTCCGTATTACAAAGAACTATACGACAAGCAGTCGACAAAATAGCCCGCCAAAAAAAAACGCGCCGTTCGGCGCGTCTTTCGTATTCGTATCAGGAAACTATTTTGATTTCGAACTTCAGTTCCTTTCGGAAGAGTTTGTGCAGAAATTTCAGCGTAAACAGGAACGCACGCAGGTATATCGGGTTATCGGCTTTATTGTATGTCCAATTCAGTTTCTTTCGGCTCATTCCCGCTGGGAACGGACGGAAGAGGGCGCGCGTTAGTTTCATCAGTCCCGCATTGTACTTATTGCAGAGCGAACCGCAGTTGGGCACGGACAAATCCTGATTCTCCCGCGCCCAGTCGAGACGCGCCTTAATCGGGTCGCGATCGAAGTTTGTCTTGGGAAGTTTGAATACGGCAGAAACGATGAAGGCGTTTTCCGAAAGTTCGGTGTATCTGTGCGAATGCCGAATTTCCGCAGCGGGCTTTTCGACGACCGAACCGTCCGATACATATTCCACCGATTCAAGAAAGTCGAAAACAGCCTTGCTCTCGCGCGGGCCCGTTCCCGCATTCATCGCGATGGCTCCGCCCACTTCGCAAGGCGCGCTCGCCAGATAATAGCACGCCGAACGGCTTTCCGAATATGCGAACTTAAGCAATTCCATCATTCTGACTGACGAAGAAACTTTGAATCTGTCGCCGCCGAGCGGTTCTATTTTTTTCGGCAACGCATTTTTGAGTATGAACGATTTTATATTCAAATTTTTGAAAAATACGTTCGAGCCGCCGCCGAGCACAAACGGCTTCAATCCGCGTTTTTCGGCGTATGAAAACGCCTCGAGCGCGTCCCGCGCCGAAGTTATTTCGGCGTAAAATTCGGCGCGGTTGAGCGTTTTGAAAAGGCTTAAACCTTTCCCGACGTACTCTTTTATTTCAAGCGACATTTATTTGCCTATTGCGATTTTCCCCGAAGCGATGTCCGCCACAACCTGCGGGAGAAGGGTGTGTTCGGCTTTGTGGACTTGGCATTCAAGCTCTTCAAGCGTATATTGCGGCTTTATTTCAACCGCCTTTTGGGCGATGATTTTACCGCCGTCGAGCGTGTTGTCCACAAAGTGCACGGTACATCCGCAGAGTTTCGCGCCGAAGTCGTACGCCTGTTTGATTGCGTCCCTGCCTTTGAATGACGGAAGCAGGCTAGGGTGCAGATTGATTATGCGGTTTTCGAAAGCCGCCACAAATTCGGGCGGAAGTATGCGCATAAATCCCGCGAGAACGACAAGCTCGGTCTTGCGCGATTTCAATTCGTCGATATACGCCCGCGCTCCGTCGGGGTTGAAGCGCGATCCTACCCTTTGCGGGTCTACGTACCCGGCTTCGACCGAATATTTTCGCGCGACATCGAGCGCGGGCGCGTTCGGAATATCGCTTATCAAGACGGTGAAATCGGCGTTAGGAATCAGACCCTGTTTTGCCCGCGCGAAAATCGCGGCGGCGTTCGAGCCTCTTCCGCTCGCAAGAATGGCGATATTCATTACAAAATTTCGTTTGACAGTGAGTTCAGACTGTTCGAGATAAACGGCGCATTCACCTTTTCGAACGCCTCCTTGATTTCCCGAAGCGACTTCGTGAAATCGGACAAATTGTCGCGCTTATATTCGAAGTTCATCCGCATTTTCCACGATATCGTATCTTTTGTTGCGGAAAAATCGGTATACTTGGCGTTTTTTATTTTCAGACCGAAATGCCCGAGCACGGGGTTGCCGAACTCATCGCGCACCCTGATGCATTTTAGTACATTCGCCAGAAATTCGGGCAGATTGCTCGTCGAGTTGTTTAGGCGGATGCAGTTTAGTTCGGTGATTTCGGCGGAGAGCGACGACAGGGTAAAGTCTCCCTTTATCAAATCGAGCGGGGAAAGCTGCATTTCCACCTTCCGCGCGAGCAGAAACAACGGCGATGTGTCGACATTTTTTTTCGCGATTTCGCGCATATCGTATACCGACGGATTTACGATGTGCATATCGTCGATTACGCATTTTCCCGTGAAGAGATTCACGGCTATGTTCTGCGCAGAAACCCTGAAGCCCGTAGCGTCTTCGATGTTGTTTTTGACGAGCGAGACCGCCCAAATCGAAAAAATGACGTAGGCGAACGCCGCTGCGAACGCGCCGATTACTGCGGCGGAAAGCGCGAGCGAACAGAGGCAGCCGAACGGCTCTTTTGCCGCGAGTTTTAAAATTCTGTGAAGAAATCTCATTTTCTGTATTATCGCCGTTTCGGAGGCGGAAACGCAAACATAAATTTGTTAAAACTGACGTTTTTTGCGTTCCGAAATCACATAAGCGACATCGGATCGACGTCGAGAATGTCCTCTACTTCCGCGTCGAATTTGAACCCGTTCTTGAGCGATTCTATCTCGGCGACGACCGTCTTCACGTTTTTGCAAAAATACCAGATATGCCAGCGGTAGAAGTCTTCGCTGCGTTCGAGCGGGGCGGGGGCGGGACCCCTGATTTGGCAGATGTCTCCGAAGCGTTCGACGGCGCGTTTCGCCCATTCCTCGGCGTAAAACTCGAGCTTTGTTTCGTTGCGCGAGCGGAAAATGTGGCGGATGAGCCGCATTGTAGGCGGATACGAGTATTCCTCGCGGTTTGCCAATTCCTCCTCCAGAAACGACTGCATATCGTCGCGCTTTGCGTATTGTATGGGTGCGGCTTCGGGCTGCATAGTCTGGATTATCACTTCGCCCTCTCCGCCGCCGCGCCCCGCGCGTCCCGCAACCTGCACTACAAGCTGGTATGTTTTTTCGCCCGCGCGGAAGTCGGGCATATTCAGCCCTATATCGGCGTCGATAATCCCCACTAGCGTAACGCGCGGAAAGTCGAGCCCCTTTGCAATCATCTGCGTGCCGATGAGGATGTCGAGCTTGCCCGTTCTGAAATCGCCGAGAACCTTGCGGTAGTTGTCTCGGCGTTTCATAGCGTCCCTGTCCATCCTGCCGACGCGGGCGGACGGGAACGCGGCGGCGATGATGTCCTCAAGTTTCTGAGTGCCGTGCCCACGCCACTTCGCCTTTGGCGACCCGCATTTGCGGCAGACCGACGGGGCTTTTGCCGTATAGCCGCAGATGTGGCATTTTATCGTGTTTTCGCGCTTGTGCCACGTCATGCTCACAGAGCAGTGCGGACATTCCTCGACGTATCCGCAGTCGGGGCACTCGAATATTTTTGAATATCCTCGCCTATTAAGGAATAATATCGTCTGTTCGCCCTTGTCGAGCCTGTCGGCGAGCTTTTCGAAAAGCAGGCGCGAGACGACCGTCCCCGGTTTTTCGCGCTTCATATCGGCTATGTGCACGAGCGGAAGCTTGCAGTTGTCGATTCTGTGGACGATGCGCGAAAGCCCGTACTTGCCTTTTTTTGCGTTGTAGAGCGTTTCGAGCGAGGGAGTCGCCGAGCCGAGCACGCAAACGCCGCCCTCGATTTTCGCGCGGAGCACCGCGGCGTCCCTGCCGTTGTAGCGCGGGTTTTTGTCCTGCTTGTACGCGCTGTCGTGCTCCTCGTCCACGACAATCAAACTGACGTTTTTAAGCGGCGCGAAGATGCAGCTCCGCGCCCCGACTACGACGCGTGCGCGCCCCGAGGCGAGCATACGCCAAGCGTCGAGCCGCTGTCCGTCGGTGAGGTTGCTGTGCCAGACGACAAGTTCGCAGTCGCCGAGTCTGCTTCTGAGCCTGCCGACCGTCTGCGGCGTTAAGGCGATTTCGGGCACGAGAAATATGCACGATCCGCCCGCGTCGAGAGCCTGCCTCATCGCCCGCATATAGACTTCCGTCTTGCCCGAACCGGTAACGCCGTAAAGCAGGCGCGTTTTGAATTCGCCCGAATGCATATCGCCCAAAATTTCGTCGAGAGCCTGCTGCTGTTCGCCGTTGAGCCTGGGTGGCTCGGATGCCACCGCCTCCGCGCTTGAAAATTCGTCGTCGTACGCCGAACGCTGTATCACGCGCTTGCGCACCTCGAGCACGCCTTTTTTTACGAGCGCGTCGATCGCCTGCGGAGAGACTCCCGCAAGCTTTGTCAGCGCGGATTTCAGGACGGGTTCTTTGTCGGCGGCAAAATATTCGCAAACCGCCGCCTGTTGGTGGGCGCGGCGGCGCAGTTTTTCGAGCGCGTCCGCGTCGGGCAGGTCTTTCGGGAGAACCTCCAACGCCTCGAGGGCGGATTTTCCCGCGCGCACTACGGCGGGAATCATCGTTTCGAAGACGGTCTGGACTCCGCAGCCGTAGTAGTCGCGCATCCATTCGGCGAGCTTGAGCAGGGCGGGGGTTAGAACGGGTTCGTCCTGCACTTTTTCGGATATTTTTTTTAGCCTGAAACCGTCGCTTTTGAAGTCCGAAAGGGGGAGCGTGCCCGTAATTATGCCCTGTGCCGCGCCGCCGCGAAGCGGAACGCGCACCATCGAGCCCGTCTCTAACGACATTCCGTCGGGCACGAGGTACGACAGCTCGCGGTCGATTCCGCGGAAGAGTCTGACTGTGGCTACCTGTTGTTGAGTCGGCATTTTTCGAGCATCCTGTAAAAGTCGCAATAGTGGTTGAGAGAATCCAAATCGGCGCGCACCGTGATGTCGATTTTCCCGAGGGCGATGTCGGCGGATATTACGCTGTAGTTTATTTTTGCGTCGTCGCGCAGTTCGCGCCCGATTTTCGAAAGGACGGTTTTGAGCATTGCGGCGTTGTTTAGCACGATGATTAGGTCGGAATCGTCTTCGGCGTATCGGCGCAGGGGGAAGTTGGCATCCGGGTCGGCGGACGCGATTTCGGAAAGACAGCGGGCGAGCATTTCGTCGTCGTTGGAAAGTGCGCAAAAACCGTTTTTGACCCCCGCCGAAAATCCGTCGGCGGACGCGATTTCAAAGTCGGAAACATCTGTTTTGCGAACGCTCAGCAGTTTCGGGGCGTTGCCGAATTTGATTGCGGCGGCGTAGGCTTGGCTGCTGTGTTTCAATAGTTCGCCGTATTTTGCCGCAACGTCCGCGGGCAGCGCGTTTCCGATTGCGGGGATTTCGCGTCCGTCGAAACCGTTTTTCATTTTCGAGATGACGGAAAGCTCCGCGTCCTGCGGCAGGAATTGCGCCTCGGGAGCGTTCTTCAGGCGGCGCACTTTGTTGACCCGACCGTAGGCGGGAGAATTCTTTTTGAGCAGAAGCGTCGCGCGGACAAGCAGGCAGTCGCCGTCTTCGTCGATTCGCAGAAAGACGTTTTCGATATCCCGCACCCAGTCGGCGCATTTGCCCTGCGTAAGCCGGTCGAACGCTTCGGCGCAAATATCGGCTTCGAACGCAGCGCCGCTCTTTTTCGGAAGGAGCGCGTGGGCGCGGTCGATATAGGACGACGGGTCTTTTTCGCCGAAATTTACCGGCAGATAGGTGAACGCGTCGCGCTTGTATGCGGGCAATTTCGCCGATTTCAGAAACGCCGCCGTCCGCGAGTCGCCGTCGATTTTCGCGCCGACCACCCAGACGGGGTTTTCCGTATCGGTGTCGAAACCGCAGACTATCGTGTTCGCACTGCGCGAGACCCCGTTAAATTCGGGATAGCCGAGCGGCATGAGCGCAAACGCCGCCTGCATTTCGAGTTTCGGGTCGGGATAGATTTTCCTTAACAGTCGCGAGACCTTTTCGAAAAACGGCTTCGGTGCGCAGGTGCGTATTGCGAAATCGGGGCGGATTTCATCGGCGCGGACGGCGGAGGCGATAATTGCAAGCGCGGTCAGAATTGTTGCGGCGGTTTTTTTCATTTATCCTTTTTCGGGTCGGCTATGTCGCGCAGGATGTCTCCGAGCATATTGAAAGTCAGCACCGTCGCAAAAATTGCGCCGCCGGGGGCGAGCATCCACCAGAAACCGAGCATCAGCACTTTCGTGTCGTTTTGCGCCTGCGCGAGCATCAAGCCCCACGAGGCGGACGGCTCCTGTATTCCCAGCCCGAGGAACGATAACGCCGCCTCGCCCAAGACGTATGCGGGAATTGAAAGCGTTGCGCCGACAATCAGATAGCTCAGTACGTTCGGCAGGAAGTGTTTGACGATTATTTTAAGCGGCGATTCGCCCATCGCCTTTGCCGCCTGCACATATTGGGCTTTCGAAAGCGACAACGCCATTCCGCGTATTACACGCGCGGTCGAAGCCCAGCCGATGAACGAAAGAATCACGACAATCATTATGTACATCTGCGCGCTGTCGAAGTGCGGAGCAAGGGCGGAGCGCATTGCAAGCAGCAAATAAAGCCCCGGCACCGCCATCAGAAATTCGACAAAGCGCATCGCAAGGAAGTCGAAAGTTCCGCCGAAATAGCCCGAAAGTCCGCCGACCACAAAGCCGATGACCATCGTTATCGCGATTCCGATAAACCCGATACTTAGCGAAATCCGCGCGCCGTAGAGCAGACGCGAGAATACGTCGCGCCCCGTGGAATCCGAGCCGAGCAGGAAAATGCGGGCGTCTGCCTGTGTCGACTCCGCGGCGAAAAGTTTGATGTCGCACGGAATTACGCCGAAGATTTTGTATGCGTTGTCGGGCGAATGCGCAAAGAATTTCACGCGCACGCCTTCGCCTTCGACCGCCTCGTATTTGGCTATGCTCGGGTCGGCGTTTCGATAGACTTTTGCGCAGAGCGAACCGTCTTTGAAAAAGAAACCCGTCGGCGGGTGGAACGATTTGTCGAGGCACTGGCGCGTCGGTTCGTACGGCGCGATGAACGGCGCAAAGACCGCCGCCGAGTACATCAAAACGAGCACCGAGAACGCCGCGATTCCGCGCGGACTTTTCAAAATATGCGGAAGAAAATGTCTGCGGAAAAACGCCGCCGCCCAACAGAGACCGACCGCAAGCAAGACGCAAAGCAGCCCCGCGCCGCCGATCATCGACCATTTGCCGGCAGACTTTAAAATACCGAACGCCTGCGGGAAAGTTTCGGATATCCAAGTTAGCAAAACGACAACCGCAAGTGCCGCCGCCAAAAATACCGCAAGTTTGCCCGCGGGCACTCTCTCGTTGTCGAGCCGTATGCGCGGATCGGTCATCGCAAGCAGAACGTCGGCAAGCAGCTGTCCGCAAACAAGCATTGCGCAGCCGATTAGCACTCCAGCCATTACCACATATTGGTCCTGTTTTACTATCGCCGAATAAATGAGTTGTCCCAACCCCGGATAATTCATCACGTTTTCGACAAGCAGCGCGCCCGAAAGCAGCCCAGCGAACGCGAAGCCGAACGACGTTACAATCGGGTTGATTGCGTTTCGCAAAACGTGCCTGAACATTATCGCGTTTTCCGAAAGCCCCTTCGCGCGCGCCGTGGTGACAAATTCCGCGCGGGTATAGTCTAGAAAATTGCCGCGCATTACGCGCATTATCGAGGCTATGCCACCGACCGAAAGCACGATGGTAGGCAGGAACAAGTGGCTAAGGTAGTCGGCAAGCTTGCTCGGCGGCGACATAAAATCGTGCATAATCGAGACCTGTCCGCCCGTCGGAAAAATTCCCGTTGTCGCGGCAAACAGCACAGCCAGCAGCGCAAGGAAAAAGTAGGGCACGCTCAACGCCGCGTACGCCAAAAACGCCGAAAGCTTGTCGAAGAGCGAATCGCGCTTTACCGCCGCCAAAACTCCGAGCGGAATCGCGACCGCGTATGTCAGAAATGCGCTTGCAAGCGCAAGCCAAAGCGTGGGAAAAAGGCGTTGTCCGATTAACTCGCCAACGGGGATTTTATAGCTCCACGAAAAGCCGAAGTCGGGCGCGCCGATGTACACAAGCGGTCTTTCGGCGCGCGAGTTTTCGGGCAAAAGCAGCGATGTCTTGACGGGCGAAACGCCGTTGAGCCAGCGTCCGTATTGGATATACCACGGCTTGTCCAGCCCGAGCCGCATTTCCTCCTGCTTGACGATTTCGGGCGAAATGTCTTTCGAGCTTCGGGCTTCGCTCAGGAAATCTCCGGGGGCAAGATACATCAGCAGAAACACGGTAAGGCTTATCCCGAGCATTAGCGGGATAAGCGAAAGGAGTCTTCTGATGATGAATTTTAGCATTTTATGATTGCCGTCATTTTGTCTGGCAAAGTTCGTCGATGTTCCAGATTATCGAGCCGAGCGGCGGAATGCGCACGTTGCGCCATTTTTCGGAAATCCCCGAATAGCTTGTTGGGCTTACGAGAAAGAGCAGGGGAAGTTCGTCGGAAAGGATGTTCTGCATTTCGAAAACCAGCTTTCTGCGGGCGGCTGGGTTCATCTCGATTTCCTGCGCGTCCATAATTTCGTCGATTCGGCGTTCCCAGTCGGTCGCGGGCGACTTCTGGCGCGGATTCCAGACGTGAAGGAAACCGTCGGAGCGGTAGATTGCCTTGCCGCCCGATGGGTCGCCGCCGCCCGTAAAGCCCATCATCGCGGCTTCGTAGTCGAAAGTGTTGTCGATTTTCGAGACAATCGTGCCGAAGTCGAGAAATTTGAGTTTCACCTCTATGCCGACCGCCTTCATATTTTCGACAAACGTGGTCGCGATTACCGACGAATTTTGCGAGCCGTCCGCCACTATGAGTTCGAATTCGACTCTGTTGCCCTGCGGGTCTGCGAGCCTGCCCGAATCGTCGTATTTGAAGCCGTCTTCGATGAACATTTTTCGGGCGTTGTCGGGCGAATATTCGTATTTGCGCGTATCGGGATTGTGCCACTTCCTGTTTGCGGGGCTGATGATGGAATCGAGCTTTTGCGCCCTCGAAAACCACACGCTTTTTATCAGACCGTCGCGGTCTATTGCGCACATCACCGCTTGGCGGAATTTTTTGCTCGAAAACCACTTGTACTTGTAGGGTTTTACGTAGGGCGCGCCGTTTTCGTTTTTGCCGCCGTTTTGATTGAACCAGAGAAACGATATACTCGCGTCGGGACCGCGTTCGTAGATTTTGAAACCGTACGTTTTGGCGTAGCGGGCGACCCAAGCGTAGTCGTTTGCGCCAATTGCGGCTGCGTCGCACTGTCCCGTGGCGAACAGGATTGTCGAAGTGTTTGCGTCGGCGACGAATTTGTAAATCAGAAAATCGATATACGGCAGGCGTTGCCCCGCCTTGTCGGCGCGCCAGTAATGCGGGTTTGGACTCATCACGAGCCTTTCCCCCGGTTTGTAGGAAAACAGGACAAAAGGCCCCGACGACACCATTTCGGCGGGGGAGTGTATCGCCGTCTGCGTGCTCCACGCCTGTGTAAAAGTTCCGTTTTCGACCGCCTTTTGCAGCTTGTGTCTGGGCAGAATTTCGACAAATCCGATGTCGTTGAGAAACGGAGCGTAGACCTTTTTCGTCCTGAATTCGACTCTGTATTTGTCTATTTTGCGGAACTTGATCGGCTCGCCGCCTATCGTGTACTGCCCCGCGTAGCGCGACGGGTAGCGCAGGAGCGGGCGTCTTGTGTTTTTGTCGATAACGGGCTTGCCGTCTTTGTCGAGCTGGGGGGCGAAGATTGTTTCGAATGTGAAAACTACGTCGTCGGCGGTGATGTCCGCGCCGTCCGAAAATTTCGCGCCCTCGCGGAGCTTGAATATGTAGGTTTTGCCGCCGTCGGAAATCTCCCACGACTGCGCAAGCGCGGGCACGACCTCCTCCCTTATCGGGTCGTAGGTTACGAGCGGCGAAAGCATCAGCGAAATCGCCTGCGACGAATACGCGTCGGATGCGACGAGCGGGTTGAATGTCTTCGGCTCCTGCGCGGCGGCAAGAACGAAAATTCCGCCGTAGTTGCCGACACCGCATTGCGCGACCTCCGCGCCCTCAGGCAACGGATATTTTCCGCGCTCGATTTTCGGCGGTTCGGAACATCCGCAAAGACATAAAAACGCCGCCGTGCATATTGCGGCGGTCGCCAGAGCGGAAAATGTCGCGCGGAAATCCATCACTTGTTTTTATCGTCCGATTTGGGGTTCGGTTGCGTATCGGACTCGCTTTTTCCGGTATTGAGCGACCAATCGGGGGTCATAAAACTGGTGTCTACTCTGTTCAAATCCCAGTTCGGACCGAAGTCGGGTGCCGTGCGCGAGAGTCTGCCGTAGTCCACGTAAGGCTCGAGACCGTAGTCTTCCTCGTTGAATTCTTCGTCGTCCTCGCCGTAGTTGTAGCCGTATTCGGCGGGGTCGATGCTGTTGGGGTCGTAGTCGTCGGGCAGGGCGGTGTCGTCTTCGCCGTAGCGTGTTTTGTCTATGGAAAGTTCGCTTTCCGCCTTTTCCGCCTCCTCTTCGGCGATTCGTTCCTTGGCGACGATTTTAGCGTATTCTTCGCGGTCTTTTTTGTCC
This sequence comes from uncultured Verrucomicrobiota bacterium, assembly GCA_949293415.1. Taxonomy (GTDB): domain Bacteria; phylum Verrucomicrobiota; class Verrucomicrobiia; order Opitutales; family Intestinicryptomonadaceae; genus Merdousia. The sequence goes on from CASFDK010000043.1 coordinate 103,223, forward strand.
TGCTCCTCCTCGCGCTTTTCGAGTTCCGCCTCGCGGCGAAGTTTGCGGTTGCGCAGTCTGCTCCCGATTCTGAGCGCAAGTTCGTACATCAAATAGAGGGGAATTGTCAGCGAAACCTGCGTTATGAAGTCGGGCGGAGTGATGACCGTTGCGAAAATCAGGATGACCATAAAGACGATTCTCCTGTTCTTCTTCAGCCATTCAACGTTCAGCACCCCAAGATATATCAGTATGACTTCGATAAGCGGAACTTCGAACACAACGCCTACAGCGAGCGTCAGGAACATCACCATGCTGTAGTACGACTGCGCGTCGGGGAACATCTCCATCTGCATCGACTCCGACATACTCGACATAAACGCGATACCCATCGGCAGCATAAACGAGAATGCGAACGCAACGCCGACGCAGAACAGTATCACCGCAGCGAACAAACCGGGGCGCAACAGGCGTTTTTCCTCGCGTGTAAGCCCCGGTGCCACGAACTGTACGACGAAGTAGAGCACCACGGGAAGCGATATTCCGAACGCCCCCAAAAAGCTGACGTAAAACCAGACCAGAATGGGCGTTACGAAAGACATCGAACGCAGTTTTATGGAGTCGTACCAGTTGTCTTTTTTATCGCCGAGCAGAACCGTATCTTTGTCTTTGGCGACAATGAAATAAGGCCCGCTGCGTTTCCGTTCGGTTTTTGCGCCGTCCGCGCTCGGTTGTTCTTCGACGAGATAGACGGGGCCGATTTTTTCGGCTTCCGTCTTTTTCTCCGCGCCGCTCAAAAACGAACTTGCGGAGATTATCTTTTTTGCCGTGTTGAGCGGGTAGAGCATAATCGTATTGAAGTACGAAAAGCCCGTTCCCACTGCAACGAGCGCAATTACGAACACCAGCAACGACTTCAAAATGACGCCGCGCATCTCCTCGAGATGCTCCAGAAACGTCATTTCGCCGTCTTCGTTTTTGTTTTTCGCCATTGCGCCGCCCGAGTTAGATTCTCAGTTTGCGTTTTTTGCCAAGCTCCGCGCAAACGGCTTCGAAAACCTTGTTTACTTCGTCGGTCTGAAGCGTTTTTTCGGGCGAGCGGAATGAGAGCGCGAACGCCAAGCTCTTGAAGCCCTCGTCTACACCCTTGCCGCTGTATGTGTCGAAAAGTTCCGCCGATTCCAATTCGAAGCCCGCGTTTTTGAGCTTTTGCGAGGCAATCTTTTTGATTTCGGAGGCGACCGCCGCCGCGCTTTCGTCCGCCTTCACGATTACGGCGACATCGCGCGAAGCCGCGGGGAACTGGCTGAAGGGCTTGAACTTTTCCGCGCCCTTTTTGCGCGCCGCAACTTCGGGCTTGAACATAATTTCGCCCGCGTAGACGACGCGCTCGATGCCGTGTTCGCGCAGATGCGCGGCGTTGATTGCGCCGAATCTGATTACGAAGCCCTCGCGCTTTTCCGAGCCGCAGGCTGCCACGAAACCGTCCTGCCAGAGCGGTTCATGCACCGCCGCGAAGTTCAGGCGCGACGCGTCGACGCCGAGAATGGAGAGGATGTCGAACGCCGTTTGCTTTGCCGTGAAGAAGTCGGGGGCTTGGCGTTTCTTCCAGTGGCGTTTGTTCGCGTCGGGCGCGATTACGAACGCAGTCGATGCGAGTTCGAGAACTTCGCCCTTGTTGTCGGCGCGGAAGATTTTTCCGTTTTCGAAGAATCCGTAAAAATCGTTACCATTGGAGATGTTGAGCAGTGTTACGTCGAGCAGACCGTCGAGCAGCGAAGCCCTCAGGCAGTCCTGATCGGAAGTCAGCGGATTCGCGAGCTTGAGCGCGTCGGTGAACTCGTGTACCTTCGCCATTTTCGCGCTGTCCTTGAGCGAGTAGTTCTGGCATTCGTCGAAACCGCGCGACGCGAGGAAGTCGGCGACATTGCGGTTGTATTTGAAGAGGGGGTCGTCGTCGCGCAGACCCGCCTTGCCCGAGATTTCGGTTTCGGGGATTTTCTCCGTGCCGTAGATGCGCACAAATTCCTCCACCAAGTCAATCGGGCGGTCGACTTCGCTTCTGAACGACGGTACGTTTACCGTCATATTCGAGCCGTTTTCGACAACCGAAAAACCGAGCGATTCGAATGCTTTTTTGACATCCGCCTGCGATACGTCGAAGCCGAGCCTGTCGTCGATGTACTGCATCGAAATTTCGATGTCGCGGTCGCCGCGGGGAGCCTTTCCGATTTTGCACGTCGCGCCCGAGACCGTTCCGCCCGCCGTTTCGAGAATCAAATCGACCGCGCGGCGCGACGCGTCGAGGGTCGACTGAGGGTCTACGTCGCGCGCGAAGCGGTACGAAGAGTCGGTGTTGATTGCGTATTTGCGGCTCGTAGCGCGGACGTTTCCGGGGTTGAAGTACGCCGACTCGATAACGAGGTCGGTTGTCGTCTCTTCGACTTCCGAGTTCAGACCGCCCATTATGCCCGCCAGCGCAACCGCGCCTTCGCCGTCGCAAATGAGGGTTGCTTCGGGGGTGAGGGTGTATTTCTTTTCGTCGAGGGTCTGGATTTGCTCGCCGTCGTTTGCCTGACGGACGACGATTTTCTTGCCGCGAATGTGCGACGCGTCGAACGAGTGCAGGGGCTGCCCGTATTCCATCAAAACGTAGTTCGTTACGTCGACTACGTTGTTAATCGAGCGCAGACCGACTGCTTCGAGGTCGCGGCGCATCCATTCGGGGCTGGGCGCGATTTTCACACCCTTAATCGAGACCGCCGTGTAGAGCGGGCAATTTTTCGTCTGCAATTCGACCGATTCGAGCAGCACGCCGTCGGGCTTGTCGGAATATTCGGGAAGGTATTTGAGTTCGGGCTTCCTGAGCTTTTTGCCGAATTTCGCCGCAAGCTCGCGCGCCACGCCTATGTGGCTGAGGCAGTCGCCGCGGTTCGCCGTAAGTTCGATTTCGAAAACCGTGTCGGACTCCGTGAAAACGTCGTTGATGGGAGTGCCCACTTCGGGGCGCATTTCGAGAATCAGAAGCCCGCTGTGGTCGCAGCCAAGCCCGAGTTCGCGCGCCGAGCACATCATGCCGTTGCTCGTTACGCCGCGCAGCTGCGATACTTTTATTTCGAAAATTCCGCCTTCGGGCGTGGGTAGTTTCGCGCCTGCGAGCGCAACGGGCACGCGGTCGCCCACTTTGTAGTTCTTCGCGCCGCAGACTATCTGGACGGGATCTTTGTCTGGCGCGATTTTCACCATGCAAACGCCGAGTTTGTCGGCGTTCGGGTGCGGGTCGCGGCTGAGGATTTCGCCCACGACAACGTGTTCGAGCTTTTTCAGCCCCGTCGTTTCGACGCTTTCGACTTCCAAGCCCAGCATCGGCAGGGCTTCGGCTATTGCTTCCGTCGGGATGTCCGAAAGATCGACGTACTTATTCAACCATTGCAAACTGACTTTCATTTTTCAAAAAATTTCACGGGTTTATCTTGACGGGAACTGTCTGAGGAATCTGACATCGTTGGCGTAGAAGTGGCGGATGTCGTCGATTGAGTGCACGAGCATTGCTATGCGCTCCACGCCCAGACCGAATGCGTAGCCGCTGTATACTTCGGGGTCGAGACCGACGTTTGCGAGCACGTTGGGGTCTACCATGCCGCAGCCGAGAATTTCAATCCAACGGTTGCTGAGCTTGCCGAGGTCGGCACTCATAAAGTCTACTTCGAAGCTCGGTTCGGTGAACGGGAAGAAGCTCGGGCGAAGACGCGTTTTCGCCGACGAGCCGAAGAGGTTCTTGAAAAGGTAGTCGAGAGCCGCCTTGAGGTCGGTAAGCTTCACGTTCCTGTCTACGTAGAGACCCTCTATTTGGTGGAAGTTCGCCGAGTGGGTTGCGTCAACGGTGTCGCGGCGGAATGCGCGTCCGGGGGCGAGAATCTTAATCGGCGCGCCCTCCTTGAGCATTGCTCGGATTTGCACCGAAGATGTGTGGCTGCGCAGAAGGTACAGCTCGTCGGCGTGCTTGGGCACGTTCGGAGCAACGGTGTTGCGCGGCATAAAAAGCGTGTCCTGCGCGTCGCGGGCGGGGTGGTCGGCGGGGGTGTTGAGCGCGTCGAAGCAGAACCATTCGGTCTCGAGGTTGGTAGCTTCGGCGACAGTGAAGCCCGCGCGTTTGAAGATGTCGCAAATGCGGCGGATTGTAAGGGTGAGGGGGTGGATTGTCCCGCGTGGAGTGTCGACGTTCGGAAGCGAGATGTCGGGCATTTCTCCGAGGGCGGCGACCATTTCTCCGCTTTCGATGCGCGCGTAGGCTTCGGCGACGAGCGGTTCAATCTGTTGTTTTGCGGCGTTGATGAGCTTGCCTGTAGCGGGGCGTTGCGCCTTGTCGAGGGTGGGAATTAGCTTCATCAGGGCGGTGAGTTCGCCGTTGGGACCCGTGATTGCCGCGCTTATGTTTGCGACTTCCGTTTTCGTTTTTGCGGCGGGCAGCGACGATTTCGCCTTCGCCAAAATTTCGTTGATTTTGTTTTCCATAAATTGACGTTTTTGCGCCGTCTGAAAATTCGGCGCGGATGCTTGCAAATAAGGCGTAAATTCAATTTCAACGCGCGGATTTGGCAAGCATTTTTTGAGTGTCCGAAAAACCGCAAAGCCCGAGTGTTTCTCGGGCTTGCGGAACGGATGTTTTGCCTTCTGTATTCGAAACTACTTGCGGGAGTTTTTTGCCGACAGTCTTTCGATTTGCTCCGCCACTTCGCGGCGCAGGCTTTCGAGCCTTTCGGGGTTCGGCAGAAGCTCCGCCGAGCGCGTGCCGCGCGCGTTGGGGTAGACCGCAAAAGACTTCACTTTTTCGAGCGTTTTTTTCGCCGAAGCGTCGCCCGTCTTTTGTGCGAGATTTTCGAGAATCTTGAAATATTCGTAGTCTTCCTGCCCGTCACGGACGGACTCGAGCCTTACCGACGGGAAGATTTCGTTGCGCCCGATAATTTCGCCCGAGTACAAAAAGTATCCGTCGCCGTTGGGGTATCGTGTGCGGTTGCGCACGGTCGGCGAGGGCGCGCTTATTCTGTCGTAGTGAAAGCCCCACTTGAACGGATTGCGCGTGTACCAGTCCACGCCCCAGTATTCGTGCGCGATAAATCCGCCCGCGAAACAGTAGAGCGGAATCAGCCGTTCCTGCGCGCAGTAGGGGGTGTTGATGCAATAGTTGCCGTCGGTCGTGAATGCTTTTTCTTCGCCGCGCTTTTCGATTTTTTCAATGTCGGCGGGCGTTCTGTCGGACGACATATCGATGCCCCAGACGTTTATCGCGCCCGCGAGCATCGGGATATACGCCCAAGTGCTCGAATACAAGCGCGCCTTCGGCTCGACCGCTTTGACCGCCGCGCAGTAGGCTTTTGTCATTTCGGCGATTCCGTCGACATCGCAGTGCGGCTCGTCGCAGACGTACCACAGGAAGCGGTCGCGCCATCCCTTTTCGTCGAGATGTCTATAGAGAAGCTTTGTCCGTGCCTGCAGTTCGGCGACAAATTCGGGGCGCAGGATTTTTTTGTCGGCTTCGGCGTAGGGGTATTCGCCGTCGTAAGGGGCAATGGGTTTTGCGTCGGGGTCGTCGCGTTTTATCCTGTTTATCGGATTGGCGAAACCGAAGCCGCCCGCCGGGTTCGGCAGGTACATCAGGCGCGTGCCGAGCCTGCCGAAGGCGTTTTCGCAAAACTTGTCGAAGTCCGAAAAATCGGCGGTCAGTTTACCGTCTTTTGTGAAGAATTTGATTCGCGGCGGATTGTTTATCGAAATCCTGTATTGCGACATAAACTCCTGCAACCGCGTGATATCGTAGAATTTGCTTGTTATGCCCGCGATTTTCTTCGGCTGCCGCCAGCCGCCGTTGAAGCCGTTGCCGCGCGAGTCGAATATCGCCCCGAGGCTCGCGGATTTCGGGATTGCAAAGTTGCGCACTTTCACTCGGTAGGGCACGGTGAGGACGGTTTTGCCGCCGTCTTTGAACTCCACTTTCCCCGCGTATTCGCCCGCCGCCGCGTTTTCGTCAGCGCGGAATTTCAGCCATACCGATTCGGTTTTGTACGGCGAAAGTTCGACGAAATTCTGCCGTACGAGCGGGTCCGGATAAAGCTGTATAATCGAATTTTGCGGAACGCAGCGTTCGTTGAATTTTACGCCGTTGAATATTTGGTAGCGGCTCGGCGCATCGCACACGACATTCCGCGCGACGGAGACGGTGGGAGCTTCGAGCGTCGCGCCGCCTCCGACGAGCACGGGAGCTGCCGCCGATATTTCGAGTTTGCGGCGCGGCATATTCGAGCGGACGGCAAGTTGCAGGTTTTCGCATTCGTTTTTTGCGAGCGAAATTGCGGGAGTTTTGCTTCCCGTCGGCGGGGCGAAAAAGTCGAATACCTTGACGATAGGGCTTACGCTCCACGCGCTCGTGTACGGCTTTCCGAAGTCGGCGCGGGCTTGGTATTCGAATTTTGCGGCATCGAGGCATTCGGCGGCGAAAAGTCCGTCGATTAGGATGTCGCCTTTGCGCGAGCAGAGTGCGTCAACCCAAACATCGTCGCCGTCTTTTGCCGTATAGGTGCAGCTTTTGACTTTCCATTCGGAGGTCGGTTTTATTGTCGCGCAGGCGTATTTTATGCTTCCGTTGAAAACCGTCATTCGCGGAATCGACTGATGGACGGATTCTTCAAGCCCCTTCACCCACGCGATATTTATGTACTTGCGCCCCGCTTCGGTTTCGATTTTGCGCCTGACTCCGAACCAGTGGTCGGGAAATTTTTGTCGGGCGTATTTGCGCTTTCCCGACGATGCGCCCCCGGGGAATTTGAATTCCCCGCTTTTCTTAATGGCTATGTCTTTGTTGAACTTTATCGAAAGGGCTTTGCCGCCGAAAATGCCGCCGTCTACGAGCGAAATTTCGCCCGTGTTTTCCCTGCCCTTGTGCGAGAGGAAATTCCATCCGTCGAAGCCCTTTGCAAAGTCGGCGTTTTCGATTTTGTTTGCGCTTGACGCCGCCAATTTTGCAAGCCCCGCGACATCGCAGCCGTTTTCGATTTCCGAAACGAGGTCGCTTAGAATATAACTTGCCTGTTTCGATACCGCAATTTTCGGCTCGATATTCCGCCTGTTTTCGGCGATGTAGACATTGTAGACCGATTCTGTCTTCGGCGCGATTTTGTCGAGCAAAACAAGCATTTCGCCGTTGAGCAGCGCGTGCGGAATTTCCCTCCCGTTTTTGTATACTTTGTAGCCCGACGTTTCGAAATTGCCGCGCGCAACGATGTTAATCGGGATTATTCCAACCCCATTGCCCATCGGTTTTTCGCCTAAGTTGAAAAACGAAGTCTTTACGCGCAGGTTGAAATTTTTGTCGTCGGTTTCCCATTTTTCGGCGGAATCGTCTTTGTCCAATTCGAGCGTTTCGCGCTTCGATATCTTTACGGAATAGCCGTTTTCGGGAAGTATTTTCGAGACTTTTATGTCGTCGAAATACGCCGCTCCCGCGCCGATTTTTGCGACCGTCGTGAAGAATACCGCAGTTGCTTCGGCGGGAATTTTTGTGGTGAGCGAGATTTTTTTCCAGTCGGTTTGCCCCGCTATGAGTTCGGATTTTTCTATTTTGTATTTTCCGTCCGCGAACATATAGACAACGCCGATTCCCGCGCCACCGTCTTTTGCCGCTTCTATATTGTCCGCCTTTACGAATGCCGAAATCTTCAGTGTGTCGTTGGGCGAAAAACTTCCCTCGCGCGGGAATTTGCGCTTTTCGCGATTCTGTTTGCCGTCGAACGGAAGCGGCATTTTGTGCGGGTAGTGCGTAATTTCGCCCGCATCGACGCGCAGCGAGTGCGCGCCGCTTTTTGCGTATTTTGCGGATATTCCCGTTGACGTTTTGTTCGGCTTGTTAAGGTATGTCCAGCGGTTTTCCCCGCCGCCGTCAGATTCGAAATTTTCGCTTGCGGACGGCTCGATGTAAAAGTCGGGCACTTCGAGCGCGTTCGGGTTTTTGTAATAAATCCAAAATTCGGACTTTGTTTTCGCCGCGCAGTCTGCGGGGATTACGAGAAGCGTTTTTTCCGAAAACCTTTCGGTATGCGGCGAGATTGCGAAAAGCAGTTCCCTGCCGTTTTTTTGGACAACCCTTATTGCGCTTGTCTTTTCGCCGACAAGCCCGAGCTTTTTTGCCGAAATGCGAATCGGCTCGGCTTCGAAATCGGTATCGGTCCTGTTTTCGATTTCGACTTTAACGCGTTTAGCGGCGGGTGTGCCGGCGTCGAGATATAGAGGATAGTCCCACGGTCGGGCGGAAACGGCTTGTGCAAGTGTCGCAACGGCAAGCAATACCTTGAAAAACTTCATTTTAAAATGATGGCGACGGTTCGCGCCCGAGGCAAGCCTTAAAACGGGGAAATTTGGTAAACCGTTCAACTTTCGGAAATTTGGGCACAAAAAAAACTCCGAACACATTGTCCGGAGTTCTTCGAAAAATCCTTGTGCAGCTTATTTCTTAATCGAATCGACAACCTTCTTTACGAGGGCTGCGAATGCCGCTTCGTCGTTGATTGCCAGTTCCGAGAGCTGCTTTCTGTCGAGTTCGACATTGAGAGCCTTCAGACCCGCCATAAACACGCTGTACTTGAGACCAGCAGCACGGCACGCCGCATTGATGCGGGTAATCCAGAGGCTGCGGAATTCGCGGCGACGCACGCGGCGGTCGCGATATGCGTATTTGCCGGCGTGTTGCACGGCGTCTTTTGCGTAACGGAAGAGTCTGGATTTATTTCCGAAATAACCTCTTGCCGCCTTCAATGTGCGCTGTCTGCGTTTGCGGGACGCTACTGAAGTTGTTACCTTGGGCATGTTTTATTTCTCCTGATATTTTGATTTGTCTGGGGGTCGCCTTCACCCTTTCGACGAGTTCTTGTTGTGCTTTTAGATTACGCGAAGGGCATGGCCTTCTTGACGTTGGCTGCAACCCCGGGGGTTACTTCCTTGTCGTGGCCCATAGCGCGCTTCTGCTTGATGGTCTTGGCGCTCAGAAGGTGGCGTTTGCCGGGGCTTCTGCGCATAACCTTACCCGAAGCGGTAATCTTGAAGCGTTTTACGATTGATTTTTTTGTCTTTTGCATTTCCGTTTTGAAGAAATTTAAAGTTCCGCATTCAATAAGTTTTGGGATATCTGTAAAGTAAAAAATGCGGATTTTGCAATTTTTTTGCATTTCTACGCTCGATTACTCCACATTCTGCGTTTGTTCGCGGATTCTCTCAAGCTCGTTCTTGAGTTCGATTGCCGCTTTCGTCAATTCGAGCGAGTTTGCCTTGCTGGCTATCGTGTTGATTTCGCGCCCCATCTCCTGACAGATAAAGTCCATCTTCCGCCCGACGGCGTCGTTTTCGTTCAGCGTCGAGAGGAATTGGGCGATGTGGCTTTTCAGCCGCGTGATTTCTTCGCAAATGTCGCATTTGTCGGCAAATATGCAAATTTCCTTTAGCACGCGATCGTCGTTCGGGTCGAGCTCGAGGTTCATCGCGGCGAGTCTTTGCAAAAGCAGTTCCTTATACTTTTGCGCCGTTCCGTACGAGAGTTCTTTCACGTTTGCGACTATTGAGGAGATAAGTTGAAGACGCGCCGTCAGATCGAGCTTTAGTGCCGCGCCCTCGATCCTGCGCATTTCGTCAAGCTTTTCGACGGCTTCGAGAACTGCGGGTTCGATTTCGCCCCACGTTTCCTCCCAATCCGCCGCTGCGGAGTTTTCGGACGAAAGTTCGGCTATTTTAAGCAGAAGCTCGGTTGTGGGCGAAAACTGCGCGCCGATTTTGTCGCACGCGCGCTTCAGAGCGTCGAGAGTATCGAGAACGGCGGGGTCGTCGAACGAAAGCGCGGACTTGCCGCCCTTCCTTTCGATACGCGCCGCAAACGAGATTTTCCCCCTTGCGACGGTCTTTTTCAACGCCTGCGAAACGAGCCTTTCCATCGGCATCCACTCGCGGGGAAGGGACACGGAAAGCTCGAACCCCTTCTTGTTCACCGAGGTTATGTCGATTGTTATGTCGAAGTCGGCGCACTGTTTGACTGCGCGCCCGAAGCCCGTCATACTCTTCATATTATATCCTTCTGACTGCGCCGTCCGCAGCCGACGAAACCGACTTTGCGTACGACTGCAACGCCTTCGAAACCTTTCTGTCGCGATTGGGCTTGTACGCCATATCGCCTTTTGCCTTCATTTTTTCGCGGCGCGCGTCCATTTCGGCTTCCGAAATTTCGAGCGAAATCGTGCGTTCGGGAATGTTGATGTCTATCATATCGCCGTCTTCGACAAGCGCGATGTCGCCGCCGTCCGCAGCCTCAGGCGATGCGTGTCCGATTGAAAGACCGCTTGTACCGCCCGAAAATCTGCCGTCGGTAAGCAGCGCGCAGACCTTGCCCAACCCCATACTTTTGAGGTGGCTTGTGGGGTAGAGCATTTCCTGCATGCCGGGACCTCCGCGCGGGCCTTCATAAAGAATGACGACAACGTCTCCGGGGGCGACTTTGCCGCCGCGGATTGCCAAGCTTGCCTCCTGTTCGGAATCGTAGACTTTTGCGGTTCCCTTGAATTTGAGAATAGATTCGTCAACACCCGCCGTTTTGACTATGCAGCCGTCTTTTGCGATATTGCCCTTGAGAACCGCCAAGCCGCCGTCCTTGCTGAAAGCGTGTTCGACGGAGTGGATTGCGCCGTTTGCGCGGTCGGTGTCGAGCGAATCGTAGTATGTGTCCTGCGACCAAGCCCTGATGCTGTACTTGCCTGCGGGGGCTGCGCGGTAGAGCCTTTTCGCCGTCGAAGTGCACGAGGGCGACATAATGTCGTTGGCTTTGATTGCCGCGCCCATCGTTTTGCCGTAGACGGTCTTTGCGCGGAGGTCGACGAGCCCCGCGCGCGCCAGTTCGCCCATAATCGCCATAATGCCGCCCGCGCGGTGCACGTCTTGAACGTGCACTTTCTGGGTGCTGGGTGCTACTTTACATATGCAGGGGGTTACGCGGGAGAGCTGGTCGATGTCCGCCATCGAGAAGTCTACTTCGCCTTCGCGGGCGATTGCAAGCAGGTGCAGAACCGTGTTCGTGCTGCCGCCCATTGCGATGTCGAGCTTCATTGCGTTCAGGAATGAATTGCGCTTTGCAATCGAGCGCGGCAGAACCGACTCGTCGCCGTTTTCGTAATAGGCTTTCGCCATTTCCACTATGCGCTTGGACGCTTTCGAAAAGAGTGCCTTCCGCGCCTTGTGCGTTGCCACAATCGTACCGTTCCCCGGGAGGGCGAGACCGATTGCCTCCATCAGGCAGTTCATCGAGTTTGCCGTAAACATACCCGAGCACGAGCCGCAGGTCGGGCACGCGTTGCGCTCCATCAGTTCGCTGTCTGCATCCGAGACATTGGGGTTTGCGCCGGCAATCATCGCGTCGATGAGGTCGAGCTTGCGCTCCTCGCCGTTCGAAAGCCTTGCTTCGCCCGCTTCCATCGGACCTCCCGATACGAAAATCGCGGGGATGTTCATACGCATGGCAGCCATCATCATCCCGGGGGTGATTTTGTCGCAGTTTGAAATGCATATCATCGCGTCGGCACAGTGCGCCGTGCACATATATTCAACGCTGTCGGCGATGAGCTCGCGCGAGGGAAGCGAGTAGAGCATACCCTCGTGTCCCATTGCGATGCCGTCGTCGATTGCGATTGTGTTGAATTCGCGCGCAATACCGCCCGCCTTTGCGACCTGTTCGCAGACGTATTTGCCCACTTTGTCGAGGTGCACGTGACCGGGGACAAACTGCGTGAACGAATTTACCACGGCGATGACGGGTTTGCCGAAGTCCTCTTCCTTAACGCCCGTGGCGCGCCAAAGTGCGCGTGCGCCCGCCATATTTCTACCGTTGAAACTTTTCTTTGATCTATATTCTGGCATAATTACGTCTTGTTTTTTGGTTTGTTGTAAAATTGCGTTCGATAAAATCACCGAAGCGTTCAATCGTCAATAAAAGTTTGAAAAAAAGCGGCGGCGGCGAAACAGTCGGGGTAGGGTGTGCGGCGGCGCGTTTCGCTTTTTTGTTGTCAGTGCGGAAAAAATGTTCATTGTTTGTTGCGAGAATTTTTCAAAATGGCTTTCAATTTAAAAAAGATTTTGCGTGCGCTGCTGTTTTCAACAAGCGATGCCCTGTCTATCAAAGACATTCAGGCGGTTATAACGCGCTACCATACGGAGCAGGAAAACCTGAAAAAAGCCGCCGCAAAACGCGCCGCCGAAGATGCCGACGCGCCGCAAACGCCGCCGACTTACGACGGCGGAAAATCGGACGACTCCGACGACGCCCAGACTGAAATCGAAGACATTATGGCGCAGGTGCCGACGCTCCTTACCGCAACGCAAATCCGCGAGGCGATGGAGGAGATAGCCGCCGAGCTTGAGGAAAGCGGCGACGTATGCAGGCTTCTTCAAAGCTCGTCGGGGTTCAAGCTTGCCATTTCGAAAGACTACGCCGAATGGGTCAGGCTGTTGCGCAACGACCCGCGCCCGCAACGCCTTACGCGCGCGGCTCTCGAAACGCTCGCAATCATCGCGTACCGACAGCCCGTAACCCGCGCCGAAATAGAGGCGATTCGCGGGGTAAATGCCGACGGGGCCATTTCGCGCCTCACCGAAAAGGAGCTTGTGTTTATCAGCGGCAGGGCGGATCTCCCCGGTCGCCCCGTGCAGTTTTCGACTACTCGCAACTTTCTGGATTTCGTCGGCGTGAACTCGCTCGAGGAACTGCCCGCCTCCGACGTGCTCAGCCCGAACCAAATCACGGAATGGATACGCCGCGCCGGCGAACAGCCTGCGCCCACGGCAAAGGATGTCGGGCTTGACGAAAATTCGGCGGAACACAACCAACGCCAAATGACTCTCGAACCGTCCGAACCGCAAACCGCAACGGACGAAGCCGCAGCCGACGAAAATTCCGCGAAAATCGGCGATGCCGCCTTCCCGTCGGACGGCGCGGAAACATCGGGCAGCGAAGAGGAATACGAACCCTTCGACGACTGCGACGCTTCGGCGCAAAAGGAAATTTGATGGACAAAGACGCTCTCAGAAAAGAAATAGATTCAATCGACACAAAAATTCTCGATTTGCTCGAAACACGCATATCGTGCGCAAAGGAAATCGGGAGAGTGAAGGCGCAAACCGGCGAGGAAGTCTACGTTCCGAGCCGCGAAGTTCTCGTGTTCAAAAATCTGCTCGCAAAAAACGGCGGGCGCATAAACGAATCGGCGTTGCGGGCAATCTACCGCGAAATAATTTCGGCTTCCATTTCGGCGGAAAAAAAGCTGATGGTTGCCTACCTCGGACCGAAAGCCACTTTCACGCAGCAGGCGGCGATTAAAAATTTCGGCTCGAGCGTCGACTACCGCCCGATGCCGTCCATTCCGGACGTGTTCGCGGCGGTCGAAAACGGCGACGCCGACTACGGGGTAATCCCGATTGAAAACTCCACGGAAGGCGCTGTCTTCCACTCGATGGACATGCTGCGCGACAGCTCGCTTTTCATCGTCGGGCAGATTTATATGCCGATTGAACACTGCCTAATCTCGCGCGGCTCGCTCGAGGAAATCCGCAAGGTATGCTCGAAAGATCAGGCGATAGGACAGTGCCGCGAATGGCTCAGACGCAACCTAGAAAACGTCGAAATCGAGTACGTTGAAAGCACGACCGTTGCGGTGAAGATGGCGCGCGACAACCCCGAAATCGCCGCAATCGGCAGCGCGATAGCCGCCGACTACTACGGCGTGCCCGTGCTCGACCACGGCGTTCAGGACAAAAAGAACAACCAGACGCGCTTCCTTGTAATCGGCAAAAATTCCGCGCAGAAATCGCCCGACGTAAAGTACAAGACAAGCCTCGTGCTTTCGGTAAACGACCGCCCCGGCGCACTCTACGATATGCTTTTGCCGTTCAACAGAATGAACATAAACCTCACGCGAATCGAATCGCGCCCGAGCAAAACAAAGGCGTGGAGCTATTATTTCTTCGTCGATTTCGAGGGGCATTGGGAGGACGACAACGTGCGCACCGCCGTCGCCGAGCTTCAAAAGACGCTGCCGATGGTAAAGTGGCTCGGCAGCTACCCGATGTGATTTGCAAATTTCCGCCGCCCGCGAATATGGGAGAACGCTTCAAGGTAAGGGTAGTGCCGAACGCGCCGAAAAGCGCGTGCGCGGGGGCGTACGGCGATGGCGTGAAAATAAAAATCGCGGCGCAGGCAACGGACGGCAAGGCGAACGCAGAGCTTGTAAAATTTCTGTCAAGGAAACTGGGGGTAGGGCGCAATGCCGTGCGCATTGTATTGGGAGAAACTTCGCGCGACAAACTTGTCGAAGCGGATTCCGAAAACTGTCTCGCGCGGCTCTTGTCTGAATAGGAAGGTTATTCCGCGAAAAAGCGTTCCGATAGGAAGTCGACAAGTTGCTTTGCGAGCTCGGTTTTCGTTCCCGCGCCGAAATCGACAACATCGCCGCCGCGCAAAATCAGGTCGATTTTGTTCATATCCGACGCGAAGCCCGCTCCCGCCGCTCCCACATTGTTGGCGGCTATTGCGTCGAGGTTTTTTCTTTCAAGCTTGTCTTTTGCGTAGTCCATTACATTCTGTGTTTCGGCGGCAAAGCCTATCAAAACTTGATTTTTTTTGATTTTCGACAACTCGAGCAGTATGTCGGGCGTGCGTTCGAGTTCGGGACGAAGGTCTATCGCGTCCTTTTTTGCCTTGTTCGGCAGGCGGAATTTCGGGCGCACGTCGCTTACAGCCGCCGACATAATCAGAATGTCGCACGAATCGAAATGCCGTTTGCACGCCTCGAACATATCCTGTGCCGAAACCACGCGCACCGTTTCCGCACCGTCGATGTCGGGCAGGGCGGACGGTCCGAGAACGAGGATTGTATCCCACCCGATGTCCTTGGCGGCATTTGCAATCGCCCAGCCCATTTTCCCCGTCGACGGGTTGCTGACGAAGCGGACGGGGTCGAAATATTCGCGGGTAGGACCTGCGGTAATCAAGCATCTGATTTTTTTCATCGGACGGAATACTACACGGCGGGCGCGTATCGAAAAGCATTTTTTTGAAAGTTTCGCTTTTGCCGATTCTACTCTTGTCTATTTTAAAAGTTTGGGCATTGTGTTTCGGACAATTTCGAATGATGAAAAAAGGCGGAAAAGGCAAGACGGCGGCGGCGTTGCTCTCGGTGGGAGCGGCGGCGTTGCTCGTGTCGTTCAAGATGGTTGTGGCGTTGTCCACGGGCAGTTTGGGCATTCTGTCGGAGGCGTTGCATTCCGCGCTCGATTTCGTCGCGGCGGCGGTAACGTGGGTTGCGGTCAAACTTTCCGACAAACCCGCCGACAAGGAGCACAATTTCGGGCACGGAAAAATCGAAAACTTTTCGGCGTTGATAGAGGCGTTTCTGCTTTTCGCAACGTGCGGATGGATTATTTTCGAAGCGGTCTCGCGCCTCTCGTCCGACGCGAAACCAGTCGAGGTCGGCTTCTGGAGTTTTGCCGTGGTGATAACGTCGATTCTTGTGGATATCGGACGCTCGCGCGCGCTGATGAAGGCTGCAAAAAAATACAAAAGTCAGGCTCTCGAAGCCGATGCGCTCCATTTTTCAACCGACATTTGGAGTTCGGCGGTGGTGCTTTTCGGCGTTGCCGGTTCGTTCTTCGGTTTCCACAGGGCGGACGCGATAGCCGCGCTTGCGGTCGCGATAATCGTAATCTGGGTTTCGGTAAAGCTTTCGCTCCGCGCAATCGACGAACTTCTGGACAAAGCCCCCGATGGTATCCGGGAAAAAGTCGCCGAGCTTATCGGCGAAGTCGACGGCGTGATAAAGTCGCACAGTCTGCGCGTGCGCTCGTCTGGCGACACGTACGAAATCGACGTAAACATACACGTAGCCCCGACGCTTTCGATTGTGGAGGCGCACGACATTTCCGAAAGGGTCGAAAAAGTTCTGCGCGAAAATCTCGGGAAAATTATGATAAACGTGCACGTCGAACCGCAGTAAAACGAAAAGCCCGGGCTTCGATGACTCGGGCTTTTTCGTAAAACGCGCGCAAATCTAAACGTACTTTACGAACGACGGATTGAAGCGCGGCTTTTCGAGCGCGGGCGATTCCGCGGGATACCCCAAGATGACAAGCGCCATCGGCTCGATGTTGGCGGGCAGATTCAGGAATTTTCTGAATGCGGCAATGCGCGTTTTTTCGGGTGCTATTCCGCACCAGCACGTTCCCAATCCCAATTCCTTTGCGCGGAGCAGGATGTTCTGCGTCGCCGCCGAACAGTCGTACTGGTAGTAGCCGCCGTCGGGGATGGAAAATTGCGCGTCGGTATCGCCGCAAACGATAATCGCCGTGCCGGCGTCTTTTAGCGATTCGCAATACGGATGTACCTTCATTACGCCCTCGATTGCGTCTTTCGAAGTGGCGACGACGAACCGCCACGGTTCTTTGCCCATAGCCGTGGGCGCGTGCATCGCGGCGTCGAGAATGTCGTCTATTTGTTCTTTCGATGCGCGCTTCGACGGGTCGTAGGCCCTGACCGAGCGGCGCGTGAAAATTGCCGAGTCTTTTTTGTCTTCCATAAAATATTTCAATCGGAGGATTGTTAAACATTAAAATGAGGTTTTTGCAAGAGCGGAATTTTCGATGTCCTATTTTTTGCATTATTTTGACATCTTCGGCAATGACCGCCCAAATGTATTGACAGGCGCGCGGGTATTTTTTTTCTTCGATTTATGAAGCATGTTTTGACTTTTGGGATTGCTCTGTTGCCGTTTGTCGGAACGGCGGTTGCGGATGTGGAACTTTCCGAAAAATCGCTCGCGGTTGCGCAGATTGTATTGCCCGACAATCCCGCGGCGGTCGAAAGGACGGCGGCTCGCGAGCTGAAAACGCACCTCGATGCAATGACGGGCGGAAATTTCAAAATCGTAGGTTTCTCTGAACGCGACAAATCGGCGGCGGCGGTTTTCGTCGGCGACAGTCCCGCAACGCGCGAAATTTCGGGCGTTGCGGACTTCTCCAAACTCGGTTACGACGCAATTGCAATGAAATCGGACGGCGAAAAAAACGTCGCCCTTTGCGGACATCCCGAGCGCGGCACGCTCTATGCCGTCTACACGTTTCTCGAGGATTTCGGCGGAGTGCGTTGGTGGTCGAAGAACGAAACGCACATCCCGCGAAAGCCCGATTTTTCCGTGGGGAAATTCGACATTTCCTACGCGCCCGTTTTCAAACTGCGCGAAGCTCTCTACAAAGTCGGTTTTGACGGCGTGTTTGCCTCGCGCCTGCGCCAGAACGGGGCTACGCTGACGCGGATGAACTTCGACCGCCCCGTAATCGCGCCCGAATACGGCGGTTGCCAGTCGATGGTATTGTTCAAGGGCAGGGGATCGGCGTTCCACTCGCATTTCGAGATAATTCCGCCGAAAGTGTATTTCGAAAAACATCCCGAGTGGTTCTCGCTAATAGACGGCAAGCGCACTTGGAAGGGCGCGCAGCTCTGCCTTACGAACGACGCGATGGCGGCGGAATACCTCAAAAACGTCAAAAAACTGCTACGCGAAAATCCGCTCGCAACGTCGATTCAAGTATCGCAAAACGACTGGAGCAACCCCTGCCGGTGCACGAAATGCGCGGCAATCGACAACGAAAACGGATCGCACGCGGGCACGAACATCTACTTTGCAAACAAAATCGCCGAGGGAATAGAAAGCGAATTTCCGAACGTGCACATCGACACGTTCGCCTACCAGTATACGCGCAAGACTCCGTCGAAAATCCGTCCGCGCAAAAACGTGCTCGTGCGCCTTTGCACAATAGAGTGCTCGTTTCTGCGCCCGCTCGATAGCGGCAACCCGCTCAACGAGGCGTTTGTGCGCGATATGAAGGAATGGGCGAAAATCACAAAAAATCTCTTTATATGGGATTATGTAACAAACTTCCGCTCCTATATGATGCCGTGCCCCAACCTGAACGCGCTTGCTCCGAACCTGCGCTTCTTCGCCGAAAACTCGGCGTCGGGCGTGTTCGAACAGGGCGACGCATTCTGCTCGGCGGGCGATTTCGTTCTTATGCGGAACTGGGTTATTTCGCACTTGATGTGGAATCCGTACGCCAACGAAAAAAAGCTGTTCGCCGAATTTCTGAACGGCTACTACGGCGAAGAGGTCGGCGCGATTTTCGGAAAATATCTCGCGACACTGCAAGCCGCCGCCGACAAAACCGACGTATCGCTCGGTTGTTTCTTCGAATACGTGCCAGCGTGGTTCGACGCGCAAACATACAATACCGCCGCAAAGCTGCTCGACGAAGCGGTTGCGGCTGCAAAAAAGCTCGAATCGGAAAATCCCGAAAAATACGCGGGGCTTTTGCGGAAAGTCCGCCGCGAACGCCTTTCTTTCGACCATATGACCATTGCATTCTACCACCAACTGAAATCGCGGGCGGAGCGTGCAGGCGGCAAAATAAATCTGCCGAAAGCCCCCGCCGCCGCGCTCGAAAATCTCATTGCCGAGTGGAAGGATTTGAAGGTCGAGACGTGGCGCGAGTTTACCACGCCCGCGCAGTTCGAAGCCTATCAAAACAATTTGCGGGCGAATTTGAAAAAGGTGCTGGCTCTTGAAGAAATCGCAAAAGGCATCCCGCCGCAAAAGGGAGTTTTCCGACTTGCAGACATCAAAAAAACAAACGCCAAAACCTACTGCGATTCCGCCGCCGACACCGTTGCCGACTCGGCGGCACAGGGGGGCAGGGCGACGCTAGTTCCGCCTTCGGGAAGCGGCGAACAAATCAAATTCGAGCTTGACGCGAAAGACCTCGACTTCGGCGGCGCGGACGAAAAGACGGTAAGTTTTTTCGCCAAGCTTCGTGCCGACGCAAAAGGAATAAAGCCCGAAACGACAATTGGCGCGTTTGTCGTGCGCATTCTCTGGAACAATCTACTCAAAACTCCGATAAAAACGGGCGACATTGCGGGCGAAAGCTACAGGGAAATAAAGCTCGGCGAAGTGAAAATTTTGCGCCATCAGCTGCCTATAACCGTTGTGTTTGCCTCGAGTTTCGGGAAAGACAGGGCGCAAATATATCTGGAAAGTTTCGGCGCAAGATAGCCCGAATTTCCCGAAGGAAAAGAAAGAGTCCGCACCGATTGCCGATGCGGACTCTTTTTATACTCATCAAGGCTTCTACGCCTTCACTTTAGAGAGAATTTCGTTGAGCCTGTTCGCCATTGTGCGCGGGTTGTCGAGCAGCCCCGCGGCAAGAAGCGCGTTGTCGTAGAGTTGCTCGAGAACGAGCTTTGCAAGAGATTCGTCCGACTTGCGCAGCGCGACAAGATTCTTGACGACATCGCTGCGCGGGTTGATTTCGAGCTTTACCGCGGGGGCGGGCAGAGGATTGTCGGGATTCATCGCCTTGAGCATTATGCGCATTTGCGGCGTGATGCCGTCGGTGCAAAGCGCGGCAACGGGGCTGTCAACGAGTCTGCCCTCGCTTGCGACCTCGGTGATTTTCGAGTCTCCGAGCGTTGTTTTAATCCAGTCTTTAAGCGACTTCAAATCGTCTTCGGCGATTGCCTCTCCTTCGGCTTTCGGCGCGTCGCCGAGCGAAATGTCGCCCGAGTCGATGCTCGCAAACGGCTTTTCTTCGAATGCGCCCAGATTGCCCACAAGGAAAGTGTCCACGGGTTCGTAGAGATACAGAACTTCAAGCCCGCGCGCCGTGAACGCCTCGATGTAGGGGGCGGATTCAATCGTCTTTCTGTCCGCGCCGCACGCGTAGAAAATATCCTTCTGGTCGGCTTTCATCCGCGAAACGTAGTCTTCGAGCGAAACTTTTGTGCCGTCAGCGTAGAGGCTCGATTCGAAGCGCAGCAGCTTCGCCAATTCCGCGCGGTTTTCGAAATCGACCGCCGCGCCCTCCTTGAGGAACACGCCGAATTTTTTAAATATCAAATTGTACTTTTCGGCGTCTTTCTTCGCCAGTTCGCCGAGGTGTTTTATGAAGCGTTTTGTGACTACGCGCCCAAGCTTTTTGACCAGACCGCTGTCCTGCATGCTTTCGCGCGAGATGTTAAGCGGGATGTCGGAGCTGTCGATTACGCCCTTGACGAAGCGCATCCATTCGGGGAACAGATTTTTCGGCGACGGATCGATGAGCACCTTTTTGCAGTAGAGCGCGACTTCGCTCTTGGTCTTGCCGAAACCGAGGCGTTCGGGATTGTCGTTGGGGATGTAGACGAGGGCGTTGAGTTCCACGGGCGCGTCCGCCTTGAAGTGCAGGTGGTCGAGCGGCTTGTCGTAGGCGTGGGCCTGGAATTTGTAGAAGTCGTCGTACTGTTCTTCGGTGATGTCGGACTTCGCCTTGAGCCAGATTGCCTGATGCGTCTTCAGTTCCTCGTCTCCGAGGAAAATCGGGAAATCGATGTACGCACTGTACTTTTCGACAATCTCCCTTATGCGTTGCGGCTTTGCAAATTCAAGGAAGTCCTTTTTGAGCGTGGCGACGATTTTCGTTCCGCGTTCCGATTTTTCGCATTCTTCAATCGTAAAGTTCTCGTCGCCCGCGCACGACCAGTGCAGACCCTTGCCGTCCCCGCTTTTAGTGTAGACATCAACCTTGTCGGCGACCATAAATACGCTGTAGAAGCCCACGCCGAACTGCCCGATAAGCCCGTCGGCGAGGTTGCCCTTGCTTTCCTTCAACGCTTCCACAAACGCCTTCGAGCCCGAGTGGGCGATTGTGCCGAGGTTCGAAACAAGCTCCTCTTCGGTCATGCCTATGCCAAAGTCTTCAATCGAGAATGTGCCCGCCTTTTCGTCGCATGCGAGTTTTATCTTCAGCTCGCCGTCGGCGACTTTCCCGCCCGAAGAAAGCTTGGCGTAGCGCAGTTTTTCGGACGCGTCGGATGCGTTCGAAATAAGTTCCCTTACAAAAATCTCCTTGTCGGTGTAAAGCGAGTTTACAACGATGTCGAGTACCTGTTTTACTTCTGCCTTGAATTTATAGTCCATATTCGTGTGTAAATTTGTTTGCGCATTAAAAATTTCCGCGCCCGTTCGGGGTGCGTTTAACCTCAGTTTATCGGACATTGCACCGATTCCTTAAGTCTTATAGCGAAAAACTTTCCGCCGAAAAGGTCTTTTTTTCGGAAAATATTTTAAAATGATGTTGCGCGGACGGGCGGAAAAGTTCAATATTTTGTGTATGTCTAAACTTGAAAAGAAACTCTTGAGCGGCAACGAAGCAATCGCGCTTGCCGCATTGCATTCGGGTTGCGCGCTGGGCGTGGGATACCCCGGAACGCCATCGACCGAAATTTTGGAGAATTTTTCGAAACTCGGCGGAACTGCCGAATGGGCACCGAACGAAAAGGTCGCCGCGGAAGTCGCGCTCGGCGCGGCGTTTGCCGAAGCGTCGTCGATGTGCACAATGAAGCACGTCGGCTTTAACGTTGCACAGGATCTGTTCTTTACGGCCTCTTACAGCGGCATTCAGGGCGCGTTTGTTGCGGTCGTCGCCGACGACCCCGGGATGGCTTCGAGCCAAAACGAGCAGGACACCCGTTCGCTCGGCTACATTGGCGGTCTGCCCGTAATCGAACCCGCCGACTCGCAGGAGGCGTACGACTTCACCCGCTTGGCGTTCAAGCTCTCGCGCAAATGGGGCATCCCGTTCATCCTCAGGACAACAACACGCATAGCCCACAGTAACACGATTGTCTGCTACGACCCCGACTCCGCCGAACCGCTCCATCCCACAAAATACGAAAAGGACATAACAACCCATGTTATGGTTCCGGGGCACGCAAAGCCCGCGCATAAACGCCTGCGCCAAAAACACGCCGATATGCTCAAGTGGAACGAGTCGGACGAATCGCCGAATCTCATTATAGAAGGCAAGTCGAACGAATTGGGCATTGTTGCAAGCGGTGTTGCGTTCCAACACGCGATGGAAGTCGCGCCCGACGCGGGCTTCTTCAAAGTGGCTTTCTCGAATCCGCTACCCGTGGCAAAAATCGCCGAATTTACAAAACGCTACAAGCGTTGCGTTGTAATAGAGGAGGGCGACCCGTATATGACGACCCTGCTTTTGGCGGGCGGCGCAAATGTCGAGCCGCGCGACGAAGTTTGGCGTTTCGGCGAATTCAATTCCGACAGGGCGCGCGCGCAAATAGAAGGGCGCACCGACTACGTCGCCCCCGTATTCAAGGCAAAACCCCCGCAACTGTGCAAGGGTTGCCCGCACACGTTCAGCTTCAAGCCCCTTGTGGATTTGAACTGCATCGTTTCGGGCGACATCGGCTGCTACACACTCGCGGCAATGAAGCCCGTAAGCGGTATGGATTTGCAGATTTGCATGGGCGCATCAATCGGTATGGGCATTGGCCTGCGCAAGGTTCTGCCCGAAAAGCGCGCAAGAAAGGTCGTCAGCGTAATCGGCGACAGCACGTTTATGCACAGCGGTCTGACCGGACTTCTCGAAATGGTCTACAATCCGCCCGCGACGGGGCACGTTGTGGTGGTGGTCGACAACTCGACAACTGCAATGACGGGGCAGCAGGAACACCCCGGGACGGGCAGAAAGCTCGACCACTCGCCCGCGCCGCACGCGGTTTCGATTGCCGACGTTGCAAAGGCAATCGGCGTGCAGAACGTGGAGACATTCAACCCCGTGCGCGACTGCGACAAAATCAAATCGTATCTTGAAGGGAAGTTGGCGACAAACGAAACGACGCTCGTGATCCTCAAACAGCCGTGCCTGCTCGCGGCGGCCAACCTCGCAAAAATAAAGGCATAAGACAATGGACAAAACCACAAACATCCGTATAGCGGGTCTCGGCGGAATGGGCGTGCTCAAGGCCGCGCTGATTCTCGGCGAACTTCTCTTCGAGGAAGGCTACGACGTAAAGAAAGCCGAAGTCCACGGTATGTCGCAACGCGGCGGCTCGATTTCAAGCGACGTGCGTTTCGGCAAAAAAGTCGTAAGCCCGATGATAGGCGAGGGCACCATCGACTTCCTGTTGTCGCTCGAGCCCGAGTGGTCCGACGTGCATAAGGCTTCGCTCGCGCCCGACGGCGTGGTGATTTCGCCCGCCGACTTCGACGTCTCGAAGCTCAAAAGTGCGAAGTCGATAAACGTCGCCGCACTCGGCGTGCTCAGCAAACATCTCGATATTCCCGAATCGCGTTGGCTCGAAACCGTGGCGAAATTCTTCCCCGAAAAGCTCCGCGAGGCGAACGAAGAGGCGTTCAAACTCGGACGCAACAGCTAATTTAGGCAATCCAATATGGCACATAACTGGAACGACAAAAACGGAAACTTCCATCCCGCAAGCGCGATGGACTTCCTTCCGCGCGAACAACTGAAATTCATACAGTCGCAGCGTCTCGTTGCGATGGTCAAACACGCCTACGACAACGTCGCGCTCTACCGCAACAGAATGGACGCGCTTGGCGTGAAACCGTCGGACATCAAGTCCATCGACGACATCGCGAAGCTCCCGTTCTCGCAAAAAAGCGACCTGCGCGATACCTATCCGTACGGACTCTTCGCAGTTCCCACAAACGAAGTTGTAAGACTCCACGCCTCGAGCGGCACAACGGGCAAGCCCATTGTCGTCGGCTATACGGAAGACGATATGGAAGTCTGGGAAACGTCGGTTATGCGCTGCCTGAGGATGTGCGGAATCAACCGCGGCGACTTCGTGCAAATCTGCTACGGCTACGGTCTGTTCACCGGCGGGCTCGGAGCGCACGGCGGCGCGGAAAAGCTCGGCTGCACGGTAATTCCCGCATCGACTGGCAACACCGAACGCCAGCTGATGATTATGCGCGACTTCGGAACAACCGCCTTCTGCGGCACGCCAAGCTACTTCATCCATCTTATCGAAGCCGCCCCCAAGTTCGGCATCGACCTTAAGGCGTTGCCGCTGCGCCACGGAGTGTTCGGCGCGGAACCGTGGTCGGAACAAATGCGCCAGTTCATTCAGGCTAACACGAACATCACCGCGCACGACATCTACGGACTTTCCGAAATCACGGGCCCCGGGGTAGGCTGCGAATGCGGAGAGCAGAACGGTCTGCATATCCTTGAAGACAACTATTACCCCGAAATCGTCGACCCCGAAACGGGCGAACCGCTTCCCGACGGCGAAGAGGGCGAACTTGTTCTGACAACGCTCGCAAAACGCGCAATGCCCATTCTCCGCTACCGTACACACGACATAACTTCCATTATGCCAGTGCCCTGCAAATGCGGAAGAACCCTGCGCCGAATCCGCAGAATAGGGCGCAGAAGCGACGATATGTTCATCATCAGGGGTGTAAACGTCTTCCCGTCGCAAATCGAAGTCGCACTTATGCGCGTTCCCGAATGTACGCCCAATTACAGAATCATTCTCGAGCGCGAAAAGGACTTGGACAACGTTACGGTAGAAGTCGAAGTGCGCGAAGAATTCTATACCGACAGCGTCTCGGCTCTCGACGCGCTCCGCAAGAAAATAAAAACTTCGATAGCAAACATCGTGGGTATCAAAATCGAAGTGAAAATCGTCGAGCCCAATAAAATTCCCCGATCCGAAGGAAAGGCAAAGAGGGTTATTGACAACCGCAAAATTTAACTTTAGAAGTCAGGTTATGCGACAGAAACAACTATCGGTATTTTTGGAAAACACCCCAGGGCACCTCGAACGCGTCTGCAAGATTCTCGCCGACGCACAGATAAACCTGTTGACCATCACAATCGCCGAAACAAAAGATTACGGTATTGTCCGAGCCATTGTTGACAATCCCGAAAAGGCGGCACAGGCACTGAAGGAAAACGGATTCTTCGCAAAATTGGTCGAAGTGCTTGCAATAGAAGTTGAAGACAAACCGGGGGCTCTCTCGAAAGTGCTAAAAAGGGCTTCCGAAGTCGGATTGAATATCGAATATATGTACGCAATGACGCGTCCTGTAAACGGCAAACCTGTTATGATAATGTCGTTCAAGGACATCGACGCGGCGGAGCGCATCTTCGGATAACTATATGACTTTCGACAAAAAAGACACGGGAACGGGAATTACAAAAAGGGTTTTTTGTGTGTTCCTTGCCGTGTCTTTTTTTGCGCTCGCATACATAAACCTCACGGGCAGCGAGAATATAAGACTGGTTTCGGAGCAATTTCCCGAACTGAACTTGTCGTTTAGAAAGGCGTTCGTGAGCGGCTATAAAATGTCGATGTCGGCGGCAATATTTCTGATAGACGTGATTCTCGTCGGACCGTTTGCGTGGCTGAGCTATTTCGGCGACCATATTACGCCGAAGAGATTCCCGCAACTGCGCAACGTAAGCTTTTTCGACTTGGGCGTTATGCTTGCAACCGACTTCACATTGGCGGCAATAGCATTCAATTTTACGATAATAAACGCAGTCGATGCTGACCCCGTAAAATTCGTTTCGCCGAGATCTCTGTGGATAATTACGGGGATACTTTTCGCAATGTGGTTTGCGGCAACCATAATAAAAACCTACACCTATGACGCCGACCAACGTCGAGATCTAAAAAAATATATCCTAACATTCTAAACCGTCCAATATAAGCGCGCGTTTGTATTTTAATAAGTATTATGTCTAATCGGTGAAAATGATAAAAAACTGTGGTTTCTGTTTGTGTCGGACGGTTCCCTTCTTCATGTTGGGTTCTGTGCAACTAACAAATATACAATAAATTACAAAACAGAATTTATCCACAGCAGTTCGACGGGATTGAGAAAAGGCAATTAGACTGTTTATATTTTACAGAGGGGATTTTAAGGCGAAATTTGCCCTATTTTTGCCCTTGTTACGAAAAGCTGGCAGATTTTTAGAGCAAAAATGGCCAAAAAAGGCACTAATTGGCCGCTAAAATTTGGGATTGTTGCGAAGCCTTTCGCAACAGTCCTTCAAGGTGCAATTACCCTACGAATTTATAATCTGTCCAGTTGATGAGGTCAACCGATTTCAACGCCTTGACATTCACAACACCCTCTGCGTCTACGCTGACTGGGAATTGCAAACTTGCATTGCCACTTGCATCCGACGAATACTTAATGTTAGCATTAGCATCATACGATGTCGCCTTCGACGCATCCAACCCAAATGTGAACTTTTCGAGGTTAATAATTCCGTCATTGTGTGGCGTTGCTGTTGGTTTTGCGTTGTCGCCAGTAAGACCTGTATTTTCTACCCAAGACTCAAAAAGGTCTTTTTACTTTTACATATTCATACGCACCAATTGTTGGAGCAGTTGTTGAACGTACTATACCTCGAGCATCGGTTGTTATTCCATTCACAACTTTGCCAGCACCTATCGCAGAACTTCCTGCTCCTACAGGACAAGTTTTTACACTTCCACTATAGTTGCCTAACGGCAGTAGTTTTGGATCGGCTGTTATGATATTTGTATAAGTACCATAACTACTATATCCACCCTTTATTATACAAGTATCTATTGTTGGTTTATTACCTGAACCATTATTACAGATTTCATTATCACTTGGTGAGGCTGTATTTCCCCATAATATGCAATTTGTCAACGATGGACTAGAATCCCAATTCTCCATCCCGCCACCGCAAGAAGCACTGTTGTTGGAGAAGGTGCAATTTGTCAACGATGGCCTAGAATCCCAATCATTACACATCCCGCCGCCGCGAGAAGAAGCACTGTTGCCACTAAAGGTGCAATTTGTCAACGATGGACTCGAATTCCAATCATTATACATCCCGCCGCCGCGAGAAGAAGCACTGTTGTTAGTAAAGGTGCAATTTGTCAACGATGGACTCGAGGAATCTTCATTCTCCATCCCGCCGCCGGAACCAGCACTGTTGTCGGAGAAGGTACAATTTGTCAACGATGGAGTCGAGCCAGAATTATACACCCCGCCGCCGCAAGAAGCACTGTTGTTCGTCGTAAAGGTGCAATTTGTAATTTCTGGGCTGGCGTATTTATTATACATCCCTGCTCCATAATCTGCAGTTGATATAGAGTTATCATTTCCATCACTCGCATACCCGTTCTGAATTGTTACATTATCTAATTTTGCACTATTGGTTAGCTGATTTGACTCTGTATAATTATTATAGAAAACTCTATACTTACCTTCGCCATCGATGATTGTATTGTTGCCCGATACACGTTGGTCTTTCGATGTTTCTGTCCCCGCAAAGCCACCGTAGATTGCAACGTTGTTTTTCATGGTCATTGCAGAACCATGGTTATATGTGCCTTTGGCTATCCACACTTCACCACCGCCATCACTCGACGCTCTATCAATCGCTGTCTGCACATCGGCATACGCATTCGCCCACGAAGTGCCATTCTTACTACCAGCTCCGTTTGGCACAACGTAATAAGTTGCCCCGCTTGCAACAAGGGCTGTTAAAAATGATGTTATCAAAAACAAATATTTTTTCATGATTTAGTTTCTTTTAAAGTTTTGGCATAAAAGCTATCGCAATTTCCATCAGTCATTACACGCAAACGCAATAATTCCATTTTCTTTTTCCTAATATAATTCTAAGTTTTTCTGCCAACTTTTGTCAAATGAAATTCAAGTAAAATTCCCTTATTTAAATGTATGCTTTAAACGTTACTACCATTGGATTTGCTGTGTGCCCAAAAAACAGGACAGACTTGCAAGGGGTAAATTGATTTGCAAAATAGGAAGGCAAATCAAATGGGCAACAGACGCAAAAAATACACGGAAGAGCAAATCACGCAAATACTCAAAGACGCGGAGGCATCGAAGCGAGAACGCGCGCTTAAAGCGCATAGCCGCCGACCATATGCTCGACATCACAATGCCTCGGGACATCAACTCAAAAAACTGGTAAAGCCGAAGCTAACTTGAAAATTTTTGCAAAAGACAACGCAATAAATATCCCACAAAAAAACGCTGTTGAAATTTACTTGCTTGAATTGTCGATGTACGAATGGATTCTTATTGCGTTTGCGTCTTTCTGGTTCGTTGTTTTATTCTTGGTAGTGCCTCCTCTTTACAACAAACAAAATTCAGTTTCAATTTTTGCATCGCTTATTTTTATTGTAATTTTAAGCATTGGGATTTATGGAATAGTTCGCTGGCAGAACATCAATAATACTGCTATTGCGTTAAGCGATGATGTTGCTTTGCGAATATCGCCAACATCACACGCTCCTGTTGTTTCGACAGTCCACGAAGGAATCTTTGCAAAAATTCTGAACAAAAAGAACAACTTCATTTACGTCCTTACACCTTCTGGAAAACGAGGCTGGGCTTCAACTACAGAATTCTCACCTATTCAAAAATAGTATTAAAAATTTTTGTTGCAAAAATTTATTCAATAATCATTATCGACAAGCGAAATAAATCGGAAATACAATCTCTATGAAAAGTAAAAAAATCGCAGTTGTCGTGGCTGCTTTGATTGCTGCAGCAGCATACTTCGGAATATCAGAAAGTACACATCTGCCAAATGGCACTCCTGCCAAAAAGGCGATGTTTGCCTTAGACGAAGCTGGCTGTGTGCTGTGCCATACAAAAAATGCAGACCTTCCATTTTATGCAAAAATTCCACTTGTAAATATCCCGATTAAAGCAGATATTTCAAATGGCTTGAAATTCTTTGATATCACAACTTCAATCAAAGACCTCAAAGATGGCAAAAATATAAATGAGACAGTTCTTGCAAAAATAGAATACGCAGTAAAGTCGCAAATAATGCCACCTGTGCTTTTCAAACTTGTTCATTGGAAAAGCAATATTACCGATGCAGAAAAACAAGCAATTTTAGATTGGGTTGCTATCGAAAGAAGAAAGCTCAATGCAAACTCTGGCATAGCAGAGAAGTTTGCAAACGAGCCTGTTTGGCCAATTCCACAAAAAATCGATGTTGATTTAAAGAAAGCGCGCTTAGGTTCAATTCTGTATCATCACAAGGCTCTTTCTGGTGATGGTTCAATTTCATGTGCAACGTGCCACCCTCTCGACAAAGCTGGTGCTGACGCTTTGCAAACATCAACAGGCATACGCAAGCAAAAAGGCGACATCAATGCACCTACGGTTTTCAATGCAGTGTTCAACGCAAGACAATTCTGGGATGGCAGAGCAAAAAATCTTGAAGAACAAGCTGGTGGACCACCTATGAATCCTGTGGAAATGGATGGAGGTTCTTGGGACTCAATCGCAAAACGCTTAGCTAAAGATTCGTCTTTTGCAGAAGACTTTAAAAAAGTGTATCCAAATGGCTTTACTCAAAAAAATATAACCGATGCTATCGCTCAGTTTGAAAGAACACTCACAACACCAAATTCGCCATTCGATAGATATTTGCGTGGTGATGAAAACGCTCTTTCGCCTGCTGCAAAAAAAGGTTATGAAATATTCAAAACAGCAAATTGTTCTGTTTGCCACTCAGGACAAAATCTCGGTGGACAAACATTTGAATACATGGGGCTTATTGGCAACTACTTCCACGCACGTGGAAATGTTGGAAAAATAAACGACACTGGTTTGGCTTCGTTCACAAAAGATGAACGCGACACGCACAAGTTCAAGACACCTACCCTCAGAAACGTTGCCGACACTGCACCATACTTCCACGATGGCTCAACATCCGACTTGAAAAAAGCTGTCGACATCATGGCAAAGTATCAAATAGGAGTTAAGCTTTCAGACGAAGATGTAAACAACCTTGTTGAATTCTTAAAATCGCTTTCTGGCGATTGGAAAAGCAAAGCTACACAGAAGTAAAAAAGCTTGAAAAAGAGAGGAACTTCGATTCAAATTGAAGTTCCTTTTTTTATATCAGAAGCAAAATACAAAACAAGCTATAAAGTAAGACTTGCCGATGCGAACGAGCAAGCCAAACTAAAAATACCATCTCTGTTTGAAATGTTGCAAGAAGTGGCAACCGAACACGCAAATAAACTGGGTGTTGACTTTTCTGCGTTGTCGCCAAAGGGATTAGGTTGGGCTTTGTCAAAGTTGTCGATTGAAATCCAAAACTTGCCTTCTTGGAATTAACGCGTGCATATAACAACGTGGCCTTCGGTCAGAGAACTCGTTGCAACGTATCGTGAATTTTCTGCATTGAATGCAAATAACGAGCCTTTATTTTCTGCACGCTCGCAATGGATTTTATTCGATATAACCACGCGTAGAATTGCTCGCTTAGAAAAATTACATGAATGGGCTTTGTGCAACGAATTTGCCAACAGCGATACTTTTGAAGAGCCTTTAGAGCGTCCAAAAATAATTACAACATCAGTTGAATGTAATGTGCGTAATAACGATATCGACCTAAACGGACACGTAAATAATTCGATATATGTAGTCTGGGCAATGCATGGTTTCCTCAGGGGAAGCCGTTTCAGCTGATTCAGAGGCTTCAGGCGCCTTCGGACTCTGTTCGAGTTCCTCCTTCTTGCCACATTTACCATACTTATAATAGCCATACCCCGCAAAGCCGGCTACCGCGAGTAATGGAATCGGAATATAGGAGGGCAATAACGTGCCCAACACCATAATACCGAAGGACGTAGCAAGTCCGGTAAGTAGAATTTTATCATCTTTAGCTTTTAAAAGGATCTCGTTCTTCATGACTTTAGTATAGGTGGTTGCAAAATAAAAGCCCCTGATTGCTCAGGGGCGGAGTGGTTGAAAGTTGGTTATTGCCTCTCCCACCGTAAGCTGACGGGTTCCCCTTTTGCGCGACTATAATGGTCACCGTTCGCCTCAAACGTTTCAATTAGTTCGTAGACAACATTGCCCGCGATCGTCTTTATGGTGATTGTCGGAGTCTCCTCCATATAAAATACACGGTCATAATTGTCTATAATATCCGAAGAAAGCTTGGCGAACTGAGCTTCGGTAGCGATGTAGTTCATCGCCGCAGGGATGTTATTTTTGTTAAGGCCCGAAACCTGAGTGCAATCCACAGTATCTATGTTTACATAGTTTGTGTAATCTGAATGCAGAGTCGTGTCCGCATTTTTTATTACGATATTTTCAATCCAGGCGCTGTTGATGAGGCCGCCCCCCCTTTTTTGGCGGCTTTACTAATGCGGATTCGTTTGCTTTTACAACCGTCCCCGTCATCTTTATATCAGATAGGTCGTCATTAGAAAAATCAGCACCATATTCGCAATACCCTCCTGATTTTAATACCTCCAGCTGGAAATCCTTTGCGGTAGCTTCACTAAACTTTATATCATAAACATGGGAACCCATATTTTCGTATACTTCGTATGTTGGGATATTCGGCTCTGCATCCAGATTTATTCCATTTACTGTTAAGTCGCAAATATAACCGGCATTGTTGAGGATAGTATTCAATTGTGAGACATTCATAGTGTCGGCAAAGGTTACACCGTACAACTCTACTTTACTCCATTCCCAATCAGGAACTCCACCCTCAATGGTAAGTCCACCTCCATATAGGTGTTCATCTATTGTCATTTTTGGAAATGGAGCCTTAAGCGTAGTGTCCCAGGGCCCCGAGTACATGCCTATGATTATACCTTGACCCTCGTTTAAGTTGGCAACATCCGCTACGGTTAAATTTGGGTTGGTGATTTCCCCCGCTTGGATTTTACCCAGGTATTCAAGAGCCCGTGCAAACCACTCGCCATCGTGCTCACTATCTACATCAAAGAAATTCCCCACGGATTCCCAGTCTTCCTTGGATAATCCCATATAATCGGCATATTTAACAGTCCATGCTGATTCTGCTGACCAAGATAGTGCATTTGACGTAAACACAACGACCTCTTGTGAATCACTTTCGGTAGTTTCAGGAGTTGGCAACTTTATCTCCTGCGGTATTAGCCTATTAGCCTTATAGGCGTCTAAACGTGCGGATGTAGCATCCGCCATAACGGAATTAATAAACAATGGAGAAAGAGCTATAACTATCCCCCCTCCCCGAGGAAGTTAGGAATTTGTTTCTTCATGTGATAGAAGTACAGGAAATTTACTCTGCTATTTTGCAACGATTATACAAAACAGATTCCGGTACAACTGGGCATTCAACCTGTTGAGACCTCACTGTCCCTGCTTTAACATACGTAGATTTTATGAAGGCCAAACAATCCGATTCTTTAAACCGGATACAACCTTCAGAAAACTTTATATAAGATATCTTTCTTGCAGCCCGCAATCTGTCCAGTGTATGCGTAGAAATGTTCAAATATGCAGCGGCTTGTTTTTTCGTGAGTAACCTGTCGTGATTTAATTCAGTATTTTCTGTTTTTTCCATACCCTTATCGTAGGAAGCCCCTAAAAAAATATTGACTAAGCCGATGATTATTGCATTAAATACGGAAAATGCTTGGTATCGTTGTTTCAGTAGCTTGACGGTGCTAAGTATCGAATGTTCTTTGATAGGTAGGTGGAAACACAAAGAGGTAAAAGCTATCGCACATTTGTAACACGATTCATGGAAAAAATTGTCACAAGTTGCTGAAAATTGGAAAGGCTAATTGGAGTTCAAGGTGTCGCACAACCCGACCAACATGTTAAATACGAACACCTTACGTCTAGAATTGGTGCACCTTACAACGCCTATTATGTCTAATAAACAAAAAACGATGCGAAACTTGCTTTTGTTTTGAAGAAACCAATATATACTTGTTTTTAATCTATTGAGACAACCTCTATAAGTGTTGATTTATTAGCGCCCTAAAGATAATAATTGCCTAATTCCAATCCGTATTAGATAATAAACAACAGAAAACGGTTCGCCCAACCAAGAGAAAAACTTGTGTACCCAAGTGGAAAGTATAATTTCGGATTTCGGGAGAAACTTTCTAATGCTTTTTAAGCATTCTTTTGTTTGTTCATAATTAACTGGACCTTGTACTACTACAGAAATATCTGCTGAATCTATCATGTTTTTAATTCTAATAAACTATATTTTTAACTGTAAAAAATATAATCTCAAAAATCTTACCTCTTTATTTCCTCTACTGCATAACTGGCAGAGTAATAAATTAGCGAAATCAAATCCGCAAAGAAACATTTTATGGAAAACTCTTTTCTGAATTGGTATATTAACTTATAAAAATGCTTACGCATATGAATATAAGACCGCGACTGCATATTTAGACTCAATTGCGATGGCAGGCTCCACCCTACTCTAAATAAATTCGTTTTAACGCAAGAA
This sequence comes from uncultured Verrucomicrobiota bacterium, assembly GCA_949293415.1. Lineage (GTDB taxonomy): Bacteria > Verrucomicrobiota > Verrucomicrobiia > Opitutales > Intestinicryptomonadaceae > Merdousia. The sequence continues at coordinate 136,433 of CASFDK010000043.1, forward strand.
ACAAAGTCTTCTTGCTGTATACAATCAAGATAATCACTCAAATACAAACTTTTCTTTTGAGGAAGAAAAAACAATCTATGATCACACAACAAATAGTTTGAAAAAAATACATTATAAAAGTAATTCATATTGTTATCGGTAAAAGTATAGTATTTTAGTTGTGAGCACACGAACGACTTATCCATCTTTTTTAACCATTCTGTCATTATGTATTGTTCGGGAAATAATCTTGAAGACCACAATTTATATTTTGGGGACTCTTTATCATGCAAAAGGAAGTATTTGGAATCAAAATCGCTTTGCAATGGAATGTCAAAGTAATCAATCAAATCAGAGGTTAACCCAAACAGAGCAATGTCAGAGGGATGAAACAATAGCTTGCTTTTTTTAGGTGATCTTGTGAACAGGTTAGTGACCAAAATTCTTTGCCGTGAGAAAGCATATTTTTCGTTTCTCAACTCAGGGAATGCAGTATAATAATTTAAGAATTTATCGCCACTCAACATAATATCACCGCGCATTTTGAGAGAATACCTGCAGGTAGCCTTCTTTAAACCTTGTAAAGTTGAAACCAACTGTCTGTTCAGATTATTACCAAGGTAACCGTCTGTACTTGAACATTGAGGGGGAGGAATCGGACTATTGTTAATTTTAATATCAGCATCGTAGTGGCTCAGATCTTCATTCCACGCACTTATTATAATCTGGGCGTTTGGCAAATGACGTCTTACGCTTTCAAGGCAACGGGTAAGATATTTCCTCGTTACGGGACCTTGAATGATAACAGAAATGTCTTCGCTCTTTATTTGTTCCATATGAAAATATCTTCCAGTTTTTTAATAAATCCAGTTCGGATAATTTTCCGCTTCGTTTTATTTAATATCAAGATACCAAATAAAGGAAACAGAAAAAACAAGGCAATCCTACAGAAAATTTCAATTTTAAAACAACGGAATGGTATTTCAAATTTTTTATCTATATATTTATTGTATAATTTGAAATACCTATATTGCGAGTAAGTTTTCATAAAATCCCTACTTATTAAATTTGTATTAGGAAGTAAAGATACTTTCAATGGAACAATATCGAATTCGCGGCAAGGAACCACATAACAATTATTCACAATTGCCATCTCGGAGGCTCGTTTAATTTTAGCCGAAAAATCAAACATGGAATCAAATTCAACATCAAAATGTTTGCGAAGCATGTTGACAAAAATGTGTTGTTCTGGTGTGTAACGGTTCGAAATTGACGAAGACATTTTATTGTAAACTTTTTCAGAATCATCAACCAATGGGATATCAAATAAATCAAGTAAATCTTCGGTAAGTCCAAAATAATAAAAGTCTGACAGATGATACGGTTTGATTTCTCTTCCGTTGTCCAAATCAACCGCCGAATAAACCAAAACACGCTCTTTTGTTGCGATCGGAAATATTCTTTTCATAGACTTTGTGCCTTCAAAAATCTTGAGGAAATTATCTCCTGTCAACGCAAAGTCCGTTCGCATCTTTAACGCGTATTTTGTATTTACGCGCTTTAAGCCATTTATTGTAGAAACCAGCTGCCTATTAGTATTGTTTATCGGTGACTTTTTACGCCACGCGTAATACGGAAATCCGCCAGGATCTTGATTGAATATTATTTCATCAAATTCTAATCCCGTTACATCGCTACCAATCCATGTAGACAAAATTAAACGCGAATTTGGCAAAAACTTGCGCACGCTTGCACACGCTTTCATCGTATTCAACTTGTCTATCGCGCCCTGTATGACGACTGAAACATCACGAGAATCTATCATTACGCAATATACTTGTCATTGTTTACCCCTGGGATTTTAACGACAACATTGACCGTATTATCTTCCAGTGCCGTAAAGTCGGTAATATCGTTAGGCTCCATGACGACAATGTCCCCTGCCCCATATTCCACGCCGTTCATTAAAACCCTGCCGGATATAATACATGTAAACTCGGTTGCAATTTTATGAAAATGAGCAATCTCGCTGTCGCCCTTCTTATAATACTTGACTGCAACTTCGCAGTCATTTGTCATCAAAAGCGACGGTTCAAAATTGCCAATGAACCATCCCTTAACCATATCCTTAAGGTTAGCTATCTTCATTTTGTATCAAGATTTTTTATTTCAGCTATATATTGTTTTAAATAATATTCTGTTTTAAGTGGATGAAAATTTTTCTGTTCAATGTGAAATAGAGCAACTTTCTTTTGCATCAAAATCATCTCATTTACAACCTGACTAAGATAAAAAGAACCGTTTATCGGATAGTCCTTGCGTATTACGGACTTTGCGCCTTCAACAAAGTCTTTACCTTCTTTAAAATAATAAAAACTTGCCAACGCGTTCCTGCTTATTGGACGTTTTTCGGAAACTTCTGCAACATATCCATCCTCACCAAATTTTACGAAAGAATAACGCGGGTGAACGGAAGGGAAGGATACAACACCAACGTCAGAATCATTATCTCTGAAATAATCCAATATCATTTTTACATCCGCATCGACAAAGTCAGTTGATGCTAATATTAAAATTTCTTCATCACAATCTATAAACTCTCCTGCTAAAAGGGCTGTGCATGCGGCGCCCTTTGTATCGGAATTTACAGATATAACATTTGCATTCGGAACAAGCTGGCGTACGATAGAATCTACATGAAAAGAGGATACATCGTCGGAACGTACACAAAATATACAATCGGATATATCTTTAATGGGGACGGTTGCAATTATATGTTCAAGAATTAATTTCCCATTTACTTCAGACAAATACAATGGGTAGATATCGTCGCCGCAACGAACCCTATCGCCAGCCATTAAAAAAACAACTTTCATTCGGAAGCTCTTTCTATCTCGTTTATTCTGCTTTTGATATTGGCATAATTGACATCGGAAACTTCATTAATCTTAAGTAGATGCCCTCCCGAAGCCAATGCCGCCTTTATTCCGTTTTCATTATCTTCAAGAATCAAGACTTCATCAGGAGAAACGCCCAAGCGTTTCATTGCAGTCAAATATATATCAGGATCGGGCTTAGAACGAACAACATCTTGATTTGACAGCATAAAATCAAAGTAATTCGTAAGTCTGGCTTTTTCCATCATAAGTTCAACGGTTTTACGAATTGAATTTGACCCAACTGCCATTCTATACCCTTCCACCCTAAGACGAGAAAGAGCATATTCATGGTCAAACCGCGGACGGCACTTATTGTAAATCATTTCGATGGTATACTGCTGTTTCATTTCATTAATAAATGAATGCAGGTATCGCGGCAACCCCTTTTCCAATGACAATTTCTCTAACTTAACTTTTGTCGGCAAGCCATCGTAAGCCGATAGGTGTTCAAATCTACTTATTTCATAACCAAAAAGCGCCAACGCCCTATTCAATGCCTCATAGTGCCAATCTTTAGCTTCTATAAGTACACCATCCATATCAAATAATATAACTTTTATTTCGCTCATATTGCAAAAAAATTAGAAGCTTCTTTAGGTTTATCTGTGCAAAGTACCAAATCTGACGAACGAAAATTATCAAGACTACGAATTATGTTCCACTGTTTTGTTGAATTACGTTGATGCAAATCCGCCGATACAATACAAACCCGCTTATACTTTTCGATGATGGAATCCAGATCCGTTTTCGAGTACCAATCTGAATGGAAAGAATCTAACCAAATCCCATTGTAAACTGGGAACAATGGGGGGACTGGACAAATATCGCTTATTCCACAATAACAGTTTATTCCTGTTAGATATTGAAAAACTAAGTCGGGAATGGACATATCAAACGTAAAATAGTTTGTATGTGAATATTTATTCAATAGCTCTAGAATATCCGGTGCTAATCCATCCGCTTTTATGTTAATTGCAAGTAATAGATTCCTGCCATCCATCAACTCAAGCAAGTCAGAGAATTTCATTTCGTCGCCAGATGGTATATCATGAGAGATAACTAAAGTCCCATTTGAATCTCTTACATCAAGCTCCGTTCCGTACCCAGCATCAAAAGATGTGCAAAATGCTTTGTAGGTATTTTTTTCGGACGGAGAGTTCCAGCAACCTCGGTGTGAAATAATTTTCATTATTTTCTTATTTTCTGCGATATCGGGTGATTTAGGAAAAATTCCAAATCCGACGGGATGCCTAGACCATACATTCCATCGTACTCACGACCAATATTGTATATGCCTACTTTAGCGCCCTTTTTTATCATGTAGTTATAGACGGGGCATGTGTAAAACTCGTTATTAACCCTTACTCCGTCTGCAATCATTGCTTCACCACACGATACAAGCTCTGCCCCCGACGAAAAATAAAAAATTCCCACAGTTGCTTCGTCGGATATTACTTTCTTTTCTGCGGTTTCCGTAACGATACCGTTCATATCTACTTTTGCATATGACCATTTGGGATCATTAGACTTCATTGTCATGATATAGCCATCGTAATGTGTGGCAGACTTCAAAAAGCTATTGATATCGAAGTCTATATATTGGTCAGAGTTCGCAGTTAGAACCGGAGTGTTGCTATCAAAAAACGATTTCGCCTTTAAAACCGTACACAATTGACCCTCAGTAACTCCATCTATACCTATGAGTTCAACATTAGAATCCAAAGATTCCAATAACGAATCAATACCATAACGTCTAATGTGTTCGTTCTGACATATGAATATGAAGCGATGATCTTGCATAGGCTTCAGGTTGTCCACGACAACTTTAATCATAGGCACACCATGAACATCAATTAACGGTTTAGGGAGAGCATATCCTGCATTGGCGAACCTACTGCCCAACCCTGCCATTGGAATAACAATATTTATCACAATAAATCCTTCCGTTTACCTAAAAAACACTGAAAGCTGAAACGAAAATCTACATCCCTACCTTCATGGAGATTACACACTGAAGCTTTAGGTTTAATTGTCAAGCTAAATTATTTGTTTTAATGCTCAAAATCAATAGATCTACATTTGATTCATAGAAAGCTTACAAAATTTGATTAACGGCGTCAGAATATCGCATGCTCCATAAAAAAAGGTTGCAACCGTCAATGCAATATCGTCAAATATGTACAAATTTGCGCACAGTATATGAAAAATATTCACGATAAAGTTTACGACCTTGTGGTTTCGGTAGGTGAAAATTGTTATACAACTATGTCGTTGATACGATTAGGGTTGCGAACATTTTCTTCACCATTTGATTGGATTCGTGGATCTGATTTTCAATCACGCATCGTTCTAATTCTAAATAGATTCGACAATTTCCTTGAGAAAAGCCTGTTGCTCCCATTGCCCAAATACTCCAACTTACATGACGTTTATATCAATAAAGCAACAAAACTTGAATTTGTTCACGACTTTCCCTTACACAGTAAACTATCGAAGTACGATGAGATAAAAAGTAAGTATGATAACCGAATTAACAGATTGTATGAAAAAATTTCACAATCAAACAGGTTGCTTTTTGTTTATACACAACTCACTGACACCACCTCAGATGACGCCCTTTATACATACGCAAGAAAAGTAAATGAGAAATTTGGTAAAAAAATTGACTTTTTGCTTATTATAAACGACAAAGTAGCATCAAAGCCTCTGCATAAAGATTTATCAGATAACGTAAGTTTATTTAGAATAAATCTAGAGCCGGATGCAGAAGGTCGCCCCAACCGAAAGAAATTAGACTCAATTATCAAATTAATCAAAGTAAAACACAATGCATCTTATCTTTGCTACAAGCGCTATCTACTCAGATTCCTCGTTAACTTTATTTCTGTAACAAAACTGAGAAAAAAACTGCGCAGAAAACTAAGCGGGGGGGAGATATTTATTATTAATAAAAGCAGAGCTATTGGTTCATAAAACGCTCGAAACGTTCCTTGATTACAATATCAGGTTTAAATTTATCCACATAATAGAAATCGTCAAACGCCCAATATAGAAAACACGTTTCAAAAGCGCTTTCCCCCAAGAATTGTTGCACATCGCGCATAGAACTGTCACAGTACACCATTATCTTTAGCTTGCTTTTCGAACTCAAATATACGGTTCGCGTAGGGCACAACTCACATACTCCATGCGCCCAAACTCCAGTTCTGTCCTTGTCTTTGAATATCGGTTCTTTTATAATCTCCCGGTTTTGATGGCTCTGCCATTTTGGGTAATCGATTTCGTTATAACGATATCCAAGCATACTCGACATATCCTCATTAATTGGTGCAGGTTTCGAAACCCAATTTATTGGATATTCAATTTCGTCTACAATCTCCAGTTTTTCAATTATTGCACGATACAGTAGATATGCGCCACGTGGAGATGGGTGAGATTCCCGCTTTGGAAACACTTGATAATTATCACGATGCTGTAGAAATAATTCGCGCGGAAAAATAAGAGGGAATTTCGGGTCTCGTTCCATCAGTCTCGCAACGAACAAGTCTACAAATTTAGACTTGCCGTTTTTGAGTGAATTTACCCAGTCTGGCAAATGTTTGTAGTATATACTTACCTTGTTGGGGCATATCAATAAATAGTACTTAATTCCACGTTTTTCAAAATATAAACGTTCTTGAAACGCCGCATCGACCGCACGCTCTATTGTTGATTTTGAATATTCATTTCCAATGTAGTCGTAAAGCGAGCCTTTTGATATAAATGCCCAATCATCTTTGCCTTCAAATCCATTTTCAGCAAGAATGTTAAAACGTTTTTTTATGCTATTGTATTGTTTTAAAAAGAACCAACGTCCAAAAAAATGGTCATTTGCCCATTTTGTAGCTTGATCGGTAAACACCGAAAAACCATCGGCTAAATTCGGCGAAGCAGCCCAAGGACGTCCGTCGATATTTCGGGTTTGAACAAAAAACCCCAACAAACCGAATGAAAAAAGGAAACCTACTACCAAAATAAACAATATCTTTATACTTTTCATTTAAAACCTAAAATATATAAAAGGACTATAAGTTGATTCAGCCATTATCGCTATTGCGAGAAATAGCAGTGATAATATAAGCGCGCAATGAATACCAAATAACGTTAGACTATTTTTCACGTAAGAATATAGTTTTGGGTAAATAGGCGTAGACAAAATAATAGCAATAATAGCACACAAGATATACATATGGTCGAATTTAAAAAATATGAAATCCGGAGGGATTGACGCATCATTATAGGAGAACATGTTCTTGAGGTAAAAACAGGCATCGGTAATACTATCCGCGCGAAAAAACACCCAACCACAGATAACGACAAGCAATAAATATATTCTACAGAAAAATGACGGAATTTTTTTAAGAAAATGACAAAATCCCATACGTTCGATAATCAAGAATATCCCATTGTAAATCCCCCAAAAAACAAAGTTCCAACTCGCCCCGTGCCAAAGTCCACAAAGTGAAAATACAACAAACAAATTGAAGTACGTGCGAACAGTCCCCATCCTATTACCGCCTAATGGGATATAAAGATAATCTCTAAACCAAGTAGATAATGATATGTGCCAACGTCGCCAAAAGTCCTGCATCGATTTTGCAATATAGGGGTAGTTAAAATTTTCAGATATATCAAATCCCAACATTTTTAAAAGTCCTATTGCCATATCTGAATATGCGGAAAAATCGAAATAAATTTGAAGTGTATACGCAACCGCCCCAACCCACGCTAAGGATGTGTTTGTCGATTCAACTGGCAGCGAATACACGTAATCGGCAACAGCTCCCATTTTATCGGCAATTATTGTCTTTTTCGCCAAACCAATGAGAAAACGTTGAAGCCCCAAATATACCCTGTCTAAGGTTATTTTTCGGCATTTGAGCGACTTCACTATTTCATTATAACGAACAATCGGACCCGCTACAAGCTGTGGGAACATCGAAATATAACAGCCAAAATCCACAACACTACGCGATGCTTTACAATCTTTTCGATATACCTCTACCAGATATGCGATACCTTGGAATGTAAAAAATGAAACACCGATTGGCAATAGAACATTGTCAAACGAAATGTCTACACCAAATACTGAATTGATGTTTTCAAGGAAGAAATTATAGTACTTAAGATAACCAAGTAACAACAAGTTAAAAGCAACCCCAAATACCAATGTGAATTTACTCCTAAAGTTCTCGATTAAAAGTCCAAATAGAAAATTTATTGCTATGCTTAATACTAGTACAAATGAATAACAGCCGGTTCCCCCATGTGTAGAACAACAAACTGAATAACAATATTATTAAGTTTTTGTTTTTTTGCGGAGAGACAAAATACACAAAAAAGAAAATTGGCAAAAAATACAAAACGAAGACTATCGATGAAAAACCATTTGATTACAACGGGAAGAAATTCAAATATTGGTACTATAAAAATATCCTATTCCAAAAGTATTTGCGAAAAATCCACCAAGGCTTACGTTTCAACTGCTTAAACAGTAACGATAAAAATACCGATTTCTTTAATTTTTCAGATTTTTCCACAAAAGAGTTGATTTCCGCTTCGGTCATTTTCCATTGCGTCTTCGCGAGGGCGGAAAGGTACAATTTATAATATGGGTTTATCGCATTATAACCCAATTTCCACGGTTTAAACTCGCCTACAAAATGTATAATTTGAGGACTATTTTTAGCATTTCTGTACTCTTCTTTTCGTTTGAAGTACGATGTTTCTCCCAAATATTTTGGTGTAAACTGAAAATTGTTTCTTATACCAAAATCAAGAACATTTCCATTGAGGATGATATTTAATATAGTTTGATCAAGCATTTTCATTCGCTCAGGACCATCTTTCAAAAAAGTCATTATTTTATCTTCTATCTTCTGTCTCCGCCATTGCTCGAGATTAATTAGCAATACACCGCTATTGAAATACGGATGACCCTTATGAAAAAAACGACTATAATTTTTATTGAACTTTTCATACAAACAATCAATCCCTGCCGCGACACATTTTGAACCAAATTTGGTCGAAAAAAGCTCCGTTAAATCAGAATTCACAATTGTGTCGCAATCAAGGTAAAGACAGACCGTTACGGATGCGGGTAATAAAGTTCCAATTTTTAATCTGTACCACATTGCCCTTGTTATATACCCCGATTCAGGAAATTCCCTGAACTCTTCTTTGTTTATTTTCGCAAATGAAACTTTATAATTTGAGTAACCATCAAAAATCGACAACTTACGTTTATGCTCATCTGAAAGACCTTCATCTAATATCCAAAAGTGGATGTATTTGCTATTGAAAGTCAAAACCGATGCCATTACGGCGGCGGCATGTTTCACATAATTATTGTCAGGAGCTAATACTATGTTAAATTCCATATTAGTATATACTAAAGTATTTTTTTACTGTTTTTACCGTACAATGTTCGCATTTTGTAAAATTGCGGACGCAAAAAGAAACCTAAATGACGCTTCCAATACCAGAAAAAACATCTAATCGGGCTGAAATTATGCAGTATATCGCCCGCTAAAAATGCATATGCAGTTTTTGATAAATACGAGAAATACAAGGGCGTCCAAGGATGCGCAACCACTCCATATGGAATTACCCAAGGCTTGTCTGGACCAGTAAAATGAACAACAATAGGATTGTAAATTGCACGGTCTATTTCCGCTTTGGGTATCGATGACGATGAAACATTTTTTCGAAATACACTGGAAACAACACCGAAACGAGTCGGCAGAATTTTTGAATCACCCGCAAAAAATAAATTCAAAACATCTTGATCTAGATATTTTATGTTATCCTTAAGTTCGATTGTTTTTTTTATCAGCTTAAATGTCGCTTCATTGCTTCGCATTTTACCTATATCCATCAATAAAATACCCGAATTAAAATAATGTGATACTCCTAATTTTTTCAAGTAGGATCTACCATGAAAATCATTTGCGCCAGCAATCGAGCATCCTCCTAAATCGAAATCATATATTTCGCGCAAATCCCCTGTGACAACAACATCACAATCCAAATAAATTCCTTTATCATAGCTAAAATCGAGAATAGGGATCAAATAACGATAACACGCAGCGATCGAAATGTGCGATTGTTTCTTTGGAAAATCAGAAAAGTATTTTACATACGGAGCAATCGAAACGAAAGTTACATCGTTTGCGCATGCCGCGTTTTTTATGTTGTTTTTTGCGAAATCCGATAATTCAAAATTTAGAACAATGAAATGAAGTTTAGACTGGGTATTTCGAGTTGCCGAAATCAAAACAACACATAATTGAGGCACGTAATTTTCGTCGCAACACAAGTATACTGGAATAGTTTCCGCCTTCATTCTATATAACGATGACAAAATCGTTTCGAGTGTCAATTGTAAAATCTTATTGTAACCTGCTCGAATATTATATGTTGACAAACTGTTATGCGCTTCCTAGCTTTTCCAAATATGTCTTGTTTTTATCCTATAATGAGGAAATTATTGATTTTTGGTGTTGTCGCTTTTGCCGCGGTTTCGGCTGGGGCGGCGTTTGCTTTCGACTCGGCTGTGGTGCGGACAACTATGCAGAACGGCAGTGTTTCATCGCGCGAAATCCGGATGGAAAAGCTTGCCGAGCGGTTTGACGGCAGGGATGTTTATCGCGTTCGGGTGCCTGTACGCGAAATTCCGCGCGATGCCCGCTATATCGACATTGTCGCCGATGTCGCGAAAGCCCATAATGGCGATTCGGGCTGGTATGTTATGCCCGACGGCTCGTTTATTGAATTTACTCAGGACAATGGCTCGTATTCCTACAACCGCCGTATGCCGCTTATGGGCTTCAAGACTCCGAACGGTTCGGCGGCGATTATCGTCAAGGGCTTGGGGCTTGAATTTACACCCTTTGCGCAATCGGTCGGCGGTAAGTACGAGATTTTCCCGCGTTTCAACATCAAGGACATCCACTGCGACCCATACGAGGATATTGTCGTCGATTTCTACAAGCTTGAAGGCGCGGATGCCACTTATGCGGGAGTCGGCAGGGTCTACCGCGAATATCGGCTTTCCCGCGGCGAAGTCCGCCCGCTCGCCGAGCGCATCAAGGGCAACAAGACGCTCAAAAAGGCGGCGGAATCGATTTATGTGCGCATGAAGTTTTCCACGCGCGTGCGCCGCGGCGTTCCCGAATCGAAGTGGGCGCAGATTCCGATGACGGTTCAATACACTTTCGAAGACGGCAAAAACGTGCTCGAGCGCATCAAAAAAGCGGGTATGGACGATGTGGAGTTTTGTTTTGTCGGCTGGCAAAAGGGCGGGCACGACGGTCCCTACCCCGACCTCTTCCCGATTCCCGAAGAGCTTGGCGGCGAAGCGGGAATGGTCGATGCAATAAATTTCGGCAAGAGCCTCGGATTCCAGATGACGCTCCACGGCAACAACCACGACGCGGTTCAGTCGTCGTCGCGCTACGACAAGTGGGATGTCGCTTGGGACGAAAAGGGCGAAGAGTTCAAATACATGGTTCTGCCGGGGGGACAGGTTTATTTTACCTGTTTCCAAGTAGTGCACGACAGATGGCTCGACGACGACATTGCGGGAATCAAGCGTCTTGGAATCGACGGGGTTATGCACGTAGACGTTACGACAGCGCGTCTGCCCACGACTTGCAACAACCCGCTCCATCCGAACAACCGCAAAGAGATGGCGGATTGGCAGCGCAAAGTTTCGCAAAAATACATCGACGCTTTCGGCGGGTTCAGCAGCGAGGGCGGTATCGACCACATCGCGGATGTAACCGACTACGCGCTTTATGTAGTATTTGTGGGCGGCGATTTCCGCAATCCTAAGTTTGTCAAGACAACCGTTCCGCTTTGGCAGATTGTCTACCACGGCATAATTATGAGCGGCGGCCCTTTCTATGCGACAATCGACGCGTCGTATCCGCACGACACCGAAAAATTTTCCGACAGCTACAAGTTGTTCAACTACCTCGACTCGACCGAAAACAGGTATTTGAAGATGATTGAATGCGGCGGCAGACCGTCGTTCTACTACATCGATTACAACAACAAAGATTTTTCGCCGATGAAGCGCGCCTACGACGATTATATGAAGCTGCGCCACCTACAATACGCGTTTATGGACGACCACAGGGAGCTCGCCAAAGACGTGTTCCTTGTGACCTATTCGAACGGCGAGCAAATGGTTTGCAACTACCGCGACACGCCGTTTGAATACAATGGTAAGACGGTAAAGCCGAAATCGTACGAGCTTTATTCGCCCTCTTTATGGGACGCGATACTCGGGCTTTTTTGAAAGCCGCAAAAACGAAAAAACGGGATATCGATTTGCTTTCGACATCCCGTTTTTTTTTTGCGGACTTTAGCGCGGATTATTCGGCAATTTCCACGGTATGCTTGCCGCTCGGCACGTTTTCGAGCGTCTTACTTGCGACTTTCCTGCCGTCGAATTTCGCTTTCGATACGTCCCTGCATGGAAGGACCACCGTACCCGTGGAGTTCGGCGGAATCGTGATATTCCACACGAATTTTCCGTCATCTTTGCACCACGAACTTTCGGCTTTGCCGTTGGGGGTGATGTGCGATGTTTTCGCGTAACTTAGTTTTACCCCGTCGAGTTTCGGCGCGAATATAATGTTCTTGAATGCGGGCGCGGACTCGTCGAGCCACAAGCCGCCGATATATTGGTATAGCCACTGTCCGATTGCGCCGTATGCGTAGTGGTTGAACGACATATCGTCTTCGCCCGCCCACGTTTCCCAGATCGTGGTCGCGCCGTTATCTACGGCGTAGAGCCACGAGGGCATTGTGCGGTTCATCATCAGGCGGAATGCTATGTCGTTGCGTCCGAAGCGCGAAAGCGTAGGATTGAGCAGCGGCGTACCCAAGAAGCCCGTATTGAGTCGGTAGTTATCGGCGGCGATTCTTTCGACGAATTTTTCAAAGCACTTTCGGCGCAATTTTTCGTCTTTGACGATGTCGTTTGAAAGCGTCATAAGATACGCCGTTTGCGCGTCGGAAACTACCCTGCCGTCGCCGGAAACGAAGCGTTTGACGAACGCAGCGCGCACGTCGTCGGCGAGCTTTGCGAAAGTTTTCGAGTCTTCAGTTTTGCCCAAGACCGCCGCGGTCTTTGCAAGGATGTCGGCGGTTCTGACGAAATAAGCCGTGCCGATGAGGTCGTTGGGCGTGTCGGGCATAAAGCGTTTGCCGTGTCTGCCTTTTTTGGGCTGGGGATTGGGTTGAAGCCAGTCGCCGATTCCCCTGTCAGGCGCGATGAGGCCTTTCGACTGGTTTTTCTGGTGCATTACCCACTTGACCATACCCGCGTAGTTTCGGCGAAGGATTTTCTTGTCGCCGTAGAAAAGATACGTCTCCCACGGCGCGATTACGCCGCAGTCGGACCATCCCGGGGTTGCGTACAAATACTTGGGCAGATTCGGGGCGAAATACGGATAGATGCCGTCTTCGCCCTGCGCGTCGTCGACATCGGTCATCCACTTTACGAAGAACGCGTTGAGGTTCATATTGTAGAGGGCTGTGGGCATAAACACCTGCGCGTCGCCCGTGAAGCCCATACGCTCGTCGCGCTGCGGGCAGTCGGTCGGGGTCGAAAAGAAGTTGCTGCGCTGTCCCCATTGGATGTTGTTCTGGAGTTTGTTGATTAGCGGCTCGGAACATTCGAACGAACCCGCCATTTCAGCGGCAGTGCGGAGCGCAAGACCTTCGATGTTTTCGGGGCGAAGCTCGAAGTCCGCGGGAAGCCCGCTCAGCTCCAGAAATCTAAAGCCGTGGTAGGTAAAAATCGGCTCCCACACAAAGGGCTTGCCGTTCGAAATGTAGATGTCGGTCGATTCCGCCGAACGGTAGTTTTCGGTGCGGAAAGAACCGTCTTTGTTCAGAATTTCGGCGCAGCGCACTTTTATCGCCGTGCCCGACGGCAGAGAGGGGAAATTCAGCCGCTCGATACCCGCAAAATTCTGCCCGAAATCTACAATGAACACGCCCTCTCCCGTCTTGCGAATCGACACGGGCTTGAAGATGTCGGTACAGCGAATCGGTTCGCAGCGGCGCGGCTCGATAAGCGGCTGCGGTTTGCGCGGCTCGGCGGCGGGTTTGCCCCACGAGGAGTCGTCGAAATCGGCGCATGTCCACGCGCCGAACTCGCGGCGGGAATCGTATTTTTCGCCGTTGTAAATGTCGGCTTCGAGGCGCGCACCGTAGGAATATTTCCACGAGTCGTCGCTTACCAGAATTTCGACCGTACCGTCGGCGTACTCCACTTCGAGCTGCGCAATGAAATCGGGCTTGTAGTTTTTGAGCGAAGATTTCGCCTTGAGCTGGTAGCACCATGCCTGTATCCCGCAATACCAGCCGTCGGCAAGCTCGACACCGATTGCGTTTGCACCGCGCTTGAGGTTTTTCGAAACGTCGTAGGTAGTCGCCTGTACGCGGATGGAATACTCAGTCCACCCCGCGACCCAGTAGTCGTCGCCGATTTTTTCGGAATTGATATGCGCCTTGACTATGCCTCTGCTCGCAATGTAAAGACGCGCCTTTTTCACATCCTTTTTCAGCTCGAAATTCTTTCTGAAATACGTCGGCGGAACATTGCGGTACGGCAGAACGCCCCGACGTTCCTGAAAGTCGAAAGCCCTGTCTTTGGGCTGCGGCACCTCGGACGACGCGAGCCAGTTACCGCGCCAGTCGGCGGAGTCAAGTCCCGCCTCAAAACTGTTTACCGCCGACCACGCGCTGCACTTGCCGTCGCCGTCCCAATAGCGGACTTTCCAAAAAAGTTTTTCGCGCGAAGCCACTTTTTTGGGATATTCCACCTTTACGTTTTGGTCGGACACCACTTTGCCCGAATCCCACACGAGCGAATCCGCCGCCATCGAAGAATCCCTCGCAACCAGAATTTGGTACGCCGTTTGCCGACCCGCAGGCAACCGCCAAGAAAACGACAAGTCCTCGAGCGCGTAGCCGAGCGGATTCGTGAAGAACTCGCCCACGGTCAAATTCGTCGGTGCGGACGCGTTCGAAAAGAACGAAGCGCATGCCGCAAGAGACAGCGATACCGCCGCGATTGTAGTTTTAAGTATTTTCCCCATATAGATGCTTATTGATTCAACAAGATTCAAACTTTATAAGAATTATAAATAGCGTATACCGTCAATCAAATTCAACAACCTCGGGCGAATCGGACGAAATTCCTTGCCAAATAACCGAGTGGAAAATATTCATAACCTATGAATAAATTGGGATTTGTCCTTTTCATGGCTCCGATGTTGCTTCTTTTTGCGGGATGCGTCTGCAACAGGTTCAAGGTTGTTGATGCCGAAACCGATAGTCCCATTGCGAATGCCAAACTGAGCGTTTCAAAAAACGGGATGTTCATCCCCCCGCCCGTTCGAAACTACACGGCGTATACCGACGAAAACGGCGAGTTTTCCGCATACTCTATGTTTGGCGCAAATGTCGTAATCCGCGCCGCCGGCTACGCCCCGCAATACGGACTGGATGCCGCGCACGACCCGAAATATCTCGAAAAACTCGGGCTGAAAAAATCGGACTTGTATCGCACAAAAACCGTCGTCCTCCCCAACGGCGGAAACACGACCGTAACCGAAAAAAATCCGCAGATGCTCGGCGAAATCGACCGACTTGAGCACCTCTACCCTCTGTATAAAGAGGAAGCTTCCGACAAAAAATAAAAAAAAGACCGCATTCGAAAACGCGGTCTTCCGAAAATTTCCCGCAGCCTAAAACTACAACATCGTTGCGCGGAGCTCTTCGCCGCTCTTTGCGCTCAGATACGCGGGCGCGATGTCGAAGACGGTTTTGCAGCCGCTCTGACCCTCTTTGTCGAGCCTGTACGCCGCCCTTGCATAGGCTAGCAACACGCACGAAGTAAATTCGGGGTTCGAATCGAGCTTGAGACTGTATTCGATGATGTGGCTGTTTTCGCCGTTCGCGCCCGTCTTGCCGCAGCGGAGAACGAAGCCGCCGTGCGGAATTGCGCTGTGATTTTCGGCAAATTCTTCGTCGCCGATAAAGTGTACGATTGTGTCGTAGTCGGCGAAATAGTTGGGCATTTCCTTGATTTGACGTTCGACCTCTGCGGCATTCGCGCCCTCCTCCAAGACAACAAAACATTCGCGGGTATGCTTCTGGCGCGTGGTGAGGTCTGGATTCTTTCCGCTTCTTACCGCGTCCAAAGCCGATTGCACGGGAATTGTGTACTGCTTTGCGTTTTTCACGCCCTTGATGCGCCGAACTGCGTCGGAGTGCCCTTGGCTTACGCCCTTGCCCCAGAACGTGTAGTCTTTGCCGTCGGTCAGGATTGCGTTGGCGTACATTCTGTTGAGCGAGAACAATCCGGGGTCCCACCCAACCGAAATTATCGCGACTTTTCCCGCGGCTTTCGCCGATTTGTCGACCGCCGCAAAGTGCTCGGGGATTTTCGCATGGGTGTCGAAGCTGTCGATTACGTTGAACATCTTCGCATATTCGGGAGTCTGCCTGGGGAGATCGGTTGCGCTTCCGCCGCAGATTACCATAACGTCGATTTTGTCCTTCCACTGCGCGATTTCGCCCACGCCCGCGACCGCCGCCGTGGGGGTAAAAATCTTGAGGCTTTCGGGATTTCTCCGCGTAAAGACCGCCGCCAATTCCATATCGGGATTCTGGCGGACGGCGCATTCAACGCCCCTGCCCAAGTTCCCATATCCGATGATACCGATTCTAATACTCATAAAACGGGCGGAATAATTGCCCGATTTTTCCCGAAATTCAATATTTAATTCTCGCCCGCAAACGGAAAATACAACTCAACTCTCGGCGGGTTTCCCAGACTTTCCGTCTCGGTTCTAATCTATGCCAGTCCCTTTATTTTTTGTAAACACCCATAAGTTTGTTTGCCGTATCTACCGCTTTCGATTTTTCGTCGTCGGAAAGTTCGGCCATAAGACGTCCGACGACCGATTTTGCACGCTCGTCTCCGTAGGTCCACGCGCAACAATACCATGCCATCGCAAGAACCCTGTCTTTTTTTACTCCGTCGCCGTTGTAATAGCAACAGGCAAGATTATATTGCGCCATCGAATTGCCTTGATCTGCGGCAACCGTATACCACGCCACAGCCTTTTGCGGATTTTTCTCCACATATATGCCTCGCTCGTAATAGACTCCGAGAGTGTATTGTGCCGTTGAAAAACCGTTTTTTGCCGACTTTTCCAAAAGCTCCAAGGATTTTTTTTCGTCTTTTTGCGTGCCGATTCCCTCCCGATAGTAAACGCCCAAATTGTACTGTGCGGCGGGCAACCCGCTTTCCGCCGCCGTTTTGCACCATTTGAACGCTTCGGTGTGGTTCTTTTCTATTCCCGTTCCGTTTTCATAACAACAGCCCAAGTTAAATTGGGCTTCGGGAATGCCGTTTCCCGCCGCCATTTTGTACCATTTCACGGCTTCACGCATATCGACAGGAACGCCTTTACCGAAATTGTAGCGCGTACCCATATCGTACTGCGCCCAAGCATCGCCGTTTTCGGCTTTTGCCTTTACGGAGTCGAATGAAGCTTTTTCCGCTGAGAATGCGCACAGAGCCGAACAGATTGAAACAATGCAAAATATAAAAAAAACAAACCTCATTTGAATTTAACCTTTTATAGCACGCTAAAACAGTCCGCACAACAAGTCAAGACGCTATTCTGTTATAAATGTCGGCGTTGTGATTGCCGCTATTTTTTCGGCAGTCAGCAACGAGTTGCAAACCGTCTTGAACAGCAGCAACACCGCCGCCGCAAACACTGCGGCACACACCACTGCGCAAACAATGTTTCTTCCGCGTTTCATCGGCAGGCATTGTGCTTTTTTACGATTTCGTTCGCCACAAAACCGAGTATTCCCAACTTGTTTTGCGGGTCGAGCCAGCCCCATTGCCCGTTGGGATTTACTTCGAGAAATATCAGCTTACCGTCTTTGCGAAGGAAGTCGAAGCGTCCGAAATCAAGTCCCACTTCGTTCATATATGCGGTTATCGAAGAGCGTTCGCTCGGCGAGAGTTCGAATTGACGCCAAGTCATATTCGGGTCGAACGGCTGTGTCTTGCGGTAGTCGTCGCCGTCGAAGTCGGCGCGGTTCAGTTCGAACGCGAACATCTCGCCGTTGACGTACAAGACCGTCGCGTCGGAATCGGCTTCGACCCTGCGCTGTAAAAACCACGGAAACTGCGGGTCGAGCCGCGCGGTGTCCACCTTTTTTACGAACAGGATTTTGCCGCCGCCCATCGGCACTTGGGTTAGGGTTTTTGCAACCCATTCGCCCTCCTCCAGTTCCTGCGGAAATTTTCCGCGCACAATGTGCCACTGCGGAACTTCGAAATACTTTTTGGCAAGCGTCATCTGCGTGTGTTTGTAAAGCTCGAATTTCGGCGGATGAACAAGCGAAAGACGATTCTCGAAGTGGAAGCGGTGGTACATATCGCGCCACAAATTCTCGACTTCGTTGCGGCACCAGTTTTCGAACGAACCGCCCGCGGGAATGTCGAGCATTTCGAAGAACATCGGCTTGCGCACATACATACAGGCGGCGTTCTCGGATGTCAAAATTTTGCCGTCGGGCGACTGCGCGGCGAAGCCGTTCGAGGAGAAATCCCAGTCATACTGCCGCCACTTGTCGATGTCGAAACGGAAGACTTCGATGTCTTTCAGGAAAGGCATCAACCAGTCGGAAGTTATGTCCTGCGAGCAAGTAAATAATACTAACATATCGAAAAAAAAGAGCTTCCCGTGGGAGAGCGGGAAGCTCCATGGGTTTAATTAACGCCAGTCGTCAACAGTCGATTGACCACCAGAACCAGGAATAAAACAAAACGAACCATTAAGTCCCATCTTCAAGTTAAAATCTTCCTGCGAAGAAACGGTTTCAATGCACGCGGAATTGTCCGTTGTGTCTGTTGCCTGCGGGGCGACTACGTCCGCCACGTCGGCAGGTGAAAGCAGCGAAGCCGCCGCGATTGTTGTTGTGGATATGATCATATTTTTTCCTTGTTTTTATCGTTTCGGCTCAAGCACTGTGTTTGAACCTTTATACATACGTTTTCGCAAAAAGAAAAAATATCTTCCTTCCGTTCGAAATTTTTTTGACAAAAATTTTCTTCGGACATTTATTGCGACATTATGTGTCAAATTTTGATTGTTTCAAACTATAAGCTCATACGGAAAATCGGCGAAGGCGGTTTCGGCGCGGTATGGTTGGCGCAAAATCTTTCTGACGGCTCTACTCTCGCGCTGAAGGAGATTTTCTCGCCGAGCAAATCGGGGCACGAACGCAAAGCCCTCGAACAATATGCAAAGCTTTCAACTCGTGGCAATCCTGACAAATCCGCGCCGATTGACGGAGTAATCCCGATTCTCGACGTCTTCGAGGAGAACGGCAAACTTTACTATACAATGCCGCTTTCCGACGGAACGAATCCCGACGCCGAACCAACCGATTCCGATTGGCAGCCGTTGACGCTCGAATGGCTCATAAAAAACAGGCGTACCGCGCCGAGCTGGTTTTCGGCAAAGGAAATTGCGGCAATAATGTTGCCGATTTTCGAAACGGTCGAAAAACTGAACACCCAAGGGCTCATCCACCGCGACATCAAGCCCGCAAACATTCTGTTTTTCAAGGGCAAACCCTGCCTTGCCGACATCGGGCTTATGACTGTAGACAGGCTTTCGGCAAGTTCGGCAGGTACGCCCGATTTTCGGTCGCCCTCTTGGTATGTGAACGGCAATCCCGATATGTGGGGGTGTGCCGCCACAATGTTCTGCCTGATGACGGGCAATCCGCCCGACTTGATGGGACGCGGCGCGTATATGTGGCAACCGTGCGGCAAAGATAATATGACGTTCGGCAATGTCGTAATCTGGGGCAGTTTCAACAACATCGTAAACCGCGCAACTGCGGAAAAGCCCAACGACAGATATTTGCGTTTTTCCGACTTAATCGCCGATGTACGTAATGTCGCCGACGGGAAGAAAATTATAAATGTAGAGGCAAAGCAAAATCCGCAACGCCGTCCTTTGCGCGCGATAATCGCGGGAGCTTCTATTTCGGCGGCGGTGCTTCTTTCAGCCGTACTTTTGTGGCTACATTTTTCGGGCAGCGAGGTTGCGGATTCCGCCGCTGCCCCCGCAGCCCAACCGAAAGCGTCGGCGGAAAAAAGCCTCAACGATATGACGCGGCAGGAGCTTGTCGAACGCTGTAATAACCTTGCCGTCGAAATACAAAATTCTTCAAACGACAAAAAAATATTGACCCTTTTTGAAAAATTGGTCGAAGCCTCCGTAAAGGTCACCCCCTGCAGTCTCGGAGCCGAGGTTAATGTCGTACCCTTTTTAATCGCGGATTCCAAGGGGATGAATCCGATTCCCGTAATGGAAAAGGCGCGATATGCCGCCAAAAGAACGGGAAAAACCGATATCGTGGCAAAAATCGACCGTTCGCTCGATATCTTCGAGCCGCACTACTACAGAAATGTATTGACCAAGCAGGAAAGAGAAAAACTGGTCTTGAACTTGGTCGCAAAAATCGGGGATAAAAATTCGACTCCGCAGGAAGTCGTGGATGCCTTCGACAGGATAACATCAATAAACATCGGATATCTTATGAGCCAGCGGAAAGGTTTCAGCTATTCAATGATGGGCAGTTACTTGAAAGATATGGGTGTCGTGGATATCGATTCGGTTTTCGAAAAAGCCGAAGAGGCATTCGCAAAATTGGGAGACAAAAAAAGGGTCGAGGCGGTAAAGGAAGGGTATTTTTCTTATTTCGCAAGTCTCAGAGAATCGGAAAAAAAGTCGAAATTCGGGGAGCTGTATTCGAAAATAGAAAACCGAAAATCGACGCCGCACGAAGTGCAAAAGGCATTTGAAAGAATGGTAGCCGGCAGTTGCGCGGGCGGAAACTTGAACGGTTGGGCATACAGGTTTGTCGATACCGTATGCCAAATGCTCGAAAAAACGGACGGCTTCAATGCCGATTCGTTCTTCGAAAGGGTGGAAAAATCCTATCTTGAAATCGGCGACGAACAAAGGGCAAAAGAAATTCAAAATCTGCGGAAGATTTACAAAGAAAAAACGAAAGCATTTGTATGATTTGTCCAAACACCCCAAAAAGCGTTATCTCCAAACTGATGCGCAAAGACGGCGACAGGCTGCTGTGGAACAACTCGTGGCAGATTTTCTTCGACGTCTATTTCGACATCGTCAAGTTGATGGCACAAAAAAGTCTGCGGAAGCTCGGCTGGTGTTCGATATCGGATGCCGACGTTGACGAGATTGTCTCGAACACGTTTTCGTCGCTGATTGACTCGTTTTCCGACGGAAAATACAAGCCGTCGGACGACCGACACTTCCGCGGATTTCTCAAGCAGATTGTCACGCGCCGCGCGGTCGATTTCCTGCGCACGCAGGACAAAAAGCGCACGATTTCTGTCGAGTCCATCGAAATAATCAGCGCGCTGCACCGCGAAAACGAGGCAGCCGAAGACTACTTCGAAAAGCTCGACGACGAGGAAATGAGGCTCTACCGACGAACCCAGATTATGGATTTGTGGGAGTCTATCCGCCCCGCCTACAGCCCCGAAACCGCGCTGATTTTCGAGATGCGCATCCTGCGCGGAATATCGGTAACAGAGATTTGCGAAGAGCTTAATGTAGACCGCACGAAAGTCGACAAAGCCGTGCACCGCATACGCAAAAAGCTGCGCGAGGAATGCCAAAAAGAAAACATCGGAAAGGATTTTTAGCAATGAAAGACGTTGAAAACAACAGCGACAAAGAAAAGCAAAACGGAATCGACGACGACTCGATAATATCCGAATTGCAACAAGCCTACAAGGACATAGAATCGAAGCGCAACAACGCCGAGTTCAAAAAAATCAAACACGCGGTGGAGCAAAAAGTTCTGCTAAAAGACAAGGAACTGAAGGAAAAAACACAGGGTTAACGATTGCCTTAATGTTGGTTTGTTCTTTAGCATACATCCCGATGCCTTTGGGTCGGGATGTTTTTTATCTCCAAAAAAAGGAAACGCGTGGCGGAAATATTGTTCCGTCGCGCGCTTTGTCTTGGGAGTATGACAAATTATTTCAAGTTTGCGCTTCGGTCGGACGGAATTTTATAGTTCTTCTCTATCCGCGCGCGCGCCGATTTCATTTCCTTTATGTCGATTATGGCAAATCCGTTGTCCTTGAATTCGAATTTGACGTATCCGTCTTTCTGTGCGTCTATTATTTCGGCAAGGTCTTTTAGACAGCTTATTTTTTTGCCGTTCACCTTTTCCAAAATGCGGTTTGCCATATTTTCGTATCCGATATTGACTTCGTCGCCCATAACCTGCGCGAGAACAACAACCTCTTTCTTCCCGTCCTTGAGCGGTTCGCCCACGAGCGCAACAAGGTCCATTGGCGGATTGTCGGAGTTCCGCCATTCGTCGAGATAACTAAGCGTAAGCGGCGAGAATACGAATCCGCCTATGATGAAATAGTTCGGCGTTTTATCGTACATGCGCGGAGCGACGGACAGGCGCGGATAAGTGAGTTTTGCGGTTGCGGCAAATTCTTTGCCGTCGCGCAGAACTTTCAAACCGACGGTTTCGCCGAACTGCTTTCTGTCGGATATGCTACTGTAGAGAACGTTTTCGCCCCTCTCGTTTTTTACCTTGCCGTTGTTCATTATCCTGAAGCCGTCGATTTCGAGGAGAACATCGCCAACCTTTATTTCGGGCGTGCTTTGCAGGGTGTCTTTTACCTTGCATACGGCGATTCCGCTCTGGTCGTCGCGCATTTTGAAATATCGGCGCGTGCTCGGGTTTTCCAATGTCTGCGCCTCGAGGTCGAGCATCCCGAAGCCGTCAACTTTGCCGTCGGAAACGTCCTTCAGAAAATGGCGGATTACGTCGGTGTGTATCATATAGCCCACGCCTTCGGCGTTGCCCACCCCCTGAAATGCGATACCCGCAATTTTGCCGTCGAATATTACGGGGCCGCCGCTGTTTCCGGGGTTAATCGCCGCGTCGAGCTGCGCAGCCAAGTGGCTGTCGTAATAGGAATGCGAATACTGAACGGTTTCGATTCGCGAAACAATCCCCTGCGTAATCGACACGCCGTCGCCGCCGAGCGGATAGCCCACCGCGAAAACCTGACTCTGCACGGGCGGAGTTTCGCCGATTTCGAACGGCGTTATTCCGTCGAAAAATTTGGTGTCCTCAACCTTGAGCAGCGCGAGGTCGCACTGGTGGTTTACGGCGAAAACAGTTGCGGGCATCGGGAAACCGTCGTCGTTTTTCGAAATGGTTATCAGCTTGGCATCGGCTACATTGTGGGCATTTGTCAGAATGAGATTGCCCGCAATTACTACGCCCGTGCCGTTTCCCTTTTGCTGTCCGCCCGTGCGCCACGGCGAGAAGAAATCGGGCGAAGCGGCGGTCGCGTTGACCTTGACAACCGCCTTCAACGGATCGTTTTCCGCGGGCAACGCCTGTGCCGATGCTTGCGCTGGCATCGAAGAGGCAACGCAGGCAAGTCCCAAAATTGACAATAAAGATTTAACAGTTGGTTTTCTTTTCATTTCAATAATCTTTCGCTATTTTATTCGCAAAAAATCGCCAAAACTTCCGTTCTTATTCTCACGAATTACATTGCATTACATTTTAATGCAAGCACGAATTAATATATTTTTTTGGGGGAAGATTTTTTCCGTTTTAGCGAAGAATGTTTTGAAGAACGAAAACTGTATGAGAAAAACACAGACATACCCGCCGCCGCTCAAATCGGGCGCAGGCACTTCCACGCCGCCCTATTTTTTTGAAAGGACTTTTTTTGCGGCATCGCGCTTTAACTTGTCCAAATCTCTGGCGGGAATGACCGAAATGGGCAGGACAACGCACTTGTGCTTGTTGTAGTAATCGACAAACGACAGCAGCGACTGGCGGACGACCTCGGAGATCGAAAACCCAGTTTCGGTCTGTATTTTGGTCAAACTTGTTTTGAGTTCGTCGTCGACGCGCAAGATAATGTTGGATGTCAATTTGGGCTTCATTCGGAAAATCCTACCAACTTAGAACCAATTACAAAGTTTTTACTTGCACTACAAAACATCGCTCGTATATACAAAATAGAATATGAATACAAAATCAGAAGAAACCATCGGAGGAAAAAATAGCTTAAACAAAGTTTCGCTTACAATAGCCCTTGTATTACTTGCTATTATTTTAATTATGTCTCTTATTGGGACATTTATGATAGGGAGATCTTCTGTCACGACTACCACTACAATAATTTCCGAACCTAATCCAACCAAGGTATCATATGTACTCAGCGGAGTAGATAAACTTATCGTAGCCGAATCAATCATCAGATTTACCGACACCCACCCAATTACGCACAAGTGGAAAAAATTCGGAATGAGTTTTGAAAAAAAAATTCAATACCTAATTACACTCGATGCGATATATCAATACTATGTAAAATTTGGAGATTTTGATTTAACAATAGAGAATGGATTAGCCTACGTTTATGTAAACCCGCTTATCCTTAATGAGCCTGTAGGTTTCCATAACCAAGAGATAAAAGAATTGACCGAAGAAGGATGGTTACGTGTATCGAGCAAAGAGAGGCTGGAAAAGTTAAATAATGATTATTTTAAATCTGGCAAGTTACAGGAAAAACTTACCGAACAAGGGAAATTGGAACTCAACAATGCACAGCGCGTCGCAAAAGAAAGTATAGCAGAGATAATGGTGACCAAAATTTTTCCTTGGATGGGAGATATAAATATCAACGACCCGTCAAGGGTCATCGTAAAATTTGAGCGGTGTCCGCAAGAAACAGTAAAAAGTTTGGAAGGAGTTGAACTAAAATCTCCCAATAGCACGGAAAACAAGATGATTGAATCCCCCAAGAGCACGGATTTGCCCCTTGAAGAATTAAAGCTCGAATTTGATCCTAATTCTGTGATGTTGTAAGCAACGCGAAAACACACGCTAAATACATGAACAGCTCAAAATACACAAATCGTCCTCGCGTGGTCGGAAATGGGTTCGTGATATCGCCATTGATAATAGTTGCCGCCGCCGTCGCAATAGGTATCCTAATGATATCTGCGACCGTCAGCGGAAAACTTGCTACAATGAGTATCCCTTGGTGGGGGTATTGTAGTTTTTTAATGTTCACAACGGTTATTGTTGTATACATAATCAGAAAGGTATGTAAAAAATGAAAAAATGGCTCTACGATTCGGTTGTAAAGTATTGTGGCGAAGACCTACAAGAAGTTAGGAACGATGCAGCAAACAAACTCGGGGTTATATTTTTCTTTGTCGCAATATTGACATCGCTGCTTGTCTTTTTATTGCCCAAGATGCTTCCGATTTTAAAATCAAAGCTAAAGTTTTCAAATGAGACTCTGCATAAGCTCACAATCGCCGTTGTAGTTCTTATTTCGTTATTATTTCTTGTGGGTATTTACTTCGTCGAAATGCCATGTTCCGGCGTCTGCGCAATTCTCTACTTGTTGATTGTTTCGTCGATTCCGGTAGCCAAGCTTTTGCGCTCGATAAAAGAAGACGATCTTCTGTCGTCAAAATTGTACATAGGACAAATTCGAGCATTTTATACAATAGTGTTAATAATATTGTTAACATACCAGATTGTTTTAAATATGCTAGATTTCAGTAAAATCCCCCATTAAGCGTGCGTTTCGAGAATGAAAAAATACTATTTCTTTTCGAGCTATTTCGATGTGTTTGCGAATGTCCTCGCGGGGCTATTTGTTCTTGTTGACAATTTTTCGTACGACGAACGGGGGCTTGCAATAAGCCCGTCGGCGGCAATCCATCTGGGCGCGTGGGGCGTTTTGTGTTATCTCTGGCTTGTATTCATCACGAACCGCGGCAGACCGATAAGTTCGGTTTTTGCCGTTCCCGTCAAGATGTTGTTGACGGCTGTGTTTTTTCTGTCGAGTGCGGGCGTGGTTTCGGCGATATTCAAAAAGGACGCCCCGATAACCGAAAGAGCCGCAAAAGGGATAATCTCCGCCCTGTTCTTTTGGTTGGCGAGAAAAACAATTAAAAGCGTAGACGTCGGTGCGGGCTTCGAAAAGACCAACCCGCGCCGATAAACATCGGCGGGTTTGGTAATAAGGCTTGTCGAATTCCCGCTACAGGTTGCTGTCTTTTTTTACGGCGAACGAGTATTTCGAATTGTATTCGGGGTGTCCGTCAACTTCGAGCAGGAAGTCGAACCTGTCGGTCTTCGACAAATCGGGAAGAACGAAAGTCGCCCGCGGTCCGAGAACGTTTTTATTCGCTTCCGCAGGCGGGCAATTCCACGTTAGCACTTTCGTCTTTTTCCCGTCGATTAAAACGTAGGCGTTAATGTCAAGAGCGTCCACCTTTTTAAAGGAGTCGTTTAGCAGCGCAATTTCCGCGCTGAATTCGTCGCCCGAATACCAGTTGAACTTCGGGAATCTTGCGCTTGCGAGCACAGGACGGCACGAGTCTTTCACCGCCTCGAATGCGGGCTTTTTTATATCGGGATAAGCAACGATTGAATTGTTTGCAACCGTCCGCCACGAATCGTTATAGCACCAATTTATTACCATCGAACAATGCGGCTTCTGTCGCCGCGCCTCTTCGAATATCGCCTTGTAGCCCTGTACCTGCAGAAAGTTGCTCTTCTCGACCATATCTTCGAGCGACTCGGGCTTATCTCTGAAAACAAGTTCCAAGTCGGGTAGGCAAAGCCACCTGTCGGGTCCGAACGCGTTGAAGCCGTGGTGCGCAATCCAAGATTTTGTGGGCTTGATTTGCCGAAGTTCGTTTTCGGGAATGACCTTTTTGATTACCCCAATCGGCGAAATCGACGGCACGCCGAATTCCGTATAGGCAACGGCGTTGAAGTCGCGGAAATAGTTAATCATCGTCTTTTTGTCGCGCGGGTGGAAGAAATAGTAGGGACCGTGCATTACGCCGTTCATAGGCGACGTGTAGAGGAACGGAGTCTTTCGGTCGAACTTATAGCAAATTGCGTTTAGCAGGCGCAGTGCGTAGCTTTGGTCATCCATTCCCGACCACTTCTGGAAAAGCTCATTGCCGCCGCACCACATGGCAAGCGACGCGTGTCGGCGCACGCGCCTGACAATCGAAGTGGCCTCGCGCTCGAGAACATCTAAGTAGCGGTCGTCGTTTTTGTAGTTGTTGCACGCGAGCGGGAATTCCTGCCAGACCAAAATTCCGTACTTATCGCACGCCTCGAAAAACGACTCCTTGTTGACGAGCGCACCGCCCCAACATCTGAAAATATTGAAATTTGCCTCCCTGCCGTATTTCACGAGCGTTTCGTAGCGTTCGCGTGTGATAGTGCCGTTGAACAATTCGGGGTTCACCCAGTTCGAGCCTTTTGCGAAAATGCGTCGGTTGTTTAGCAGAATCTGCATGGGGAATGCGGGACGCTCACCGCGCTTTGCCGTTGCGCCTTGGTATTCGCCGTCGTTGAGCACGAGGGAAAGTTTTTTGAAGCCGACTTTTTCGGAAATGCTCTGCAGTTCCCTCTTGTCCGAATCGAAAAGTTTGAGGTTGAAGGTATACAAGTACGGCTTTCCGTGGTCGTGAGTCCACCACAGATTCGGGTTTTCCAAAACGCCTTCGTCTTTCGAGGAAAAGCTTTTCGAATCTATCCGTCCCGATTTCTCGGCGGCGACTTTGCCGTTTTCGTCGAGCAGCCGCCACTGGTAGATGCAACCCTTCAGCGACTTTCCCGAAAATTCGAGCGAAAGTTTTGCCGTCTTCAAATCGTCGGAAAGAACGTACGAAAAATACTGCTCGCCGATAAAAGAGCCGTTGCGGATTTCAAGCCCGGTTTCGTCCCAAATGCCGAGGCAGACCATCCGCGGATTCCAGTCCCAACCGTAGTTTACGGGCGGCTTAAAACTGCCGTCCGCCTGCGCACGGAAGTCGGCGGGGGCGAGTTTTGCGTCTTTGCCGCGCGATTTCGGCGCGGGATGGACTACCACTTTCAGCTCGTTGTTTTCGGCGAGAATGTCGGTAAGTTCAATGTTTACTGGTGTAAACATTCCCTCCTGCGAGAATATTTTTTTGCCGTTGAAAATTATGTCGAATTTGTAGTCTATGCCTTTCGAAACAAAGAAAAGCCTCTGATTGCGGTCGAGTTTGGGTTTGGGGAAATACGCGCGGTAGGTAAAATAGCAGTCCTCCAGAAATTCGTATTTTTTTATGTTGTCGGCATAGTCAAGTTCGGGGAGTCTTTTGCCCTTGCCGATGTCGAGTTGTACCGCTCCGGGGACGGTTGCGGGAAAATATTCCGACGGTTCTTCACCGTATTTCTCCGCATAACCTACCCGCCAAGAAAGCGGCGTAATTTCGGCGTTCGCGCATATCGAAAAAAGGAGAAACAGGATGGAGACGGCAAGATTTTTCATCTTTATTCGAAAGAAATTATAGGTAGATAATCGATTAACTAAACCCAACCGCGCGGACTTTGCAACAAAAAAACGTATATTTTTCGGGCTTGAAATCGGTTTGCGTACACTAAACGTGCAAACCTGCGGGTACGCGAAACGCCGCCGCAATGTTACGCCGCCGCCCAACTCTACGCAAAAAAAAGGCGCACGCTAAACGTACGCCTTCCGAATTCTGCAACCGGCTTATTTATTTGCGTCTGCGATATGCCGCAAATGCCAAGGCAAGCGCGCCGAAAATCGCCGCCCATTCGGCGGGTTCGGGCACTACCGCGCCGAGGTTGAACAGGTAGCCGTTCGAGTCAATGCTCCAACCATCGTTGAGGGCTTTGCCGTCCTTTGTTAAGCCGCTGATTTTCAGCGAGGTGTTCGCCACGCCGAGCGAAATCGTGCCGTCAGCGGCGAGAATCGATTCGTTTATGCCGAGCTTTACGAGACCGTTTTCGAAGTCGGTGAAAATCAAATTGGAGTCACAGTCGCGCGAGCCGGAGTACGAGCGCACATCCGTGAACGAAATCGACGAGCCATTGAGGACGATTTCGATGTTCGAAACGCGCAAAAATTCGAGCATGCCGAATTCGTACGAATCTTTTGCAAGTTCAAGGCGAGCGGTTGTGAGCAGTGCGCCCTTGCCGTTTACCAAGATATCCGCCTTGCTGGTGAGGTTTGCGCCCGAAGCGAGTTTTAAAACCGCTCTGCTCGTGCCGCTCGAATCATCATTCGAATTGTAGAATACGATCTTGGATGTGTCGATTTTCGAAGTGTCCTGAACGTCGAACGTGCCGCCGAGGCTTATGCAGAGGAAGTCGGTCGCAGTCGTAACCTTTGCCTTCGCACCGTTTTTGAGCGTTACCGTTTTGCCCGCCGTTGCGGCGAGAACGTACGCCGAAGAACCGCTGCCGGATGTAGCGACAACCGTGCCGCCGTCGACCGTCATATTACCGAGGGCATTGGTTACGCCGTGCTGACCCCCCGTGAGATTGAATTCAAGCGTGCCTTTTACCGTTGCCGTACCGCCGTTATTGAATATGTGATTTTGCGAACCGTCGCCGATAACCAACTTCGCGCCGTCGAGAACATTGAGCGTTGTGCGCGAACCTGCTGTGTAGGAGAAGACTTTCGCATAGTTAACGATGTTCAGAGCGGAATCGCGGTCGGTAGAACCGCCCGAGATTCCCGACTTTGCAAGGGCTGTTTCGTTTGAGGTAAGGTTTACAGAACCGCCAGCCAGTTGAATTTGCGTATTTGCGCCTGCCGTTGCGGCGTTGACCGCGCCGTTGAAAGTAGCTTCGGTTATACCCGCCGAACCAAGCGCGCCTAACAATATGCGGTCGGCTACAAGCACCGAATTTGCGTCTTGAGTGAATTTTACGAAGTTCAGTTGCATACCGACTCCCTCGGCGAGCGTCATATTGCCGTTGAGGTTGAAAAACGGAGTTTTCGAACCTACCGACGAGTTTGTAACCACAAAGTTTTTGCCGCTGGCAAGACCGCTTGCGGTCAGGTTTACGCCCTCGCCCACTTCAAAGCCGCGGTCGATCGTGGTTGCGCCGGTAGCCGTCGAGGAATAACCCATATTAAAACCCGAGTCTGCGTTCGAAAAATCGACAGTTGCCGAAGTCGCGCCATCGGCAAGCTTAAACTTGTAAATAAGCATTACATTGGAGGTTTCATTGAAAATAAAACTATCACCGCTGTTCCCCTTCTGGTTCGTCAGTCTGAGGGTGGAGCCTTCTTCAAGCAACGTTACCATATTGTTGAACTGACCGCCGCCTCCGCTTGCATACAATCTTTTGAAAGCAGCCGTAGTGTTTGCGGCGACCTTTACGTAGTAGTCTTTGAGACCGCGCTCTTCGGTGCCGTTGACTTCGTTTGCCTTCCAGAGAATGTCATCGGCGGCCGGAGTTATATATGGCGCGTTGTCGGGAGTGTCCGTGGCGTTTTTGATTTCGTACCACGCAAACGCGGGCGCGGCCATTGCCGCCGCAGAGAAGAGAACGATTAGCTTTTTCATAGTGTGTGTTTGGTTAAACTGGGGTAACACACAATGAGTTAGAACCGATTGGCGGGACTTGTCAAGCGGTTAAAATGAAGATTATCGGACAAAAACAGGCGGGCGGAATCGGGCGGAAAATCGGACGCGCAAAAGCCCCCGATTCGGCGCACGAAAAAAAATTGAAAAAAAAGCTTTTCAAACGCGGAGTCATCGTATTTCTTCTGTGCTTTTCTATTTGAAAAATGGGAGAGTTTTTCGAGTTTAAAAATATTGAAAAATATTACGGAGACGTGCACGTCGTAAAAAACGTGAGCTTCGGCGTCCGCTGTGGGGAAGTGTTTTCGCTTCTCGGTCCGAGCGGTTGCGGCAAAACCACAATGCTCAGAATCGCGGGCGGCTTTGAAGACCCCGAAAGCGGCGAAGTGTTTCTCGATTCCGTCAATATTACCGACCTTGCGCCGAATAAGCGCAAAATCAACACGGTTTTCCAGAACTACGCCCTCTTCCCCCATATGAGCATTTGGGACAACATCGCCTTCGGCCCGAGAACCGCGGGTATGCCCGAAGACCAAGTTTCTAAAAAGGTCGAAAAAATGCTCGAAATTATCCGTCTCGAAGGGCACGGCTCGCGTATGCCCAATACCATAAGCGGCGGACAAAAACAGCGCGTGGCAATAGCAAGGGCACTTATCAACAGCCCGAAACTCCTGCTCCTCGACGAACCGCTTGCGGCTCTCGACCTCAAGCTGCGCCAGTATATGCTCCTCGAGCTCGACCGAATCCACGACGAAGTCGGCACTACATTTATATATGTCACCCACGACCAGGGCGAAGCGATGAGTCTTAGCGACCGCATCGCGGTAATGAACGGCGGGGTGATAGAGCAAATCGGCACGCCCGCCGAAATCTACGAAAATCCGCGCACGAAATTCGTGGCGTCGTTCATAGGCGACACGAACTTCTTCGACGGCAAAATCGTGGGGCAAATCGACGGCGAAAACTGCAGGATTGCGATGGACGGCTTGGGCGAATTCCCCTCGTTCAACGAACACAAACTTTCGAACGGCTCGAAGGTCACCGTCAGCATCCGCCCCGAAAAATTCAGAATTTTCGGCAGCAGAAAAGAGGCGGAAAACCTCAATGCGATCGAAGCCGAAGTCATCGACATTGTTTATCAGGGCGCGCAGACGCGCTATTGGGTGCGCGTCAACGAACACCGCATCAACGTGCTTTCGCAACACAACCGCTGCTATCTCGACTACAAACAGCCCACATGGGGCGACAAAGTCTGGGTGGCGTGGCACCGCGACGACGTGACGACAATCCCCGCAGAATCACCCCATTAGTGTACCCGAAATGGAAAACGAAACATCGCATACGGGCGCGAGAAACGCCAATGCCGGCTCTAAATTGTCGGAATATTTGCTGACCGCTCCGTCGTTCCTGTGGCTCTGTGTCTTTTTCCTCATTCCGTCGATTCTGGTCTTTGCGATAGCATTCAGAACCGCCGACCCCTCGGGCGGTATCGACGCGGGGTGGACGCTTTCGACAATCGAAAACGTTCTGAAAAATTCGTATTTGGGCGTGCTTTGGCGCACGGTGTGGGTAAGCTGCGCGGTTACGGCAATCTGCCTGTTGCTCGGCATTCCCGTCGGCTACTGGATTGCCCTGCAAAAACCGAAATACCGCTACTGGCTGCTGTTGGTAGTCATAATTCCGCTTTGGACGAACTTCCTCATCCGTATTTTCGCGTGGCGCGTGCTGCTGCACCCCGACGGATTTTTGCGGCAGACGCTCTTGGCGTTGGGTCTGATTCCCGAAGACTTGTTCCTCCTAAACAATATCGGCGCGGTCATAATCGTCACGGTCTACACGTGCCTGCCGTTCGCGATTCTGCCGATTTACGCGGCGGCGGAAAAGTTCGATTTCTCGCTTCTCGAAGCCGCCCGCGACCTCGGCGCAACCCGCTTTTGCGCATTCCGCAGAATCTTCCTCCCCGGGATTAAGCGCGGAATATTTACGGCAACTCTCGTCGTGCTGATTCCCGCGCTCGGCTCGTACGCCATTCCCGACTTGGTAGGCGGCGTAGACGGCGAAATGCTCGGCAACAAGATTGCCATCAAGGCTTCGGCATACAGAAATCTGCCGGAGGCGGCGGCTTTGGCGGCGTTCCTTTCGATAATAATAACCGTGCCCGTACTGCTATTTTTGGTGAAGCAGAATAAGCTCGTAAAGAGCATCATCAACACGCGCCGCTCGGCGGGAGACTCCACGAAATGAAGACGCGCTACACATCGCTTCTGGCAACGCTGTTCGTGATGGCGTTTATGTATCTGCCGATTGTAATGCTCGTGTCGCAGTCGTTCAACGCGTCGCGCTACGGCGGCAGATGGATGGGCTTTTCGCTCAAGTGGTACGAGGCGCTTTTCCGCGACTCGGCTGTAATAAACGCAACGCTCAACACGCTGATAATCGCCTGCGTATCGACGCTGTTTTCGACGGCGATAGGCACCTGCGCGGCGTGGGTGCTCAACCGCTACAAGCAGTCGAAACTGCAGACGGTGCATTACGGCATCGTCTACGCGCCGCTGATTGTGCCCGATGTTCTGATGGGCATAAGTCTTTTGCTGATGTTCGTAAGCCTGAAAGTGCAACTTGGTATGTTCACTGTGATTTTGGCGCACATAACGTTCAGCGTAAGCTTCGTAACTTTCACGGTTCTGGCAAGACTGCAGGACTTCGACTTCAACATTATCCAAGCCGCGCAGGATTTGGGCGCGGGAAATCTGCGGATATTCGTTAAGATACTTTTGCCGTTGCTCGGTCCGGGGATTGCCTCGGGCGCGATGATGGCTTTTACTCTCTCGATGGACGACTTCGTTGTTACGTTCTTCGTGGGCGGCCCGGGTAGCACTACGCTTCCCGTCAAAGTGTACAGTATGATGAAACACGGTGCGCCCGCGATAATCAACGCGTTGTCCGTCGTATTTATGGCTCTCACTTTCACTGTCGCCATTCTCGGACAGTGCCTAACAAAAAAGAAATACGAACAACCATAAACAACGAGAATAAAAAGAAATGAAAAAATACATAACGGTATGCGCTGTTGCGCTCGCGGCAATCGCGGGCGCGCTCGTCTCGGGGTGCGGCCCCGCAAAACCCACGCTCAACGTCTACATGTGGTCGGACTACATAGACTTGGACCTCGTAAGAGAGTTCGAAAAGCAGAACAACTGCAAGGTCGTAATCGACATTTTCGACTCCAACGAGTTTATGTATTCGAAACTGAAGGCGGGCGGCACGGGCTACGACGTAATTCTCCCGACTTCCTATATGGCGCGGGTGATGTTCGAGCAGAATATGCTCGAAAAACTCGACCACTCGAAGCTGCCGAACATCAGGTTCGTCAACCAGAAGGTGCTCGCCGACTTGGCTATCGACAAGAAAATGGAGTACAGCGTGCCCTATATGCTCGGCTACACCTGCGTTGCATACAACAAGGACAAGGTGGGCAAACTTCCCGAAAGCTGGGACGTTTTCTCGAACGCAAAATACGCGGGCAAAATGACTATGCTCAACGACCACCGCGAAACAATCGGAGCCGCCCTCTTCTTCCTAGGCAAGAGTATGAACGATACGAACGACGCAGACCTCGCCAAGGCAAAGGAAATTCTGCTCAAATGGAAAAAGAATCTGGCGAAATTCGACAACGAACTCTACAAGGTCGGCATCCAGTCGGGCGAATTTCTGATAGTACAGGGTTACAGCGGCGACCTCTTCCAAGTTCTGGCGGAATCGCCGAATCTGGCGTATATGTGTCCGAAGGAAGGCATCTCCATGAGCTGCGACGACTGGGTAATTCCCGCGTCGGCGAAAAACAAGGAGCTTGCCTACAAGTTTATCGACTTCCTGTGCGAACCCAAAAATGCGGCGAAGAATATGGAATTTACCTGCTACAGCGCGCCCATTCCCGAAGCCCGCAAATATGTCTCGGAAGAGAACAAAAACCACCCCGGAATGTTCATCCCCGACGACCTTTACAAGCGCGGCGAACTCATCCGCGACCTCGGCGCGGACAACGCCAAGTTCAACGAACTCTGGGACGTTGTAAAGGGCAACTAAACAAGGTGGATTTTAACGCGCGCGGACGGGATTTTTCCCGCCCGCGTTTTTTTCCGAAAACAAGCCGAAACATATTCCGCAAAAAAACTTTCATATAGACTTGCCAAGCGCGCAGGCTTGTCGAGAATGGAAGGGACAATTCAGCTACAATTTCTATGAGCGATTCTATCAAACACGAATGCGGCATTGCTTTAATCAGGCTTCTCAAGCCTCTCGAATACTACAAAGAAAAGTATGACGACCCCATCTACGGCTTCCACAAGCTGTTTCTTTTGATGGAAAAACAACACAACCGCGGTCAGGACGGCGCGGGAATTGGGGCGGTAAAAATCGGCGTCGAAGCGGGTGAAAACTATATCTACCGCGAACGCAACGCAAAGCCCAACGGTCTTTCCGAAATCTTCACCGAACAATTCGAAAAGTACGACGAAAAAATCAAGAAGGGAATCATCCACCCCGAATTTATCGACACCGTAAAAAAGAATTTCGACTACGCCGCCGAACTGCTCATCGGACACCTGCGCTACGGCACGAGCGGCTCGTACCAGAAAAGCAGCTGCCACCCGTTCTTCAGAAAGAGCACTTGGCCCGCGCGTAACTTGATGCTCGTTGGCAACTTCAACATCACGAATACCGAAGAGCTTAACCGCGACCTCATCGAGCGCGGCATACATCCCGTATTCAGCACCGACACGCAGGCGATTCTCGAAGAAATCTGCTTCCAGCTCGACATCGAACACGGCGAAATCTACCGCGAACTGCGCGACGAAGGCGTGGCGGGCGAAGACATCCTGCGGATGATGAACGAACGCCTCAGCCCTCTCAGAATCGTGAGCAACGCCGCGAAGACTTGGGACGGCGGCTACGCAATCGCGGGGGCAATCGGCAACGGCGACGCGTTTGTTTTGCGCGACGCAAACGGAATCCGCCCCTGCTTCTACTACAAAAACGAAGAACTCATCGCGTTTGCCTCGGAACGCGTTCCGCTTATGACCGTTTTCGAAGCCGCCGAAGAGGACATCAGGGAAGTCTCCCCAGGAAACGTATTCGTGATGAAGTGCGACGGCACGTGCTACGAACAGTCGTACCGCAAGGCGGGAGAAAGAAAATCGTGCACGTTCGAGCGCATCTACTTCTCGCGCGGCAACGACCCGCAAATCTACCGCGAAAGAAAGGCACTCGGCGCGGCACTCTGCCCCAAGCTCGTAAAGTCGATAGACAACGATTTCAAGCACGCGGTTTTCAGCTACATCCCCAACACGGCGGAAATCGCCTACTACGGAATGATGAGCGGGCTGCGCGTAATGCGCCGTCAGGAGGTCAAAAACGAGCTTCTCGAACTCGTAAAATCGGACAGACCGCTCACGCCCGAAATCATCGACAAACTGGTGATGGACAACTGGCCGCGCGGCGAGAAAGTCGCCCACAAGGATATCAAACTGCGCACGTTTATCTCGCAGGAAAAAGACCGTACGCAGCTTGCCTCGCACGTGTACGATATCACCTACGGCGTGGTCACGCCCAAGGACGTGCTCGTCTGCCTCGACGACTCAATCGTGCGCGGAACGACGCTAAAACGCCAAATTCTGCGAATCCTCAGCCGCACCAACCCGAAGAAAATCGTTATCGCCTCGACCGCGCCGCAAATCCGCTATCCCGACTGCTACGGCATAGATATGAGCGAGATCGGTAAGTTCATCGCATTCCAAGCGGCGATTAAACTCCTGAAAGAAACGGGCAACTCGGAGATAATCCGCGAAGTATACCAGCTCTGCGTTGCGCAAAAAGACAAGCCCGACTGCGAAATCGTAAACCACGTCAAAAAGATTTACGACAAATTCACCTGCGAACAAATCACAAAGAAAGTGGGCGAACTGGTCTATCCGAAAAACGTGGAGTGGAACGGCGAAGTCGAAATCGTTTTCCAGACAATCGAAGACCTGCACAAGTCGATAACCTCGTGCACGGGCGACTGGTACTTTACGGGCGACTATCCGACCCCCGGTGGCTTCCGCGTGCTCAACAACGCGTTCATAAACTACTATGAAAACAGGGAGGGTCGCAGCTACTAATTCGGATGCGGATTTACAGCCGACCGTTCCCCATCGGGCGCAGTCGACGGTCTTTTCAGGAAATTAAAAAAAGTTGCGCTTTGTTATGAAAACGCAGACCCCCCCACGCCGAAACGTGAAAATTCCCGATTTCTCGTGGCACGACAGCCGCGCGGCGGGCGTATTTTTGCACATCTCGGCGTTGCCGTCGGAATACGGAATCGGAAACGTCGGGCGCGCGGCGGACAAATTCTTCGACTTTCTCGAACAGGCGGGAATGACTTGGTGGCAAATCTGCCCGCTCGGACCTACGGGCTACGGCGATTCGCCCTATCAGTCGTTTTCGACATTCGCGGGCAACCCGTATTTCATCGACTTGGGGGAGTTGGCGGAAGCGGGGCTTCTGGAACGCCGCGAGCTTGAACCGCTCAAAACCCTGCCGCGCGAAAGGTGCGATTTCGGCGCACTCTATTGCAATATACCCGCGTTGCTGCGCGAGGCGGCTGAACGATGGCGCAAAATCGGCGCGGATTCGTCGGTATTCGACTTCGGGCAAACTTTCGACGAATTCCGAAAAACGAACGCCCATTGGCTCGATTCCTACGCCCTATTTACCGCGCTCAAGCGCAAAAACGGCGGCAAGCCGTGGTATGAATGGCGCAAAGACCTGCGCAATTTCGAAACGGCGATTGACATGTCGGCGGAGGTTGCGGACGAAATTTTCGCAACCGAATTTTCGCAGTGGGTATTTTTCGGCCAGTACGCAAAATTCAGGGCGAAGGCGCAAACGCGCGGCATAAACATTTTCGGCGACATTCCGATTTTCGTCGCCCACGACAGCGCGGACGTGTGGGCGAACCGCGGCATCTTCGACCTCTACGCCGACGGCACGACGCGCACGGCGGCGGGGGTGGGGCCCGACTATTTCTCGGCGGAAGGTCAGTATTGGGGCAACCCGCTCTACGATTGGGACGGCAAAAAAGCCGAGGTATTCGAATTCTGGCGCAAACGCGTTGCGGCGGCGGTCTCGATGTACGACGCAATCCGCTTCGACCACTTCAGGGGCTTTGCCGACTACTGGGCGATTCCATCGAAGACGAAAGACGCGCGGAAAGGTTCGTGGAAATTGGGACCCGATGTCGAATTTTTCGCATATCTAAAAAAGCATTTTCCCGACAACAAGTTCGTGGCGGAAGACCTCGGTCTGCTCTCGGAGCGGGCAATGAAACTGCGCGACGAAATAAAAATTCCCGCGATGGCGGTAATGCAGTTCGCGTTCGGCTCGGACGCGTCGAACCCGTATTTTCCGCACAACGTAAAGCGCGAATGCGTCTACTACACGGGCACGCACGACAACGATACCGCCTGCGGATGGTACGCCTCGGCAACGGAGGCGGCAAAAGACCAGTTGCGCCGCTATTTCCGCTCGTCGGGCGACGTGCCGAACTGGGATATGATTCACGCGGTATTGCTTGGCGTTCCGCGCCTTGCGGTTATTCCGATGCAGGACATACTCGGGCTTCCGTCGAATTGCCGCTTCAATACCCCCGGAAAGTCCGATGGCAACTGGCAGTGGCGCATAACCGCCGAACAGCTCGAAACGGCGCGCGTCCAAAACGCGCCCTATCTCAAATCAATAGCCGAACTGGGCGGGAGATTTTCATTGAAAAAAGAAACGACAATCGGAAAATTAGAGAAATGAGCGAAATCCAACAGGGAATCGAACGCGAACTAAAGGGGCTTTCCGTATCGAAAGGCATTGCCCACGGCGAAGCATTCGTAATGTTCCGCAGAGAACTTGAAACGCCCGTCTACGAAATACGCGATTCCGACAAGCCCGCTGAAAGGGAGCGCTTCCAGAACGCCATTCTCAAAACACGCGCCGACATCCAGCAAATCAAGGCGGAACTGGCCGAAAGCATCGGGGAATCCGAATCGAGCATTTTCGACGCGCACCTGCTCGTGCTCGAAGACGTGGCGATAATACAGGAAACGCTCGCGACTTTCGAGAAGGAACATTTCAATATCGAATACTGCTACCAGACGGTAATCAACAAGTTCATCGAAGCCTTTGAGAAAATCGACGACGCATTCATCCGCGAAAGAATCGGAGATCTCAAAGACGTTTCGCGCCGCGTGATAGCCAATATGCTAGGCATCGAAACCTCGAAAATAGGCGCGCTCTCCGACCCCCTCATTCTCGTAAGCTCCGACTTCGCACCGTCCGACTTCGCCCTCGTAGACAAGAGCAAAATTTTGGCAATCGTCACCGAAAAAGGCTCGCAGACAAGCCACACGGCGATTCTTTCGCGCTCGCTCGGCATACCGTGCATTGTCGGAGTATCGGGCGTCGAAAACTCGATTTCGTCGGGCGAATTTCTGCTCGTCGACGGCTACAACGGACAGGTTGTCGTAAATCCGTCGCAGGAAACTCTCCGCCACTATACGGAAGTCGAGTCGATTCACCGCGAAATCCAGAAGGTTTTCGACACCTCGCTGCCCTATCCGTCCACAACACCCGACGGAGTCGACTTCAAAATCGAGCTTAACATAAGTTCCGCCGCCGACATCCCCGCAGGCTCGATGAACTATTGCGACGGTGTGGGGCTACTACGCACCGAAAATTTCTTCCTCGACACCGGATCGTTCCCCGACGAACAGGCGCAGTTCGAAGTCTACAAAGACGCGGTTCTCGCCGCGTGCGGCAAACCCGTTACAATCCGCACGCTCGACCTCGGCGGCGACAAAACCCTAAATATGATGAAAGAGGCGAACAAAGAGGAAAACCCCTTTATGGGCTACAGGGCGATAAGATTCTGCCTCGACCACAAAGACATTTTCCTCACGCAGCTCAAGGCGATTTTGCGGGCAAGCGCGTTCGGTACGGTGAAAATCCTCCTGCCGATGATTTGCTCGATACGCGAAGTCGAACGCTCGCGCCTGCTTATCGAACAGGCAAAAGAGGAACTTGCCGCGGCAAATATCGCATTCGACAAGCACATTCAAGTGGGCGCGATGATTGAAGTGCCCAGTGCGGCGATGACTGCGGATGTCATCTGCGATGTCTGCGATTTCATCAGCATAGGCACCAACGACCTCATCCAGTACATACTCGCCGTAGACCGCGTAAACGACATGGTAGCGTATCTCTACGAACCGACACATCCCGCGGTAATCCGCACGCTCGATATAGTTGTTTCGGCGGCGGAAAAGGCGGGCATTCCCGTGTGCGTGTGCGGCGAACTTGCGGCAGACCCAATTTTCGCGCCGCTTTTGCTGGGAATGGGTGTTACCGAATTCAGTATGAGTCCGACGGCGGTCAGCGAAATCAAATTCCTGCTGCGCAAAACCTCATCCGACAAGGCAAAGGGGCTGCGCAACGAAGTGCTTTCGCTCCAACGCGCGCGCCATATAATCAGCCGTCTGCGCTCATACCACTACGAGGCGATGCAGCCGTACATTAAATGACGCAAAATATCGACGAGTTTCTCCGCCGGCTCTCCGCCGACGGAATGGAATGCGCGACCGACGAAAAATCGCTCTTCGCCGCATCGCTCGACCATATGCGCTACAGCTTTCCCCCGCAGGCGGTTGTCTTTGCAAAGTCGGTTTCCGACGTCGCAAAAACCCTGCGCAACGCGAACGAACTCGAAGTTCCAATCACCGTGCGCGGCTCGGGAACGGGCTGCACGGGCGGTTGTGTTCCCGTTTGCGGCGGAGTGGTGCTCGACGTGTCGAAAATCGACTTCATCGAAATCGACCCCGTCGCGAGAATCGCACACGTCGGTGCGGGCGCAATAACCGCGGAAGTAGACGCAAAGGCGGGCGAATACGGTTTCTTCTATGCGCCCGATCCGTCGTCGCACAAATTTTCGTCGATAGGCGGCAATATCGCCTGCAATGCGGGCGGACTTCGCGCCCTAAAATACGGAAATACGCGCGAAAACGTGCTCTCGCTCAAAGCCGTGCTCGTGGACGGCACCGAAATCACGGGGGCGTTGCCGCTGAAAAAATACGCGTTCGGGCTGAACCTGCGCGATTTGTTCATCGGCTCCGAGGGCACGCTCGGGGTGGTGGTCGAAGCTTGGCTGAAATTGCTGCCCAAGCCCGAATCTAAAACGACGGCACTGGCATTCTTCGACGGCGACAAAAAGGCGTTCGAAGGAGTCGAAAAAATAATGGAGTCTAACCTCTCGCCGTGCATACTCGAATTTCTCGATTCCGAAACGGTCTCCTGCATCCGCGCGAGAAATCCGCATATGAAAATTCCGCAAAACTCCGCCGCAATCCTCGCGGAATTCGACGACGAAAACAACGCAAAACAGGCGGAAAAATTCGTCGAAATCCTCTCGCCCGCCGCAGATGCAAAGTTCGCGAAAACTTCGGCGGAGGCGGAGGAACTTTGGAAAGTCCGTAGGGCGGCTTCGCAGTCGATGTACGAGCTGGGCGACAGCAAGCTCAGCCAAGACATCGTTCTTCCGCATACGGCTCTCGACGAATTTTTCGCCTACTACAAAGCCCTCGGGCGCGAAACGAAACTGGCAACGCCCATATTCGGACACGCGGGCGACGGCAACTACCACATCCATTTTATGTACGATTCCGAAGATTCTACGGCGCGCGCGCGGGCAGTCGATGCGATGGACTCGGCGATAAAAAAGGCGGTGGAACTGGGCGGCGCGGTTTCGGGCGAACACGGAGTGGGCTTTTTGAAGTCGAAATATATGCCGCTGCAACATACGCAGGCGGAACTCGGGATAATGCGTTCGATAAAAAAGCTTTTCGACCCCAAAAACATTCTGAACCGCGAAAAAGTCTACACGCCCCACGACATAAAAAATCTTGCCCCCCTGAAGAACATCAAACTTCCGTGGGACTAATCCGCCGAATTTGCCTCCGCCCACTCCGCTCCGTGTTCGTCGGGCGTTATATGCGGATTTTGTCTATTTTGTCTTCGAGTTCAAAAAAAAAGATGCCGTCGAACATTCGGCGGCATCTTAAGCTTTTTTACGCAAACCGATTCTTCGGCTTTCGGCATTTAAAAATGTCAAAAGCCGAAGAATCGGCGTGAACGCAGTAAAAGAAGACTACTTAATCTTCTTCTTGGCTTCGGCAACATTGAGCTGTTCCTTAGCCAGATTTTGCAGCGTGTTTGCGATAAAATTCGAACGATTACGATTGTCCATCATCGCCAATTCGTCGATTTGACGAACCAAGCTTTCGGGAAGACTGATCGAAATCTGAGTCATACCAATCATTTTACCTGAACCCTTTTTGCGTGCCATTTTCTAACCTTTGATTATTGTTAAAATAATTTTTTTTTGTTTACGTGTTTGTTTTTATCAAGAAAAAAAGCAATCGACGGTACGCTTACTATCGGTCGAAATTTTTCTTTGTTTAGGCAAACAAAAACTTATTTCCCCAAACATTAACATCTATATTTACAGTAGATTATTCTTTGTCAACCGTTTTTTGAAATTTACACTGTGTTTAGACAAAGAAGAATTGAGTTTTTTATGGAAATATAACCCAAATATACACCGCATAACATTCTTTTAATCTTTCATTTTCTTAATAGTTACGCAACCGCCGCAAGTAAAAAAGCGAAGCCGACCCAAAAAAAAGACCGACCCCGCTTTGTTTCAAAAATTTTCCGAACAAACGGCGGCGCACATATTAACGCGGCATAAGATAGCGGAAGAACACCTTACAATAGCATTCCTTGCCTATCTGGGCGAAGACGAAATCGTAGGGAATGAAACCCATTTCCGTGGAATTTTTCGTCGTCCATTTTGCGTTCTTCGACTCTGCGTGCTTTTGCATATTCTTCACACGCGCCGAAGCCCTCAGCATTGCGTCGGAAAACGCGCGCTCCTTCGTCCTGCCGAAGCCCGTGACCATTTCGGTTTCCAAGCACCAAGTGTCGGGCATTTCGTCGGTATAGTTGAAACGCACCATACAAATATACTTGGGCGAGTCGCTGACGAACGCGGAGTCTTTTACCTTAAAATCCGCCTTTTTGCCCACGAACTTGCGGACGGCCTCCGACGCGCCCATTTCGGCGTCTTCGGCGGTTCTGCCCCACACGCAGACTTTGCCGTCGACAACCTGCTTGCGAATGCGGATTGTCTTTTTCTTTTTCGGGGCGGCCTTCTTTTCAAGCTCCTGCATTCTTTCGGTGTACGACTTAGCCGAAGCCATCGCCTTTTTAACGGCGGGAACCTTCGGAACGGCGGGAACGACCTTCTTGGGATCTTTCGGATTGACTGCAGCCTTCGCAACGGTTTTGCTTGCGGGCTTTGCGGCGGTCTTGTTGGCGGGAACGGCTTTTTTCGCGCCTACGGCACCCGCAGGGGCGGCCTTTGCGGCGGCGGTCTTCGATGCCATTTTGTCGGGCGCGGCAAAAGATTCCGGAGCGACAGGCGATGAAACCGCCATGAGCGCGACAAGCACGACCAACGCGCGACACCACTGACACACCAGAACCGACCGTCTTTCAAAGGGTTCGGGCCCAAGCCCTGAAACACGATTTTTTAGAATCCCCCAATTCATATTTACCTCCCAGATGCCGCCCATAGAATAATAAACGCGCGGGCGCGTCAAGAAAAAAGTGTTAAAAAGATGTAAAAATTTTCCGCCCTTTATATCCAATCGACAAAAACTTGACGAACCGAAAAAAAAAATCCATCCTTGCGCAATTTATAAGTATCGAAAAAATTATGGCTACCGACAACGCTGACTACAATTTTACCGAAATAGAAAAATTCTGGCAGAAAAAATGGGACGACGACCAAACTTTCCACGCCGAAACGTCCGCCGCCGCCCCCAAATACTACATTTTGGACATGTTCCCCTACCCCTCGGGCGCGGGGCTGCACATCGGACACCCCGAAGGCTACACGGCTTCCGACATCATCGCCCGCTACAAATGGGCGAACGGTTTCAACGTCCTCCATCCGATGGGTTGGGACGCGTTCGGGCTTCCCGCCGAACAGTACGCCGTCAAAACGGGTACACATCCCGCCGTTACGACAAAGGCAAACATCGACAACTTCAGAAAGCAGATCAAGTCGATAGGTTTTGCGATAGACTGGCAGCGCGAAATCAATACTACCGACCCCTCATATTTCAAGTGGACGCAGTGGATTTTTCTGCAACTGTTCAGACTCGGGCTTGCATATGTCGACGAAAAGCCCGTTTGGTGGTGTCCGCAACTGGGAACGGTTTTGGCGAACGAGGAAGTCATCGACGGCAAGAGCGAAGTGGGCAAATTCCCCGTGGAGCGCAGAAAGCTGCGCCAGTGGGTACTGAAAATCACGGCGTATGCCGACAAGCTCATTCAGGGCTTGGACAAGCTCGATTGGCCCGACTCCACAAAACGCCTGCAACGCAACTGGATTGGGCGTTCCGAAGGCGCGGAAGTCGATTTTGAAGTGGCGG
This sequence comes from uncultured Verrucomicrobiota bacterium, assembly GCA_949293415.1. GTDB lineage: Bacteria > Verrucomicrobiota > Verrucomicrobiia > Opitutales > Intestinicryptomonadaceae > Merdousia. Next base: position 180,536 of record CASFDK010000043.1, read on the forward strand.
ACTCCGACGCAAAAGGTCAAAAACTGCGCGTGTTCACGACGCGTCCCGACACGCTCTACGGCGCAACGTATATGGTGGTCGCGCCCGAACATCCGCTTGTCGACAAGCTCGCCTGCACGCCCGAGCGCAAAGCCGCGGTCGAAGCCTACCGCAAGGCGATTGCCTCGAAGAGCGACCTCGACCGAACCGACCTTGCGAAAGACAAAACGGGTGTCGATACCGGCGCGCACGCAATCAACCCCGTCAACGGCAAACCCATACCCATTTGGGTTGCCGACTATGTTTTGATGAGCTACGGCACGGGCGCGATTATGGCCGTGCCCGCGCACGACGACCGCGACTTCGATTTTGCGAAAAAATTCGACCTGCCCATCGTACGCGTCATCGAAAAGAAGGATTCCGCCGGCAACGACGTTCCACTGCCCTTTACCGACGTCGGCACAATGGTAAACTCGGGCGAATTTTCGGGTATGAACTCCGCCGACGTAAAACGCGCGGTAATCAAAACGCTGGAAGAAAAGAAGCTCGGCAAGAAATCCGTAAACTACAAACTGCGCGACTGGCTGTTCTCGCGCCAACGCTATTGGGGCGAGCCGTTCCCGATTCTCTGGGTCTCGAAAGACGCGTACGCCGCCGCCGAAAAGAGCGCGGTGTGGCAGAATAAACTGCCGCCGTCGCCCGTCTCCTATACCGACGACTCGGGCGAAGTGCGCTATGCGCTGCCGCTGCCCGAAAAACAGCTTCCGCTCGAACTTCCCAAAGTCGAAAACTACAAGCCGTCGGGCACGGGCGAAAGCCCGCTTGCGCATGCAACGCAATGGCTCAACGTCAAGGTGAATGCGGAAACGGGCGAAGTGCTCTCCGCCGACGACGCCCGCGCAAACGGCTCGAACTGGTTCGAAGCGCGCCGCGAAACAAACACGATGCCCCAGTGGGCGGGCTCGTGCTGGTATTACCTGCGCTATTGCGACCCGCACAACGACTCCGCCCCCATCGGCGAAGAGGCGGAAAAATACTGGCAGTATCCCGACTTCTACATCGGCGGCGCGGAACACGCCGTTCTCCATCTGCTCTACGCGCGTTTCTGGCATAAAGTGCTCTTCGACTGCGGCGTGGTGAAAGGCGACGAACCCTTCAAAAAGCTCTTCCACCAAGGCATAATTCTCGGTCAGCTCGAATACACGGGCTTCAAGAAAGACGGCAAGTGGGTATCAGCCGACAAGGCTGGCGAAGCGGGCGTTGAAGCGGTAAAGCTCGACGAAAGCCAAGTCGAAAAACTCGGTACATCCTACGTCCTCAAAGAAGACAGATCGATTGCCGTAGACGCGCGAAGCTACAAAATGAGCAAGAGCCGCGGCAACGTCGTCAACCCCGACGACGTAATAAAACGCTACGGAGCGGACTCGCTCAGGCTCTACGAAATGTTCCTCGGTCCGCTCGAAGACCAAAAGCCGTGGAATACGAACGGCATCGAGGGCGTGTCGCGCTTCCTCAAAAAGGTTTGGCGCGAATTCGTCGGCAAAGACGGAGGACTCTCCGAAAAAATCGGCGGCGGCATTCAGGACGACCCCGCCCTGCTCAAATCGCTCAACGAGACAATTGCAAAGGTTACCGCGAACATCGATACGCTCCGCTTCAATACTGCAATCTCGCAGATGATGATTTTCCTCTCGACTTTCCAGAAAACAGAAAAGGTTTCGAAGGAGAGCGCGCAAAAGTTCGTCCAACTGCTCGCGCCGTTCGCCCCGCACATCGCCGAAGAACTCTGGAGCAAACTCGGCGGCACTTCGACAGTTGCAAAGGCGGCGTGGCCCAAGCCCGACGAATCCAAGCTCGGCGGAGACACTGTTAAAATGGCGGTACAGGTAAACGGCAAACTCCGCGGCGAATTGAACGTGCCGAAAAACGCCTCGAAAGACGAAATTCTTGCGGCGGCAAAAGCCCTGCCGAACGTACAGACGTTCACGAACGGCAAGACAATCGTCAAGGAAATCTGCGTGCCGGCAAAAATCGTAAATATCGTCGTTAAATAATGAAAATCATCAAAACGATAACGGTTGCAATCGCGTGTGCGGCGTTCGCCGCGCCCGCACCCGCAAACACGCAGCTCGCGCCCGATTTGGGTGTGGTCTATGTGCACACGGCGCGCAACGCGCCGAAGATTACGGTGGACGGCAAAACGGCGGATTCCGCCACCCTGCCCGCGTCGAACGTAAAATTCGAGTGCGGCGCGGGTCGGAAAGTGTTTTTCGTCCTGTCGAACAACACGGTCGTTTTTATGGGCGAAAACTCGGAGGCGAAAGTCGTATCGTTCAGGCAGTCGCAGACGGCGGCGAAGTTTCCGAAAGACGAGACGGAGGCGACGCGCTCGGAATGTCTTATCGATATCAAAAAAGGCGACTTCTTCTTTGTCTGCCCCAGACTCCGCCCCTCGAGCGTGATGAAAATTTCGTCGCCCTTCGGAACGTTCGACGTGCAAAGCACCGAATTTGCGATTAAGGTTTCCGACAACGGTATGCGCATTTCGCTCGCGGCGGGTCAGGCGTCGTTCAAAGCACCCGACGGCAAGACCGACTTCCTCAAAAACAAACAGACGGGCACAATCGTAAAATCCGACGCGAAGGAACGCTATCCGCTCAAGATTAGCTATATTTCGGTAATCGATGAGGAAAAGATGAAGCCCGACTTTGAACGCTGCCGAAACGTCTTCCGCTCCGTAGTGTTCAAATCGGACGACAACGGAAAGATTTTGGCGGAACGCGTCGTCCACAAGGAATTTCTTATGCGCCGCGCCGACGGCGACTACCGCTAAAGCAATGGGCGAACTTCCGTCAAAATTCCTCCCTGCCGACTTCGACAAATCCGCGAAGATAGCGATTCTTGCGGGCAAGGGAATGTATCCGTCGATTCTCAAGTCGAAGCTAGACGCGCTCGGAATCGCCAACGCGCTGATGGCATTCGAAGGCGAAACGTCGCACGAACTCTGGGCGCAATTCGCCGACTCGGAACGCGCCTGCGCAAACGTCGGACAGCTCGGGCATTTGTTGAAAAACCTCAAAAAAGTCGGCGCGCGCTACGCAATGATGGCGGGACAAATCACCCCGAAAAAGCTCTTCAAGGGGATGAAGCCCGACCTCAAGGCAATCCTCGTGCTGGCGACGCTCAAACGCAAAAACGCCGAAACAATCTTCGGGGCAATCGCCGACCAACTCGGGAAAATCGGTGTCGATATGCTCGATGCGCGCTCCTTTCTGGACGACTCGCTCGCGCCGCTCGGCAGTTTCTGCGGAGGCGCGCCGAAAGTCCCGAACGAGCAAATCGAATACGCAATGACAATCGCCCGAGAATGCGCACGGCTCGACATCGGTCAGGGCTGCGTTGTCTCGCGCGGGACGGTGCTTGCGGTGGAGGCATTCGAGGGTACGGACGCAATGCTCGAACGCGCGGGAACATTCGGCGCGAAAGACTGCATATTCGCAAAAACCGTAAAGCCCAACCAAGACTACCGCTTCGACGTGCCCGTAATCGGCGAACGCACAATCCGCAAACTCGCGGCGGCGGACATCCGAAACGTGGTGGTCGAAGCCGAAAAAGTGATAATCTTGGACAAACAGAACGTAAAAAAACTCGCCGCGGAAAACGGCATAAAAATTTTCGGAATATAAAATGGGAATCATCGACGACAGAAAAAACGCAGTGCGCGAAGAATACGGCTACTTCGGTTCGCCGCAGGAACTGTTCGAGTACGTCATAATGAAAAACAAATCCGCCGCGCCGCTCGAAAAGGAATTCAAGACGGATGAATATCTGGTCAAGGGCTGCGTGTCGAGCCTATGGCTCGTGCCGAGTTTTGCGGACGGCAAATGCCGTTTTAAGTCGGACGCGGATTCAATCATTACGCGCGGAATCGCCGCGCTCGTCTGCTCGCTCTACGACGGGCTGACTCCCGACGAAGTTCTGGGCTTCGACCCGTCGTTCCTCGAGGAGCTCGGTATCAGCGCGCATCTGACCCCCAACCGCCGCAACGGACTTAGCCAGCTCTGCAAAAAAATAGCCGCATTCGCCGAAAGCAAAAAGTCGTAGCCTCCCGAAAAAATTCTGATAAAATGCTTGAACTATCGCCGTTTCGTTGCAATATGGACTCCAACTAAGCGTGATTTTCCCGTCGCGCGATTTCAGCTTTACACAATACAACACCCTAAAAATATAAATAGATGAAAAGAAAAGTACTCTCGATAATGTCAATCGCAGCCCTTCTGCTCGTAGGTGCAGGAGTATCCTTTGCGCAGACCGACGCGCCCGCTTCGGACGCTCCCGCAAAGCCCGACCAGCCCAAGGTCGTGGAAAAGTCCTTCGCCGACATCTGGCGCGCAGGCGGTGTCACAATGTACCCCCTCGGCTTCTTCGGCATTTTCGGAACGACTCTTGTTATCTATAATTTCATCGCAATCCGCAAAAAGAAGTTCCTCAACCCCGCCGGTGTCAAGGAAGTCGAAAAGCTCATCAGCCAGCTCAAGGTTGCCGACGCAATCGCGTACTGCGAAAAGAACCCCTCGCCCATCACCAATATCGTAGGTTGCGGCTTGGCTCGCGCGGACGAACGCGACATCGACGTATCGGCTGTGGAATCTGCAATGGAAGAAGCCTCCGTCGAAGAATTCGCATCACCCTACGTTCTGATCAACTACCTCTCGGTTACCGCTTCGCTGGCTCCTATGCTTGGTCTGTACGGTACGGTTTCGGGTATGGTCAAGGCGTTCAACACCATCGCGGCGGAAGGCGCGGGCAGCGCATCGAAACTGGCGGACAACATCGCCGAAGCTCTTATTACAACGGCAGCGGGCATGATTGTGGGCATCCCCGCCATGTTCTTCTTCTTCCTCTTCAAGAATAAGTACGGCGCGATTATCTCGGGTTCGGCGCGCATCATCGGCGACCTGATGTACACTATGAAGATGGCAATCAAATACGGTCCGCAGGAAGTCGTGGAAGAAGAACCCGTAGCCGAAGCGGCAGTTGAAGCTCCCGCGGAAGAAGCCGCACAGGGCGAAGAAAACAAGTAATAAGGCGATCCCCTTTCAATGAAAACGTGGAAACCAGCGGAAGGCGACGGGGAGTTCAATTTGACCCCGATGATCGACGTCGTCTTCCTGCTCATCACCTTCTTTATGACGGTAACCAGCTACGCATCCGCGGAACTGGTGCAGGTGGTTATGCCGATTGCCGCCGAGGCTAAAGTGCCCGACGATGTGGGCGACCGACAATTTCTGACGGTCTCCGAAAACGGCACGTACTTCCTCGGCGCATTCTCGTCCGACCTGCCCGCCATCAAGACTGCCCTAATGGCACGCAACCAACGCAAAGGATTCAAGGGCGCATACATCCGCGCCGACGCCAACACTCCCCACAAGTACGTCAACGATCTGATGAAGACTTGCGCGGAAGCCGGCGTATACAACATCCTTTTCGGAACATTAAAGGACTAACGCAATGGCAAAGAATTTAGACGTTCTGGAATCGGAAGACAAGTTCGACTTGACCTCGATGATCGACGTTGTCTTCCTGCTTCTGATTTACTTTATGTACCTGCCGATTCAGCAGGAAGCCGACCTTTTGTTCGCGCTTCCCGCAGAGTCGGCGCCGCAGGAAAATGTGGCTTTGCCGAGCGAACAAATCGTGGAAATCGCACCAGACGGCAGCATTTTCCTCAACGGCTCGCCCATCGACAACGCAGGCGACGTAGAGTTCAAGGAACTGGCTTCAACCCTCCGCAGGCTCAAGGCAAGTGCCGACAGGGGCGGAATCTCGACAATCGTGACAATCTACCCCGATGCCGACTCGCCGCACCAAGCATCCATTTCGGTGCTCAATGCGTGCGCAGAATCGGGAGTAAAACAGGTCTCCTTTGCCGAGGCCGACTAACGCGGAAAATCCTTTCGGAAACGCGGCAATTCGTTGCCGCGTTTTTTTTGTCAATACCGTGCCGAAGAGAGAAAATTTAGTTGTCATACGAAGACAATTTTGCAAAATCGGAAAACGAAAATGAAAGCAAGCGACCTATTCGATTTGCCCACATCCCTCGAACGCTTTTCGGAATTTTTTGCGCCCGAAATGGCACCGTGGGAATGGGTGAAAAACATTAAAGACGCTCTCGCAAGCGTGGATTTCACAAAACTGGAATCGAAAAAAGACATCCCCGAGGGAGTTGCAATTGAGGGCGATGTCTACATACATCCCACGGTCTCGCTGCCGCCCTACGCCCACATTAAAGGTCCCGCGTGGATTGGCGCGCACACGGAAATCAGAATCGGCTGCTTCGTCCGCGGCAACGTAATCGTCGGCGAGGGTTGCGTTATGGGCAATTCCTGTGAATACAAAAACAGCCTGCTGATGGACAAGGTGGAAACCCCCCACTACAACTATGTCGGAGACTCGGTTCTCGGCACGCGGGCGCACCTCGGAGCGGGTGTAATATGCGCAAACCTGCGTCTCGACCGCAAAAATGTCCTGCTTTCGTTGCCAGAAGGCAGAATCGACTCGAATATGAGAAAACTCGGCGCAATGGTCGCCGAATACGCGGAAGCGGGTTGCAACTCGGTACTTCAACCGGGGTCGATTCTTATGAAAAGGGCAATCGTGCTCTCGTGCATGGCGTTCAAAGGCTGCCTCGAGGAAAACACGATGACGGGTCCGAAGCTCCAAATGCGCAACCTGCCGCGTTTCGGATTTTAAATTTTTCTACTATACAACCCCTAAAAATATCAAATATGGACGTTTCGGTCGTAATCCCCGTATACAACGAAGAGGGAAACCTCAGACACCTCTTCGACAGACTTTGCAAAACAATGGACTCCCTCGGCAGAAGCTGGGAGGTAATATTCGTCAACGACGGCAGCAAAGACTCGTCGGGCGAAATGCTGCGCGGCTTTTGCGCCGAACGTCCCGATGTTGTAAAGCTCGTTGACTTCAACGGCAACTACGGGCAACACACGGCAATCATCGCCGCGTTCGAACGTACGGCGGGCGATGTTATAGTTACGCTAGATGCCGACCTCCAGAATCCGCCCGAGGAAATCGCTAACCTTCTCGCGAAAATCGACGAAGGCTGCGATAGTGTCGGCGGATACCGCAAGCAGCGGGAAGACACGGCGTTGCGCCGCTACTGCTCGAAAATCGTTAACTTTGCGCGCGACAAAATGACGAACATCAGAATGAAAGACCAAGGCTGTATGCTCCGCGCATACAAGCGCAACGTGGTGGACGCAATTCTGAAGACTAACGAACGCTCTCTGTTCATCCCCGCCCTCGCCTACACGTTCTCGTCGAACCCTGCGGAAATCGAGGTCGAACACGCGGCGCGCGAAGTGGGCGAGTCGAAGTACAATATGTACAAACTAATCCGCCTTAACTTCGACCTCATCACGGGCTTTACGATTATGCCCCTGCAGCTGTTCACGCTCTTCGGATTCCTGTCGAGCATCGGCTCGCTCGGGCTTGTTGTGATTCTGCTGTTCCGCAGAATTTTCCTCTTCTCCGAGGGCGAAGCCGAAGGCGTATTCACGCTCTTCGCAATTCTGTTCTTCCTAATCAGCGTGGCGATTGTCGGAATCGGGCTCATCGGCGAATACGTCGGACGTATCTACCAAGTGGTGCAGTCGCGCCCGAAGTACGTCATAAAAGAGACAATCGGCTTCGACAAAAATGGAAAATAAAGACAAGAAAATACTGTTTTTCGGGTTCAGCGATGTCGGCTACCGCTGCCTGAAATATATGCTCGACGAGGGCTACAACGTCGTCGGCGTATTCACCCACGACACCGACCCGCACGAAGCTCACTGGTTCAAAACGCCCGAATCGCTCGCGAAGGAAAACTTTATACCCGTCTTCAAACCGCAGACACTCAAGACGGAAAAGTGGTATCGCAAAGTCAAATATATGCAGCCCGATTTGATTTTGTCGCTCTATTACCGCAACATCATCCCCGAAGAGATTTTCTCGAGGGCGAAACTCGGCGCGTACAATATGCACGGCTCGTACCTGCCCGCCTACCGCGGCCGCGCCCCGCTCAACTGGGCGATTATAAACGGCGAAAGCTACGGCGGTGTGTCGCTGCACGTTCTCGAGAAAAAATTCGACACGGGCGCAGTCGTCGACCAAGAGAAAGTGGAATTCGGCGAAAACGAATACGTCGGTGACATACAGCCGCGAATATCCGATGCCGCATTGCGCGTCTTTACCCGCTCGCTCGAATCGCTACTCGACGGCACCCCGAAAACCGTCCCGCAGGATCTTTCCAAAGTTTCCTATTTCGGCAAGCGCACGCCCGAAGACGGACGCATCGACTTCTCGAAAACGGCGCGCGAAGTTTTCAACCTGATACGCGGCGTAAGCAAGCCCTTCCCCGGGGCGTTCGCCGACATCGGCGGGAAGAAGACGATTTTCTGGCGCGCGAAAATCGGCGAAGACACAAACGGAACGCCGTCGGGAACGGTTGTTTCGCGCGAGCCGCTTACGGTAGCCTGCGCCGACAAGTTCATTGTGGCGGAGGAAACGGAAGTTTCGGAAAGTTAAAAATCAATACAATTTGATAAATAAAGGCGCGGAAAAAATTTTCCGAGCCTTTTTACTTGCCCGATATGACAATGCCGTATTGTGATAGTTTTCGGCAAATTTCATCAAAATTTCCCATGGGGGAAACGACAATGCACTTCGGCGTACCGTTTGAAAAGCGCAGGACTACCGCGCGACAGAACGATACGCGCCGTATCTGCGCCGATAAGACGGCATCCGCAGGAAATTGCCGAATTATCTTGAGGAAGGAAAACACCTTTACGCCGACGGCGATATTTCCTCCTTCGCAAAATTCGATGTAGCCGAACGGAAAGCTTGCGCCCCACCCGCCGAATCTGTCCAAAAGCCGCTCGGAATCGCCGCTGTAAACACCGATTTTTAAAGGATTGGCATTCGCCGAAAAAGCGGCATAAAACAGGGCGTAGAAAATCAAAAACGGCAACGACGCGCACGAGAACGGAAGCAGCGAAAGCGGCGCGTAGAAATGGTCGATATACCCGCATTTTTCGGCAAAGGCGAAGACCGAAACCGAATACCCCGCAACGAAAATTCCGTAGCATACGAAATAGAGCAACGTTCCCCCGCGCGACAACTTCCCGCGAAGACGCCAATGAACGGAGCAGGCGATAATCGGGAAAACCGCCGACATAAACACCGCCGCAAAGAAATAGGAACTTGCATTCACAGATTTATGAAAACATTTTTTCGCGTTTTTCGGCAATAAAAAACGGCGGGCACCATCGTCCGCCGCCGTTTTCTAAAAAGCGTCAAGGCTATTTGAAGTACTTCACGCCCGCGCCGAAAATCGGCTGAATCTTGTTGCCGACAATGTTCTTGCCGACATTCGCGCCGAATCTTTCCGTGTGCCCCATCTTGCCGAACACGAGACCGTCGGGGCTTGTGATGCCCTCGATTGCGTCGAGCGAGCCGTTCGGGTTGAACGGAATTGCCGCGCTCGGATTTCCGTTTTCGTCCACATACTGCGTGGCAATCTGTCCGTTGCGCGCAAGCGATTCAAGCACCGACTGCGGAGCGATGAATTTGCCTTCGCCGTGCGAGACGGGAATGATGTACCGGTCGTCAACATTGCAGTCGGCAAGCCACGGCGAAAGCGTACTTGCAACGCGCGTGCGAACGTAGCAGCTGACGTGTCTGCCGATGTTGTTGTAGGTGAGCGTTGGGCTGTCCGCCGCCAGCTCGCGCACTTCGCCGAACGGCACAAGCCCGAGTTTTACGAGAGCCTGAAAACCGTTGCAAATGCCGAGGATAAGCCCCTTGCGGTCTTTGAGCAGGCTCATAACCGCGTCGGTTAGCGCGTGGTTGCGGAAGACCGCCGCGATGAATTTGCCCGATCCCGCAGGTTCGTCGCCCGCGCTGAAGCCGCCGGGTATCATCAAAATCTGCGACTGGTCGATGAGCTTTTTCATTTCGGCAATCGAGAACGCAACGTCGGAATCGTTCATATTGCGGAAGACGAAAGTTTTCGCCACAGCCCCCGCGCGTTCGAAGGCGCGCGCGGTGTCGTATTCGCAGTTCGTTCCGGGGAAGACGGGAATGAACACTTGCGGCTTTGCGCACTTCGACGGCGCAACGGCAATGTTTTTGTTGGCGAAGCCTGGCTTGGGCAAATTGCCGTCTTGCGACTGCGCGGCGAGCGTCGGGAAGATTTTTTCGAGCGGACTGCTCCACGCCGATTTCAGCTCGGAAATCGCAATCGAAGTTGCGCCGACTCTTATTTCGGGCAAGGAAATCGTCCTGCCCACAACCTTGCCGAAGTCGATTTCCGCGCCGTCCGCAAGCTCGACAAGCATCGCGCCGTAATCGAGGTCGAACGCCGGAATATCCGAGTCGAACTCGAAACCGATTTCGTTGCCGAACGACATCTTTGCGACGGCTTCGGCGAGTCCGCCAAAGCGTAGCGTGTGGGCGGAAACGATTTTTCCGTCTTTGATTGCGGCGAAAACCGCGGCGTATTTTTTCTTTGCGTCTTCCCAGTCGGGCGTGAGGTCGGCGCGTTTTGCGACTTCGACCAACGCCACGCGCGAGCCCGCCCTTTTAAATTCGGGCGAAATGACGTTGCGCACGTCGCACGGGCACATCGCAAAACTTACAAGTGTGGGCGGAACGTCGATTTCGTTGAACGAACCCGACATCGAGTCTTTTCCGCCGATTGCCGCCGAACCGAGTTCAAGCTGGGCGTCGAGCGCACCGAGCAATGCGGCAAGCGGTTTGCCCCAACGCGCGGGATTGTCGCGCAGCTTTTCGAAATATTCCTGAAACGTGAAACGGATGCGCGATATGTCGCCGCCCGCCGCCGCAATTTTCGCGACGCTCTCGAGCACCGCGTACTGCGCGCCGTGGAAGGGACTCCACTTCGAGATGTTCGGATTGAAACCGAAAGAGAAGAGCGTGCCCGTGTTTGTCTCGCCTTTGAGGAGCGGAATTTTCGAGCACATCGCCTCGGGCGCGGTCGCCAGCTTTTCGCCGCCGTACGGGTGCAGAACCGCGCTCGCGCCGATTGACGAGTCGAAGCGTTCGACCAAGCCGCGCTGCGAGCAGCAGTTGAGCGACGAAAGCATATCGAGCCACGCCGGTTTATCGGAGGCTTTTTTGGCGTTCGCTTCGAACGGCGTTTTTTCGGACGGCTCTACGATTTCCGCGCTTGCCACGGCGGTAGTGCCGTTCGTGTCGAGGAAGTCGCGCCGCAGATTTACGACGGAGTCGCCCTTCCACTTCATCACGAGTCTGCCCGTGTCGGTTACGTCGGCAACGTGCGTGCATTCGAGGTTTTCCTCCGCCGCGAATGCCTTGAATTTTTCGGCATCAGCGGGCGAAACGACAACCGCCATACGTTCCTGAGATTCCGAAATTGCAAGTTCCGTGCCGTCGAGACCGCGGTATTTTTTCGGAACTGCGTCGAGGTTGATTTCAAGCGACGGCGCAAGTTCGCCGATTGCAACCGACACGCCGCCCGCGCCGAAGTCGTTGCACCGCTTGATTAGCAGGCTCGCCTGCGGATTGCGGAAAAGTCTCTGAAGTTTGCGCTCCATCGGCGCGTCGCCCTTCTGCACCTCGGCGGAATTTTCGAGAGCCTTTTCGGTGTGGTCTTTCGACGAGCCCGTAGCCCCGCCGATACCGTCGCGCCCAGTGCGTCCGCCGACGAGCAAAATTACGTCGCCGCATTCTGGCGTTCCACGGTAGACCATATTGCGCGGAGCCGCCGCCACAACCGCGCCGATTTCCATACGCTTTGCGACATAGCCTTCGTCGTAGATTTCGGTAACCTGCCCTGTTGCCAGACCTATTTGGTTGCCGTAGCTGCTGTAGCCGTTCGCCGCGCCCGTTACGATTTTGCGCTGCGGAAGCTTTCCGTGCAGCGTTTTTTCGAACGGCGTACGCGGGTCGCCCGCGCCCGTTACGCGCATCGCCTGATAGACATAGCTCCTGCCCGAGAGCGGGTCGCGGATTGCGCCGCCGAGACACGTTGCCGCGCCGCCGAACGGTTCGATTTCCGTCGGATGGTTGTGCGTTTCGTTTTTGAACATCACAAGCCACGGCTGCTTTTCGCCGTCGACATCAACATCCACTACGATGCTTGCCGCGTTGATTTCCTCGCTCTCTTCGAGATCGGCAAGCTTGCCCGCCTTGCGCAGGGCGCGCATACCGATAAGCGCAACGTCCATCAAACAGACGTGCTTTCCGCGCTCGGCAAGCTTCAACTCTTTGCGCTGGTCGAGATATTTTTGCCAAGCGGCTTTGGCGGGCGCGTTGAATTTGCCGTCGTCGATTTTTACGTTTTCGAGATGGGTAAGGAACGTGGTGTGGCGGCAGTGGTCGCTCCAATAGGTGTCGAGCACTCTGATTTCGGTCACCGACGGGTCGCGCTTTTCGGTCTTTGCGAAATAGTCGCGGCAGAAAGCCAAGTCCTTAACCGACATCGCAAGCGACATCTTTTTGTGGAGTCCGGCGATTTCGCCGTCCGTCATCGATACGAAGCCCGAAATGCGGGCAACCGCCGCGGGAACTTTTGCCGCCTTCAAAAGCGTCTCGGGCTTGTCGAGTGACGCCTCGCGGCTGTCGACTGCGTTTATCAAATATTTTTTGATGCGCGAAAGACCGTCGGAGGAAAGCCCCGCGCCGAAAACGTACACCCTTGCGCAGGCGACGGTCGGTCGGGTCTTTGCGACAATCTGCACGCACTGTTCCGCAGAATCGGCGCGTTGGTCGAACTGGCCGGGGAGGTACTCGACGGCGAAAACCGAATCGCCGTCGTTTGTCGGGAAAGTCTCCTCGTAAATGTTTTCAACGGGCGCTTCGCAAAAAATCAGATTTTTCACAGCCGCGAACTGCGCATCGTCAATACCCTCGATATCGTAGCGTTGGAGGACACGCATCGACGGAATTTCCGTATTCAGGTTGCCCCTCAAATCCTCGAGAAGCGCGGTTGACGAATGTCCGTTTTTTTCTTCTACAAATACTCTGCGAATCATCCCGAACATCATCCGCAAATATTGCATTTTCGCAATTCTTTTCTCCAAAAAAATCTTGCCCGAAATTCCGAAAAAGCTTTACCGAAAAGGGGCGTCGGGCATACTGGCGGAATGTTCAAAAAATATGCAATGGCACTGTTGACCGTCGCGGCGGCGTTTACGGCAACGGCAAGAATAAACTCGTTCGGCGATCCCGCCTATTACGGGCTCGCGGAATCGCCCGACCAATGGTACGAGGTAAACCCCTACACTTGGGATGTTTTCACGTCGTTTGACGGCGACAAAATTTTCGGCGTAAACGACGAACGCCGTACGGTTCTACAAGCCGAATTCTATTCGACGGGCGTCATGGAGGGCAGAAAGGTCGGCGACTTCACGGCGGTCGCATCGCTTACCGACCGCAGCGCGTTCTTCGGCGGCGACGGCTACCTTGACCTCTACTATTTCGCCCCCGTGGACGCGAACAAATATGCCCAACAAATAGCATTTTTCGGCGGATGGAAATATAATGTATTAAAATATGTCGACATCGACATAGGCGGCAACATTATCTATTCGACAAAACCCGTTGTCGGGCCCGGGATGGTTGTAAAAAATATGGGCGGAGAAACCCTGCGCGGCGACATCTACGTGGGCTTCACAACCGACAAGCTTTACGTCAACCCGTTTGTCTTTGCGGGCTACGACCCCACTTACGACGAGCTTCGCTTCACGGCTGGCATCGGTCCGAAATTCGGGCTTGAAGAACTTACGACCATAAGGGGACTTTATGTGGAATCGAAATGTCTGCTCGGTTATGTGCGCGCGCAACGTTTCTCGGGTAGCGAAGTTGTCGGCGGCGGCTACTGGAGAAACGAATATTCATACATCCAGACCGAGGCGAACCTTGTGTATGAATACAAACATTTGCGTACTTTTGCGGGCGTTGGCTGGGCAATACACAACGACGGCGAATATGCTCCCAACGGCGAATATCTCGGCGGCGACAACAACGTCTGGGTGGGCGGCGGAATCGGCTGGATATTTTAAGTTTGCGGATTGCCGAGCGTTTTCAAAGAGCGCACGCGGACGCGCCTTTCAATGAAAGATAAATAACAAAAAAAGGCGCGACAATAGTCGCGTCTTTTTCGTACCGAATTTAGGCGTCATTTGCCTTTGCCGAATGTCTTTTCGACCTTTTCGGCATCCACAACGACTTTTTTCTTGGAGCTGTCGTCGGGCAGTTCGTACATTACGTCGAGCATAATTTTTTCCATTATCGAACGCAACGCGCGCGCGCCCGTGCCGAAATCGAGAGCCTTTTGGGCGACCGCCTCTACCGCGCCTTTCGTAAATTCGAGCTTCACGCCGTCGATCGAAAGAAGTTTCGAGTACTGGCGGATGAGCGAGTTTTTCGTCTTTGTGAGAATGTGCACAAGGTCGTCTTTCGTCAATTCGTCGAGCGTGCATACAACGGGAAGTCTGCCGATAAACTCGGGGATAAAGCCGAACGACACCAAGTCTTCGGGCTGGACGCCCTTTGCAATGGATTTCGAGTCTCCGCCCGTCCTGTCTTCGTCGAAGCCCATCACCTTTTCGTCCGATCTGCGCGCTATGATTTTATCCAACCCCACAAATGCGCCGCCGCAGATGAACAGGATGTTGCGCGTGTTCACGCGGATATACTCTTGGTCGGGGTGCTTTCTGCCGCCCTTCGGGGGAATGTTGCAAACCGTGCCCTCGAGCATTTTCAGCAGTGCCTGCTGAACGCCCTCGCCGCCTACGTCGCGTGTGATAGAAACGTTCTCCATCTTGCGGCAGATTTTGTCGATTTCGTCGATGTAGATGATGCCGCATTCTGCGCGTGCAACGTCGAAATCAGCCGCGCGCAGGAGATTCAAGACTATGTTTTCAACGTCCTCGCCGACATAGCCCGCCTCGGTTACATTCGTTGCGTCGCCGATTGCGAAAGGCACGTTGAGCATTTTTGCGAGTGTGCGGGCAAGGTACGTTTTGCCGCTGCCCGTCGGTCCGATGAGAAGCACGTTGCTCTTTTCGATTTCGACATCCGAAAATTCCGAGTCGCTCGGCGTGTCCTTGAGGATTTCGGACTTCAAACGCTTGTAGTGGTTGTAGACCGCAACGCTCAAAACCTTCTTGGCATCGTCCTGCCCAACAATGTACTTGTCGAGTTCCGCCTTCATTTCGGAAGGCTTGCGCACTTCGAACTCAAGCGAATTTTCGAGTTTCTTCTTCTTCATTTTCGCATCGCGCAAAGCGATTGCATTGTGGAGAACCTCGACGCATTGCGGGCAGATGGTCGCCCCGTCGATTCCGGGGACGAGCTCGCCAGCGACGTTTATCGGACGGCCGCAAAAACTGCATTTGTCTTTCATTGCGCTATTATGCGTCGCGTTTTCTTTCGATAACTTTGTCGACAATGCCGTACTTTACGGCTTCTTCGGCTGTCATATAGAAGTCGCGGTCGGAGTCCTTTTCGATTTGCTCGACGGATCTTCCCGTGTCTTTCGAAAGAATCTCGTTTATCTTCTTGCGCCAACGCAAAATTTCGTTCGCGGCAATGGATATGTCGCGGGACTGCCCCGTTGCGCCGCCGTAGGGTTGGTGTATCATTACGCGCGAGTTCGGCAACGAATAACGCTTGCCCTTTGTGCCCGCCGCCAAGAGGATAGTCGCCATACTCGCCGCCTGCCCGACGCAGTATGTGACGACATCGCAATGCAGAAACTTCATCGTGTCGTATATCGCCATCCCTGCAGTCAGCGAACCACCGGGGCTGTTGATGTAAATGTGGATGTCTTTTTTCGAGTCTTCCAT
The DNA here is from genome assembly GCA_949293415.1 of uncultured Verrucomicrobiota bacterium. GTDB lineage: Bacteria > Verrucomicrobiota > Verrucomicrobiia > Opitutales > Intestinicryptomonadaceae > Merdousia. The sequence goes on from CASFDK010000043.1 coordinate 196,414, forward strand.
CTGGAGGAAGAGCAACTGCGCGATTACCGCATTGGCAACGCCGTCGGTGATGGGCGTGCCGATGAAAACAATTCTGTCCTTGAGCAGACGCGAATAAACGTCCCACGAACGCTCGGTTCTGCCGTCGCGCTCGAAAACAGTAGGTATGTAGTATTCTCCCATATATTTTTTTATATTGAAATCATTAAATCGGCAAACGCGACTTCCCCGTTAAGGGAAAATCGCGTTTTTTTGAAAGGCGGAACTTGTAGAACCGCGATTACGCCTTCTTGAAAGACACTTCGGTCTTGTCGGCGATGAAGTTGATTGCCTTTTGCAGAAGCGCGTCGGAACGCAGGCGGTTTGCGCGCGCCCTATCCTTCTGGATTTGCTTTACCAGTTCTTCGGGCTTTGTATGCGTGCGCATCGATTCCTGCCAGAGCATTCTGCTCATGTCTTCATTGTCGATTTTAAGGTCGTTTGATTTGGCTACACGGTTGAGGAAAATGCGCATTTTTGCGCGGCCTTCCGCTTCTTTGCCCGCGCTTTCGAAGAGCGTTTCCTTGTTCTTTTCGATGTCTTCGCGCGAAGCGCCCTGCGACATAAAGCGCATCATCATTTCCTCGAGAATCGAGTGGCGTTCGTCTTCGACCGCGCTTTCGGGAAGTTTGAATTCGGTCTTTTCCATCAGTTGTTCAACCGCGAACTGACGCTTGAGGACTTCGTTGTTCGACTTCTTTTCGTTTTCGATGTTCTGCCTGATTTTTTCGCGGAACTTCTCTTCGGAATCGACATCGAAATTCTTCAAAAATTCTGCGTCGAGCTTGGGAAGTTCCTTTTCGCGGATGTCGAAAATTTCGACTTCATACTGGGCCGTCTTGCCCGCGATTTTGTCGTTCTTGACATCCTTGGGGAATTCGTGCGAAAGGGTCTTCTTTTCGCCCTTTTTCATTCCGACGATACCCTGTACGATGCCCTGAATGCCGGGGGCATCCTTGTTGCCCGCTTCTTCCCAAGTAGATTTCTGGTCGGCGTAAAGGGGCATTTCGGGGGCGAGTTCGTTGACCGAAACGCCGTCAACCTTGCCCGCATACGACAGGCGAACGAAGTCGCCGGCCTTGATTTCGCGGTCTACTTCGTTGTATTTCGCCGCCTGATTGAGGTAGTATTTTACGGCGTTGTCGATTTCCTCTTCGGAAACGTCGGTAGGTTCTAGCTCTACCTTCGTTTCGAGCGATTCGGGAAGTTTTACTTCGGGATAGATGTCGGTCGTGAAAACGAGCTGAACGCCGCCGTCTTTGTCTTCCTTAGCCAAATCCACAACGGAGTAAACGTCGAACTCCTTGATGTCGTTCAGAGCTTCGATTGCCTTGCTTGTAAGGGAACGTTCGAGCTGTTCCTTAATGCCTCCGGCGTAAAGCTTTAGGACCATATTTACGGGAGCTTTTCCGGGGCGGAAGCCGGGGATTTTCGCGCTCTTTACAAAGTCTTTTACCACTTTTTCGTTCTCTTCGGCAACCTGTGCGGCGTCGAAGGCGAACGTGATTTTCTTGCGTGTATCGTTGATGTTTTCGATGTTTGTTTTCATAATATTAAATTGTTTTTGTCGAATTTCTCCGCTTTCTAAAAATATTAAGTTGCAAGAATGGCAAATCGCAAGGGGAACGTCAATGATATAAAACAAAAATTGCGAGCTATTGTAAGGTATCGACCGACGAAAAAATAATGGTATTTTACCCGTTTCGAAGACAAGCAAAATAAGTTCGAAAAATCAAAGCGATTGAGCGGCGGAAAACCGCCGCCCAATCGCGAGCTTATACAAAAAAGGCGGCAACTATAGCTGCCGCCGCGGTATCACAAATAGGAACGAAGTTCCGTAGCCGTGCAGTCTGCAGCCTGCTATGACCAACGGCGGTCGTTCGACCATTCCTTATCCCACTGGGATGTATCGCCCCAAGCTTCGGGGAAGTCTTCGTGGAGCTTTTCCTTGATGAGATCCTCGTTGAGCGATTCAATACCCAAGCCTGGGGCGTCGGGAACGGCGATGTAGCCGTTGTCTACGAGGGGCTTCGGGAGACCGTTGACGAGGCTGTCCCACCACGGAACGTCGACCGAGTGGACTTCAAGAGCCGTGAAGTTGCGCGTAGCGGCGGCAACGTGGACGGCAGCCATACACGCAATCGGGCTTTCCGCCATATGGATGGCCATCGCTGTGTGGTGCTCTTCGGCGAGGTCGCCAATCTTCTTGGTTTCGAGAATGCCGCCCGCAGTGAGAATGTCGGGGTGGACGACAGCCAGCGCGCCCGATTCGAGCAGCGGCATAAAGTTCTCCTTGAGGTAGATGTCTTCGCCGGTGCCGAGGGGAGTCGTGGTTGAGTTCGCCAGCTTTACATACTGGTCGGTGTACTGCCACGGAACGGGGTCTTCCATCCACGCAAGGTTGAACTTTTCGAGACGCTTGCCGAGCTTTATGCAGTCTTCAACGGGAATGTGTCCGAGGTGGTCGATTGCAATCGGAATTTCGTAGCCGACTTCCGCACGGCACTCCGCCATATAATTTTCGAGGTAGTCCAAACCCTTTTCGGTGATGTGGATACCCGTGAAGGGGTGAGCCGTGTTGAAGAGATCGTAAGCTTCGCCGCGCATCGCACGGGGGTCGATTGAGCCGTGGGGTGTGGTGAAGACGGTCTTCTTGTACTCGCGCATTTTTTCGAGGAAGCCGAGGGGCGCGGAAAGCGCTCCGGGGACATCCATCAAAAGCTCGATACCCAAGTCCATCTTCATAAAGGTGAAGCCCTGAGCCTTGCGGTCTTTGAGAGCCTTGCCCATGTCGCGGCCGCCGCCTTCGCTGTCGGTGTCGCAGTAGATGCGGATCTTGTTGCGGTACTTACCGCCGAGCAACTGCCAAACGGGAACTCCCCAAGCCTTGCCAGCCAAGTCCCAAAGTGCGACTTCAATGCCGCATACGCCGCCGGCCTGACGTGAGTCGCCGCCGAACTGCTTGATGCGATTGAAAATCTTTTCGACATTGCAGGGGTTTTCGCCGAGAATGCGGCTCTTGAGCATTGCCGCATAGGTTCTGCTCGACGCGTCGCGGACTTCGCCGTAACCGACCAAACCCTGATTGGTGTAAATCTTAATCAGAGTGCAACGCTTCGGCGCGCCGTCGATATCGGCGAAGCGCATATCGGTAATTTTGAGTGTTGAAGGATCGATTTTCATAAATTTTTCTTGCTTGGTATTTCTTCGAAAAAACACGGGGTACGGCTTAGAAATAGCCGCCCTTCTTTGTGATGGAATCGATGGATTCGCCCGCGTTTACCCACGAGAAAATCTTCTTTTCGTTTTCGCGGATTTCCTCAGCGCGTACGAGAACGTCCCAAGCGATTTGGCGGGGAACGCAGAGCACGCCGTCGATGTCGCCCATAATGATGTCTCCGGGCTTGATGGTGACGTTGCCGATTTTAATCGGAACTTGGTAGTGCGTGATGAGGCAGCGACCGAGGCTTCCGTTGGAAATGCGGTAGCGGTAGAACACGGGGAAATCCTTTTCGAGGATTTGGTGCGTGTCGCGGATGCCGCCGTCGATGCAGGCAGCGCGCACCTTTTTGCCGACGGCGGTTGCCGTCATAACGCCGCCCCAGAGAGTGGCTTCTTCGTCGAGGCTGGTATCCCACATTACGAAAGCGTCTTCGTGCATTGCGTCGAGCATTTCGGAGCGGAAAGTCATTTCGCCCGTAATCTTGACGTTCGGCGAGCTCTTGACGGTGAACGCGATACCCGCAACGGTGCGCTCGGGACGGAGCGGAATTATGCGGTGCGGAAGAGCCTGATTGAGCAGGCAGAATTCGCGCATAACGTCGTTAATCGCGCCGGTGTAGAGCGATTCATAGCGCGCGAGAAGCTCCTTTTCGGGAATGGGGAACTTGACATCGCTGATGCTTTCCCTTTCGCGGATGAGCTTTTCGAGTTTCATCATTTTTGCCTCTTTCTGAAGCATGTTTTCTTCTTGTTGTTCTGACATATTTTTATGTTTTTATATGTTAAATAATCGCTTGTGTATTGTGAAAAAAACGGTTTATCCGGGGAGGCGCAAACCGCCGTCGACGACGATGTTCGCGCCCGTAATGTACCTGCCGGCGTCGGAGCAGAGCAACAACGCCGCGCCCGCCGCGTCGGCGGGTTCCGCATAGGTGTGCGAGGGAATGCAGTCGGTAACGCGCTTTGCGTAGACGGGGTTTGAAAGGGCTTCGTCGTTTCTATCGGTGGCGAATACCCCGGGGGCGATGTTATTTACGGTTATGCCTTCGCACGCAACCTGCCTGCCGATGTTGCGCACGAGGTTTTCCTGCGCCGACTTGCTCGCCGCGTAGACCGCCATTTCGGGGTGCGGACGGAACTCCTGCACGCTGCCTATTGTGACGATTCTGCCCCATTTTTTCGCCTTCATCACGGGATAGAAAAGCTGCGCCAAGAGAAGCGTGGAATGGAAATTCACCTGCATTTGCGTCAGAGCCTCTCCGAGCGGAATTTTGTCCCACGGCGTGCGGAACTGCATCGAGGCGTTGGCGACGAATATGTCGGGAAGTTCCGACTTCGCCTTGATTTGTTCGGCAATTTTCACGGGGGCTTCGGGGTCGCTCAAATCGCCCGTAACGGCGAAGCTCGAGGGGCTGAGCTTGCGGACGGATTCGAGAGCCGTCGAAAGCTTTTCGCTTTCCCTCACGCCGTGCACGATTACCTGCGCGCCGTACTCGGCAAGCCCGAGGGCAATCGCCCTGCCGATGCCGCGCGCCGATCCCGTAACGAATGCGCGGTGCCCTTTCAGGCAGAAACGCTCGTGGAGTTTGATGTCGTCTGAATATTCCATTTTTTGAAGTCCTTTCGTTGTTGGTAAATTTTATACGTGCTCGTAGTCGCGCTTGAAGAACAGATTTCTGCCGACCAGAATAATCAAGCCGCCCGCCAGATAGAAAACTGAGAGAGAGGCAATGCCGTAGTTCATTCCGAATTCGTCGCGAATCCAGCCGAGAACGGCGGGCGCGGACGAACCGATTATGAACGCAAAACAGAGCATCAGCCCCGAAGCCGAAGCGCGGTAGCGCGGCGCGACAACGTCGAAGAGCGAGGCGAAAAGGTTCGAGTCGTAAACACCCCTGCACAGACCGAACGCCGCCATCGCAACACAGCAGAGAGTCTGCGACGGCGTATTCGCCATAAGATAGATGAACGGCGCGCCGCAAAGCAGCCCGACTATGTTCGCCTCGAAGCGGATTGTCTTGCGGGTCTTCGCAAGCTTGTCGGTGATTCTTCCGCCGAACATCACGCCGAAAAACGCTCCCGCGTAGTGCCAGACAACGGCGTTTGTCGCGGCGACGGCGGCGTCCATTTTGAAGTGCTCCTGAAGGAAGGCGGGCATCCACGTTTTAAAGCCGCAGTCCACATAAATCATCATACCGAAACCGAGCGCGAGCGAAATCGCCGCGGGCTTGCGGAACATCACGAGAAACGCGTCCTTGAACGACGCCTTTTCGGCGGTCGCCGCCGAGTTCGTCTGGTGTATCGGCTTTGTATCGCGCATAAGGAACACGAGCATTGCCGCCCAGAGTATGCCGATTCCGCCGAAGAGGATAAACGGAATGCGCCAGCCGTCGAGCGAGCCGACCGACGGAATGTCGGCGAACATCCCCGAGACGCAACTGCAGATTACGATACCCGCATACAGTGCAGTCTGGTGGATTGCCAGAGCCGTCGCGCGGGTCTTTTCGTGGAGCTGCCCGAGCAGCGAACAAGCCGCGGGATAGTAGAACGCCTGTCCCGCCCCGTTGAGAAGCCCGTAGAATACAATCATCAAGCCAATCGACGAAACCCAGCCCGAGATGAATATACCCAAGCAGAAAACGCCGAGCCCGACAATGACCATATATTTGCGCTTGAGGAAATCGCTTGCGAAGCCCGAAAGCGGTGCGCATATACCGTAAGTAAGCGTAAATATAGTGGCGACAATCCCCATTTTCGTGGAGTCCACCCCGAACGCATCCTGAATTTGCGGCAGAATTGCGTTGTAAATCTGCCGCGTCCCCTGATGGAGGAAAAACGCCACCCAGAGGAAGAGCAACAGAAACCATTTGTAGTAGTCTTTCGGAGTGTTGTCGTTGTTTGTCGTCATATATAGATTGTCCTTTTTGCCTCGATTTTTATAAATTAAAGTTCATTCCGCGCGAAAATTCAATAGCGTGTTTGCCCAAATTTGGAAAACTGTTTACCAGTCGGCGGATTGGGGATCGGGAGTGGTTTTATTCCGCGCATCGGGCACGGGGTCGTTCCACTTCGGCAACACAATCGTCGCAGTGCGGACATCGGCGTCCTTCAGATAAACGGGCGCGTTGAGCGCGGTGAAAAGCTTGCGCACGGCAATGCACCCGACCATCTCGTAGTTCTGGTCGATGCCAACCCAGTCGTTCTTTCCGTACTTGCGCTCGAGGTGTATCACTGGCAGATTGCGAGGCACTGCCGTTGCGCGTTCGGCAAACCACTCGCTCGTGGAGTTGGATATCGAAAAAATCACGTCGGGATTGTGCGTTGCAAGCCAGTCGTAAAGTATCTGCGGGTTTGCCTCCGCCTCCTTGATTTGCAGGAACGGCGGGATTCTGTCGCACTCGGGAAGCTCCAACTGCGCGCGGAGAAAACCACCGACGAAACGCCCCTCCACGAGGTCGTCGATATGCGCCGCCAGCACGAGCGCGGGACGCTTATAGCCGCGTTCGATTACCTTCTTCGTGGCGTAGTGGGCGATGAGAAACTTGTCCGCGGAAATGAAGTCGAGAATCGGGTTGAAAGTCTTCAGCCCCGCCGAGACGAACTTGAAATTCTGCCATATAGGCGCGAACTTGTCGGGCAGAATGTTGTCGTCGACATGCCCTATTATTATGCCGCCGCGGATGCCGCGCGACTCGAGAATGCGCTGGAGTTTGGAGGGATTCAAATGCCTGTCGTGAAGCCAAACTTCGTAGACCGCATAGCCCAATACCTTCGCTTCGGCGCGGATGCCCGCAATGTACTTCGAAAAAATCGGGTACTTGTGCGGCGCATCCTTCGACTTGTTCGCGTTGATGAGAACGATTGTCTCGAGAAACTGGTTCTGGCGCGAGCCTTTCAGCCCAGCCATCACGCTCGAGACAAGCGCATTCCTGCGATAACCGAGCCGCTGGGCGACCTTTCGAACCTTGGCTTTAGTTTTTTCGGAAATTTTCTTGGAATCGTTGAGCGCGAGCGAAACCGAGCCTTTGGATATGCCCAATTCAAGGGCGATGTCGCGCATACTCACCTTCGGGACACGCGCGGAATTTTTTCTTTTTTCTGTGTTTTTTGACATTTTGCGTTTAATTGGTAATTCTACAAAAGGTCGCAAGTGCGGTATTTGTCCGATTTGAATGATACGGATTAACCGTCAGTTTGCGGGGACGGCGTTGGTCCGCCCGACATTCACGGAACATTTCGGATTGTTGCACGGAATGAGGTAAACAGTCAACCAAATCCCGAAAAAATTTTTACCGGACGGATTCCGCCGAGTGAACACACGTTCTTTTTTTGCTTGACGGGTGAACGAGTGTTCTTTTTTAATCCGCCCCGTCATGAAAAAGGATTCACATCTCGAAAAGGCGGTGCTCTGGCTCGAGTCCAGACAGCTGCCCGAAGGCTACTGGAACGCGCATCTGGAAACCAACTGCTGTATGGAGGCGCAGTGGCTGATGGCGTGCAAATTCTGCGGAATAGAAAGCGAAAAAAACGCGGGCATCATCGACTACATCGTAAACTCGCAACGCGCCGACGGTTCGTGGGACGTCTATTTCGGCGCGGAAAACGGCGACGTCAACACAACGCTCGAGTGCTACTATGCCCTGAGGATTTTCGGTTTCGACAAGAACGCTCCGAAAATGAAAGCCGCCCGCGACTGGCTGTTGAAGTATGAGTGGTACAAGCACGTAAGGGTTTTCACAAAATACTGGCTCGCGCTTTTCGGCGAATGGGCTTGGGAGGAAACGCCCGCTCTGCCGCCAGAAATCGTCTATTTCCCGAAATGGTTTCCGTTTAACATCTACAGATTCGCGGCGTGGGCGCGCGCAACGATTATGCCGCTTTGCATTGTAACTTCGAAAAAGCCCGTCAAAAAGCTCGCGCCCGAACTGCGCATCGACGAGCTTTTCCCAGTAGACAGAGCCACCGCGTACGCCCATAAAAATACGGCGGGCGAAACGCCCAAGCTTTCGCTGAAAAAATTCTTTCTGACCGCCGACAAGGTTTTCCACTTCTACAACGAAAAGTCGAAAAAGTCCGCGTTGCGCCGCCGCGCTATCAAGGACGCAATGCGCTGGATTATCGACCATCAGGACGACGACGGGTTCTGGGGCGGAATCCAGCCGCCGTGGATTTACGGGATAATTGCAATGTACATCGAGGGCTATCCGATGTCGCAGGAGAATATGGCAAAGGCTTTGAATGCCGTAAACACGCACTGGACCGAAACGACCCCCAAAGGCACGCAAATCAAGGCGAGCGAAAGTCCCGTCTGGGATACTATGCTTGCCGCAAACGCCCTGCTCGACGCGGGGGTCGGCGCGGACGACAAAGTTCTTTCAAAGGCGATAGACTATCTGCTCGAGAACGAAAACAGGCATTACGGCGACTGGGCTGAAACGGTCGGGCGTACGGTTGAGGCGAGCGGATGGTCGTTCCAGCGCGCGAACAAATACTACCCCGACATCGACGACACCGCCGTTGCGGTGATGGTGCTTTTGAAATACAAAAAGCTTCTTGCCGACACCGACGCGAAAGTAGCCAAAATCGGCGAGGTCGTGGACCGCGCAACAAAATGGCTCGTTGCCATGCAGTCGAAGAACGGCGGCTGGGGTGCGTTCGACAAGGACAACACGACCGAGCTCGTTACGAAAATTCCGTTCTGCGATTTCGGCGAAGTGCTCGACCCGCCGAGTGTGGACGTTACCGCGCACGTCGTCGAGGCGTTGATAGCCGCGGGCCATTCGCCGAAGGACGACTGTGTTGCGCGCGGCATTTACTTCATACTCTCCGAGCAGGAAAGCGACGGCTCGTGGTTCGGCCGTTGGGGCATAAACTACATCTACGGAACGTGGTGCGCGATGACCGCGCTCAGGGCGGCGGGGTTCGGTTTCGATTCTCCCGCGATTTCCCGCGCGGCAAAGTGGCTTGTCGGCAAACAGAACGCCGACGGCGGATGGGGCGAACGCGCCTCGACATATATCCAGCCCAAGGCAAAAAGCGGTTCGACCGCGTCGCAAACGGCGTGGGCGCTGATTGCCCTTACCGCGTTCGATACCCCGTACGGAAACGAAATCCGCAGGGGTCTCGATTTTCTCAAGAATACGCAGACCGAATGCGGCACTTGGATTGAAGCCGAATACACGGGTACAGGCTTTCCGGGATACGGACTCGGCGCGAAGGTCGATTTGCGCAACGGCGCGCCGCTTCCGCAGGGCAAGGAATTGTCGCGCGGATTTATGTTGCGGTACGGTTATTATTGCCATTATTTCCCGATTGTGGCACTGTCGAAGGAAAAACAATGAACGATACGAGGGAAAAAATAATCGAGACGGCCTTTGTTCTGCTTGTCAAAAACGGCTACAACGGCGTTTCAATCGGCGACATCACGGGCGCGCTGAACATCACGCGGAGCCTGCCGTACCGCTATTTCGAATCGAAGCGCGAGCTGCTTTTCGAGGCGTGCAGACAGTACTTCTTCGAGCGTTTTTTCCCGAAAGATTTCGACGTAAAGAGCGCGACGATGGAGGAACTGCTCGAAGTTATTTCCGAAAATATGGAGCGCATTATTTTCGGGTTGTCGAAGTCGCTAGGCGCGGAGGTTTCCGTGTTCGACTACAACCTGATGTATTTCGACGCGCTGCGCAACGAACCGCGTTTCAAAAAATTTATGCGCAGCAAAATGCGCGAGCTGCGCATCGTGGTTGACAACGCCCTAAAAAGCGGCGAACTGCGCGCAGGCATACCGGCGGAATTTGTCGAACGCGTCTTTAGCGACATTTGGAGCAGGTGCGAGTATGTTCAGGATACCGTTTCGAACAAAAAGAGCGTTGCGCGGATGCTCGACGACATTTGGACATTCTACAATTTGATAAAGAGATAGAGCCGCACATTCTCCGCCCCCGCGTTTGGGACGGCAAAAAAAATCCGATTCCGTGTGATGTTGCGGAATCGGATTTTTTGTTCGGTTCAATCAAATCCTACGAACCGGGGTGGCACGCGGGAATCGACGCGAGTTCCGCGGGGATTGCGTCGGGCGCGTATGTGGGGAACGAAAATTCAAGAAGGCTTACGCACGGAACTTCAAACTTCGCCCTGCCCTCGCTTCTGTCGACGAGAACCGCGACCGCAGCGGGTTTGCCGCCGTGGGCTTTTACGATGTCGATGCATTCCTGAACGCGTCCACCGCGCGTGATTACGTCTTCGACAATCAGGATTTTTTCGCCGTCGCCGATTTTAAAATTGCGGCGCAGGACAAGGTTGCCGTCCTGTTTTTCGGCGAATATGAAACGCTTACCGAGCTGGCGCGCGACCTCCTGCCCCAGCACCAAGCCGCCCATCGCGGGGGCGAGAACGGTGTCGCAATCGGTTCCTTCGAGCTTTTTTGCGAGCATCGATACAAGCTCGCTGACCCTGTCCATATGCTCGCATACGCGCGCGCACTGGAAGAAGTGTCCGCTGTGCAACCCGCTTCTGAGGATGAAGTGACCCTCCATCAACGCGCCGGTATCCTTGAATATTTTGAGAATTTTTTCGTTGTCGTCCATAGTGTTTTTCCGTTTTGAAATTGTCTGTTCGAATGTCCACGAAAGCCTGCCCGCCTGCGAGCAGTCGGCTCGCATAACAGCCATTCCGCCGTCGGCGAATTTTCCGTAAACGTCCCAGAGAAGTTTTTTGTCGGTCTCGGGAATTTTGATTTTGCCCGACAGAATTTCGCCGGTCGAAAAGAAGGCAAAGTGCCCTTCGCGGATGTCGGGCGGCGGCGCGGAGAGCGGCTTTTTACAGTCGAACAAAAACATCAGCCAATGTGCGCTTCCCTCGTAGCCTCGCTCGCTTATCATCGCGAAAAGGTGCAGGTCGGCTTCGGAAAGCTCAAGCCCGATTTCCTCGCGCGTTTCGCGCATTGCGCATTCGAACGGAGACTCGCCGTCGGACATTTCGAGCTTTCCGCCGATGGGACTCCAGCAGTCTTTGTTCGGCTCTCTCGCGCGGCGGATTAAAAGCTGCCTGCCGTCGCCGTCCCTGACGAATACCAACACGCTGATTTTGAACGGAAGCTGCGACATTTTCGGGATTAGTCGAATACGACCGTCTTGTTTTTGTACGTCAGAATCCTGCCCTCTATGTGCCATCTTACGGCATCGGCGAGAACAGAACGTTCGAGCTCGCGCCCCTTGCGCATTAGGTCTTCGACGCTGTTGCGGTGGTTCACGGGAGCTACCGACTGCGCGATAATCGGACCTTCGTCCAAGTCTTTCGTCGCGTAGTGCGCCGTTGCGCCTATGAGCTTTACGCCTCGCTCGTACGCCTTATGGTAGGGCTTCGCCCCCGCAAAGGCGGGCAGAAAGCTGTGGTGAATGTTGATGACGGGGCAGCCTACGTTGTCGAGAAATTCACCGCTTAGAATCTGCATATAGCGCGCCATTATGACAAGCTCCGCGCCGCTTTCGCGTATGATGCGCATCTGTTCGGCTTCGGTCTGCGCCTTTGTCTCTTTCGAAATCGGCGTGTAAAAGAACTTCAAGCCGAACATTTCGCTCATATTGCGCAGGTCGTCGTGGTTCGAGACGACGCACGCGATGTCGCATTTAAGCTCGCCCGAACGGCAGCGCAGGGCGATGTCGCTGAAGCAGTGCTCGAATTTGGAAACCATCACAGCCACTTTCGGGCGGACGGAAGATTTGTGGAGAGTCGCATCCATCTCCAAATCGGTTCGGGCGAAGTCCGAGAACAGGCGCATTTCCTCGTCGACACCGCCTGCGGGAATCCACTCTACCCTCTGGAAAAATATACCCTCCTGACGGTCGCGGTGCTGGTCTGCGTGGAGGATGTTTCCCCCGCGAGCGTAAATCCAACCCGAAACGCGGGCGACAATACCCGCGCGGTCGTGTCCGTGTAAAAGAGCGACAATTCTTTCTTCCGACATTTTCTTTGTGTTTTTTTAATTAAATTCGAGCGCGCACGCCCGCAAAGGACATACGCGCTGTTTGATTTTTAGAATTCGAATTTCGAACGCCCCATGCGGCGGGCGATTTCGGCAACAACGGTCTTTTCCGCCTCTTCGCCGTGGGCTTCGAACGTAACGGAGAAGCGCACGAATGCGCCCGCGTCGTCCCACGGAACGGTGCTGATGAGGTGTTCGGAAATCATCCATTGCGAGAAGTCTTCGCCCGTCTTGAATTCCGTGCGCGTGCCGTCGGGTCGGATTGCCGCTTTCGGCGCGGGCATATAGAGGAAGAAGCCGGCTTTGGGCTTGCGCGGCGAGAACCCGAGGTTCTTGAGAACGTCCACAAGCATGTCCATTCTGCGCGAGTACTTTGCGGCAATCGCGCGGGTAATCGACGGATTTTCAAGCCCCTTTGCCGCCGCAAGCTGTATGCCGAGGAACTGTCCAGAGTCGGTGTTATCCTTGACATCGCCGTACGCCTTTACGATGAGCGGGTTTCCGCACACCCAGCCGATGCGCCAGCCCGTCATATTGTGGCTTTTAGAAAGCGAGTGCAGCTCAACCGCCACGTCTTTTGCGCCCTCGATTTGCAGAATTGACAGTGCGTTGCCGTCGAAAGTAAGCGATGCGTACGCCGCGTCGGAAACTACGACGAGGTTGTTCTTCTTGGCGAAGGCAACGAGCTTTTCGAAGAACGCGCGCGTTGCGCTCGCGCCCGTGGGATTGTTGGGATAGTTTACGACGATTACCTTTGCGCGCTTGAGGATGTCGGCGGGAACCGAATCGAGGTCGGGCAGGAAATCGTTTTCCTCGGTAAGCTTGAGGTTGTAGACTTCGCCGCCGAGATACTTTGCGTGCGTGCCGAAAATCGGATAGCCGGGGGTTGTCATCAATACAACATCGCCCGCATTGATAAAGCAGTTGGGCAGAATGCTCAGCGCGGCCTTCGAGCCTATCGAGTGGAGAATTTCGGTGTCGGGGTCGAGCTCGACGCCGAATACGGCTTTCATATAGCTTGCAGCGGCAACCTTGAAGTCGCGTCCGCCGTTGTCGGCATAGCCGCGGTTTGCGGGATCTTTCGCCGCCGCGTAGAGGGCTTCGACAACTTCGGGGAAAGCCATTTCGTCGGGCTCGCCGACTCCCATATCGATAAGCGCGACATCGGGCTTTGCGGCTTTTGCGGCGCGTTTGGCGCGTTTTATCTTCTCGAATTTATAGATGGTATTGCTTTTGCCATAGTTTACCCCGCCGATTCTCTCGGCAAACAGATTCTGTATGTATGAATCGCTCATATGATTTTCGTATGACTTTTTAATGGGTTGATTTTTTTAAAAAAGTGTCAAGTATGAAAGGAAATAAGAGAGTAGGGCTAAAATCAATGAAAATAATAAGTTCTCCAAAAGAAATGAAGGAATTTTCCGCCGCGGCAAAGGCGGAAGGCAAAAAAATCGCGCTCGTGCCCACTATGGGCGCACTCCACGACGGGCACATCAGCCTTATCGACAGGGCGCGTTCGCTTGCCGACGTCGTAGTCGTTTCGGTTTTCGTCAACCCCACGCAATTCGGTCCGAACGAAGACTACGACAAATATCCGCGCCAGCTCGAAGCCGATGCGCAAAAGTGCCGCGAACACTCCGCCGATGTCGTATTCGCCCCCTCCCCGTCCGACATCTACGCGCCCGACGCGTCCACTTTCGTTTCGGAAGAACAGATTAGCCAGAACCTCTGCGGGCTAAGCCGTCCCAAGCACTTCCGCGGAGTTACAACGGTAGTCACTATCCTCTTTAACATCGTAAAGCCCGATTTCGGTGTTTTCGGCGAAAAGGACGCACAACAGGTTTCGATTATCGAAAGAATGGTCCGCGACCTCTTTATGGACGTGCAGATTGTCCGCGCGCCGATTGTCCGCGAAGAAAGCGGGCTTGCGCTCAGTTCGCGCAACAAATATATGACCCCCGCGGAACGCGATGGCGCAACGCGCATAAGAAAGTCGCTGCTTGCGGGCAAGGCTCTTGTGGATGATGGCTGCACGAACATCGACAGAATCAAGGCTCTTGTAATCAACACTGTGACCGACGCGAAAACGCGCGTTGTATATGTGGAAGTCGTGGACGCAAAAACTTCGCTTCCGGTGTCGGAGCTGAAAATCGGGCAATGCCGAATTTCGATGGCTGTCTGGTACGGGCAGACAAGACTCATCGACAATATCATTATTTAGTATTTTTTGCGAAGCAACAACTTTCAACAACACAATATCAATACAATGAAATTCGACGTAGTAGTAGTCGGCAGCGGTATAGCGGGGCTTAGCTTCGCGCTCAAAACGGCAAAACTCGGGCACAAGGTTGCAATCGTAACCAAAAAGGAACGCTCCGACACAAATACAAACCATGCGCAGGGCGGCATAGCAAGCGTTACGAGCGGAACGGACAATTTCGACTCGCACGTTAAAGACACGCTCATCGCCGGCGACGGGCTGTGCCATGAAGACGTTGTACGCGAAATCGTAAGCTCTGGACCCGAGCAGATTAAGGATTTGATTGCCGAAGGCGTCGAATTTACGAGCCAGAAAGACGGCTCGCCCGAGCTCGGACGCGAAGGCGGACACTCGCAACGCCGCATTCTGCACGTCAAAGACTATACGGGACGCGCAATCGAAGAGGCTCTTCTAAAGTGCGTCGCCGAAAACAAAAACATCGAAGTTTTTGAACACCACTTCGCCATCGACCTCATCACAAGGGCGAAGGCAAACACGCTTCTGCCCAATCAGGAAAACGACATCGTGGGCTTGTACGTCTACGACACGAAAAACAGCGTGGTGAAAACTTTCAAAACCCCCGTCGTAATGCTCGCGACCGGCGGCACGGGCTGCGTGTATCTCTATACGACAAACCCGACAATTGCAACGGGTGACGGCATAGCAATGGCATACAGGGCGGGCGCGGAGGTCGCAAACCTCGAGTTCATCCAGTTCCACCCCACCGCCCTCTATTCGCAGACGGGCGAACGCTTCCTAATCTCCGAAGCCGTGCGCGGCGAAGGTGCAATTCTGCGCAACGCAAAGGGAGAGGCGTTTATGGCGGGCTACGACCCGAGAAAAGACCTCGCCCCGCGCGACATCGTCGCGCGCGCAATCGACAGCGAAATGAAACGCCTCGGCTCGCCCCACGTCTGGCTCGACATCACGCACAAGTCGACGGACGAACTTAAGTCGCGCTTCCCGCAAATCTACGAACACTGCCTCAAGCGCGGAATCGACATCTCGAAAGACTATATGCCCGTAGTCCCCGCGGCGCATTATATGTGCGGCGGCGTGCGTACAAAACTCGACGCGTCGACGACAATCAAGGGATTGTACGCCTGCGGCGAAGTCGCCTGCACGGGGCTTCACGGCGCAAACAGACTTGCAAGCAACTCGCTGCTCGAGGCGGTCGTGCTTGCAAACAACGCATCGAAAGCCGTCGATAAATACCTTTCCGAGGCAAAAACCGCCGATGTAGAAGTTCCCCTGTGGAAAGACGGCGACGTGCGCAACTCGGACGAACGCGTCGTCCTGCAGCACAATATGGGCGAACTCCAACGGGCTATGTGGGACTACGTGGGCATCGTCCGCACGACAAAACGCCTCGAACGCGCCCTCAACAGGCTCGAAAATCTCCACAGGGAAATCGACGAATACTACTGGAACTTCAAAATCGAACCCGCACTCATCGAACTGAGAAACGAAGTTCAGGTTGCGATTCTGATAATCCGCTCGGCGTTGGCGCGCCACGAAAGCCGCGGTCTGCACTTCACGCTCGACTACCCCGAAAAACTTTCCGCCGCCCGCGACACCGTACTGAAAAGGGAGACTTTCTAATATGACGGATAAAGACCTCTCCCAATACATCGTGTCGGTGCCCGACTTCCCGCGCAAGGGAATCGAATTTTTCGACATCACCCCCCTTCTGACAACACCCGAAGCCTACCGCTATACCGTCGAAAAAATGGCGGAACTCGTCGCGCCGTCAAAACCCACCAAGATTATGGCGGCGGAGTCGCGCGGGTTCTTCTTCGGTCCGGCAATCGCATTGAAGCTGAACCTGCCGTTCGTTCCGATACGCAAAAAAGGGAAACTTCCGAGGGAAACAATCGACGTCGAATACGACCTCGAATACGGTAAGGACGTGCTTTGCGTGCACCGCGACGACATCGACAAAAACGACAGACTCGTTGTGCTCGACGACATTCTCGCAACGGGCGGAACGGCGGAGGCAATGTGCAAAATGGCTGAACTCGTCGGAGCGGAAGTTGCCTGCTGCGCATTCTTTATGGAACTTGGCTTCCTCAACGGAAGAAATCGGCTTAAAAACAAGACGGTTGTTTCGATGTTCGTAAAATGAAACCCTCGACAATGGTAAAACTCGCAGCACTTCTGACGCTCGCCCTGCAACTCGTCGGTTGCGGAAGCGCGGAAGCAAGATTCTATCCGCTCGGCGGTTCGGATGTGAAATATACCGCCCCAGTCCCCGCCGACAAAGTGGAACTTTTCATCACAAAAAAGCCAGATTACAAATACACGGAACTTGGCATACTCACATTCGATACCCCAGCATCGTTCGCCGACGAACCGCAGGCATATCAAAAACTGAGGGAAAAGGCGGGCGAAATCGGCGCGGACGGCGTTATAGTTATGGACAGCCAGTCGTTCACCGAAAACTATCCGCGCTTCGAACTCGACTACTACGGAAACCCGATGGAAATCAACCGCGTGCGCTCGTACGTAAAATACAAGGGCGTTGCAATACGCAGACAATGAAATACCTCATCCCAGTAGGACTACTGGTACTCTCAAACATTTTTATGATGTTCGCGTGGTACGGACACCTAAAGTTTAAGAGCGCGCCGCTGTGGATGGTGATTTTGATTAGCTGGGCAATAGCATTCTTCGAATACTGCCTGCAAGTTCCCGCAAACCGAATCGGACACAACTATTGGGACGCGGCACACCTAAAGACACTACAGGAAGTAATAACACTAAGCGTGTTCGTAGCGTTCTCGCTGCTGTATCTGAAAGAGGAGTTCAAATGGAACTACGCCGTGGGATTCGGATTAATGATACTTGCGGTATTTTTTGTCTTCAAGAAATGGTAAAATAGACAAAAAACGAAAAAAAGACTTGCAAAAAAAGCACAATACTATTCTGTGGACAGGAAAATTTCGAGCAGGCCAGCTTAGCTCAGTTGGTAGAGCAGTTGATTTGTAATCATCAGGTCGTCAGTTCAAGCCTGACAGCTGGCTCCAGTTTTTTAAAGCCCGTAAGTTGTTGTTATCCGCTCTACGTCAAAGATTGTGGAATGGTGGGAAAAAAAGAGGGCAAAGAGAATAAAAAATGTTCTACAATGCCCGATGTGTTAATCAAGGGTTATAA
>CASFDK010000044.1 GCA_949293415.1 uncultured Verrucomicrobiota bacterium
CTTAAACTCGTAAGCCAGCTTTATCGCAGGATTGTTCTCAAAAAACTTTTCCAATCGCTCTCGTTCTTCGGAGTTCAACCTATCTCCACGTTTTCGCAATGGGTATGTCAACTTTCTATTCCATTTTACTTCTTCTTGGGTACGCGCCTTTATGACTACATCGTATATCCGCCCGTCTATCGACGCCAATTATGCTTTCCTGTAATAGTGGTCGTAAAATACAACCTTCTTATGCCCGCACCCGCGACAAGACGGTATACCGTCTTGTTTGTATTCCAACCTCGCAAAAAAGTCTCGACCTTTTCGCCAACTTCGTATTACTCTATAAAAACTAAACAACATCAGAGGCATTGTAGGACTTCCGTCCTCTTTGCCTCCCTTTTTTTCTACTTCTTCTACACTCATCCCACTATCTTTGACGATGAGCGTGAAAATGTAAGTACTTGAAAACTAGGGTTCAACAAAAAGCCAAGTAGTACGAAAACCGCAACTAAACTGCAACAGTGTCTCGGACATTTCAAAGTGGCGACACTTTTCTGAAGTCCTATTTTAGCGGGTTTGAAGGGAATTTCTGTATAATTTTCCGGAATTATCTAATTTATGCTTGTTGTCAACATAAACTTTCCCAACGTTTAGACACGGATGATTATCAAATTATTCTATCTGGCAAAATAAATCATCAGCAAAATCCACTTGAGCCTGTTTTATTGCTTTCTGTGCAATATTAAAATACTTTTGTATTTTTTCTATTCCGATATATTTACGATTCAATTTTATGGCAGCAATAGCTGTCGTACCACTTCCTAAAAATGGGTCGAGCACTACATCGCCTTTGTCAGTATATAGTTTTATTACGCGAGATGCTAAAGTTAATGGAAACATAGCAGGATGTATATTATTTGCTCTTACGCTAGATATTTCCCAAATTTGTCTATACCCCCAATCTTTCCATTCTTGTGGTGTAAGACGTTCTCTATTTACAACATATTCGCCAGGTTTCCAGAAAACATATAAGTCCTCAGCTTCGCTTACGGACTTCAAAGTATTTGTTGTCCATTTACAGTTTGCCCACGCCGGGTCTTTTTTCCATATTCTTTTATCATATAGAAACAGTCCTGTATCATATGCATATTGTTCAAGATTACCACCAACTAACTTTACATGAGTTCCTGTCGCATATCTTCCTCCTCTGATGTTATTGCCATTGAGACGCCTATCAATGGTTTGTTCACTACAGTTGAGTAAAGATGCAAGTTGGTTCCTATTAAAATGAGGGTATTCTTGCTTAGCTTTAATGACCATTTCTTTTGTCACTGCACACTTCCTATTTGATGGATTCGCCCCCATAATTTTAGGCATTTTCTCGTCCTTAAAAGACAATATGTCAGCAATGTTAATAACAAGGAATCCACCAGGCTTTAATATTCTAAAGTGCTCAGAAATAACCGTTTTAAGCATTTTTTGCCACGTATCATAGGATTCATCCTTCTCATATTCTTTAGCAAGAAAATATGGAGGTGACCAAAAAGAGAGAGCAATACTATTTCCTTCAATCTCTTTCAGTAATTCGCATGAATTACCCAAATAAATATTATTATTTTTTATTTTAGCCATCTTGTATACAGATTTCTCGAACTCTCCAACTGTCAATTTTTTTTAATATATCGAATGACACTCTGGCTCGTATTTTACGTAAATCTTTTGATTTGTCATCTTTACCAGGGAAAAAGAGTTTAGGATGCTGCTCAATATAATTTGGTTCTTTTGTCAGAAGTAAACCATTGGGAATACTTGCTACTTTAATTTTATTCAATGGTTGACCTATGTTAACATTGCCTTTATGCATCATGCTATAGACAGGTTTTATGGCAAAAGTAACGAGCGGAGCAATCGTCTCGTCACTTAATACGTAAATTGGAGAAAGAGAACACAAAAAATCATGTGTTGCAAACTTTCCTGTTGCTTTAATTGGTGCATTCTTAACACCATCTTCAATATTGTTCCACACTCCAGACCCAGAAATTTGATATGGGGACATGACTGCGTGATTGAAATCGTCTCTTGGTCCCGCTGATTTTATGTCAATAAAAACCCATACAGAGTTAGTAATACCAAGTATTTTCTTAATTCTTTCACTTGATATAATACATCTATCATCGGAACCAGATGGTAATCCTGAATCCTTTATTCCAAAATTAGCCGCAAAATATCTTGACAACTTATTACCAAAAACCTGTTCTCCGACTTCAATCCAAGGGTATTGGTCACCTATAGGTGACCTTCCTCGGTCTAACGGAGGATAGTTTTTCCAAAACGAATACAAATATGAAGCCTCGTTGTAATCACGGCTAATTTCTGGTAGATGTAGGTCAATGAAATGAATAATTTCATTCATTACAAACTTTTCTACGGCTATAAGTTTAGAAAAATTATTGATATAATATTTAACTGCAAAGTTGTATTTATCAAACTGCATTTCTTTATACTGATTAAACATAGCATTTTTATTTGATGTTGTAGTCAATAGCTTTTTTGTCTGTTCCGAATAATTGAACAATCGGTCGGTGCCGTTATAGAATTCACACCTCTTCATGAAATAATTAAAATTGTATATTATTTGTGATTATAAATTTTACATTACGAGTATACATTATTTCACGGCCAAGTCAAGACATTTCGTGAACGCTTCATCAACATTTCGATGGTTCAACCGAAAACAGAACTCGTCGATGTACTTCTGCATGTGCTTAGACTACGAGTAATTCATAAAGGCTGGAAGCAAATTACATCAATCACAAAAATCCCCTCATAGCGAAGCAACCAAAATCAAATTTTCCATATTGCATTTCGCAATATCCTGAAAATTATATAGTAGAAAGGCTGACGCTGAGTTTTCGGAGGTCGACTCCTCAAAATGTTCAAATTGATAAAGATAAGGTACATATAAAAATAGGCATTGCAACTAAACGCAACTGGCGTTCGCCGTTAAAATTTGCTTGCTGGTAATAAATGACTTGTGAATTTCGGCGTATTTCCCCCCTCTCCGCGTTTTAAATTTCACACGAACCCGTGTGAAATTTTTTTTGCCCATTCGCCGCTAATCCGCTCCACAAACGGATTTGCGGCGCACAACCCATTTAACACGGTTCGTGTTTTCATTCTGTATTTCGAACCTCCCCGCGCCCAAAATCAATCAAGTCGATTTACTCCCTTAGCTTCCTGCTCTGATTTTGGGCACAGCGTACGGCTTCAATGCAAGTATTAAATCAGGCGTTTGCCAATATAAATACCACTTTCAATGTGTATATGCACAAGAAAAAACGAGGAGCGCGGTTATCGGAATCGAGCATAGCCGCCAATACTGCTACGGGGTTTTTGCTTTACTTTTTACTGCCATTTTGGGAGCATTGCGCATCTTTTGTTCGAAGAATCCATCATGACTTTACTGCAATCGACATATCTTTTCGCCGCTTTATTGGTGCTCGTCGGGGTGCCGTTCGCCTTTTTTACGGCGGCTTTTGAAAAGCCCGTTTTCGCGTTTTTGCGCAGTATCAAGGCTGCCGTTATTACCTTCGGCGGTTCGGGACTCTGGTTCCTTTATGTGTTGTCGCAGCTTGGCGAGTCCGATTTCGGCAACATCAAGGGGCTTTTGATTGCCGTATTCGGCGGCGCGGGGCTGTTGGCGTTTTTCTATCTCAACGATTTCCTTTCGGTGCGCGGATTGTGTGTATTCTCGCTTTTGATTGCGCGCGAATTTCTCGATTCGGCGTTTATGCAGGAGCCGTCCTCGCGGCTGGTATTGGTATCGCTTTCGTATGTGCTTGTTGTAGCCGCGCTGTATCTGGGGGCAATACCCTACCGTCTGCGCGACTTCTTCACGTTCCTTTTTGAAAAACAAATCCGCGCGAAGGCATTCGGTTTTGCGCTGCTTGCCTGTGCGGCGGCGTTGGTTGTTGCGTCGTTTGCGTACTAAAATTATGGGCGAAAAAAACATCATTTTGATAATAAGCGGTCCTGCGGGCAGCGGAAAAAATACGGTTGCGGAGCGGCTGATGGGAGAATACGGCAATGTAAAGCGCGTGATTACGAGCACGTCGCGTCCGCCCCGCGGCGCGGAAGTGGACGGGATAGACTACCATTTTCTGTCGCCCGAGCAGTTTGAAAGGGACATTGCCGCCGGCAAATTTTACGAGTATGCAAAGGTTCACGACCGTTATTACGGCACTTCGAAAAAAGCCGTTTCGGAAAGTCTCGAGCGCGGCAACGACCTCATTTTGATTATCGACGTGCAGGGTGCCGAAACGTGGCGCAGGATTGCCGCGGAGCATCCCGAGCTTGCCGAAAAGCTAACAAGTGTTTTCATTGCGCCTGATTCGATTGACGAGTTGCGCAGGCGGCTGAAGGGGCGCGCGACGGAATCGGATGCGGACATCGACCGACGGATGAAGACCGCCGAGTACGAGTTCGGGCAGGCGGACAAGTTCGACCGACGCATAGACTCGAAGACGAAGGACGAAGACTACGCCGCGCTGAAAAAAATCTATCTCGATATAAAGGGCGTAAAATAGCGCGATACCCAATCGAAAAAAATGCGGAACGGTTGTATTTGCCGTTCCGCATTTTTTGTTTGGTTGTATCGTTTTTTATTTTTTCGTGAGAACCGATATTTTGCCGACGTTGCCGAATTCAACTTGGCAGTAGTCGATATTCCACTTCCGCGATTTCCACGTTCCGTTTGCGAACGCCTTGAGCGAATCGAAGAATTTTTCGCCGCGCGGCAGGTCTTGGATTGTATAGAAGCGCGGCCAAATGTCCATCAGTTCGCCGAGAACGTTGTGCGGGCAGTCCATCAGATTCCTCAGCGAAGCGTACAAGACGACTTCGATTTTGCTTTCGGGTTTCGAGACGGAATCGGTTATGTCGAGCTCGAACGGCGCGTGTTTGATTACGCCCGCGCGTTTGCCGTCGACAAGCACTTCCGCCACGGGGCAGTCGAGATTGCCGAGCTTGAGCACCATACGTTCGCCGTCTTTTTTGGGAGTCTCAACGTCCGCCGAGTATGCGAGTCTGCCCGAGTAGAACGGAAGTCCGTTTGCGGTCGCGTCGCCGAATTTGAGCGGCGCGGGGTTTGTGATTGCAAGCGCGTCCTTTTTTATCATCACAAGGTTCGGTATTTTCGCCTTATAGTCGAGATTGCGCTTGTTGACGGGGCGCACGCCCGTATCTACCGAAACGACTGAGAAATCGCCGACCAGATAGACGGCTTCAAGTTCGGTGCCGTATCTGCGCCACTGCGGTTTGTATGTCGCAAGGTCTCCGTACTTGAAATTGCGGTAGTGCATTTCGATTGTATTTTTGCCCTCTTTTGCAAGTCCCGTGATGTCGATGGGCATCCAGCGGAAATCGCGCCACGCGGGCAGCCCAGCGTACTTCACTTCCGCGCCGTTGACCCTGATTTCCGCGCGTTCGGGATATTCCACGACAAGGCGCAGTTTGCGATTGGGGTCGAAATTCTTTGCCACAAAGGAATAGACAACCTTCACGTCGCCGTCGTATTTTATCGAATTCAGATAGTTCATTGCCTCGAGTACGGGAACTTCGCCGCCGATGCGTTTTTTTTCGCCGTCGTACGAGAACGAAACATAGTCGAGTGTCATCGAATTGTCGTCGAGACGCCGCGCGTTCCACTTCGGAACTTCGCGTTCGGCAACGGTTTTCGGCTGCGGCGCGATGTCCGATTTTGGCGACTCCGCGGAAACGCGGACGTACATTGCGCCCGCCGTCTCGATTGAAATCGGCAGTTCGAGCGATCCGTTTTTCTTTTCGGCGGCGACGTCGGAAATTGCGCCCGTTTCAACGTCGAGCAACTGCGCGCGAGAGAAACCGCCGCGAATTTTCGCAATGCCGTCGAATCTTTCGGTACGGCTGAGGTTTGTGAGCATAATCAGGCGCGAACCGTCGTTGAGGTTGCGCACGTGCGTCCAGAGCTGCGAAGCGTCGCCCGACTTTTTCCCGAGCTTCACGAATGCGGGCGAGAACTTTTCGATTTCCGCGCCCAAGTCTTCCGTCTTTACCGACTTCACGCCGGCGAAGAACGCCTCGAGTTCCGCCGACTTTTCGCCGTCGACATATTTCGGCGCGCTGCCCGCACTCAAAATCAGACCGCCCGCCGCCTTGAACTTTTTGAGTTTGTCGAATGTGGAGGGTCTGATTGTGTCGATTTCCGGCACGACGACGACCTTGTACGACATCTGCCCGATTACGATTCTTTTACCGTCCACGAAGCCGTTTTCCTCGAGTATTTGCTCGTCGCCCAAGTCGAATGTCAACTGTTGGGCGCAAATCTGTTCCACCATCGGGCGGAACGATTCGGAAATTTTGGAAACGCGTTCGCGAGCAGAGCGCGGCACAGGACGGGTTGTGGAACCCTTTGTTTCAAGAATCCAATTCATCGCAACGCTCTCCTGCGGATGGAGCACGAGAATGTCCGCCGCATATTTGCCTTGCGCCATTGCATAGCACGCGCGGGCGAGCGGAACGTCGATGTACGAATTGAGATTCCACCACGACTGTTGGTAGTTTATATTTTGAGGGAAGTCGCGCTTGCGGCAACCCGTCATCGAGAAAAGGCTGAGGTGCGGTACAATCAGATTCACACCCAAAATCATCTGCTGATGCGTAATCCACTCGCGGTCTTCGAACGACAAAGAACCTCCGCTGCAGCCGTACATTTCGGAAAGCATACGCATTTTGCCCATTTGGTTGCAAACACTCTGGCACTGCTTGCCTGTCTGCGCCCCGAATACCCTGCGGCTGAGATGGTCGATTCCGGGAATGCCCATTTTGCGGTAGTACGGCATTACCCTGCCGCTCCATCTGTGTTGGTTTGTGGCAGTATCCTCAGCCATACAGTGTCCCGTCAGGGCTGCACCGCGCGCTGAAAGATAGTCGCCTATCTGACCCATAAAATTCTTTTCGAACAGTGAATTGAGCGTGCGGAAATATTGCAGGCGGAATTTTTTCGCGCCGTCGCATTCGCTGAACAGTTTGAAGAGATGCGGAACGGGATCGTATCCGTAAACCTTTTTAAACTCCCCGATAAAATCGGACGAGTAGGGAACGGTAGTGTTCCAATCGCCGTATTCCTTTTGGCTTGTAAGCGCGGGCTCGTCGGTGAATTCGGCAACGATTGTCGAGCCGTAAACGTCCTTGTAGCGGTCGAAGTACGATTCGTACGCCAACCGTCTGAATTCGCCCATCGCCTTTTTCGACATCGTATCGACATACGAAGTGCCGTTGAACCACGAATTGCCCTGCTTCGCGCGGCATACGTAAATCTGGACATTTTTCTGCGGCTCGCCGAGCGGCGTTGCTTCGGGAGGAACCGGCATACCCACGGGACGGGCGAAAAGCGATTTCATTACATAGTTGATATCCGCCTTCAAAACCGCGCCGCCGCTGTATCCGCTCGGCCACTTGTCTTCGTCGTAGAGCCAGACATACATTCCGAGCTTGCGGCTTTCGTCCACGCACGCGTCGACCGCCTTGAACCAGTCCTCGCCAAGATATTCGGTTAGCAGACCCGTGCGGCTGTGGACCATCGAGCCGCCCCACCCCGCTTCTTTCATAAGGCGCAGTTGCCGTCTAACTTCCGAAGGCTCCATTTCCTCGTTCCAACTCCAGAACGGCACGATTCTATACGATGCGGGCGGATTCTTGAAGTCGTCCGCCGAGAATTGCGAATTTTTGTCGTACTGCAAAGCAACCGCGCACTTCTTTTCGGGTACGGGTTGCGTGTTTTCGACCCCGCCCGTACATGCGCCCAATGCGAGCGCGGCGAATGCGAAGATATAACAGGGTAGTTTGCTGCCTTTCATAAATGTAATAAAATTGGTTGTGGATTTCTGGGTATCAGAAAGCCGTCCGCGTTTCAATGTTTTTTCCAAGATATTCCCAAAATATCGACACAAAAAAACGGGGCATCGATCGGAACCGACGGATACCCCGTTTTTGCGGATTTGTTTTTTCTACTGGAAATCGCGCAGCTCGGCGAACGAACGTATCGGATAGTCTTTGTTTATGCGCTTCATCATACCAGCGAGTACCCCGCCGGGGCCGCATTCGAAGAACTGGTCGATACCCAGCTTTGCCGCACTGTTTACGCAATCCGCCCAACGCACCGTGCTTGTCACCTGTTTTATCAGGTTTGCCTTGATGTCGGCGGGTGCGCTTACGCGTTCGCCCGTTACATTGGTGAATACGGGAATGTTGGGCGTGTTGAAATCGAACGTGTCGAGGTAGTTCGCAAACGCGTCGCGGGCGGGCTTCATGAGCCTGCTGTGGTATGCGCCCGCAACCTTGAGCGGAACTACCATTTTGAAGTCCTTGTTCGCCTTTGCCGCGTCGACTGCGCGGGCGATGTTTTCGGCTTCGCCCGAAATCACAATCTGACCAGGGCAGTTGAGGTTCGACATATCTACGTCGAACTTTGCGCAATATTCCGCGGCTTTTTCCTCCGTACCGCCGATTAGGCTTGCCATCGCGCCCTTTGTCGCCTCGCAGGCCTCCTGCATAAGTCTGCCGCGCTCGGCGACGATTTTCAAGCCGTCTTCGAAAGTGTACGTTCCCGCGATTGCGTGCGCCGTAAGTTCGCCGAGCGAAAGACCGAGGGCGGCGGTTATCTCATCTATCATTCCGCGTTCGCGCAACACCTGTACTACCGCGATTCCGTGGACATACAAGGCGGGCTGGCAGACGCTTGTTTTAGTCAGGTCCGCCATAGGACCTTCGAAACAGTATTGGGAAAGTTTAAAACCCAGCGTATCGTCGGCACACTGGAAAAGCTCCTTCACCGAAGTGTAGTTGTCGTAGAGCGATTTCGCCATTCCGACGCTCTGCGCGCCCTGACCCGAGAACAATAATGCAATTTTCATGGTATTATCATTTTGTTGTTGTGTTTTTGGAAATTGTCTTAGCGATGTCCGAAGAAAGCGCGGCGAGAGCGGCATCGACATCCTTCACGAAGTCGGCGTACGAAGCTCCGCAAGGCTTTTCCAGAACGAAATCGCCCGAGACCGACTTTGCCGCGTCCGCCGAGTCGAGCTGCCATCTGCCCTTGAACAGGAAGTTGCCGCCGAAAGTCGCTATGCAGTCGTAGACGTATATTTTCAGATTCGGCGCACCGCGCGAAACCGCGGGATAGCTGAACGCGTCGATACCGTTGCGCGAAAGGTTTTCGAGCAGCGTGCGTTCGAAACCGCCCTGCGGGGCTTCCGCCCATCTGTCGAACTCGGAAATTTCGACGGTTCCGTTCTGCGCAAGCATCACAATGTTGTTGCGCGCCATATACTGCGGGATGGTTATGGGCATCATATTTACCGAAATGCGCTTTTGAACGGCGGATTTTTCCGCCGTCGGGCGCATCATATAGAATACGGTCTGGTCTTCCTTCGGCTCGAGCATTCCGCCGAGGCAGGAAGTCAAGCCGAATACCGAAACCGCCAGCATTGCCGCCGTTATGAAATTTTTTGCGTTCATATTATTTGTCTTTTTCCTTCTTGAGTTTGCCCGTTATGAGCGCGCTCGGATTGCGTTCGAGATAGTCTGTGAGGTTTGAAATAGAGTTGAGAGTGTCGTTGATTCCGCGAATCATAACCGCCAATTCGTAGCGGAGCGGAGACTGCGGAGCAATGATTGTATCCACGTTTTTCAGAACGCTGTCGATGTTCGCGAAAGTCTGTTGCCCCGCCGACGACAGCGACTTCAACTCGGTCTGCGCCGAAACCGCGAACGCGTCGGCATTGTCCAAGAGCGTATTGAGTTTGTGCGGAATCTCCTTCGTCTCGGGCGAGGAAACAATCCCGTCGGCGTGCTCGACAAGCCCCGTGGACTTCGACAGCAGATTGTCGAGCGAGCGCGGGGCGTTGCGCAGGTGCGGGTCGCCCGTCAATGAGGCGATGTTCGCCACGGCGGTGTTTGCGTTATCGCCGATGGATTTGAAGTCGATTTCCGCAATCTGGCGGATTGTCTTTTCCACCGCCTTTGCGAGTTCCGCAAGCCCCGATTTTTTGCTCGGAATTTCTATGTGCCCGTGTGGTCCCTTATATTTAAGGGTGTAGTGGTCGTCGCGTTCGCCGAGGTAGTCGAGCTCTATGTAGAGCATACCCGTTACGATACTCTGGTAGTTGAGTTTTGCGCGGAGACCGTCGGCGATTTGCTCGCGCAGCCATTCGTCGAAATCGACAACCTTTGTATCCGACTTGCGGCGGAGCATTCCGATGTCTATCGAATAGACAACCGCAACCGAGCCTTCGCGGATTTTGCCCGAGTGCTTGCCGATCATTATCTTTTCTACCTTGCCGATGGGAACGCCCTTGTATTTGAGCGGCGCACCTACATCCAAGCCGTTGACGCTCTCGGAAAAGAACGATACGAACATTTCGGTTTTCGCGAAAAATTTCGCCGCGCCGAAAACCATCACCGCCGCCACGGCTATCACCGCCGCAGCCAACACAAACATACCGATTGCCACGGGATTTACATTGTTTTTCATAATACACTCTCCTTTTCCGCACGCGGGTCGACCCCCCTGTTGAGGAATACGCGCACGTCTTTGTTGCCGGAATTTAAAAGGTCTTTGGGCGAGCCTATCGCCGCCTGCGTTTTCGTTGCGGTATCGAGGAAAATCGCACGGTCGGCTATGTCGAATATGCTGGCGAGCTCGTGCGAAACGACGACTATCGTCGCCCCGAGAGAGTCGCGCATCTGCACGATGAGTTCGTCGAGTCTGTGCGACGAAACGGGGTCGAGCCCCGCCGAAGGTTCGTCGAAAAAGAGCACGAGCGGGTCGAGGGCAATCGCCCGCGCAAGCCCCGCGCGCTTGCACATCCCTCCGCTTATCTCCGAGGGATAGAACGAGCCGAAACCGTTCAGCCCCACGAGCGAAAGCTTCAAATCGACAATATCCGCCGCCTCGCGCTCCGAGACGTTCGAAAATTCGCGCAACGGCAACGACACGTTTTCTGCAAGGGTCATCGACGACCACAACGCCCCGCCCTGATACAGCACGCCGAACTGCCGAAGCATTTCGATTTTCTCCTTTTCCGGCGCGTCGGAAAAATTTTTGCCCCTGAAGAAAATCGTGCCCTTTGCGGGTTTTATCAAGCCAATCATATGGCGTAAAAGCGTGCTCTTCCCGCATCCGCTGCCGCCCATAATGAAAAATATTTCGCCGCGCCCGACCGTAAAATTGAGGTCGCGCATAACGACATAGTCGCCGTACGCCATCGTGAGGTTTTCGATTCTGAAAATCTCCTCGGGCGGAACATCGGCGGGCTGTTTCTGTGTGTTGCTCATATGTCGAAAATCGTGAAAATCACGGCGAAAATCGCGTCGGCAACGATAATCCAAGTTATGCTCTGAACCACGCTCGAAGTCGTCGCCATACCGACCCCCGCAGAGCTGTTTTCGCAGCGCAGCCCCATATTGCAGCCGATTCCCGCAACGATAATGCCGAAAACAAGGCTTTTGCCGATGCCGGTGGAAATCTGGACGATGTTCAGCGCGGTCAGAGTTCTGTTTACGTACTGGTCATAGCTGATGTCGAACATACCCGAGCCTATCACGAAGCCGCCGAGCATGCCGATAACATCGGCGAAAATCGTGAGCAGCGGGAACATCAAAACGAGCGCGAGTATGCGCGGAAAAACCAGAAATTCTATCGGCGAAATCCCGAAAGTCCTGAACGCGGAAATCTCCTCGTTGACCTTCATCGAACCGAGCTCTGCGGCAAACGCCGCGCCCGTCCTGCCGCTCATAACAATGCCGACCATTATCGCGCCCATTTCGCGGCACATAGCAATGCCCACCAAGTCGGCGACGAATATTTCGGAACCGTATTTTGCAAGCTGTATCGCGCCCACAAACGCCAGAATAAGCCCTACAAGGAAACTGATGAGAGCAACAATCGGCAAAGCCTCGGGGCCCGATGCCTGAATCACCGAAAGCAGGTCGCACCCCCTGAAACGCGCCTTTCCGAAAACCGCCTTGACCGCCGCAATCGAGACCTCGCCGACAAAACCGCAACGTTCGGCAAAGGAATCAACCGCCTTGATTGCGTGCGTGCCGAGCCTGTTTATTATGTTGAAACTGTCCGACCCTTTTTTTGATGCGTCCGCCTCGGGCACGGCAACGGCAAGACGCAGCAGATTGCGCAGCCCGTCGGGAAGCGATTCGAAATCGAAATCGACCCCGAACTGCGAACAGCTTTCGTAGCACTTGAAAAGCAGCGAAACCAGAGCCGAATCGAAAACCTTAAGTTCCGAAGTGTCGAACGAAAGCGAGTCTATTTCGGAGGATATTCTGCGCAAGACCTCGTCGGTCGGCGTGCGGTTGCGCGAAACGAGCCAAACGCCCGACAGTCGCAAAACCGCCCTGCCGCAGTCTACCGAGAAAACCGCCTCTGCGTCCACGCGGGGCTTGGCGGCATCGGACTTCACTGTCTTAAAACCGAACATTACATAAAAGCAATTCGGACATTATCGCCGAAACAATTCAAATGAAAAGCTTTTTCTTCACGCAACGGAGGCGCCGCAATGCGTAAAACGGAAAACCCGCGCGGCTATAAACGCCCCTGCGCGGGTTTTTCAAACGGTACCTGGAGAGGGGGTCGAACCCTCACGATATTGCTATCGGTGGATTTTGAGTCCACTGCGTCTGCCGATTCCGCCATCCAGGCTTGATTGAAACCGAACGCCGCAGGCGTCGGTAAATTATCCGCATAAGAATCCAGAAAACCTCCCGCAAGTCAAGACCATTTTTCGCACTCCCGCGAAAAACGGAGGGGACATCGGCAATATCAAAATAATTCGGCACTTTGGAGAAAAACAGATGTCGAAAAGTGCGTGGGCAAATTAAGAAAATATCTGGCAGTGTTTTTCGGTATGCTAAGCCTGATTTTTGCGGGCATCGCGCTGAAGAACAATCTGCGGGATACCGCGGAAGTCGGCGAAGACACCCGCCGAGCGGGAGCGGTCTGTTGCCGCTGGGGAACGGAAGCGGAGGCGACCGCCCGCCGCTCGGGCAGACTCGTGTTTGCGGTACGCGGCGATGCGGACGGTTTCAAGCCGTCGAAAGCCGCCAAAAAAACGCTCGCCGAACACTACATTTCGGTATCCGTTGCGCCGCAAAACTACCCCGCCGACATCGCCGTAATCGACCACTTCTTCGCGGCGGCAGTCGGGCGCAAGGCGGCGTTCAAGGCGGGAATATTTTCCCCGAACCTCGTGCCCATATATATGACTTCGAAAGTCGAAACGTCAGACGGGCGCGTTGTGCCGAATCTCGAAAACGCGGTTTTGGGGGCGGCGGCGCAGTTCGAAAAAAATCCGTCAGCTTTGAAATCGAAGGCGAAAACGGCGGCGAGAATAGCCGACGCGCCCTCGGACTTCGCAATCCCCGCCGACATTTTCGCATCGGGCGGCAGACTCGGTTTTTTCTATTCGGAAAGCGCGCGGCTTTTCACCTACTTTTCGAATCCCCGTACGCTCGGCGCACCCCCCGCGGAGCTTTCCGAAAACGCGCGGCTTGCGTTCAGAATAGCGGGGACGGACATACGGCAGCTTGCCGCCCGCGCGGCGTCGCTCTCGGCTTTGGAAATGCTCTGCGCAAGAATCCCGTCGCCGCAAGAAACGCCGACTTCGCGCCTGCTCTTTTTGCGCGCGCTTTCGGAATCTGAATACGTCGGGAAGAATCCGAAGGCAACGCGCTTCTTTCTGCATTTTGCGGGGCAGATTGCCGATACCCCCAAACAAGCACAGCCCTTTTCTCCCGACAAAAAGCCGCTGGTGCGCGACATCGCCCTCACCGTGCCGATTCTCCTGAAGGCGTACACATTTTCGGGCGACGACCGCTATTTGAAAAGGGCGTACGCGGCGGGCAAAATACTCGAACGCGCGGTAGCCTCGCACGGCGTGATGGAATCGGTGCTCGGCGAAAGATCGGAAGCCTCCGCGCTCGAATACGTGCTTTGCGCGCGGGCGTTTTTCGAAATCTCGAAATTCGGCGGCGGACAAAACCGAAAGACCGTCGTCCGCGCACTCGACAAGCTCGACGAACTCTTTATGACGCCGCTCGGCGTGTGGTCGATAAACTCGAAGGATTCGGCGTTTGCAAAAATTTCGCGCACCGTCTTCACGCGCGACTCCGAATTTCCGTCGTACGTCGGCGAAGCCGCGCAGCTTTTCGCCGAAGACGAAACTCTCAAAAACCGCTCCGCCGTCCGCGCGCTCCGACAGCTCGCCACAGCCGCAATAGCCGCTTCGCCCTTCGAAAGCGGGCAATGGGGTTCTCTCAAACTCTCGCTCGTGCCGTCGTTCGAATCGCCGAAAATGCGCGCGCCCGAAGAATCGGTCGCCGTAGCCGACCCGCTCGGCAGATAGCCCTTTTACCGTCGGTGCGGCGCAATCCCGCGCCGACCCCGAATGCGCGGCTACGAAAGCAGCTTCACTCTGCGCTCGTTGCGCGGTATCGACACGTCGATGGTCGTGCCCTCTCCGCGCCTGCTTTTGATGTCGATGTGTCCGCCGTGCGCCCGCACGATTGCGTTTATAATCATCATACCCAAGCCGTGCCCGTTGGGTTTAGTGGTGAAATAGGGCTCGAAGATTTTCGAAAGCTCGTCTTCGGTCATACCGCAACCGCTGTCGGCAAACGAGATTTTCACGAAATCGTCGTCGCTTGTCGCCTTGATTTTTATAGAGCCGCCCTCCTCCATCGATTCGATGGCGTTTTTGATTATGTTGAAGTAAAGCTGCTTCAGCAGGTTTTCGTCGGCGCAAACCGCGGGAAGCGCGTTTTCGGAATCGACATCGACCGAAATTTTAAGGTTCAACAACTGCTCGTTGAGGATTTTCAGCGTTTCGGCGAGCGGCTTTATCGGGTCGCATTCCGACACGTTCGGACGCATCGGGCGGAGTGCCTTGAGGAAGTTTTCTATTATGCCGTTCAACCGCGAAACCTCCGACGCGCATATTTCGACCGACTCGGAAATCTGCCCCAACGCCTGCGCGTCGCCGATTTTGTCGGCAAGCTTGGCAAGCCTGCGCCTGACGAGCTGCAGGTGGATGTTTATCGAATTCAGCGGATTGCCCAGCTCGTGCGCAACGCCCGATGCAAGGTTGAGAACCGAGGCTATCTTCTCGCTTTCAATTCGCTCCTCCGTCGAACGCCTGTCCTGCGTGATGTCGTTTAAAATCAGCGCGTATGTGTCTATTACCCCGCCGAAGTTGAACGGTATTACCTGCGCACTCAACACGCGCGGTTCGGGATACGTAATTTCGAACTCGCGCATCACAACATTGTCGTCGCGCGAGACCGCCTCGAATGCGTCGCCTATTCCGTGCAGGAGTTTGAAGACCGACGGGAACGTTTCGCCGAGCCCGAATACCGACTTTGCGAAATTATTTGCAAAATGTATTTCGCCGTTGGAATCGGCAACGACGATCGCCGAGCGTATCGCATTGAAAACGGTTTCGACGCGTGAAAGGTCGCGCACAAGCCGCTTGTTTTTGCGGAGTAGCCGCCCGAACGAGTTGTTGCCGTCGCCGTCCATATGCTACTTGAGGCGTTGGAGCAGACTGCCGTAGTGCGCGTCGAGCGACTCCATTTTGCCGAACGCAACGACCACATCGCGCGCCTTTGCAATCGACTTTCTGTCGTACTTCACAAACGAACTTCTGCGCATAAAGTCCGCAAGCTGCAGACCGCCCGAGAACCTGCCCGTACGCCCCGTCGGGAGCGTGTGGCTGGGACCCGCAGTGAAGTCGCCCAAAACGGTAGGCGTAAATTCGCCCGCCAAAATCGCGCCGGCCGTGGTGATTTTGCCCGCGAGCTTTTCGGGCGATGCAATTTGAAGCTCCATATGCTCGGGCGCAACGTAGTTGGCAACCTCCGCCGCCGCGTCGAGATTCGGAACGAGCACCACATAGCAGCCGTCGGCGATAATCTTCTTGAGCTTTTCGGCGCGGGAAAGTTCGGGCGCGAGCTTTTCAATCTGCCTTCGGACGGCTTCGACAACTTTTTTCGAAGTGCACACAAGGAAAATCTTCTCCTTGCCGCTGCCGTGCTCGGCTTGGGAAAGCAGGTCGGCGGCGATATAGCGCGGGTTCGCCGAAGCGTCGGCTACAACCAGAACTTCGCTCGGTCCGGGGAGAAGGTCGCAGCCGACCTCGCCGAAGAGCCTGCGCTTCGCCTCGATGACAAACGCGTTCCCGGGTCCGAAAAGTTTGTCGACGGGCTTGATTGTCTGCGTGCCCACTCCCATTGCGGCAATCGCCTGCGCGCCGCCTATTTTGCGGATTTCCCTTACCCCCAAGAGCCCGAGGGCGCAAAGAATGTGCGGGTTCACCGAACCGTCGCGCGCGGGCGGCGTGCAAACGCAGATTTCGGGGCAGCCCGCGATTTTTGCGAGCGTGACAGTCATTACAACAGTGGAAACGAGCGGCGCACTGCCTCCGGGGATGTAGATGCCCACGCGGTTTATCGGATAGAAATTTTCGCCGATTGTCGCACCGTGCGGGTTCTTTGCACGCCAATTTTTTGGCTTTGTATGCAGATGGTACGCCTTGACCGACGCGATTGCCTCGCGCATAGCCTTTTTGTCGGACGCGGAAACGAGTTTCGCGGCGGCTCTCATTTCGGCTTCGGAAACTGCGGTATCGGCAACGTCCGCACCGTCGAATTTTTTCGTAAGCTCGCGCACGGCGGCATCGCCGCGTTCGCGCACGGCGGCTATCACCGAATCAACCGCCGAAACGATTTCGGGCGAAAGCGCGACCGACTCGCACGCCTTTTTCAAATCTTCGGCAAAGGTAGCCGACTTGTAGTCTAAAATCTTCATACCTCTCCAATATCAGAAAAACCGCGCGGCAAATCAACGAAAAACCGCGCCGATTTTTCCGAAAAAATACGCTCAAAACAACTCGCCCTGAAGCTGCGCTTCGCCGCCCGCCAAATCGGAGAAATGCTTCCGCCAGTCGTCGATTTTCGCCGAATAGTATTGCGCGTCGTAGGGCGCGGATTGCGGGTCGTAGGCGGAAACGGGACGGGCTTTTTTCCAGTCGGCATCGCGCGGATTCGCTCCGCGCGCGATGTAGTAGAGTACTTTGTCGCCCGCTTCGGGTCTCGGATTCATCAGCAGGGCAGCCTCGAGCGCGGCGCGTCTGCCCCGTCCCGTCTTGGCAATGTCCGCCTCGTACTGCGCGGGAGACTTGCTTATGTACTCGCCTTTCGCCAAGTCCTCAATCGGCGTTTTACCCGAGAGAATCGACTCTTTTACGCGGTCTATTTCCAGCGGCACTTGGTCGTCGCGCCCCAACAGCAGGTCGGCGACCATCGTTTCTGTGAGCTTGCGCAGGTACGGCTCGGTCGCCCTGTTGCGGAACGCGGAACCCCGCAGGGTGATTTTCCCGTTCTCCAGAAGCGCGTAGTTTTTCGCCTTGTAGCAGAGCATTGCCTCGAACTTTCCGTCGAAGTCCAAATCGACCCCCTGCGGCAAAACGGACGAAGCCTTCGC
Organism: uncultured Verrucomicrobiota bacterium; assembly: GCA_949293415.1. GTDB lineage: Bacteria > Verrucomicrobiota > Verrucomicrobiia > Opitutales > Intestinicryptomonadaceae > Merdousia. The sequence continues at coordinate 17,573 of CASFDK010000044.1, forward strand.
CAAAAGCTCGAGCGGTTTTTCGAAATATTTTTCGCTCGAAAGGTAGATGCCGTCGGTATCGGCTTCGAGAACCACACAGCCCTCGGCTGCAAAAAAGTCGATAAGTTTTACGAGCAAATCGCGCCCCGCGGAGGTTATCTCGGACGCGAGCGAAGCGTCTCCGAAAGTTGCGGTGGAAAGCCCGAGATAGCCGTAAAACGAATTTATGAGAATCTTGTAGCTTTTCTGGCGCGCATCATACTCTCTGCGCAGCGATTGGTCGTCGGTCTCGCGGGCGAGCTTTTTGTATTCGAGTCTGTATTCGCGCAGCTTGCGCAGCTCGTCCAAGAACACGCCCAGATAGTCGTTGCGCGGGCATTTGCCTATGACGAGCATCAAACTGGGATACAGCGAAGCCACGTCGTAGTGCAGCACGTTTTTGAATACGCCCGTCGCGAAGGATTCCGACAGCGCGCCCTCGATATATTCGCCCCGAGCGGGAAGCGGCAACGCCGCGCGCGAACGCAGATATTTTTCCAGAAAAACGCTCTCCACTTTCATTCCGCTTCCGCGCAGCAGACACTCCTGCAGCGTCATCGGGAAATTGCCGACCTGCGCGACATAGGTGGGCAAAAGCTTTTCGGCAAGCCCCGCCGTCTCGCGCAAATCGTCCGAGAGATAGGCGCGGAAAGTCTTGCGGTCGGTTTCGAACATATCGCCGATTTTGTCGCCCCCGATGTACGTGCGCGTCGAAGGATCGCTGATTCCGAAGTGTATCGCCGATTCCTTGAGCGTGTAAGAAAGCATTTCGCGCGCGCCGATGTCGTAGAGCTGCACGAGTATGAGCGTATCGACAACCGTGCGCCCCGCGATATCGCAACGCGTGTAGGCGAAGGTGCGTTCGGCTATCGTAAGACGGCTCTTGCGGAACGAGACGCTACCGTCGAAACGCCCCCACGACATCGGAACTTTCAGACGCTTCGAACGCTCTGCGATATACGGCAGGTCGAATTTGAATATATTGTGTCCCTCTATTGTGTCGGGATTGCGGGCGAGAATTTCGGCGCGGAGTTTTTCGAGAAGTTCGCGCTCGGCATTGTCGGTGAAATCGGCTATCTCGATTATCTTTTCGCCGCCGATTCCCGAAAGCCCCACGGCGATTATCCTGTCGCCCGCGTGCTTTGCCGACGGAAAGCCTCTGCCGTCGGCGCAGTATACTTCGATATCGAGCTGCAGACGGCGCAGTTTGTGAAACGGCATTCCAGCAAACATACGCCCGCCCGTCTCGCAAAGATACTGGTTTTCGATACTCGAAATTCTGTCGGCGGGCAGCGACTTGTCTCGCAACTTGAAGTACCTGTCCATATCGTCGGCGTTCTCGAAAAACGCGGCGGTATCGAGCGGAGTATGCGGAACGCCGCCTTCGGGTTTTTTAAGCGGCACGAAATTCGCCCAATCGCACCGCGCATCGGAGCACGTCCAGAGAAACGGGTTGAACTTCACCGAGGTTTCGCGGCGCGCTCCCGAACCGTCGTCGAGACAGAGCAGAATGCCGCCGCCCGAACTCTTGATTCCGCATATCGATTCCCTAAATTCGTCGTTTGCCATGGAAAAATGCTTGCCGATTTCGCGATTATTTTCAAACTTATAATCTTATTTTCACGAAAAATGAAGAAAGCAAATCTGATAATGTTGGGCGCACCGGGAAGCGGCAAGGGAACGCGCGCGGTCGCCATTTGCGAAGTTATGGATATTGTGCAGGTCGCCACGGGAGACCTCTTCCGCAATAACCTCAAAAACGGCACGCCGCTCGGACAGCTCGCCAAGTCGTATATGGACAAGGGCGAACTCGTGCCCGACGACGTAACCGCGGCAATGGTCAAAGACCGTCTGTCGCAGCCCGACACAGAAAAGGGTTTCGTTCTCGACGGTTTCCCCCGCACAATCAAACAGGCGGAAATGCTCGACAAAATGCTCGCCGAGCTCGGGCGCGAAATCACGGCGGTCGTCTACCTCGACGTTCCCGACGAGGAAATCGTAAGGAGAATTTCGGGCAGAATGATATGCGAAAAGTGCCAAGCCCCCTACCACAAGGTCTTCACGCCCCCGAAAGTCGAAGGCGTATGCGACAAGTGCGGCGGCAGGCTCTACACGCGCGACGACGACAAGCCCGAAACCGTCAAGAAACGCCTCGAAGTCTTCCGCAGCACGACACTGCCGCTGGTCGATTTCTATTCGAAAAAAGGTCTGATTGTTCCGATTCCCCCCGAACTTTCGAAGGCGGGCGCAATCGCCGATATGACCGACCTCTGCCGCAATCTCGGACTCCTCAAATAAGAGATGCGGATTTTCTTCATAGGCGACATCGTCGGCAAACCGGGGCGCAAAATCGTCGCGGAGAACCTGCCGTCGATAAGGGAGAAGCTGAACGCGGATTTCGTCGTGGCAAACGGCGAAAACTCCGCGGGCGGCAACGGCATAACAAAAAATATGGCAGAGGAACTCTTCCGTGCGGGAATCGACGCGCTCACACTCGGCGACCACATCTGGGACCAACGCTGTTTCGAGGGCGAAATAGACTCGCTCGAAAACCTGTGCCGTCCCGCAAATATCCCGCGCGACAACCCCGGGCGCGAGTTCGCGGTTGTCGAAAGAAACGGAATGAAACTGGGCGTGTTCTGCCTGCTCGGTCAAACGCTTATGAAGATAAAGTCGGACTGCCCGTTCGCGGCGGCATCGCGGGTCGTAGACGAACTCGCGCCGCTGTGCGACGCGGTGATGCTCGATTTCCACGCCGAAACATCGTCCGAAAAGGTCTCGATGGGCTGGCATATGGACGGCAAGATTCAGGCTCTTGTCGGCACGCATACGCACATCCCCACAAACGACGCGCGCATTCTCCCTCAGGGGCTGGCATTCCTTTCGGACGCGGGAATGACGGGTCCGTGGAACTCGTGTCTGGGCAGAAAGTGGGAGCCGATTCTGCAAAAATTCATCGACGGCCGCCCGCGCCACTTCATTATGGCGGAGGGCGACAACCGAATCTGCGCGGTGCTGATAGACATCGACACGCAGACAAAACGAGCCGTAAATATAGAACCGTTCATCTACCCGCCCTTCCCCAACACCGCCGAACTCTGGCAAAAGGCGAGGGAAGAGGAAGAGGCGCAACGGCAGGCAAAACTTGCGGCCGAAGCCGCAGAAGCCGAGGCGGGCGCGGAAACAAAAAGCGAATAATCGAAACGTTTGCGGAATAAAATTCCGTACCCTAACAAAAAGCGCGACTATAAGTCGCGCTTTTTGTTTTTTATAAAAAAATAACGCCGCAAGCTACCTGTTGCGTTTGCGGTGCTTCTTTGTTTCCTCAACCAGAATCGGCTCGTTGCGGTACGGGAAACCTTCAAGCTTTCTGCGCTCGATTTTCGCGTTTATGAAATCTTCGATGCGGCGCAGGAACATCGTTTCGTCCGACGAGTACAAGGTAATCGCCGTGCCGTCCTTGTTCGCCCTGCCCGTTCTGCCGATGCGGTGAACATAGTCTTCGGCGTGTTCGGGCACGTTGTAGTTTATTACATACTGAACGTCGTTGATGTCCAAACCGCGCGAGGCGATGTCGGTGGCGACGAGAATGTTTGTCTTGCGTTCCTTGAAGTCGGAAAGTGCTTTGTCGCGCTCGCGCTGCGTGCGGTCGGAATGGAGAATGGAAACCTTGTAGTCGTGCCCGATGAGCCATTCGCCGATTCTGTCGGCGTCAATCCTCGTACGGGTGAATACAATCAGGGAGTCGAACGTTATCGACTTCAGATATTCTATCAGCAGGTCGTATTTCTGGATTCCGTCCACGGGGTACACGAAGTGTTCGATTGTATCCGCGGGACTATTCTGGACAATGCCGGTGTCGAGCCGCTGCGGATCGCTCAACGCCCACTTCGAAAGGCGCATAACCGCGTCGGGCATCGTCGCCGAGAAGAAGAGGGTCTGGCGTTCCTTGGGGCAGTATCTGATGATGTTGGAAACGTCTTCTATAAAGCCCATATCGAACATTCTGTCGACCTCGTCGAGCACGAGCCACTTTATTTTTTTGAGCGATATCGCGCGCTGGCGGTTGAGGTCGAGCAAGCGTCCTGGGGTTGCCACAACGACATCCACGCCGCTTTTGAGCGCGGCGATCTGCCGCTCCATCGATACGCCGCCCTGAACGAGAAGCGTTTCAATCGGCGAGTATTTCGAGAAATTGCCGAACGCCTCCGCAGTCTGCGAAGCAAGCTCGCGCGTGGGACTGAGCACCAGAACGCGCGGTTCGAACTGCGGTCTGCCGAGCATATCGATAATCGGTAACGAGAATGCCGCCGTCTTGCCCGTGCCCGTCTGCGCCGTACCTATCACGTCCGCGCCCGAAAGGACAATCGGAATCGCCTTGCTCTGAATGGGGGTGGGAGCGGAGTAGCCCATATCCTTTACGGCGGCGAGCACCGCGGGCGACAACCCGAGCGAGGCAAATTCGGGAAGGGCGGCGAAAAGCTCGGCAGAATCGGGGAGCGCGGGAACCGGCTTGGGCGCGCGAGGCTTTGCGGCAACCGCCTGTACGTCTATTTCGCCCGAACGCTTCGAGCGGTCTCCGCGTCCGCGGGCGTTTCCGCGACCGCGAGATTGGCGGTTTTCCGAAGGTTGTTCCTCACGCTGTCTGCGTTTTGAATTGGATGCGTTTTCGGAAGGTCTGCCCTTTTTGCCCCTACGCTGCGCATCTCCGTTTTTGCGGGGCTTTCCGTTTTTCTTGGGCTCGGAGAAAAGGCTCTTTCCGAGCGATACGATTTTCTTAAACAAATTCATAACAAAGCGGACGATAAAATCAAAGACCGCCCCGCGCTTCAAGCTATTTCTTCGCCGATAAAATGCGTTTTTTTGGGGGAACAAAGAGCGAAAATTGCTGTTTAATTGGTTGACAGAATCAATATCGAAAATAGGATTTCGGTTTTCTATGAAGAATTTTATTACACCTCTATTCCTTGCGCTTTCCCTTGTTGCCCCCGCGTTCGCACAGGAAATCCCCGAAGATCTCAAGGCGAAACTCGAAGCGAAATCGGCGCAAATCAACGCCAACAATCCCGCGAAAATCAAGTCGTGGGTCAAGAAACAGACGGAAGCCTGGGAGACCATCCAGAATATGGCGTTCTCGGCGGACGACAACGATGTAAAACTCATAAAGACCCTTGCCGAGAAAAAATTCCCGCTCGACTACGTTGCACAGGAACCGTACATCGGCGAGCAGGCAGCAGCCGCTTCGGGGCTTGCCGACTTCAAAACGCAGCTCGGCTCTGCGGCATACAATGCGCTGAGAAACAAATTCACCCAGTCGGGCAATACAGACCTCAATACATTTGTCGAGCTGCTGCAGACGGAGTCCGCGGCGAAGATGGAGATAGACTCTATGACGACCGACAAAATGCGTCCCAGAACTTTCGCGTTAATCAAGCGCGTCGCGGCGGAGGAATTCCCCGGCAATTTCGTCGAACAGCTTTCAACCATCAAGGAAATACTCTCCGGCAAACCGCATGAAGCGCAGGCGGCGGACGGCGGCGAACGGTCTGCCGAGCACGAAGCCGCAAAACGTCCCGCGACGATGAGCGAGCTTGAAAAGATAATCAAACAACGCTTCGTAGACCAAACCTATATGACCGACGGCGATACCCGCGCTGCGGTTATGCTCGCCGAAATGCAGGGCAGACAGGTTGCGTTCATCCCGTTCAACAGCTATACCCCCGGGGTTACGCTCTCGAACGCAAGGGGCGAGCCGCTCGAATACAACGAAAACGATGTGTACGTATCCAAGCGTCTGCCGCTCGTGCTCGTATTTCCCAAGGGAGTGCCCGAAAACGCGAAAAACGCGGCGTTCATAAACGACAAGCAATACCGCGACTTGGTAGGCAGCACGCTGTTCGTGGTCGGCTACCTCAAGCAGAATCTGACTTCTTTCCCCGTCAGAATCAATTCGATAAACGAAAAGTACGTTCTGCTGAACGTGCGTCTGCCCGTAAACTATTGCGAAGGCACGCTCGTGCTCGACCCGAAAACGCAGGACACCGTCGCCGTGGTTATGCCCGCAACGCCGAAGGTTCGTAAAATCAACTGGATGCAGCGTTCGGAAGTCAACCGCCTCACGCGCGAGCTCGAGCAAAATGCACTGCTTCTCGAAGCGCGCCGCCTCGACAACTTCGGAAAGTGGGAAAAGTTCTCCGCCGACAAGTTCATCGAACAGCGTATGAACCTCGACAGGGCAAAAGCGGTTTCAGCCGACTTCGTAAAACTCTTCACAATTACCCAGCTTTCCGACTCGGAAAACTCGCCCGTCATCGGCGCGATAGTCAAAAAGCACATCAACACCCTCAAGAAAAAGATGGAAAAGTCGTCGTTCGAACGCGCCTACAAGAGCTATATGCTCGACTTGGCGAACCTTCTCAAAGCCGAACTGCGCGAGCTCAAAAGCATCGACTTCTATTCGGGCTTCGAAGGCGAGGCGAACAAATACATCGAAGTTCTCGAACAGGTGCTGAAAACGCTCGACACCGCATCGAAAAGCCAAGCATATCTGACGCTCGTACAGGAAGACGTAAAACAGCGTCAGGGCTTCTAAACGGAGTTTTAACCGACGAAAAAACGCTCCAATCGGTTCGCGGTTGCGGGCGTTTTTTGTGTCTTGAAATGCGGAACGTTCGGAGTGTCAACGCGCCGCGTAGTGGTCGAAGCCGCCCGATTTGAAAACTTCGCGCAAACCGCCCGAAACGAGCACAAGAGCACCCTCTTCGCACGCTCCGCGGGGCTTGGTTATTCGTCCGATTTCATGCGCCGAATACCCGAACGCATCTTCGTAGCGGCGCAAAAATTCGTCGAACTGCCCGCGCGTGCCGCGATAGGCAAAAACAAGCTCGTAGTCCTCGCCGTCGCACAACGCTTGGCGGACTGACGCGCATTTTCCGCCGAACTTGCGGAGCGGCAGATCTTCGGTTGAAATTTCGGCGCAGGAATGCGGCGGCAAAAGACACTTGAGGTCTGAAGCCAAACCGTCGCTTATGTCCATACACGCCGAAACGGCACTGTCGGCGGCGAGAAAACGCCCCTCGTTCAGACGCGGCTCGAAAGTCAAATGATGGCCGCTTTCGAACGACGCGCCGAGCTCGCCCGTCGTACAAATGTAGTCGCCAATCTCCGTGCCCGTGCGTAAAAGCGGACGCGCACCGCTCTGCCCCAAAAGCGTCAAATGCGTGGAAAAGAAGTCGCCGCCGACGGAAGCGAAATCGCCGCCGATTATTTTTACGCCGTAGCGTTCCGCCGCCCGCCCCATACCGCGGCAAAAGCCGTCGAGCCACCCGAGCGACACGTTCGGCGAACATATCGAACTCGCAAGCGCGGCAAAGGGTGTTGCGCCCATCGCGGCGATGTCGCTTGCGTTGCGCTTTACGAGCTTTTCGCCCGCCATTTCGGGCGGGGTGTCGGGCGAAAAGTGCCGCCCCAGTATCACCGCATCGCTCGTTATGAAGACGTTTTCGGAGAGGGCGCGCGAGCGGATGAGCGCGCAGTCGTCGCCCGCGCCAAACGGCGGCGGGAGCGCGGCGGAAGAGCCGAAGTTTTTGCAAACCCGCGCAATGAGAGCCTTTTCGCCAAGCTCCGAAACAGTGCCGACTTTCGCAAACGGATTCATAGCGCAGACAACATCGCAACGTTGACCAAATTGAAAAGCGAATGCGCAACCACCGGCGAGACAATCGAATTCGTGCGCTCGTAGGCGCAGACGAGAACCAGCCCCATTAGGAAAATCGGCAATGCCGCGTACGCGCTTGCGTGGATTAGCGAAAAGAGGAACGAAACCGCCGCCGCCGCCGCAACCGTCGCCGTCTTGCGCCCGAGAACGTTCGCGCATTCGGGAGAACCGCCGCAGAGCACGGTCAAAAACGCCCCCTTGAACACGGGATAAAGCAAACCGCGGAAAAACAGCTCTTCGGCAATCGGCGCAAACAAGACAATCGAAAGACAGGCAAACGCCTTCGGGAAAAATCCGTCAAGCTCCATAAACATCGAAACAACATCCTGCCGCGCAATCTCCCCGCCGAAAACCGCCTTGTAGAAAAGCGCAACCCCCGCCCCCGCAAGCAGAATCGAAAGGGTCGGCACGAAGTAGAGAACGCCGTTTTTCAACGCCGAGAAATCGGGCTTGAAATTTATCCGAACCCCCGCGTGGCGCGAGAACAGCACGACCGCACCGGCGGTCAAAAGCTGCAATGCGACGGTCGGCAGATACACCCGCGCGACATCGCCTCCGAAGCCCGAACAGAACTTTGAAAGCGACATTCCCGCCAACGCGATTGCCGCAATCAAAAACATCAAAAACAGCGTATTGAAGGAATCCAAAAAAGACGGAGACACGCCCGCCGCCGTCCTTTCGGTGCGTACCGCCACCGCCGCCACGACAGCCAGTGTTGCGGCTACCAAAAGCGATGCGAAAACAACCGCCATCAATAAATCTTCTTGCCGCCCAAGTAGGTTGCGACAACCTTTGCCTTGAGCTTTTTGCCGAGCCACGGCGAATTGGACGAACGCGAAAGCGGAGAATCGTAGACGTATTCGGCGTTTTCGTCGATGAGCACAAAGTCGGCGGGGGCACCCGTGCGCAGCGTGCCCGCGTCGATTTTCAGAATCTGGGCGGGGCGCGTGGACATCAGTTCAATCAGCTTCGAAAGCTTTATCTTCTTCGAGCGGACAAGCGCGTTGTGGCAGACGCCGAACGCCGTCTCCGAGCCCGTGATTCCGAACGGCGCGCAGTCGAATTCCCTGTCCTTGTCGTTTTGCGAATGCGGCGCGTGGTCGGTTGCGATTACTTCGATTGTGCCGTCGACAACGCCCTCTATCAGCGCGTCCACATCCGACTGAGACCTGAGCGGCGGACACATTTTATAGTTCGTGTCGTAGTCCCGCAGACATTCGTCGGTGAGCGAAAGATGGTGCGGAGTTGCCTCGGCCGAAACCGATATGCCGCGCTTTTTTGCGTTGCGGATTATGTCGACCGAAAGCGCGCTCGAAATGTGCTGCAAATGGATATGCGACTGCGTGTAGTGCGCCAAAATCACGTCGCGCGAAACGATGATGTCCTCCGCCGCCGACGGCCAGCCGCCGAGCCCCAGACGCGCCGACCACTCGCCCTCGTGCATCTGCCCCGTGCGTGTAAGTGTCGCCTCCTGACAGTGGTCCATAACGAGCATTCCGAACATTTTCGCGTATTCCATCGCGTTGCGCATAAGCTCCGCGCTCTGCACGCACGAGCCGTCGTCGGTAAGGGCAATCACGCCGAGCTTTTTCATCGAGCCGTACGGCGCGAGCTTTTCGCCCGCCCTGCCCTCGGTAAGGCACGCGCTCTGGTAGACGCGCACTTTTGCGGTCTCGGAAATGATGTCGTTTATCAGGCGGATTGTCGAGGCGTTGTCGGCTGCGGGAACGGTGTTGGGCATTGCCACAATGGAAGTGTAGCCGCCCGCCGCCGCCGCCGCCGTGCCCGTTTCAATCGACTCCTTCGAAGTCTGACCGGGTTCCCTGAGATGCACGTGCATATCGACAAAACCGGGGGCTAGGACAAGACCCTTTGCGTCAATTACCTTCGCCTTCGACGAAACTTTGTCGACGAACACGCCGCCGCAAACGCAAACGTCGCGCACTTTGTCGAGTTTCTGCGAGGGGTCCACAACCCTCGCGTTTTTTATCAAAATTTCCTTTTTCATAATACGACCTATTTTGCGGGCTGGGCGTGATGCATACAAAGGTTCAGAACCGCCATTCTGACCGCCACGCCGTTCGTCACCTGTTCGAGAATCACCGAGCGGTCGGAGTCGGCAAGCGGAGAGTCAAGTTCCACTCCCCTGTTTATCGGACCGGGGTGCATAATGAACGCGCCTTTTTTGAGCATATTTTCACGGCGCAGATTCAAACCGAACACGTTTGCGTATTCGGAAATCGACGGGAAATGCGTCGCGCTCTGGCGTTCGTGCTGTATGCGCAAAAGCATAACGACATCGGCATCAGCCACGGCTTCGGCGATGTCGTAGCATACCCGCACGCCGAGCTTTTCGAACTCGCGCGGAACAAGCGTCGAAGGTCCCGCAAGGGTTACCAACGCGCCCAGTTTTTGAAGCAGGTAAATGTTGGAACGGGCAACGCGGCTGAAGAGTATGTCCCCCAATATCGTGATTTTTTTTCCCCTGAAATTGCCGCCGAATTTCTCGCGCATCGTAAACGCGTCGAGCAACGCCTGCGTTGGGTGCGCGTGCGCGCCGTCGCCCGCGTTGACTACGGGAATCTTCACCCTGTCGGCAAGATATTTCGCCGCGCCCGAAGAGCTGTGGCGGACGATAATCATATCCGCCATCAACGCCTCTATGTTGCGCGCGGTGTCCTTGAGCGTCTCGCCCTTGACCGACGAGGAAATGTTCGAGGCAACGCTGATTACGTCCGCCCCCAATTTGTGAGCCGCCATTTCGAACGCAGTGCGCGTGCGCGTACTCGGTTCGAAAAACAGGTTCACAACCACCTTGCCCTTAAGGTAGGGAAGCTTGGTTTTGTCGCTTTTTAGCGAAGCTTTGAAAACGTCCGCCATCGCGAAGATTTTCCCGATTTCGTCGAGGGACAAATCCTCGGTGGAAATCATATCCTTGCGACGCCACGAAAGGTTCTTCATAAAATCCTGAGAAATCATAGCCAATTTTCCGCCGAATCTATTTCAAACCCGCGCTTTGTCAAACGCATTATCTTTTTTTTGAAAAGAACCGAAACGGAGCGCGGGAAATGCGCGGAGCTAAAAAAAGCTTTGTATTCGCCGAAAATATGATAACAATAAGGGGGATTATGAAAATAATAGTAGTTGGAGCGGGCGATGTCGGGCACTATCTCTGCCAAGTGCTGAGCGAGGACGGGCACGCCGTAACCCTCATCGAATCGGACGGGGAACGTGCCGACGACGCGGAGGAAAATCTCGACGTGCGCGTAATACGCGGCAACGGAGCATCGGCAAAGGCCCTCTCCACTGCGGGAGTGGACGACTGCGACTTCCTGCTGGCGATGACCGCCTTCGACCAGCTCAACATTGTAGCCTGCGCAATCGGCAAAAAGCTCGGCGCAAAAACGACAATCGCCCGGGTACACGACCAAGTATACGCCGACAACTCGCTGGTAAACTACCAAAAGCAGTTCGGCATAGACATCCTCATAAACCCAGAGGCGTTGACGGCGGTCGAACTTGCAAAGCACGTCCGCAATCCCGAGAGAATGGCGGTTGAAGACTTCGCGCGCGGACAGATAGAGCTTCAGGAAATCGAAGTGGGCAAAGGCGCGAAAGCTGAAGGCGTGCCTCTGCGCGAGGTCAAACTCGATTCCGTCGTAAAAATAGGCTACGTGCAGCGCGGCGAAGAGCTCTACGTGCCCACCGCCGACACGGTTCTCGAAGCCGGCGACAAAATAACGCTCATCGGCACACCCGACTCGATTTTGAAATACCGCGGAATTTTCTCGCCGGAAAGGTCGTCGGAGACCGTGAAAATAGTTCTGAACGGCGCGACGGAAACGGCGATTTCGGTAATCCGAAGACTCTCGAACTACCGCTTCAAAATAAGGGTGATAGACCCCGACCTCAACCGCTGCCGTGAAATCGCCGAACAGTTTCCGCAGGTAACCGTAATCAACGGCAGCGCGACATCCCTTCGCCTTTTGGAAGAGGAGCAAATCGGCGACGCCGACTATTTCATAGCCTGTACAAAAGACGACGAGGAAAACGTCATGACATCCCTACAGGCGAAAAAGCTCGGCGTAAAATACGTCGAACTTGTCATAAACAAGCCCGACTACGAGCAGGTTCTCCAGAACATCAGCGGATTTCTGAACATAACCGCCAACGCCTCGCCGCGGCGCGTGAGCGCAAACGAAATAAAAAAATACATAACCGACAAAAACTTCACAATCGTCGGCGCGCTCAAGGGCGGCACGGTGGAATTTCTGGAGCTGAAAGTTTCGCCCAAAAGCGCGGCGTGCGGGCAGACACTGCGCGACATGCCGCTGCCCCCCGCGTGCATAATAGCCGCAATCGTCAACGACGACGGCGCGAAAGTCCCCGGGGCAAACGATACCGTAAACGCGGGCGACAGAATAATTCTAATCCTCGAAAAGGAGCACGTGCGCGAAGCCGCCGACATATTCGTAAGGTAGAGCGTCCCGACGCGAAATGAACTATTCGATAATATTCAAAATGCTCTCGATGGTGCTGTGGATTATGGCACTGGCGTTCTCGGCGTGCGCGGGAGTCTCGTTGCTGTACGCCTCGTCGGCGACGGAAAGCCAAGCCCTGCCCTCGTGGATTTGCCTTATCGCATTTTGCGTTGTCACCGCATTCGCACTCTACCTGCCGAGCCGCAACGCGCCGCGCAAACTCTTCAAGAAAGAGGCGATGTGCATTGTCGGCACGGGCTGGATTATCGCATCGCTCGTGGGCAGCCTGCCCTACATTTTGATTGTCGAATGCCGCTTTCCGCAGGCATTTTTCGAATCGGCAAGCGGGCTTACTACTACGGGCGCAAACGGCTTCGCCTCGTATGCCGACTTTCCGAACAGTCTGATGTTCTGGCGTTGTCTTTCCCACTGGATAGGCGGCATGGGCGTGATCGTCTTCTTCGTGGCGATACTATCGTTTTTGGGCTCGGGCGGCAGGATACTTTTCGCGAGCGAATCGAGTGCGAACGCGGGCGGCGGAATCGAAACGGAGCGCATCCAAAGCGGAATATTCAAAATGATGGGAATATATCTGGGGCTGTCCGCGCTCTGCCTGATTTCGTTCAAACTCTGCGGAATGGGATGGTTCGACGGCGTTTGCCATATGTTTTCGACCGTCGCCACGGGCGGCTTCAGCGTCTACGAAGACGGTATTGCACACTACGACAGCAACCTCGTCTACTGGATTGTCATTCTGTTTATGTTTCTGGGCGGGGTGAGCTTCGTTCTGATGATTGCGGTGGCTGGAGGCAACTTCAAAAAGCTTCTGGAGAACTCGGAATTTTGGACGTACACGGGTTTAATCGCCGCCGCCTCGCTCGCGCTTTCGGCGTTTATCGCCCAAGACCCGTCTTCGCCAACCGACTACTGGACGGCTTTCACCCGCGCGACTTTCCAAAGCGTGACAACCGTCACAACCACGGGACTTTTCGCTTTCGACTACGAAAAATGGACTCCCGCAACGCATTCGGTCATCTTTCTTCTGATGATAATAGGCGGTTGCGCGGGGTCGGCCTCGGGCGGCTTGAAGGTCTCGCGCGTGGTTACGGTCTGGAGGATAGTCTGGAACGAGGTCGAAAAGTCGTTCCGCCCGCGCGTGGTCAGAAACGTGAGGATAAACGGAAAGACTTTCGACGACGACGACACCAGAGGCGTGCTCTCGTACTTCGCGCTGTTTTTCCTGCTCTCGGGCGCGGCAATGCTGCTGTTCGGACTGTTCGAGCCGAATATGTCGCTGACGGGCTGCGTGTCGGCGGCGATAGCGTGCATAAACAACATAGGCCCGGGGTTTGCGGAAGTAGGACCGACAAAAAATTTCGAATTTTTCGGAGACTGGACCAAAATCTTCGCCGCGTTCCTGATGATTATGGGGCGTATAGAATTCTACGCAATTCTCGCGCTTTTTATGCCGTCGCTCTGGAAAAAATTCCAATAGAAAAAGGAGAAAATCTATATGACAAAACTAGGTGTCAACATAGACCACAGCGCAACGCTAAGACAGGCGCGCTACCGCGAATCGCTCGGGAATCCGGCGGTCGTGGTCGAACCCGATCCGGTTGAAATCGCCCTCGCGGCGGAACGCGGCGGCGCGGACTCGATAACCGCCCACCTGCGCGAAGACCGCCGCCATATGCAGGACGACGACATCCGCCGACTGCGCCGCGAAATTTCCACAAAGCTCAACCTCGAAATGGCGTGCTCCGACGAAATCGTGGAGTTCGCCGCCGAAATCCTGCCCGACTACGTGTGCCTCGTGCCCGAAAACAGACAGGAAGTTACGACCGAAGGCGGCGTAAACCTCGCCGACCCCGCAATCGAAGAAAAGACCGCGCGCGCTGTCGAAACGCTCTCGAAAAGGGGAATAATCTGCTCGATTTTCATCGACCCCGAACCGGCGCAAATCGCAATCGCAAAGAAAATAGGCGCGCCGACAATAGAACTCCACACGGGCGCGTACGCAAACGCTTGGGGACTGCCCGAACGTCGCAAGGCGGAGCTCGACCGCATAGCCGCGGCGCGCAACTGCGCGGTGTCGCTCGGGCTTACAGTGAACTCGGGACACGGCATAAACTACCAGAACGTTGGCGAGTTGCTGAAGGCCGCAAGCTTCAACGAACTCAATATTGGGCATACGATAATCTCACGCGCGCTGCTCGTCGGCACGGAACGCGCCGTGGCGGAAATGCGGGCACTGATTGCCGATGCAAAATAAGCCGCAGTCGGATTGCGCGGTAGTCGGAATCGGCACGGACATCGCGGATGTCGCGCGGATAAAGTCGCTAATCGAAAAATACGGCAACGCGTTTCTCGAGAAAACTTTTACCGCCTCCGAAATCGCCTACTGCAACTCAAAGGCGGACGCGCCCCTGCACTTTGCGGCGCGGTTCGCCGCAAAGGAGGCGATGGTAAAGGCTCTCGGCACGGGGTTTCGCGACGCACTTACGCCCAAAAGCGTGTCGGTGGAAAACGACGGTCTCGGCGCGCCTTTCGCCCTGCTCGACGAAGCCGCCCGCAAACGGTTGGAGGAAATCGGCGCGAGGAAAATGCTCGTCAGTCTCTCGCACCTGAAGGAATACGCGCAGGCTTTCGCCGTGGCGACCCGATAGAAAGCCCCCGAAATGAAAACATGCCATCCCATTCTAACATTCGAACAGTCGCAGGAACTTGAACGCAACATTCTCGGCGGTTCGCCCGAACTCCCGTACGCGGCGATGGAACGCGCGGGCACGGGGCTAGCGGAATGTTTTCTGCGGGAATTTGCATACATCCTGCCGAAACGCCCGAAAATTCTCGCGCTTGTCGGCAACGGACACAACGGCGGCGACGCGCTCATAGCCCTGCGCGAAATAGCGCTCGAATTTCCCGAAGCGGAAATTTCCGCAGTCTGCAAAGACTCGCCAGACTCGTTCAAACAAAACACGAAAACGGCGTTCGAAAAACTCGCCGCAACTGCAAAAAAACCCGCAGTAGTACCGCACGGGAGGTTCGGCGAAATCGCGGGTGGAAAGTTCGACCTGCTCGTAGACGGGCTTCTGGGGATGGGTTTCAATCCGCCGCTAAGGGAATATCTGGCGGAGGAGATCGAAACGGCAAACGCGGTAAATGCAACGCTCAAAATCTCGGTCGATGTGCCCTCGGGCGCGGCCGATATCGAGCAGTCGCCGATATTTTGCGCCGACGCAACGTACGCGACCGGCATTTGCAAAGACGCGCTTTTCAAGCCTTTCAACCGAAAATTCGCGGGGCGGATACGCTATGTGGACATCGGCTTTTTCGACGCTCCCGCCGCAAACGGCTCCGCGCAAATAGACCGATTCATAACACAGCCGAACGCGCTCGACTTTCTGAAAACTCCGCGCCGCTCGATTTCCGACAAGCGCACATTCGGACACCTTTTCGTAGTCGCGGGTTCGCGCCGCTACTCGGGCGCGGCAATGCTTGCCGTAAAGTCGGCTCTGCGCGGCGGCGTGGGGCTTGTTTCGGCGTTCGTGCCCGAAACTTTCGCCGCGGCGTTTGCCGCCGCCGAACCCTCGGCGATGTGGATTGGTTGCCCCGAAGACGAATCGGGGGCGATTGCGCTCGAATCGTTCGGTATGATGAGAGCAAAGCTTTCTTCGGCGACCGCGTTGCTTTGCGGCTCGGGGCTGTCGGACTCGCCCGAAACGCTCGCACTGCTCTGCGAAATTCTCAAGTCCGCCTCCGACCTTCCCGCAGTGCTCGACGCCGACGCAATCCGTAAGCAGACCGCCGAAGTCCTGCCCGCCCGCAACGCCCCCGCCCTGCTCACTCCGCACGAAGGCGAAATTCTGCGCATCGCGCGGGACGCATCCGACGAATCGCTTCTGGATGCCTGCAAAAAATACGGCTGCGCCGTCGCCTTGAAATCGTCGGCGACGCGCATTTCGGACGGGTCGAAAATCGTCTATCAAACGCGCGGCAGCCCCGCGCTTGCGAGGGCGGGAAGCGGCGACATTCTCGCAGGACTTGCGGGTTCGCTTATCGCAAACAAATCGCACGGTTTCGAAAACGCCGCTCTCGAAGCGGGGATATGCGCGTCGGCATGGCTCGGGCTCGCGGCGGAGAACGCAGCCGCAAAACTCGGCGAAACCGCGCTCGCCACAAGCGACATAATCAAATATCTGCCCGCCGCGCTGCGGTGAAACGGCGGCGCATAATAGGCTCGACACAAAAAAACAAACGTGCCATTTTGGCAGTGCATTTTACGATGAAAGAAGTCAAACGCAATAAAGTCATTTTTGTATGCTCGGGGAACATCTGCCGCTCGCCGATGGGCGAGGCACTCCTCAAACACGCAATCGCCGCAACCGACGAAAACGACCCCGTCCGCAAGCTCGAAGTCTGTTCGGCAGGCATTTCCACGGTGGACGGAATGCTTCCGAGCGCACACTCAATCGAAGCCCTCGCAAAGGTGGGCATCGACATCAATTCCTACCGCTCGACCGCGCTGACACAGAAGCTCGTCGACCAAGCCTTCGCGATTTTCGCAATGGACACAACCCATATCGACGCAATGAAGGCGCGTTTCGACAACCTGCCCAAGCGTCTCTTCCGCGTCCTCGATATGGCGGAGAACTCCGAAGACAAAAACGTGCCCGATCCCTACGGCGGCAACCTGCGCGAATACCTGCAGGTTCGCGACGAAATCGCCTCGGCAATAGGCGGAATTTTAAAATACCTTCAAAATGAAACAAAAAATTAGCATAGGTTGCGACCACGGCGCAACGGCACTCAAAGATGCGCTCGTAAAATCGCTGGCGGACGGTTTCGAAATCATCGACGAAGGCACTTTCGGAACCGAAAGCGTCGACTACCCCGACTTCGCAAAAAAAGTCTGCGACAGCGTAAAATCGGGCAAAGCCGACTTCGGCGTGTTGCTCTGTACGACGGGTATCGGCATGTCGATAGCCGCGAACAAGGTGTGCGGAATCCGCGCTGCGCTCTGCCACAACGAAGACTGCGCAAAATTCTCGCGGCTGCACAACGACGCCAACGTAATCTGTATGGGCGCAAAATACGTTCCCGCCGAACTTGCGGACAAAATGGTGAGAATCTTCGCCGAAACAGAGTTCGAAGGCGGACGCCATCGGCGTCGCGTAGGCAAATTTATGGATTTCGAAAAAGATTAGAAAAATTTGGTTGCAAAAAACCGACAAAACCAAAACCTCAAAACTCCCCGCATCACGCGGACTGAACGCACAATATTATGAACAACGCCATCAAAGCAGCACATCTCAAGGAAGTCGACGCGGAAGTTTTCGACGCAATCAAAGCGGAAACAAACCGTCAGCAAACGCATATCGAGCTTATCGCCTCGGAGAATTTCGTAATTCCCGCGGTTATGGAGGCAATGGGCTCGACCCTCACAAATAAATACGCCGAAGGTTATCCGGGCAAGAGATACTACGGCGGTTGCGAATTCGTCGACGTGGTTGAACAGCTCGCAATCGACAGGGCGAAGAGGCTCTTCGGCGCGGAACACGTCAACGTACAGCCCCACTCGGGCTCGCAGGCGAATATCGCGGTCTACACGGCGGTACTCAAACCCGGCGACAAAATCCTCACGATGTCGCTCGAACACGGCGGACACCTTTCGCACGGACACCCCAAGAACGTTTCGGGTATACTCTACAACGTCGTAAACTACGGCGTAGACGAAAAGACGGGCTACATCGACTACGACAAACTCGAAGAAAAGGCTATGGCGGAAAAGCCCCGTCTCATCACGGTCGGCGCGTCGGCATATCCCAGACAGATTGATTTCGAAAGAATGGCGGGCATCGCAAAAAAATGCGGCGCAATGATTATGGCGGACATCGCCCACATCGCGGGCTTGGTCGCCGCGGGCGTACACCCCTCGCCCGTTCCGTTCTGCGACTTCGTAACGACCACAACCCACAAGACCCTCAGAGGTCCGCGCGGCGGTATCATTATGTGCCGCGAAGAATACGCCAAGGCGATCGACTCGGCGATATTCCCCGGAACTCAGGGCGGCCCGCTTATGCACGTCATCGCCGGCAAGGCGGTTTGCTTCGGCGAAGCCCTCAAGGACTCTTTCAGGGAATACCAAAAGCAAATTGTCAAGAACTCGAAGGCGCTCGCCGAAGGGCTTATGAAGCGCGGAATCGGTCTTGTCTCGGGCGGCACCGACAACCACCTGTTGCTCGTCGACCTGCGCATAAAGCACCCCGACCTCACGGGTAAGGACGCGCAGAACGCGCTCGACAAGGCGAACATCACCACGAACAAGAACACCATCCCCGGCGAAACGCGCTCGCCCTTCAAGGCAAGCGGCATCAGACTCGGAACGCCCGCGGTTACAAGCCGTGGTATGGTCGAAGCCGATATGGACAAGATTGCCGAAGCAATCGTGACGGTGCTCAACGCGCCCGAAGACGAAGCGGAAATCGCCAAGGCAAAGGCAATCGCCGAAGAGCTCTGCAAGAAATACCCGCTCCCCTACTAAGGCGGAAACGGCATAAAATGACGCTTGGAAACGGGGGATGTGCGACAATTCGGGCATCCCTCTTTTTTTAAAGAGGAAAACTTTCAACCGAAGAGAATTATTATGACGGAAAACAAACTCGAACAACTCGTAGCCGAAGCCGCAAATGGCGGCAAGATTCTGCCGTCGGCGGCGGAAAACCTCGGCAAATGGATGTCGCAAAACTTTCTGCCTGAATGGGCGGTGGAATCGCTCGTGGAACTTTTCGAAAACGGCGATTTCGGGGAAATCAACGACAGATTTTTCAAACCGCTGGCATTCGGCACGGGCGGCATGCGCGGCAGGACAATCGGCAAGAAATCGGCAAAAGCCGAGCTCGGAAAAATCTCCGAACAGGGCACGCCCGAACACGCGGCGGTCGGCGCAAGCTATATGAACGACTTCAACGTGGCGCGCGCTACAATCGGACTTTTCGGATACTGCAAATCGTACACAGAGGCAAACGGCGGCGGAACGCCCAAGCTCGCGGTCGCTTTCGACGTACGCCACTTCTCGGCGCATTTCGCGCAGCTGTGCGCATCGGTCTGGCGCAAGCTCGGCGGCGAAGTCTACCTTTTCGACTCCCCGCGTTCCACCCCGCAACTTTCATTCACCGTCCGCAACCTGAAAACGACGGCGGGCATAGTAATCACGGCAAGCCACAATCCCTCGCACGACAACGGCTACAAAGTCTACTTCGGCGACGGCGCGCAGGTCATCTCTCCGCACGCGGAAGGCATCGTAGCGGAAGTCAACAAGGTTGCCTGGAGCGAAGTTGGCGACTTTTTGAACATAAATCTCGACGGAGTGAAAGCCGTGCCGCAGTCGTCGGAAGAGGCGTATGTAAAGTCGATTGAAAACTGCGTAATAGACAAAGATGTAATGGCGGCGAACAAGCCCAAACTCGTCTACACATCGGTGCACGGTACGGGCGCGGCACTCTGCCCGTCGGTTATGCGCCACTTCGGCATAGAGCCGATTCTCGTGGAAGAACAGATGGATATGGACCCGCGCTTCCCGACCGTCAAACAGCCCAACCCCGAATACGCCGAAACGCTTTCGATGGGCATCGCCAAGATGCTCGAAACAAACGCCGACTGCCTTATGGCGACCGACCCCGACGCCGACAGAATGGGCGTTGCCATCCGCACAAAAGACGGCGGCACGCGCATTCTAACGGGCAATATGATAGGCTCGCTGTTGGCGGAATACCGCGCGGCGCAGATGAAGGCAAAGGGAATTATCGTAAAGCCCGAAAACTGCGCGTTCATAAAGACCTTTGTCACCACGCCGCTACAGGACAAAATCGCGCACACGCACGGCTTGAAATGCCTCAACACCCTCACCGGTTTCAAGTGGATAGGCGGCAAGCTGACCAAGTACGAAAACAAACTTATCGCCGCAACGGGTTCGGATTGCACCGACAAACCCTACGCCGAACGCGCAAAACTAATGCAGGAATACAGCACGTTCTTCGTCTTCGGCGGCGAGGAAAGCTACGGCTACCTCGGCACAGACTCCGTGCGCGACAAAGACGCAAACGCCGCGGTGATTATGTTCTCCGAAATGCTCGCATACCTCAAGGCAAACGGCAGAACTGTGGAGGAATATCTCGACTCAATCTACCTCAAGTGCGGATACTATCTTGAAGAACTCAAGAGCATCTACCGCGAGGGCGCGGAGGGCGCGGCGCAAATCCAGTCGTTCTTGAAAACGCTCGACGAAAAGCCGCTTGCCGAAGTTGCGGGCGTAAGGGTGGCGAAGTCTGTAAACTTCAACAGGGACGAAATTTTCGATGCCGACGGCGACAGAATCCCGCGCGAAAAGTTCTTCTTCTACACGCTCGAAAACGGCTACAGTTTTGCGGTGCGCGGCAGCGGCACCGAGCCGAAAATCAAGTTCTACGCGTTCGCGGTCGAAAAGGCGGACTCGCCCGAACTGCTCGAAACGGCGAAAAAAACGGCGAGAACCGAACTCGATAAAATGCTCGGCGGACTTGCCGAAATCTTCGAGAAAAGCGCAAAACAGGCTTGAAAATAGCGATATGCGATTTTACAAATGTCCCCTCCCTCGGGGACATTTTTTGTTTCCGCAACGCACATTTACCCGTACAAAAATGAACGGAAGAATAATACCGATTATCGCGCTGGCAAGCGCACTTGCACAACCCCTGTCCGCCCAACAAGCCGAACAGCTCTTCACCGACGAATCTGCGGCGGCTTTCTTCGGGGCGTCGCCGAACTTGGCGGCGGAATCGCGCAAATACGCAAAAGAGTCGCTCGAAGAGTACAACGGCAAGAAATTCGCCGAAGCCTACGCAAAGCTCGTTGTGTCGAAATATTTTTCGAATCTGGCGAAGTTCGGCAAAAACATCGAGCCCGAAATCAGGGCGAAACTGCTCGCCTCTCCCGAACTTCTCGACGACTTCGTTTCGGTGCTCTCGCCCGAAGACGACGCGGTGAAAGTCTACGACATCCTCGCAAACATCGCGAAATCGTCGCCCGAAAAGTTCGCGAAATATCCCAAACTTGCAATCGCCGTGGCGGTCGTATTCGATACGCCGCCCCCGAAAGACTGGCCGCACGGACAGGTTTCCGAAAAACTCCTGCCCCGCAAGCTGTCCGACCCCGTCGCCCGCTTCAACCAAATCGTCGATATGCGCGAGCGCGGAAAATTCCTGCTGCCCACTGAAAAGATGTCGATCGAAGAGCTTAAATACCTCGTGCCGTCCACCGCGACCGAAGACGACGCGCAGTGGGCGCAAAAAAGCGTCTCGGTAAGCCTCTCGAACCTGCCCAAACTCTACCTGTCGATAGCCTACGACCACGGCAGGCTCAACCGCAAACAATTCGACTGGAACGGCGAAGACTACCGTCTCAAAACAATAAAAACAAAAGGCGGCATTTGCGTCGACCAAGCCTACTACACGATGGAAGTGGCAAAAGCCCGCGGCGTGCCGGCGTTCATTCTGTCGGGCGCGGGCAGCGACGGATTCCACGCGTGGGTCGCCTATATGCAGCGCCCAGGGACGTGGAATTTTTCGGTCGGTAGATACGAAAACGCACGTTTCGTAACGGGTAAAACCTACGATCCACAAACGTGGAAGGACGCAACCGACCACGCCTTGGAATCGCTTAGAGAGGGTTTCCGTAACGGCGCGAAATACAGGCTTTCGGAAATCCACTGCGCGTTTGCCGACGTTTTCGCAAAGCAAAACGACTATGAAAAGTCGCTTGCCTGCGCAAAGGCGGCGGTCGTCGCCGAACCGCGCAACGCCGACGCTTGGAACAAAATCTTCGCATATCTTGAAAAGCTCGGGAAATCGGAAAGGGAAATTTGCCAAAACTACGAATTTGCCGTCAGGGCGTTCTCGAAATATCCTGATACCGACGCGGAATTCAGGCGCAAGTTCGCCGACCTCTACCGCAAAAGCGGCGACATCTCGGCGGCGAAACGCCTGACGACGTCGATTATCCTCAAGACAAAAAATGCGCGCCCCGACATCGCAATGGAATTCGCCCGCAGAGAACTTGAAATCGACATTCAAGAAGGAACGGCGGAAAAACTGCTGACAACCTACAAAAGATTGCTCGGAACATTCAAAAACGACTCGGCAGTGGCTATCGGCGGAATAACCATCCCGATAATCAACACCGTACTCAAAAGCGACAAGTACGCCGCAGCCAAAGACTTGATGAAAGCAACACGCCAAGTTTTAAAACCCTCGAAAGACAGCCTCATAAAACCGACCCTCGACGACATCGATCGACAACTCGAAACAATCATTCCTAAAATCGAAGCGGACAAAAAGAAATCCGAATAATTGTTGCATAATTATTGCACAATAATTATTATATTGTTTCGATATTTTTATTATTTTAATATTGAATTGTATGATAATGTATGCAATATGTCACAAAAGCATGAGCAACACAGGAAAATATATTAGGCGGACAATCTCGATTTCCCCGCGCGTAAACGAGATTCTGAGCGACGGAGCCAACAATGAATTCGGCGGTAATTTCAGCGCGTTTTTGGCGCACGTCGTGCTCGACTACGCGAAGTCTAGGAACTGCTATCCGACAAGCCCGCACGTATGCGAAATATCGGGCAATGCAAAGTACTACAAAACGGCGCGGAGTAAACACCCGCCGAAAAGCGATACGGTCGCAACCCACGTAGGCTAAACGCCGCGCGGGTGGTTCGTTCGCGCGATTATTTTCTTTCAAACAACGCGTCGTTGCGCATACTGTCGGGAAAAGATGAACGACGATTGCAAGTATTACATCAAACTCTGCGCCATTCCGGAAATCGGGGCGGTAACGGCAATGCGCCTCATACGCCACTTCGGTTCGCCGCAGGCGGTGCTTGAAGCTGGCAAGTCGGAACTACAAAAGGTGGAGAAAATCGGCAACAAAACCGCCGACTCGATAATTTCGAACCGCGACAAAATAGACATCGAAAAAATAATCGCGCGGATGCACGCAATCGGCGCACGCTACGTCTGCATCGGTAGCCCGGACTACCCCAAACTTCTGCGCGAAATTCCAGATCCGCCCGTCGGTTTCTACATGTTGGGCGACTGCAATTTTTCCGCACCGTGCATTTCGATAATAGGCTCGCGAAACTGCTCGGTCTACGGACAGCTTGTGGCACGGAAATTCGCGGCGTCGTTCGTCCGCGCGGGCTTCAACGTAATCAGCGGAATGGCGCGCGGAATAGACTCGTGCGCGCACTACGGTGCGCTCGAGGCGGGCGGCAAAACCGCGGCGGTTCTCGGCTGCGGAGTCGACGTGCTCTACCCGCCCGAAAACGGAGACCTCTACAACAGGCTCGTTTCGAACGGCGCGATAATTTCGGAATTTCCGCTCGGAACGCGCGCCGATAGGCAGAACTTTCCGATCCGCAACAGAATAGTGGCGGGGCTTAGCGTGGCGACGCTCGTCGTCGAATCCGACGTCAAAGGCGGCAGTATGATTACCGCTCGGCTCGCGGGCGAACAGGGACGCGAAGTTTTCGCAATCCCAGGCAGAATAGACCAGTCTTCAAGCCGCGGCTGCAACGCGCTAATCCGCGACGGCGTGCGCCTTGTAACCTGCCCCGAAGACATCATCGACGAACTTTCATTCTCGCGCCAACTCGAAATTTCGTTCGATTCGGACAAGCCGAAATCGGACGCGAAAAAGTCGGAAAAGTCATCCGCAAAACCCGCAATTTCGCTTTCGGGCGACGAAGCGGCAGTCTACAAATGCTTCGAAAAAGTCGAAAATCTCGACGCAGACACGGTAGCGAATCTCTCGGGTCTTAGCGTGCAGAGATGCCTCGGTGCACTGCTTGTGCTCGAGATAAAAAAGGCGGTCGCCAAACGGGCGGGCGGAATCTGGACAAAGCGAATGTAAGCCGCCGAAACCGCGCCGAGCTTGCGCCGCGACTCCGCGAATCAGCGAGAAAGCCACTCGAGCAGCAACGCCCCGCGCTCGGAATCTGACAGTTTCCAGGAATCGTCGAGCGCACGCATACGCCGCGACAAATCGGACAAACACAGCGCACTGAAAACCGACAAGTTGAAGCTCTGTGCAAAACCGAGCATCGGAATAGAGAACAGGAAATCGGCGTTTTCGTGCGCAACTTGGCTAAGCCCCGTAAGCTCGGTGCCTATCATCAGCGCAAGCGGTCTGTCCACGGGAACGTCAGAAATTCCGCCCGCGCCTTCGCGCAGGGTCGAGGCTACAATAGAATATCCGCGCGCGCGCAAATCTGCTATGGCGCGGAGCGTGTTTTCCTCCGCACTCCGCGAAACAACGTGCTTTTGCGCAATTCCGTTTTTCGGAACGACCGCCTCGGGGCAGACAAAACGCCGAAGCGTCATCCATTTCGACGCGCCCATATCGACGCTTCCGCTGATTCTGGCAATGTATTTGTTTTCGATGAAAACGGCGTCCTGAATGCCGAATGCGTCGCAGTTGCGCAACACCGCGGCGGCGTTGTGCGCTTGGTAGATGTCCTCGAGAACTACGGTAATTTTGCGCGTGCGGTTCGCCGACACCCGCAACATCTTTGCGAAACGCTCAGGCGTGATTTTCTTCGAAAGCAATTCTATTTCGGCGTTCATTGCTCGTGGTTGGGGCGCGAATACACGCCGTCGTAGGGTTTGAGCGGATACGGCTTATCGGCGTTCCCGCCGAGCATAAACCCGTCGCAAACTTGCAGCAGCGCATCCATTCCGCGCGCACGGCGCATTTTGTAAAGGAACGCACCGTCGGGGTCAATGTACGTGCCGACAAAATTCAGAAACTTCTTCAGCCGCGAATCGGCGTACTTCACCGCGCCGCCGCAGGCTTCAACATTCGAGCGCAGCGCATCGACATACGCCCGCACGTCCGCAAGAGTAGGGACGAAAATTTCGCGCCCTGCAAGCGCGTCGGAAATCTGCCTGAAAATCCACGGATTTCCCACGGCGTTCCTGCCGCACATAACCCCCGCACAAGCCGTCGATTCCATAATCGCCTTTGCCTTGTGCGCGTCGGTTATGTCGCCGTTTGCGACAATCGGAATGGCGCACATTTTCACGGCGCGGGCGATGTGCGAGTAGTCGGGCTGCCCGCGGTAAAGCTGCTTGACGGTGCGGGCGTGGATTGTGACGAAATCGGGCTTTCCCTCCAAAACGGTGCCGAAGAGCTCCTCGAAACGGTCGGCGGAATCGAAACCTACGCGCATTTTCACGCTGAAACAACCGCCCCACTCCGAGCGCATAACGCGCATAATCTCGGCGATTTTCTTCGGGTCGCGAAGCAGCCCGCCGCCGACGTTCTTGCGGTAGATTTTCGGCGCGGGACAGCCCAAGTTTAAGTCGAGTTTTGTTATTTGCGGATATTTTTTAAGCTCGGAAATCGCCTTCAAAATGTACCCGACATTCTCGCCGATAAACTGGGCGCAAACTCGCTCGGGATTCCACAGAACCGACTCGAGCACGTGCGGCTCAAGCTCGAAAAACTCGTGTATGCGAAAATACTCTGCTATGTAGAAATCGGGCGCGCCGCGGACGGCTACCGCCCGCATAAACCCCGCATCGGTGATGTCCTGCATCGGCGCGAGAAACGAAACGCCCGAATCTCGGGAAAACGGAGCCGCACTCATCTGCAATCAGCAACCCTTGATTTTTCTGAAAGCATCGCCCATATCCGCCACGCTGTCGAGAACCCTGCGCGTTACGAAAATCGGGGCGTTCGCGCGGAGGGCAAGAGCTATTGTATCGCTGGGTCTGCCGTCGATTTCGGCGATTTTCGAGCCGAGTTCATTGTGCATTTCCACATTGATGTGGGTAAAAAACGTACCATCGTCGACGTGGTAGATTACCGCGCTTTTAACAGTGCAGTCGAGCGCGTCGAGCATCTGCGAGACAAATTCGAACGTCAGCGGACGCTCAGATTTGTAGCCCGAAAGCGCACTCTGCAAAGCCATCCCGCGCGGTCTGTCGACGTATATTACGAAAATTTTTCGGGAGGCTCGCAAAAAGACGGCATACCCGTACGGGGACGGGCAGATATCGAGTATTTCAGCTCTCAACAGGTTGTCCATAGTGTGTGTATGCCGTCGGCAGGAACCGCTCCGAAGAATATTATCGGCAAATGCGCAAAATATGAAAATGCGCAACGGGTGCCGATAAAACAAAACTTTCGGTTCCGAACCCCGAAACCGAAAGATTGAAAGTAAAGCAATACGGAAGACCGAACTACTTGGCGAGCTTGTTGGCTGCCTTTGCCAAGCGGCTCTTTGCGCGCGCAACCTTGTTGGGGTGTACGATGCCGCTCTTTACGGCCTTGTCCATTGCCGAAGCGAGAGCCGCGCCGTTTTTCTTGAGCGATTCAAGGTCCGTACTTGCCGCGGCATTCTTCGCCAGTGTCTTGATGCGGCTTGCGACCTTGCGGTTGCGGAGAGTGCGCGTTGCCGTTCTGCGGATGTCTTTTTTGGATGAATTATTGTTTGCCATATCAGTTTATTATGAAATTCTGCAAAATGTATATATTATGAAGTAGAAGAAGAAATTGTATTTTGGGCAAAACGCAAGAAAAAATCTCGTTTTCAGTGTTTTTTTTTATCTTTTGAACAATTTCGCGCCAGTCGGGGCGTTGTCGAATTTAACCAGTTCGCCGTTTTGCGTTTCCGAAACGACCAAGCCGCCGTTCGGATGGAAGGCGCAGTTGCTCGGATTGCGCCCGTCCAAAACGAGCATATCCACAATCCCGCCGTCGGGCGAAACCGCTTTGACCGCGCCCGCCGCGCTCGGGGTTGTCCACCCTCGAACGAAACCAGCCAATCGAAGCCATCCAGTTAAGACACAGCAAATTTATGCCGAGCCGTCCCATATTGCGGAGCATTTGGCGGTACTTTTCTATATACCCGTGTCGGTTGGGCAGACCCAATTTTATCGGCGACATATCGAATTGGTCGCCCTCGAGCCCGTACACCTTTATGCCGAACTTGCGGAAACGCCCGACGAGGGAGCATCATTGATAATATCATCGTTTCGAAAATATTGCCCGACGCTTGATTGCGGCGGATTAAACGTCAGCTCCGCCGATTTTTACGCTTATTGAGCCCGTTATGTTCGATTTTAGGCAAACCGTTTACATGCAAAACGGACGTTTTCGCAATAAATAATTGACAAAAAACGGAAACTCTGAAAAACTTTGCTTAATCGTTTCACCGCTTTTATGAAAAATACGAAAATATCGCTGTTTGCGCCGATTCTTGCGGCGTTTTTTGTGATGGGATACATCGATTTGGTCGGCATTTCCGCAAACCATATAAAGTCCGACTTCGGGCTGTCGGACACGATGACGAACCTGTTAGGTTCGCTTCTGTTCTTCTGGTTCTTGGTGCTCTCGGTGCCCACGGGTATGTTGATGAACAAATTCGGCAGACGCAGGACGGTCGCCCTGAGTGTCGTAATAACAACGCTTGCAATGCTCGTGCCGATTTTCGACTACTCGTTCGCCTCGATAATGCTTTCGTTTGCGCTATTGGGAATCGGCAACACACTGCTGCAGGTATCGGTAAACCCGCTCATCGCCGACATCGTGCCGCACGACAAGCTCGCAAGCGCAATCACGCTCGGACAGTTCGTAAAGAGCATTGCGGCGTTCGCAACCCCCGTGCTCGTGCTTTTCTTCGCGCGCGAATTCGACAACTGGCGCATAATCTACCCCCTTCTCGCCGCGGTCTCGCTCATCCCGTCGATATGGCTTGCTTGTGTCAAAATCGACGAAAGCGCGCCCGCAAAAAATTCGTCGTTCGGCGAATGTTTTGCGCTGCTCAAAAACTCGGCGGTTGCGGTTTTGTTCTGCGGCATTTTGATACACGTGGGCATCGACGTGGGCGTAAACATAACCGCTCCGAAAATCCTCATCGACAGGGCGGGGCTTCCGCTCTCCGAAGCGGGCTACGCGACAAGCCTGTACTTCCTCTGCAAGACGCCTGCGGCGTTCGCGGGCGCGGTGGTTCTGGCGAAGATGAGCCCGCAGAAGTTTTTTGCGGCAAGCGTGGCGGTTATGCTCGCGGCGGTTGCCGCGCTGCTTTTCGTGTCCGACAAAACCGCGATATTCGTTTGCATCGCGCTGGCGGGCATAGGCAACGCAAACATATTTTCGGTGATATTCTCGCGCGCATTGCAGATTCTGCCCGAACGCAAAAACGAAATATCGGGACTGATGGTGATGGGCATCGCGGGCGGCGGAATCTTCCCGCTTCTGATGGGCATTTCGTCCGACCTGACCGGCTCGCAGACGGGCGCAATCGCGGTGATACTGCTGTGTGTTCTGTACCTCTGCTTCGTGGCGACAAAGCTCGGCGGAGGAGCGAAGCGGGCGTAAAAATTTTCCTAAAGACAAAAAAATGCAACGAAAGACGGCTTCGACGCCTCTTCCGTTTTCTTTTCCCTATTTGGCTGCGACCGCCGACCACAAGCCGAACGTAAACCACGCGGCAAGAAAGACCATCATGGCGAATTTGAGAACCGACGAAAGCACCGAACCTACGAATGCGCCAACACCCGCCCGAGTTGCGGCTTCGAACGAAGCCCCGCCCATCCATTCGAAAAGCAGCGCAAAAACAAGGGGGGCTACGAAAATCCAGAAAAGCGGCGGCGGAATGAACATCCCCGCGATTACGCCCACAAACGCCCCGAGTACCCCGCGCCACGTCGCCCCGAACTTTTTCGCTCCCAACCACGTTGCGGCAAAGTCCACAAGCTGCGCCAAAACCGCAACGACAAGCGACGCCGCCGCCAACCCCCACGACACGGGAAAGTCTGGCGCAAACACCTTCACGCAAAATATCCCCGCCCCCGCAAGCAGAGGTCCGGGGACGACCGGAACGAACGAGCCCACAGCCCCCACGACTAGCAAAACGTACACAACCGCCGTTACCGACCAAAGATATATCTGATTTTCCATTTAATAATGCTTGAAAATAAAACGAATTTTAGATTTTATCGTCGAAAGTTATAGGTTATAAATTATGGAAAACAACGACAGCAAGCTTTTAGAGATTCTCCAACAGGAAAAATTCCTAGCCTTTTTCGACTTCCGCAAAATCGGCGAAAACGGCGAAAGCGAATTGGACGGTCTCTGCAAAGTGGCGATTCCCCAAAACGTGGACAGCATAGACTACATCTGTCTGACATTCATTTTCGACACCCCCGACGAAGCCGCGAGGATCTTGGCAAAGCGCATAATGGGCAAGCTCACGACGGAATCGTTCCGACGCGCCGAACCCGCCGTCTACGCGGTTACAAGCGTGCCCGCAATTATGCGTCAAACCGAAAGCTACATCCACCAGCTCGACGTAATTTTCAAGGACAAGCTCGCGGAAGACCAGAAGTCGATAATCAACAAACTCGTCTTCACAATCCGTAACGCCGCGGGCTTGAACACCGAAGTGCCCCAGTGGTGGGACGAAACCGAAGCCCCCGCCCCCACCGAAGAGGAAAAGGCGAACTGGGCGGCGCGTATCAAGGCGTTCCTCGGAATCAAAAAATAGCGGCATACGCAATTTATCACAACGCCGTTTCAATGACTTGAAGCGGCTTTTTAATTATTCAAATTTTATACGACAATGGAAATTTGGTTTCACCCCTCGAAAGAGCTTCAAACACTCGTAAAGAACTGCGCCGAAGCGGCGGGAATGGACGCCGACTTCGACCCGCAAATACGCCCCGCCGACCCGCGTTTCGGCGACTTTCAGGCAAACGGCGTTCTCGCCTACGCAAAGGCACGCAAACAAAATCCCCGCGCGGCGGCGGAAAAGCTTGTGGATACCATCAGGCAGTCGCCAGACTTCGACCCCGAATGCATCTCAATCTCGATTGCGGGTCCGGGGTTCGTCAACTTCGCCCTCACGCCCAAATTTCTCGGTGCGTGGCTTGCAAAGTTCAAGGGCGAAAGCGAACTTAAATCGGCGGCGGGAAAATTCTTCAACGGCAAGAAAATGGTCATCGACTACCCGTCGCCCAACACCGCAAAGCAAATGCACGTCGGACACCTGCGCCCGATGGTCATCGGCGAAGCGGTCAAACGCCTGCTGAAATTCTGCGGCGCGGACATCATCACCGACAACCATATCGGCGACTGGGGAACGAATTTCGGCATCCTCATCTACGGAATCAAAACCAACAACTACAAGCTCGACGCATCGAACGAAAATTCGCTCGAAGAGCTGGAGCAAATGTACAAACGCGGCAGCGCGCTCGTGAAAGACTCGAAGGAAGCCGCCGACGCCGCCCGCGAAGAGCTTGTGAAACTCCAGAACGGAGACCCCGAAAACGTCGCCCTCTGGAACGAAATCAACAAGGTAAGCACAGCCGCGTTCGACCGTATGTACAAGCGTATGGGGCTTACGATAGACTGCACATTGGGCGAATCGTTCTACCGCGACAAAGTCGGGCGTATCTACAAAGAACTTACCGAAACGGGTATCGCCGAAGAAAATCAGGGCGCGCTCGTCGTCTTCTTGCGCGACCACGACAGATTCAAGACACAGCCGTTTATCATCCGCAAGAGCGACGGCGCGTCGAACTACGCATCGACCGACTTGGCAACCCTGCTCTACCGCGTGGAGCACTTCGGCGCGGAGGAAGTCGTCTACGTGACCGACGGCAGACAGCAGGACCACTTCCAACAGCTTTTCCTCACCGCAAAAAAATGGTTCGACGCAAAGGGCTATAAACTTCCCGACCTGCGGCACGTCTGGTTCGGAACGATTCTCGGCGAAGACGGCAAGGCAATCAAAACCAAGAGCGGCGAGCCAATCCGCCTGCGTATGCTGCTCGACGAATCCGTCGCACGAGCAAAGGCGATTGTAAAGGAAAAGAACCCCGACATTTCGGAGGACGAAGCCGACAAAATTGCAAACACCGTGGGCGTTGCCGCCCTGCGCTATGCCGACTTGGTACAAAACAGAACGAGCGACTACGTGTTCTCGTGGGACAAACTTCTTGCATTTGAAGGCAATACAGCCCCCTACCTGCTCTACGCCGCCGCGCGTATGCACTCGATTTTCCGCAAGGTCGGCGTTTCCTCCGACGCGCCGTTTGAAGCCGACGCTTCGCCGCTCGAAACCGAGCGCGAAATCGCCCTTGCCCGAAAACTCGTGGCTCTGCCTGCGGTCTTCGAACAAACCCTGTCGGAATTGCGCCCGCATTACCTCTGCAACTACCTTTACGAGCTAGCGGGCACGTTCTCGACGTTCTACAACGCCGACAAGGTTATCACCGACGACAAAGCCGTTATGGCGCGCCGCCTAATGCTCTGTTCCCGCACACTCAGAATTCTCGAAACGGGTCTGCGCCTGCTCGGAATAGAACCGCTGACAAAAATGTAATTTTTTGTGTTGGCGACACTTTTGGCGCAACTTTAGTTGCGCCTTTTTTGTAGGAACGCATTGACATAACGAAGAAAAATGTGCAAAAATGAATGTTATGACGGCATATCGAACGGTCCGGAATTGTCCGATATAAGTTCGAAGCACCGAAGCCATTACGAAGCAATGCGAACTTACAAACAAAAAGCGGCGGCTATAGTCGCCGCGAAACATCATAAACACAAACATACAAAAACGAAAGAAACAACGGTGTTTCGAACGGTTCGGAATTGTCCGATATAAGTTCGAAGCACCTAAGCCATTGCCGAAAGGCAATGCGAACTTATAAACAAAAAGCGGTGGCTATAGTCGCCGCGAAGCATCACAAACACAAACATACAAAAACGAAAGAAACAACGGCATATCGAACGGTCCGGAATTGTTCGATATAAGTTCGAAGCACCGAAGCCATTACGAAGCGATGCGAACTTATAAACAAAAAGCGGTGGCTATAGTCGCCGCGAAGCATCACAGATATAAAAAAATAAAAAATGAAGATAAGTACTAAAGGCGGCGATTTCGGGAAGACAAAACTGGTATTCTTGCGGGAAACTTCAAAAGCTTCGCCGCGCGTTTGCGCATACGGGGCAGTAGACGAATTTTCGGCAACATTGGGATTCGCACGGTCATTTGCGACGGGCGAACTGAACACGAAAATCCTGCACATACAGGAACGGCTCGTTTTGCTGATGACCGAACTTGCAACCGCAAAAGACGACTTTCCGAAACTCGCCGAAAAGAAAATCAAAACACTCGGAGAAGCCGACCTTTCGGAAATCGAATCGCAAATAGAGGAATACGAAAAAATCGGCAATATATTCAGCGGGTGGACACACTCGGGCGAAAACACACTGCAAGCCGCCCTCGATATGGCGCGGGCACGCTGCCGCACAGCCGAACGCGAAATCGTAAAACTTGCGGAATCGGAAGGGCTTGCGCGCAACTTCCCGCTGCAATATGTAAACAGACTTGCCGACCTGCTCTACCTGATGTCGCAAGCCGCGGCACAGACGGAATAACCGCGCTACAACCGCACAAACTATTCGCCGCCGTTGGACGACGACCTGCGGGACTTGCGCCGCCCGCCTCGAAAGTCGGAATTTCCGCCGCCGCGCTTGGGATTACCATTGCGGCTTTTCTGCGCATTGCGCCTGCCGCCGTCCCTGCGAGCTGCACCGTCGGAAACGTTTTTATCGGAGTTTCCTCCGCCGTCCGGTTTCCTCCGCACGATTTTCATCGCAAGCTTTTTCATCGGGAAAACCTTTTTCGCCCCCTTCGCAAGCTTGCCCATCAAATCCGAGACAAACCCGCCCAAATCGAACTTGCGCTTGTCCTTTTCCTCGGGCTCTATCGCTATGCATGTAGTTTCGAGGGCGTTTTTCAGCTCGAGAAATAGCCTTCGGCTAATCCACGCGTCGGTCGCCGCATACTCAAGCTGTTTGGGCGTAAGCTTGGGACTTGCCCAGTTTGTAAGCTGCGCCGATTTCGAAATGCGCTCGCCCAGAATCAGCGCGGCAAGATTGCGCATCCCCGTATTGATTACGCCGATGTTGCGCGTGGACTTCGAAATATCGACAAAGCCCGACGGCGAAAACAGCCAACGCTCCTTGAGCGAAAGAATGTCGCCGTGGACGGCAAGCCCGACCTTTTTAATCGACGGATTTTCGAAGATTTCGTAGATGTCGGAAAGCCTGTGCCTAAGCGGCTCAAGCCTTATAATCCATACCTTTTTCTCGCCGCACAACTGCAGCAGCGACACCAAATAGTGCTTGTTTTTCGAGAAATTCGGACGTGTTTCCGTGTCGAACCCGAGTACGCGCTCGCGCAGAATGTTCGGAAGCTCGGCATCGAGCCGGTCGTCGTTTTCAACGAGCGTGATTTCGCCCTTGTACGATACAATCGGCAGAAGATTGAGCAGCGCGGGGTCTATCCTGCGCGGATAGACGCACTTGAAAAGCATGCGCGAATCGTTCGGGTCGTCGGGTTCGCCGAGCAGTTCCACGTCGCGGTGTTCGAATGCGTAGTCCGAGTCCATCTAAAAAAACCGATTTCAAGCCAATAAAACGTAAATTTTTCAAAAATCCACCTTTTTCGTTGGGGAAATAGCATATCCCCGCAAAAAAGCTTGAAGTCGGAGTAGAAAAGAATTGCCAAAAGCGCAAAACCCGGCAAACTGACACGCAAAATAATTTCAAAATATACACGAAAGAATACTATGGAAGAACTCAGAGGAAATGTTTTGGTGGCCCAATCGGGCGGACCTACGGCAGTCATAAACGCAAGCTTGGCGGGCGTAATTACGGAAGCTCTCAACCACGAATGCATTGAAGAAATCTACGGCGGGCTCAACGGTATCGAAGGTATTTTGAACGAGCAAATCATAGACTTGGCACAGGAATCGCAACAGACCGTACGCGGTTTGCGCTATACCCCCGGTTCGGCACTGGGTACGTGCCGCTACAAGCTCAAGTCGGAGCAGGACTTCGCAAAACTGCTCGAAGTCTTCAAGAAATACAACATCCGCTTCTTCTTCTACATCGGCGGCAACGATTCGCAGGACACAACCAACAGAATCTCGAAATACGCCGACGACAACGGTTACGACCTCCGCGCAATCGGAGTGCCGAAAACCGTAGACAACGACCTTCCGATGACAGACCACTGCCCCGGCTACGGCAGTGTCGTAAAATACCTCTGCGCGGTAATCCGCGAACTCGCCCAAGACCACGAATCGATGGGCAACCACGACCTCGTTTCGATTGTCGAAGTGATGGGTCGCGACGCGGGATGGATTGCCGCGGGCACAAGCATCGCAAAACGCCGCGGCGAACTGCAGGATCCGCCGCATATCATTCTTCTGCCCGAAGTTGCATTCAACCCCGAATACTTCATCGCCCAAGTTCAGGAATGCCTGAAGAACAACAAATACTGCCTTGTCGTGGCGAGCGAAGGCATAACCGACGCAAACGGCAACTACGTGGCGGAGGGCGATTCTGCGAAAGACTCTTTCGGACACGCAAAGCTCGGCGGCGTGGGCACATACCTCGAAGACTTGGTTTCGAAGCACCTGCCCAACGTCAAGGCGCGTTCGTCCAAAATCGGACACGTACAACGCGCGGGGGAAACGTGCGCATCGCTGACCGACTCGAACGAAGCGTTTATGTGCGGACAGGCGGCGGTAAAGGCGGCGGTAGACGGCGAATCGGGCGTAATGGTAACGCTCGTGCGCGGCGATACCGAAAAATACACCTGCGAAACGGTTCTCACAGAACTCGACAAGGTTGCCAACGGCGTAAAGCACTTCCCCGAAAACTGGATTGGCGAAGACAAAATCTCCATCAACTACCAGTTCAACAAGTACATTCTGCCCCTCATTCAGGGCGAAGTACAGGTTCCCTACGAAAACGGTATGCCCGCATTCGTAAGACTTGCGAAAGTCAAAGCGGAACCCGAAGCGTAAGAGCGCAACGTTTTCTTAAGACAACATCCGCAACCGAAATAGGTTGCGGATTTTTTTTTGCCCGAAAATCGATTTTTTCGGCAAACAGAAAACATACCCATTTTGCCAAAGATACCCAAATATATAATTTGAAGATTCACGAACGCGGGAGTAAAATGGATATGATAGGAATTAATGTACACACCCACATTTAAAACAACCAAAGCTAACTATATAGGAAAATGAAAAAATATCTCATACTTATGTCGATGGCGGCATCTGGCGTTGCGTTTGCGGCAGGCGGCTCGCGCGATAAGGACAACCCCACCCCCATCTCGAGTTGGACGGACAACCTTACGGGGCAAATCGTCTGGCGCGGCGATGGCTCAGGTGCCGACCTCACCACAATGACGGACCTCTATGTCAAAGCCGACGGCAACTACACAATCGGCAATTTCACTACATCGGGCACGGGCGGCAACCACACGAATATGCACCTCGACCTCGCCGGCAACACGCTTACCTCGACAAGCGGCGAACCCCTCGCATTCAACGACGATTCGCATACAATCCCGACTCCCCGTTCATATGCGGCAGGCTACTATCTTGAAAACAGTTCCGAACAGGTTGCAACGGTCAACTTTAACGCGGCAAGCACAAAGTTCAACCTCGCAACCTACGACTTCGAATCGCAGTCGAGCATTCAGCAAAAGTACGGCAGGGTCGTTTCGATTGGCGAAAATGTCGTGATGAACACGAAGAATCTGACGGTCAGCGGCAAGTTTATGAAATACGACGGCTACACCGCAGACCCAATAGCCGACTCGGCATTCATCGTAAACGGCACGCTCAACACTGCGGCGTTGAATCTAAGCGGCACTAATGCAAACGTGGCGGGCACGCTCAATGCGACAAACGATGTTAGCATAGCCAACACCGCTTTCGTAAACTCGGGCACAATCGACGCCAAAGCGGGTACGGCTCTCGGAAACATCTATGTCAAGGAAGGTTCGAACTTCTCCAATACTGGAACAATCAAAGCCTCGAACGTGCTCGAAATCGACGGCGCAACATTCACATCCAACGGCGTTCTGAACACCGGCTGCCTCGGTATAAAGAACGGCGCGGACGTAACCATCGGCGGCACATTCAAGAACTACGCGGGCAACGCGGGCTCGATAGTACGCGCGCGCGGCACGGGCAACTCGCTCACGGGGCTGAACGGCGAACTCGACTTCAACCACATCGCAGTCAAAAACGACGCTGGAGCTGCGGACCTTACAATCAAGGGTAAGGTGCTCTCGAGACAGATCACGGTCGAAACAAACACGGCTATGACGGTCGATACCGGCGCGGTTATGGTTATCGGCGACGGTACAAAGAACTCGCAGAGCCTAATAGCCAACGGCGGCTCGATTCTCGTAAAGGGCACGCTCGTCAACAAAGTCCTCGGCGCGGCGGATATAATTATGGCGGGCGTTTCCCTCGGTAATATCACCGTAGACGGCGGTACGCTTGAGGAAATCGCAATGAACGGAAATTCAGGTTCGGCGGGGTTCGACATCAAAAAGGGTCAAACAATAAAACTCGTCAACGGCGGCAAAATCGCATCCTATGCGGGGAACGATCAAAAACAGGCAATCCTCGCTCTCACGGGCGGCACGCTCGAACTCGACGCAACTTCGCGCATTCTCACAAATCAAATCGCCTTTGCAATCGATACGAACGACAAAGCGAACAACGGCGGCACACTCAAGCTCGGTTCGGCGGCAAACCTCGCGGCGGACACGCAGATTATCATCAAGGATAACAACAGCGGGATTTCCAGACTCGAACTTGCGAAGGATTCGTACGAAATCGCAAAAATCAGACTTCTGCGCAACTCGAATCTGACAATCGACCTTAGCAACGACGCGCAAATTACAATCGGCAGCGTCGAAAGCTACGGACTGCAGGAGGTAAACTTCGAGCTTGTCCTCGAAGACTTCCAAGCGGGCTTGGTAAAGGTCAACGGCTGGACGACCGAACTTATCAGCTCGGGCACGTTCTCGCTCTCGAACAGCACGACAGACGCGCCCAAGACAGTCACGCTCAAGGCTCTCGACGCGTTGGGCAACATCATAGAAGGTCTCTGGAGCGTGGACGAAAACGGCTACCTCTACAACTCGGGTCTCGTTCCCGAACCCGCGGAATGGGCGGCAATCTTCGGGGCACTCGCGCTCGGATTGGCTCTCTACCGCCGCCGCAAGTAGCGTAAAAAACTTCAAACGCAAAACGGTATCGGATTCGTCCCGATGCCGTTTTTTTTTGCGCCCCGTCCTCCCCTTTTTTCATTCGTTGACAAAAACAAAAGCTTCTGATTAACTATGCGCTTTAAATATGGATAGACTGCACGCATATTGGCGGATGCCCTACATCAAAGCCCCGAAGCCGCGCGACGATTCGGGAAAATCGGGCGGCAATCCGTTCGCGGAAATGGCGAAGTCGGACGACTTCAAAAAATACCGCATTCTCTGGAAGGGAAAGTATTCGTTCATCGTGATGAACAAATTTCCCTACAACTGCGGACACCTTCTCGTTCTGCCCCTGCGCGAAGTGGGCGACATTGAACTGCTCGAAGGCGAAGAGAAGACGGAATTTTTCGACGCGGTAATCAGGGCGAAGAAAATCCTGCGCCTTGCCCTAAAGCCCGACGCGTTCAACGTGGGCTTCAACCTCGGCGCGAAAGCGGGCGCGGGAATACCGCAACACCTGCACTGCCACATAGTGCCGCGTTGGGACGGCGACACAAACTTTATGCCCGTCATAGCCGATACCCGCGTCCTGCCCGAGGCAATGGACACTCTCTGGGAGCGGTTGCGCGAATTTGTCGATTAAAATGGAAAAAACCCTAACATTCGACAACGCCGCCCAGCTTGCGGAAACGTACTGCAACCGACGCGAAAATCTGGAAGCTGCGGAGGAAAAGCTGGGCGTGAAGATAGTCGCGCGCGACGGTTGGATGTCGATTTCGGGGCGCGCAAAAAACGCCGCCAATGCCGAAAAATTTTTCGAAGCCCTGCGCTCGGCGCGCAAACAGGGAATCAGAATAGGCAACGCCGACTTCGGCAATATGCTAACCCGCGCGGCAAATGGCAAAATCGGCGAAATCGCCGAAGTTTTCGAAAACCCCGTCGTCGTAAACCTCAAGCGCAAAAGCATCGTCCCGAAAAACATCAGCCAGAAAAAATACCTCAATTTCATCAAAGACAACGACATCGTTGTCGGGGTAGGTTCCGCGGGCACAGGCAAAACCTATCTGGCGATAGCCGCAGCCCTGAAACTTCTGCAGGACAAAATTGTCGAAAAGGTAATCCTAACGCGCCCCGCAGTGGAGGCGGGCGAGGCTCTCGGCTTCCTCCCCGGAGACTTGCAGGAAAAGCTCCTGCCCTACCTGCGCCCGCTCTACGACGCAATGAACGATATGCTCGGCGCGGAGGAAATCATAAAACTAACCGAACGCCAGATTATCGAAATCGCGCCGCTTGCCTATATGCGCGGAAGAACGCTCTCGAACGCATTCATAATCCTCGACGAAGCCCAAAATACGACAATGGAACAGATGATGATGTTCCTGACGCGTCTGGGCGAAAACTCGCGGATGATAATCACGGGCGACATCACGCAGATAGACCTGCCCCGCCACAAAAAATCGGGGCTCAAGGGCGCGCTCGAAATCCTCGACGGAATAGAGGGCATAAAACTTTTCCAATTCGGCGCGGACGACGTTGTCCGCCATCCGCTCGTGACAAAAATTGTCGCGGCATACGAAAAATACACAAAAAACGATGTTCAGTAGACTAAAAAACCACAGAGCCGAACGCGCAAGGCGCAAGGTGCTATCGCAGAATTTGAGGAAGTCGAACTTCAGCAAACGCAACTTCGCGGCTACGGTGGCGGTTGTCTTCGCGCTATCGGCGGTGCTGTACGCAATATGCTTTGCGGGAAAATCCCCGATAATTCCGCAGATGACGAAGATGAAATCGGCGCAGATAAACCTCGTCTCGCTCCTCGACTTCTCGTACAAAAGCGAACTGCAAACGCAGGCGAACCGCGAACGCAACGCCGAAAGAATCCCCCCGCTATACAAGACCAATATCGAAATCGTAAAGGTCCAGCAGAACGCCGTAAACAGGCTGTGCGAACTGATAGACGACCGCCAGCCCCAGTTCGACGCGCTCTCCGCCGACGAAAAGAAATCGGGAAAATTTTTCGAGGACCTCTCGGGCGAAATCCGCAAAAACATCGACTTTGCAATCAGCCCCGAAGACCTCAGAACAATCTACGACAACACGTCGCTCTCCGACAGGGCGCGGACATTCGGACAGGTCTTCTTCCACGCAAAAAACATCCTGCGCGACGGCATCTACGCCGACGGCGACGCGGTTTTTTCGAACATAGACCAGACAAAACCGGACACGCTCGCGCGCGAATTCGGCTCGGACTCGACCGCGGGAATCGGACTTGCCGACAAGAAAATCGCCGCCTCCGAAATGCAGAGAGCAAAGCTCTACGGCACTATGAACACGTTAAACATCATAGCCGTAAGCGAATCGAACGCGCGCAGGGAGCTGCTCGAAAAAACGCGCACCCTCGGGCTTAACGACGCGCTCGCCTACGCCCTCTACCGTACGCTAAACCAGACGCTGCGCCCGAATGTCGAGTTCGACGAACAACAGACTAAAAAGCTCCGCGACGAAGCGCGGGCAAGGGTGAAAGACGTAATCGTCAAGGTGCGCGAGGGCGACACGCTCGCCGACTCCAACACGTCGCAGTCGCCGCTTGTCGCCGAAAAAATCAAGGCGTACACGCAGGAGCTTAAAAAGCGCGGCGCGCCTATGCCGTTTTCCAAAGGGTCTGTGGAATTTATGTTCTGCCTGCTGCTCGTGATGACGGGCACACTCTTCATTCTCATCAGCAAGACGCGCAGAAACAAGTACCCGCGCACGATTGCCATTTTCTGCACGCTCCTGATTCTGAATTTGGGCATCGAACGCGCGATTGTCGAAATGGGCAACTCGTCGTACTTCGACTCGAACACGACGATGTTGCAGCTGTTCTCGTACGTCGCCCCGCTGATGCTCGGCCCGATTATCCAAGTGCTTCTATTCGGCTCGTACACGGGCTTCATTATGGCGTTGATGGTGGCGGCGTTCACCACGATGATGATAGACGAAAGCATAATGTATTTCGTGATATTCCTCGCCTCGGCACTGGTTGCAATCTACTTTTGCGCGAGCGCCTCGACGCGTCCGCAGGTTGTTTTGGGCGGCGTAATCTACGGACTGTTCATCTCGGCGGTTTCGCTGATACTGGGCGTTTGCATAGATCTGCCGATGGAGATTGTCTGGCGGCGTTCGCTGCTGGCGGTGCTCTCGGGCGCGGGCACGGGTCTGCTTGCGCTCGCGCTCCTGCCGATTTTCGAAAGGGTCTTCAAACGCTACTCGAACGTCACCCTGCTCGACTACACCGACTTCAACAATCCGCTTCTGCGCAAAATGCAAATCGAGGCACCGGGGACGTACCACCACTGCATTATGGTATCGTATCTTGCCGAAGCGGCGGCGTTGGCGGTTAACGCCAATCCGATGGTCTGCAGGGTCGGCGCGCTGTACCACGACATCGGGAAAATCCAGAAGCCCGAATTTTTCACCGAAAATCAGGGCGGCGGCAAAAACGCGCACGACGAAACAAACCCGTCGATGAGCGCGCTTATCATCAAAAACCACATCCGCGAGGGCGTGGAAATCGCAAAGATTGCAAAGCTGCCGCAGCAGGTCATCGACGCAATCGAACAGCACCACGGCAAATCGATAATTTCGTACTTCTACAACAAGGCAAAACAGACCGCAAAGACAAACGACTACAGCGTAGCCATCCAGACTTTGCGCGACTCGGACATCGAAGAGAGCACCTACCGCCACGAAGGCGTTTTGCCCAACACGATAGAAAACGCAATCATTATGATTGCCGACTGCTGCGAGGCAGCCTCGCGCTCGCAGAAAAACATCACAAAACACGGCATCGACGACCTCGTAAGCAAAATCATCCGCGAAAAAATGAACGACGGTCAGCTCGACGACTGCCCGATAACCGTAAAACAACTTTCGAAAATCAAGGACAGCATCGTATCGACAATGCTCAATATGCTCCATACGAGAATCGCCTACAATACGGAAAAGAAATGAACCAAAAATATCCCCTCAAAGAAATAGTAAAACTCTTCGACAATCCCGAAGTGGTCGGGAACGTCGATGTGGAACTGTCGGCAATAGCGAGCCTCGAAAAGGCGACCCCGACCGACCTTACTTTCCTCGGCAACAAGAAATACGCCCACGAAGTCCCCGCGACAAAGGCGGGGGCGGTTCTCCTGCCGCGCGATTACAAGGGCGCACTCCCCGAAAACTCGACCGTCGTGCGCGTAGACAATCCGTCGGTTGAGCTCGCCAAGCTTTGCGAAATAGTCGAAAAGGCGCTCTGGCCCAAACCCGCGCCGCAAATCCACCCCTCGGCGGTAATCGACCCCGATGCAAAAATCGGCAGGGACGTCTTCATCGGGCCGAACGTATCGATATGCGAAGGCGCGGTCGTCGGAGACGGTGCGATTCTGCAGGGCAACAACTATATCGGCAGGTTCGCTAAAATTGGCGAAAACTCGTTCCTCTTCCCCAACTCGGTGGTTATGGACTACTGCGAGCTGGGCAAGCGCGTGCGCCTGCAACCGGGGGCGGTAATCGGTTCGGACGGCTACGGCTATGTATTCGTCGACGGCGTACACCGCAAAGTTCCGCAAGTCGGCAAAGTCGTGTTAGAAGACGACGTTGAAATCGGGGCGAATACCTGCATAGACCGCGCACGTTTCGACACAACACGCGTGGGCGCAGGCACGAAAATCGACAATCTCGTACAGGTTGCGCACAACGTGCAAATCGGCAAGGGCGCACTGCTGGTCTCGCAAGTCGGCATCTCGGGCAGTACGTCGATTGGCGATTTCGCGGTTCTCGGCGGTCAGGTCGGCGTTGCTGGACACC
Source organism: uncultured Verrucomicrobiota bacterium (assembly GCA_949293415.1). Lineage (GTDB taxonomy): Bacteria > Verrucomicrobiota > Verrucomicrobiia > Opitutales > Intestinicryptomonadaceae > Merdousia. The sequence continues at coordinate 59,778 of CASFDK010000044.1, forward strand.
TGAAAATCGGCGCAGGCTCGATGATAGGCGGACAGAGCGGAGTCAACGGCGACATCCCCCCGAAGTCGTATATGCGCGGCACGCCGCCCCGTCCCTATCTGCACGCGCACAAAATCGAAATTCTGGTAGGTCACCTGCCCGACCTATACAACAGAGTCAAAGACGTGGAAAAGAAGCTCGGCATAGAAACAAAAACCTTCCAACACTCCCACAAAGCGTAGACAAACGTCAAAGACATCAAAACTTGGGCGCGGCAACAACCGCGTCTTTTTTGTAAAAATTCGCGGTCAAGTGAAAATCCGCCGCGCAAAAAATTACATTCCAGACACCTTCAGGGCAAGCTCCACCGCCGCCGCGAAACTGTTCGACGAGGCTATTCCCTTCCCCGCAATCGAATAGCCCGTGCCGTGGTCGGGACTTGTCCGCAGGTATTTCAGATTCATCGAAACGTTTACCGCGTTGTCGAATTCCAACGCCTTCAACGGCGCAAGCCCCTGATCGTGGTACATCGAAACGGCACAGTCGAACTCGCCTTTAAGTACCCTTTCGAATACGGTATCGGGCGGAAGTGCCTTCGATAGGTTCGGGTATTTTTCGCGCAATTTATCGAGCGCGGGGTTGATTATTTCGATTTCCTCAAAGCCCAAAATTCCGTCTTCGCCCGCGTGCGGATTCAGGCCGCAGACCGCTATGCGCGGATTTTCCATCCCGCGCGATTTCCGCGCCAGTTCGCAGGCGGCTTCCACTGCCCGCGAAATTTTCGCTTCGTCGATTGAGTCGGGAACGGCGCGGAGCGGTTCGTGCCAAGTCGCGAGCGAAACTATGAGCTTTTTCCCCGCGAATGCCATTACGGGCGTGCCGTGCCAACGGTCGGCGAAAAACTCGGTTTGCCCCGCAAAATTAAAACCGACTTTGCGCATCTCGAATTTCGAAATCGGCGCGGTCGCAACTGCGCAATAACGCCCGCTTGCGCAACCTGCGGCGGCAACTTCGAGCGATTCGAACGCGACCCTGCAACCCTCCTCCGAGGGAACTCCTGCGGTCGCCTCGAAGTCGGCGTTGCCGACTGCGCGTTTCGAGATGTCGGCGGGCAGTTTTTCGAGAAACTTTGCGTGCGCTACGACCTCCACTTTGCCGTGCAATTCGGGATGTTCGCGCGCCCATTTGAGAATGACTTCCGCGCCCACTCCCGCAGGATCGCCGATTGTAATTGCGATTTTCCCGCCCATATTACACCCTGCCGCTAAACGGCGAAAGATAGTGTCTGCCTTCGGGTTCGAAGAACGAAAGGAAAATTCCGCCCGCTTCGGTTTGCGCCGCGCCTTCGGCAATCAGCGCGAGCGCGTTCTTCCGCGCCGCCGCGTTTGCGTAGACTTTTGCGTAGAGCAACTTGACTTCGGCGATGTCGGCGCGCGGCATTTTGCGGCGGTTCATTCCGATGAGGTTCAGTCCGCCGAGCGAGTTTCTGGCGTGCGCTATTGTGTACGGCGGAATGTCCATCGACGAAGCCGAGTTGCCGCTTACTATCACGCCGTCGCCGATTCTCACGCGTTGGTGAATCATCACGCCGCCGCTTACGAAAACGTCGTTGCCTACGCGACAGTGCCCTGCGAGGGCGGAGAAACAGCCTTCGATGAAATTGTCGCCCACAACGCAGTCGTGCCCGACGTGGGAAGATGCCATCATCAGGGCGCGCGCGCCGATTACCGTTGCGCTTTCGGGAACTGTCGCCCTGTGGACGGTCGCGCTTTCGCGGATTACCGAGCCTTCGCCGATTTCCACATACGACGGCGTGGATTTGTCGAAGTGCAGGTCTTGCGGTTCGCCGCCGACCACCGCGAACGAACCTATCTGTACGTTTGCGGCAAGCCGCGCCCATTTGCAGACGCGTGCGTGCGGCTCTATTATGCATCCGTCGCCGATTTGCGCGCCGCCCTCGACGATTGCATATGCTCCTATTTGAACGTTGTCTCCGAGCGAAACGCCCCCGCCCAAAATAGCCGTGGGATGTATTGTATTCATACGTCGGGACTACGCCTCCTCTTCGTCGGCTTCGATTAGCAGTTTGCGCTTGTAGCCTCGGACGTGTCCGATTTTCACAATCGCCGTGAACAAAATACCGAAGAGCGTGGATGCGTACGCAGCCATAAGGCTTGCCGTTACAACGCCCATCGTAAGAAGAATCAGCGAGACAACCGTGCCCGCAAGACCGATGTACAACCCGAGGTCGAAGAAGTTTTCCTCGTTTTCCAAAAGTTTCAGTTTGAGCTTTGCAGGCGCAACCGTGCGCTTGATTGCCGAAAGGCGAATGACGCACAGCACATAGACCGTGAATTGAAGAACCAAAAACAGCCCCACGGCTGCCAATGTTGCGGAATCCGTTTCGAATTTCATAGTTTCCCCTTCGATAGTGTTCAGAACTTTGTCAAATGCAAATTTTAATTCGGGCGCGGGAGCGTTTTCTATTTTGACCTTGAAGGCGTCGGGCTCGATGGCAAGAAAGAAGAAAAGCCCCACGACAGTCCCCTCGAGAAGCCCGCGGACGAGTGCCAACGGCGAATACCAAGCGGACGTATCGCGGCGCGGTCTGAACAGGCGTATCAATCCGCGCGCCGAAGAATAACCGCCGACGAGCACAAGCAATATTTTCACGACTAGCATTCCTACGGGAAAATCCTTGGCAGCCGAACCGAGTCGTTCGCGGACGGGGTCGCAAACGGACGCGAGCATTTTCATTGCGTATGAATCGCGGTAAATGGGTTTGTCGCGCCGAAGCAGAAATTTCAGCGAGCCGCTGCCGTTGATGTACGCAAAGGCAAAGTCGCGCCACTCGGATTCGTCCGCAGATTCGAGATAGCGCGCGCAATCCGGCACATTGCCGAGCATAAGCACGCCAGCGGCAAAAGCGTTGCGCATATCGTCCGACGGAGCTGCCGCATAGAGTCTGCCGAAATCGTATGCGTCGGAAAGCGACGAAAAGCGGGCGAAGAGCGTGCGCATTGAAGTCCAGTCGAAATTCTTGGCGAGCACGAGCGCGCCTATGCAGAATTTTTCGAGCTTTTCCTTTTCGGCGGGGTCGCTTTTGATTTTTTCGAAAGTCGAAACGAAGTCGGTAAGAAAACCCGTCGACATATCGCCCGACTGCGCCAACAACGCGCACGAAAGCAGGGCAGCCTCGAGCGGCGCGCCCGCCGACGTAAAGACGGGCGGCAGAAGCGTCGAGTTGAGCGAACGCAGCGAAATGAATTTTTTCACCGTCCCCGAACTGCTTTCCGAGAGAAATTCGAGCAGTTTTTTCCTGTTTTCGCCCAACGACAGAATTTCGTAGACCTTGCGGTTTTTTATTTTGGAATATTCGGGCGGAAGCGTCGAAAGATACGCACAAAAAAACGGTTCGTCGCCCCCCGAAACGCGCCAAGGCGGGTGTTCGGTGTAGACCGCCTCTATTGCGGGCGAGACGGAATCGAGCTCGGCTGCCGCCTCCGCGACGAGAACTGCGGACGAAAGTTTCGCGCCGTCAAGAAACACCCGCGCCAAGTCTATCGGCGAAGTCGTTCCCGCGCCCGCAGCGACAACGGCGGACTTGTCGGTTGCCACAAAATGGGCGGGAATCGCCGCGGCGGCAAGCAGCATTGCAAGCCCGAGCGCGAGCCTCAAAAGCGATGTCGTTATATTTGCGAATGTGCGCATTCGAATTTTTCCCTCCCGTAGATTTCGGAACATTGCCGATTACCGCCAAACTGTTTAAGACGCGGCGCGGGCAAGTCAAGGCAAATGCCCTTTCCCCCTTGGCGGCTATTTTGACTGTTCCCCGTCGGCGGCGGTTTCGGACCGAGTCTGGGCGGATTTCAAACCGTGGTATTTGCAATACTCCTCGGTCTGTTTTTCGCCCATATACGACTTCATCAGCTTGGGATCAACCTTGAGCATATCCACCATAATAAGCCCGTCTATGCACGAGCCGAAGTCGGGGTCGACATTGAAGGCCAGCAGTTCTCCGTCGAGTTTTAGATAGTGTTTGAGCAGCGTCGGAATGCCCTTGTTGTCGATTTCTATTTCCGAAACGAGCGCGGAGATGTGGTCGATATTGTGCGCCCCCTCGAGCAGGGCTTTTTTGTCGACATTCTTGAGCTTTACTTTCGGCGGTTTTTTGGGCTTTACGAATTTCGCAAGTTCCTCGGAGGTTTTGCGCTCGGTAAGGAACTGCACCATCAGGTCTTTCGAAATGGAATTGTAGTGCGTGCTGATGCTTACTGGTCCGTAGAGCGTGCGGTAGTGGGGATTGCGGTAGAGATACTCTCCTATACCGCGCCAGAGAATCGCAAGAGTTGAGCGTTTTTTCTGGTATTCGCTCGCGATGAACGACCGCCCCATTTCGAGCGCGGGGCTGATTCTGTCGATGAGTTCGCGCCGGATTTTAAAGAGCGTCGACGCGTAAAGCCCCTGTATGCCGAGCGAGTTCATAATTTTGTCCGTCCGCCCGATTCTGTATGCGCCCGCGATTTTCCTGTTTTCGGCGTCCCACATAAACATATGCAGGTAGTATTGGTCGAACTCGTCGGTATCGACGCTCTTGCCCGAGCCTTCGCCGACTTCGCGGAAGGTCTTTTCCCTCAAACGCCCGATTTCCAGAAGAGTCCACGGAATCTGCCACGCCTCCGCGCAGTATACCGAAATTTTTTCGCCGCCTATCATACACGCCGACTCCGGCAGCGCGGCGATTTCCTTTTCCATCAGCTCGGGCGCAATCGGCAGAATCATCTCCTGCATTTCCCTGTGCATAATCGGAAAGATTTTTTCTATGCTGCGCTGAATAATCTGAAGCTGGGTCGGGTTCTGTTTTTCGCCCTTGTTATTGCGGCCGCCCAAAACATACGAATTTATGCGAAGCCACGATGTCAGTTCTTCGTCGGTCGGAAACTCGGGCAGTTTGCGCGCCGAGATAACGCCGCCGATACGCATTTTGATTTTGCGGCGGCAGGCAACGTAGAACATTTCGCGAATGAGAAGCAGCGTGCGCAGGCGCGGGTGAATCAGCCCAGCAAGATAGAAGAGCCACGAGTTGCGCCCGTGGAAATACACGGGCAGAATATTTGCGTTCGTGCGGCGCGCGATTTGGGCGATATTCGTATTCCACTCGGGATCGCTTATGCAGCAGTCGCGCAGATGGATGTACGAAACCGTACCCGACGGGAACGTTCCGACGCATCCGCCCGATTTCAGCAGACGGATTGTCTCCTTCATCGCCGAAACGTTTTGCGAAGTCGCCGACTTGCCGCCAAACGGATTCACGCAGACGGAATACTCCTTGATTTCGGGCATTTTCGCCAGAAGACCGTTTAGAATGACCTTTGCATCGGAACGGGCCTTCAGCAAAACCGTGCCCATTATTATCCCGTCGATTCCGCCGAGCGGGTGGTTCGAGACGACTACGAGCGGCCCCGTTTTCGGGATTTTTGCAAAGTCTTCGTCGTCGATTTCGTAGCTTATGCCGATTGCCTTTATCGCCCGTTCGAAGAAATTTCCCGAAGTGTGTTTTTTCAGGAAGTCGTATGTGGAGTTGAGCTTTGTTATGCCCAGAAACCCCTCGAGCGGTTTTTGTACGAGTCCGTAAAGGCGGTTCAGATAACGGTTTTTGATGGACGATTTTACATCGACCACCTTGTATTCAATCTGTTCCTGCGAATCCATCTGCGGGTCGTATACTGGCACAAAATCGGGCGAAAATCAACCCTCTTCCGAAAGTTTGTATTCAACCGAGTCCTTAAGTGCCTCCCACGAAGCCACTATGATGTTGTCGGAAGCTCCAACCGTGCCCCAAACGTTCTTCGCGTCGGTCGATTCGATTTGCACGCGCGTGACGGCGTTTGCGCCCGCGCCGCTGTCGATGATACGCACCTTGAAGTCGGAAAGTTCGATGTTCTTTATCTGCGGGAATTTTTTGACCAGTGCCTTGCGCAAAGCCAAGTCGAGCGCGGCAACGGGCCCGTGCGCCTCCGCCACGGTGTGCTCTATCGAACCGTCGATTTCAAGCTTTACCGTCGCCTCCGATTTCGTCGTGCGGGCAAACTCGTCGCGTTCGACAATCACCCTGTAGCCGCGAACCTTGAAGTGGTCGTTATGTTTTTTGAGGAATTTCGAAAGCAGAAGCTCGAACGACGCGTCGGCGGCTTCGTACTCGTAGCCTTTGAATTCGAGTTTTTTCAGCTCGTCCAAAAATTCGCCGATTATCGGGTCTTTCGAATTTACGTCCAAGCCCAAGTCGCGGGCTTTCATCATAACCGACGCCCTGCCCGACATATCGCTTACCAGAACGCGCGTGCGGTTGCCCACAAGCGACGGGTCTATGTGCTCGTAGCTACGTTTTACCTTGTTTGCGGCGTCCGCATGCACCCCTCCCTTGTGCGCGAACGAAGACGCTCCGACGTACGGCAGACGGGTATCGCTTCGCAGGTTCGCCATTTCGTCGAGGAACAGCGAGAGGTCGCGAAGTTTCGAAAGGTTCGGCCGGCAGTCGAGCGGGAAGCCGAGCTTTAAAACGAGGTTCGGAATTATCGAGCAGAGATTCGCATTGCCGTTGCGCTCGCCGAGCCCGTTGATTGTGCCCTGCACCATCGTCGCGCCGTTCAGAACGCCTTCGAGCGACACCGCAACGCCGAGCCCGCAGTCGTTATGGCAGTGTACACCGACGGGGATGTCGCCCATAAATTCGACGACTTTCGCCACGATTCCGCCGAACTCGCGTACCATCGTGCCGCCGTTTGTGTCGCAAAGGCAGACGAATTCCGCGCCGCCCTTTCGCGCGGCATCGAGCGTTGCGAGAGCGTATTCGGGGTTGTCCTTGTAGCCGTCGAAAAAGTGCTCGGCATCGTATATCACCTTGCGCCCGTGCTTTACCAGATACGAAACTGTCTCCTCAATCATTTTGAGGTTTTCTTCGGCGGTCGTTTTTATCACCTCTTCGACGTGCAAAAGCCACGTTTTGCCGAAAATCGTGATATACGGCGTGTCGGCTTCAAGCAGCAACGCCACTTGATGGTCTTTGTCAACCGACGTATTCGCCCTGCGTGTCGAGCCGAACGCGGTTATTTTCGCGTGGTTGAGGTTGAGTTTTTTCGCCTGTTCGAAAAACGCCATATCGCGCGGGTTCGACCCCGGCCAGCCGCCCTCGATGAAGTCGAAGCCGAACTTATCCATCTTTTCGGCGAGTCTTAATTTTGCCGCAACGGAAAGCGAAACGCCTTCGCATTGTGTGCCGTCGCGCAGGGTTGTGTCGTATATGAAAATTTTCTTGTTGCCCATTTTTTTGTCCTTTCGAGTATTTGTCTTTACGGATTGCACTTCGGCAAACGCGCGCAAAACGGGCGCGTCCGCCGTACTGTAGGATTTACGAAACGCCCGCCCGCCTCCAATCGGACGGGCTATCTAATGCCGCGCGACTGTATGTATGCGCGGATTACCGATTCGTCGGCGGCGGCGATTTCCTTGACGATTTTCCTGTCCAACAGACGTTCAAGCGATTCCGCAGTCGGATGGATGCCCAACACCGATTCTATCAGTTGCGGAAATTTCGCCGCGTGCGCCGTCGAGAGCACGATTTTCGTCGTGTTGCCCGAAATGTCCTTGAAAGCGCATGCCGTGTGCGGGTCGATAACCTTACCGTACTTTTTGTAGATTTCGACGATTGTCGTCGCGATTTCGCCGTCGGACATTCTCGAGGCGCAAAAGTCGTCCGCCCTGAAGTCTTCGAAAACCCATTTGCCGTCGCGCTTGAACGCCGACATAATCTCGCGGACTTTCGCGGTATCGCCGTTTGTGAAATAGTATATGAAGCGTTCGAAATTCGACGCCACTTGGATGTCCATCGACGGCGCGCAGCTCGGCGAAACCTCCGAAACTTCGTAGACACCCGAATTGAAGAGCCTGTAAAGGATGTCGTTTTGGTTTGTCGCAACCCTGAATTTCTTTACCGGCAAGCCCGCCTTGTGGGCAAGCCATCCCGCAAACACGTTGCCGAAATTGCCCGTGGGCACGATAAATTCGACATTGCCGCGCTTCTGCGCGGGCAGCTGCAGCCACGCGTAGATGTAGTAGACGCACTGGGCGAGGATTCGCGCAAGATTTATCGAATTTACCGCCGAAAGATTCCACTGCGCCTTGAAGTCCAAGTCGCCGAAAAGCGATTTCACTATCGACTGCGCGTCGTCGAACGTGCCGCGTATCGCAATCGGAAAGACGTTTTCCGCGCCCGTGCACGTCATTTGGCGTTCCTGAAGCGGCGAGATTCTGCCCTCGGGATACAGTATGAAAATGTTTACGTTCTTTTTGCCGAGCAGACCGTTGATTGCCGCGCTCCCCGTGTCGCCGCTTGTCGCGCCGAGGACGTTGATTTTCCTGCCGCTTTTCGACAGCAGATATTCATACAAGCTTCCCACAAGTTGCAGCGCGAAATCTTTGAACGCCAAGGTCGGACCGTGGTAAAGTTCGAGCAGATAGAGGTCGTCGGAAAATTTTGTAAGCGGGGCTATGCGCGGGTCGTCGAACTTTGTGTACGATGCCGAAACGATTTCGCGCAAATCGGCTTCGGGGATGTCGGTTGCGAATATTTTGAGGAATTCGAAGCACAGGTCGGCGTAAGAAAGCCCCTCCCACTCGGGCAGTTTGCCCGAGATGTCGGGAATCGACGCGGGAACGTACAAACCGCCGTCGGGTGCCAAACCCTCAGAAACGGCTTCAGAGAATCCGAGATTTTTACTTTGTCCACGTGTACTTGTGTATTCCATATTTCTTCGGCGCATCCCGCCGTATTGCGATTAAAACCGTGATAAAACCGAACCCCGCCGAGGGGGGTCGCCCCGCGTTCGGCGGCGGTTCGGTCGAATGAAAACTACTTGTCGAGCGCGAATGCCGCGTGGAGCGCGTTCGCCGCAAGGTCTGCGTCTTCGAGCGAGATTCCGACCGAAATCTTGATTTCGCTTGTCGTGATAATCTGCACGTTGATGCTGTTTTCGGCGAGAGTCTGGAAGAACTTTGCCGCAACGCCGCTGTGCGAGCGCATTCCTGTGCCGATGACCGAAACTTTTGCGATGTCGCCCGTAATCGAAACCGTCGCGCCCTTTATGCCGTCGCAGTGTGCGCGGAGGACTTTTTCCGCCTTCGCCGCGTCGTCTTTCGATACCGTGAAGGTCAGGTTGGCCTTTCCGCCGCGTCCGACGTTCTGAACAATCATATCCACCACGATGCCCGCTTCGCCCAATTCGCGGAAGATGTCCGCCGCCGTTCCGGGCTTGTCGGGTATGTCGCTTACGGTGACTTTCGTCTGGTTTCTGTCTATTGCAACGCCGCTGATTACGACGTCTTCCAATGAGGGTGCTTCCGATTTCACTATTGTTCCGGGTTCGTTGTTAAAGCTTGAGCGCACTTCGAAAACCACGTTGTGTTTCTGCGCAAATTCGACGCTCCTTGCCTGCATTACCTTCGAGCCGAGAGACGCCATTTCCAAAAGTTCTTCGTACGACATTTCGGGAATCTTGCGCGCGTTTTTCACCACGCGCGGGTCGGCGGTGTAAACGCCGCTTACGTCGGTGTAGATTTGGCAGACGTCCGCCTTGAGAGCCGCCGCCAATGCGATTGCCGAAAGGTCGCTGCCGCCGCGCCCGAGGGTCGAGACATTGCCGTGGCGGTCGATTCCCTGAAAACCCGCGACAATTACAACTTCGCCTCTGTCGAGGCACTCGCGGATGTCTCCGCCGGTGATTTCGACGATTCTTGCGCGCGTATGCGCGTCGTCGGTGATTATGCCCGCCTGTGCGCCCGTGCGCGAGACCGCCTTTACGCCGAGCGAGTGAAGAGCCATCGCCGTAAGGGCGATTGTTTCCTGTTCGCCGACGGCAAGAAGCATATCCATTTCGCGTTCGTCGGGTTCCGGCGAGAAGGTTTTTGCGCGAGCGATTAGCTCGTTCGTAACGCCGCTGCGGGCGGAGACGACGACGACAACCTGATTCCCGCCGTCTACGAAAGTCTTAATGCGTTTGGCGACGTTCAAAATCCTGCCGGTATCGCCGACAGACGTTCCGCCGTATTTCTGTACTATCAATGACATATATTTGCCTGTTTACGCGCTATTTATACGCTCTCGTTAAAAATATTAAGCGGAGAGGATGACACATCCGCCCGCTTAGTCAACACTTTATATGCAACGCTACTACCCGATTTTTCTTTAGGCTGCACGCCCCTACTCTTCGGGGTTGAGCGTTTTCAGCACTTGGGCGTGCAGTTCGGGAGTGCACGAGGCAATCAGACCGTCCTTGCCGATATTGTCGCCGCCGTGCCAGTCGCTGAAAGCCGCACCGCAGCCGCGCAGGGCGGGCAGGATTGCGGTAAGGTCCCACACTTCCAGTATTGCGTCGCACATAACGTGCGCCAAGCCGCGGCAGACGAGCATATAACCGTAGCAGTCGCCCCAAGTTCTGGCAATCGCCGCCTCCCTTTCGAGAGCCGCCCAGCCCTTTTCCGAATGCAGGTTGCGGCAATATCGGCTGTCGGAGGTCAGCAGGGTTATCGATTTTGTGTCGGTCTTTTTCGACGGATTGACTTGCACGCCGTTGAAAAGGCACGTTTTGCAGTCGCCCACGATTCGCTCTTTGAGAATCGGCTGGTTGATTAGCCCGAGAATCGGCTCGCCGCGAAAGCGAAGCCCGATAAGCGTGCCGAAAAGCGGCACTCCCGAAATGAACGATTTCGTTCCGTCGATGGGATCGAGCACCCACTGGAATTCGGAATCTTCGTTGACGTTGCCGAATTCCTCGCCGATTATTCCGTGGTTCGGAAATTTTTTCCGAATTGCCTCGCGCAACATAAGCTCCGTATTGCGGTCTATTTCGGTTACGGGGGATGCGTCTTTTTTCAAATCTACGTGGATTTTTTTGCCGAAATTTGCGGCTATGTACCCGCCGCTCTTGTCCGCCATTTCGTTAATAAAAATCTTGAAACTTTCGATATCCATAGCACTAATATTTTCAAAGCGCGGACGTTTTCGCAAGATGAAAAACATAAATATTCCGATATTGGCAGTAGACTTCGAAGGCTCGAGGAAAATCGGCGTGGTGGAATTTGCCGCTGCGAAAATCGAGCGCGGAGAGGTTGTCGGAATGTACACTTCGATATGCGCCCCGAAGACGAAAATTCCGCAGCGCGATGCCGAATTTTTCGGTATCGACAACGCCGAAGCCTTTGCCCACAAGCCCTTTTCAGAGCATATCGGCGAGTTTTGCAAAATGCGCAAAAGCGGAATTTTCATGGCGCACAACGCATCGGTCGAAGACGGTCTGTTGCGCGATGCCGTTCCCGCGCCGGCCATTGTCCCCGACTTCGCCCGCGGCGGGCAGATCGCCGCGTGGTCGCCGTGGCTCGACACTTGCGCCCTGCTCAAGAGGCTTTTCCCCGACCTCGAATCGGCGAAGCTTTCGGCGGCAATCGACGCGTTTTCCCTGCGCGAAAGGCTCGATGCACTCGCCGAAAAATTTTGCCCGCCCCGCCGCAGAAAATGGCACTGTGCGCCCTACGACGCGCTCGCTTGTGCATTGCTTTTGCTTTTCGTCTGCGGGCTCGACGGCTTTGAAAATGTCGACATTCCGTGGCTGGCAAGGCATTCTTCGCCCGATTTCGACGCAACCGCGAACCTCTTCTAAGCCCCATGCGCAAGAATTCAAAGTTGAGGTTGTTGAACGCCCTGCTCGCCGCGGGTTCTCCCTTTGCCAACGACGTTTTTGCTGATGCGTCGGGCGGCATTGAGTTGGCTATTAGGAGCGGAAGCGCCGATATCGACCTCGAGCCTTTCGCGAAAAAAATCCTGCGTCTCTACGACCCCGATGCGCATCTCGAGTTTCTCGATTTCGAAAATGTGCATTTCGACCCGCTCTTTGCCTTTGTCGCCGTATCCGACTGCGCGAAACGGCTTGCGGGCTACGGGCGGGCGGTGTTGATTGTATCGGGGCTTGAGCGTGCGGGAATCGCCCCCAATGCCCGACTCACCCCGAAGCGCAAATCGGAGTACCTCGAGAATATGGAGGTTATCGAGTCATATCTTGCGCGTTTTACCCTCGACAACATCGAGATTATCTTCATTTGACGCATCCGCAAAATTCCCAAAAAAACCTGTTGCATTGTAGCGGCGTTGCGCTATCCTTTCGGACTATGAAAACTCTTTTCGAGAAAATACTCGACGGCGAGATTCCCTCGAAGATTGTTTACCGCGACGATGTTTGCGCCGCGATAAACGACATCAATCCGCAGGCACCCACCCACGTGTTGCTCTTCCCCGTCAAGCCCATTGAAAGGCTTGCCAAAGCGGAGGATTGCGATGCCGAAATTCTCGCCCACTTGATGCTCACCGTTCCCAAGATCGCCAAGCTTTGCGATTTGGACGACGGGTTTCGGGTTGTCATAAACAATGGGCTGATGGCGGGCGAAACTGTCCCGCACCTGCACATACACATCCTCGGAGGCCGCCCCTTCCACTGGCCCCCCGGCTGAGCAAAGGCGAAGCCCTTGACGCCCGAACTCCGTTCGGGAGTTGTGATGCTGCGGAGGCAACTATAGTTGCCTCCTTTTCTGTATAAGGTCGCATTGCTTCGCAATGGCTTTGTTTGCTCGAACTTATTTTGTTTGTTGCCGAAACCAAATAGCAAAAGGCGAAGCCCTTGACGTCCGAACTTCGGGCGCGAGCCGCGCCAGTCGTCGGAACTTCGTTCCTTCTTGTGATACTTCGGCGCGACTATAGTCGCGCCTTTTCTGTATAAGTTCGCATTGAACGGCGGAACACCGTTCAATGGCTTTGCTGTTTCGAACTTATTTTGTTCGTTTCCGAAAACTATTTGATATGCTTGTCAGATAGAACAAACGGGATTCGTTTCATTTTCTACTAAACCCGTTAATAAGGCTTGAAAAGGGCAATATCGATGGTAGGAAGGAATAAGAATGAAACGAGAGCGGAAGGTCGAAGACTGTCCAAACCTGTATTTGCTTGGCTTTATGGGTACGGGAAAGTCGTCGATTGGCAGGAAAGTCGCCGCCCGTCTCGGGTTTCGTTTTCTCGATTCCGATGCCGAAATCGAAAAGCTCTGCGGAATGGAAACCAAGGATATTTTCGCAAAATTCGGCGAGGCAAAATTCCGCAAGATGGAGCGCGAATTTATCGAAAGCGGACATCCCGACCACAACTGCGTGATTGCCTGCGGCGGCGGTTTGTGTTGCCGCGACGGAATGCCCGAGCTTGTGAAATCGAAGGGAGTGAGCGTCGTGCTTTTCAGCACTCCCGACGAAATTTTCGAACGCGTATCTAGCAACGACAAACGCCCACTTTTGAACGTAGAAAATCCCAGAGAGCGCATTGCAAATCTTCTGCGCGAGCGCACGCCCTACTATATGAAAAGCGGGGTTGCAATCGCCGCAGACAAAAACATGAAAATTACCGAAGACCGAATTTTGCGCATTTACGCCGCGAAACTTCGGCGGATGAAAAGAGCCGCAAAGCGGAAATAAAAAAAACCGGAGAAAATCGAAAATTCTCCGGTTTTTTGCGGTTGAAATTTTTGTCAGAAAATATCGGCGGGATTTGCGTTTCTGAGTTTGCGCGTTGCCAAAAGACCAGCCGCAACGCACATCGAAAGCGAAAGACCGAACACCGTCAAGAGGCTCTCGACCGACATATAAGTTGGCATTCCCGCAATCTCGCGCGTCATAAAATACAACAGTTCGGCAAGCAACGCGCCCGGAATAAACCCGAGGAACGACAGAATAAAAGACTCCTGCACGATTATCCACACAAAGAACGAATCGGCAAAGCCCACCGCCTTCAGAGTGGCGTATTCGGGGATGTGGTCGGAAACGTCGGTGTAGAGAATTTGGTAGACAATCACCGCGCCCACGAAAATCGCAACCGCCATCGACGCTCCGATTACAAAGCCGATAGGCGTGCGCTCGCCCCAGTAGGCTTTTTCGGACTTCACGAACTGCTCTTTCGTCACCACCCTGACGCTTTCGGGGTACATTTTGCTGAGCGACTGCGCCACTTTTTCTGCATCCGCTCCCTTGCGGAGTTTGAGCACGCCCACGTTGCTTACGCCCGAAGGATCGTGCGGCCAGAACTCTTCGAGGGTCGCAAGGCTCATAAGTACGTTTCCGTCGGCGGCGAATGTCGGACCTATTTTTATCAGCCCCACGATGTCGGATTTCACCCCCGCAATTTCCGTCCTTACCCTGCCGTCTCTTTCGAAAAGCCCTCCTACGTTGCCGTACTGCGAGCGTGAAAGGGAATCGAATAAAACGTTGCCGTGTGTTTTCAACAAGTTTTGTTGTTTTAAAATATCTTCGGACAAAAAAACTTTTTTCGAAGGATCGAATGCGATAAGAAAAATGTCGCGTTCCCTGCCGTCTTCGACGTTTTTGAACGACGCGCAACCGAGCTTGACCGCGTTCGCCTCCACAACGTCGGGATTCGCCAAAGCCTGATGGAGTCTGATATTCGCAAACCCCCTGCCCACTCCGAAATATTCGTAGTGCGAGCCGACAACCATTACCTGACCGTCGAGCAGCAGCAGGGGCCCGAGTACCTGTTTATAGAGTGCCTTCTGAAGCCCCATTTGGAAGAGCATCATCGCCACGGCAAAGGTTATGCCCGCAATAGCCACCGCGAACCGCTTGCTTTCCGACGCCAGCTGAAGCCACGCGAGCGGAATGCCGAGCGGCATGATTTTCTCGAACAGACTTTTCCCCGACTGCGCCACTTTACTTCGAAAGTATTCTTACTTCGACCTGCGAGCCGATGAGATTGCGGAAGGGGACCGAATCGTCGAGGCGTATTTTCGCGATGACAACGCGCGTGTTCGAGTAGTCGCTCGGGTCGGTGCTGAACAGTCTGTTCGACTTCACATAGCCCGAAATCTGCACGACTTTTCCCGAGAACACTTTTTTGCCGAGCGCGTCCGAAGTGATTTCCGCCCTTGCGCCGTTTTTGATTTTCGCGATGTCCGAAACGTAGACCTCGGCATTGACGAACATATTTTTCGTGTTTGCGATTTCGCACACGCCTTCGCCGCCGACGGCTTCGCCCAGTTCGCAGTTAAGCTCTATAATCTCTCCCGAAATCGGGGACTTGAGAGTGAACTCCTCGAAATGTTTTTTCGATTCCGCAACGACCGCCTCCGCTTCGGCGACGACGTTTTTCTCGTTCGCCTCGACGAGCTTCAGCATGCCGTCTGCCTGCGCGATTTTGCGGGCGAGCGATTTCTGCTCGTATTCGATTTCCTCGCGCTCGCGGCGCGGCGGGTCTTTTTCGTCGAGAATTTCGCGGTTCTGGTCGAACGAACCGCGCATATCGGCGGCGAGATTCTTCTGTTGCTGCACGCGGATTGCCGAAGCCGTGCGAACGGCCGCAAGCACCGCCTCCGCGTGGTCGAGCGAGGCCTTCGCCTTGTCGATGCCCGCAATTTCCGCCACTGGCGCGCCCGCTTCTACGAAGTCGCCTTTTTTGACGAACAGCCTTTTGACTACGGGCTGCGCTCCCGTGGGAGAAGCCGCCGTGAGTTTCGAAATTCTCGCCTCCGGCACGACCCTGCCCATACAGGCAACGGCGTCGATTGAATCGGCGGCAAATGCCGCGGTTGTCGCTAAAATCGGGAGGGCGAAAATCGGGATAAATTTTTTCATAAAACGGGAGGTTATTATTCGGGTTGTTTTTTACAACATTTAAATTGCGGGGGAAAGTCGGGCGGTTCACTTTTCCCGCCGCTCAACCGACTCGGGTCTGACGACCGCGCTTCCGTCGCGGAAACGCAAATTGAATGGCTTCCCCACGCCGAGCTCCGACGCCGAAAGCGTCTTTCCCCCGTCGTCGGTCGGCAACGCGAATCCGCGCATGAGAGTGTTTTCAACCCCCAAAATGTCGAGCTGTTTCGAGAGGGAATCGAGACGTTCGGCGAGCATTGCAAGCCTAGCCTTCGGCGCTACCGCGGCAAAGTCGGCGCGCAATTCTGAAAGCCCCGCGCGCATTTTGTGAACGTGCCGCATTGAAAGCGACTCCAAACGGACGGACATTTCGCCCAGCCGCAAGTCGAGGTTTGCCACTTTCGAGACCGGCGAGTTTGCCTCGAGTAAGTCGGAATCGGAATCTATCCGCATTCTGAGCATATCTATTGCGTGTTGCACGCGCTTTTCGACCGCCGAAAAAGTCTCGCGCAGAGTCGAAAGCATTTCGACGAACGCGCTCGAGATATATTCCGCCGCCGCGCTTGGAGTCTCGGCGCGAAGGTCGGCGGCGAAGTCGGAAAGCGTGAAATCTATTTCGTGCCCGACCGCCGAAATCGTCGGAATTTCGGAAGCGGCAACGGCGCGGGCTACAACCTCTTCGTTGAACGGCCACAAATCCTCCAAACTTCCGCCGCCGCGCATCAAAACGAGCAAATCGAAGCGCGAACCGTTCGGCAGAATGCGGGTTTGGGCGGCGGAAACCTGCGCTGCAATCTCGCCCGCAGCCTCCGCGCCCTGCACGCGCGACGGCAGAATCCAGACGTTTCCGCGCCATCCGCGCCGCGTCAAAATCCTGCAGAAGTCGCGTATCGCCGCGCCCGTGGGCGAGGTTATCACGCCGATATTTTCGGGAAGCGCGGGTATCGGTTTTTTGCGGGACGAGCCGAAAAGCCCCTCTTCGGAAAGCTTTTTTTTGAGCGCGTTGAAGCGTTCCGAAAGCGTCCCCGCGCCGTCTGGCAGCGCGGCTCTGACGACCAGCTGGTAGCTGCCGCGCTGTTCGTATACCGATATTTCGCCGAACGCTAAAATCTTCATCCCCTCGCGCAGCGGGAACGAAACCGCGCGCGCGCTGCCCTTGAAAAGCACGGCGGAAACCGCCGCGTCGGCATCCTTTAGGGTGAAATAGGTGTGTCCGCTCGAATAGGTTTTCAGGTTCGAGATTTCGCCGCTGAGCCACAGCTCGGGAACGGACGTTTTCACGAGCATTTTGAAGCGGCACGAGAATTCGCCCACCGTCAATATTTCGTCACTTTGCCTCAGAAATTCCATCGGATTTTTTCAGTTTGTGCCCGTAGCGTTTTTCGAGCATTCGCGCAACGACGGCGATTACCATCAGCATACTCGAGCCGAGAATGATTTTCGAAATTCCGCCGTCGAAAATTCCCTCGCCGAAGTAGACATACACCGCCACTTGTATGTACTGAATCGGCAGCGAAACGACAGCGTATTTGAAGAACGAAACGTCCGCCGCGCCCAAAACGTAGTTCTGAACCGCAAGCGGGTTCCCCGGTATCATACGCATCAAAAAGACAAGTTCGTACTGCTCGTAGGTCGGAACTTTCGGAATGCACACGCCGCGCTTTGCCAACACTCCGCGCAAAACCGCGCCGAATTTACGCGATATGAAGTAGGAGACAATCACGTTCGCAGTTATCCCCAAAAGGCAGAAAAACAGCACCACCGCGTACGACGATTCGTCGGCGCGCGCCGCCGCCAAAATGAACACGGGCGTTACGGGCAGGAAGAAAATCGGCAATGCGAAAATCACCAGCGAATAGCATATCAGCGGCACGCCGTCCAAAAACTTCACGCCGTCGCGGAAAAATTCGCCGAGCTCGGCAAGCATTACGGTTATTTCGTCGCGCCAGACAAGGAAAGTCCAGAGAGCGGCAAGGACAACGCACAGCACCCCGAACGCGCAGAGCTTTAAAAGCCGTTTTTTGTTGTAGTCGTCCATCCTGTTTTAAATCCACAATTGGCGCATTTCGGCGAAACGCACCGCCATTTTCTCGTTGTTCGCAACGATGTCGCATTCCTGCGAAAAGTCGGTGACCATTTTCACCATCGAAAGCTTTTTGCCGTAAATCGCCGCCGCTCTTGCGAACGCGTAGCCCTCCATATCGACAAGCGGCGCAAATTTGCCCGCGGCAATGCGGTCGGCGCGGGTCTTCACGGGGCGGCTGCTTGTTACGAGCCGTTCGCCGCCGCAGGCGATGTCGAGCGAAAGTTCGTTGTATGGCTCGAGACAGACGACCTGCGAAATGCTGCAGACCCTACCCATTACCGACGGGTCGGGTTCGGCGGATTCGTCGGCAATCGTCGCGCCCGCCGAGCCGATGTTGAGCGCGTCGGAAAACCCGAATTTGTCCGCCGCCCACGCGAAACCGAGCGAGGCGTTCACAAGCCCGATTCCCGTTACGACTATCAGATTTTTCCCGTTGCGCCACACGCGGAAAGGCTCGGCGCAAATCTGCTCGTAGCCGAACGATTTGTCGGCTAGCACATGCGCGGCCTCGAGCCTCGTCGCGAAAAATACAGCCCTTAACATTTCGAAAGCTCCTCCAGAAGCCTGCCGCGGATGGGCGAAATATCGAACGTGTGCCTGTTGACAAATGCGTAAATGTGCTTTTGCAAAACGTCGTCCTCAAGATACTGCGCCATACTTCCGACATACGGATACGCCGCCCCGGGGTTGTCGAAGGCGACTTTCAAACTGTCGCGGATTGCGTTTTCTATTTGCGCTTTGAGCGCGGAGAAATCGCGGCGCACGCAGATGCAGCCGAGCGGCACGGGCAACGAAGTTTTTTCGCTCCAATACGCGCCCAAGTCGCAGAGCAGCTTTGCGCCCGCCGATTCGAAGACAAACCTGCCCTCGTGTATGAGAACGCCCGCGCGGAATTTGCCCGACGAAACCGCGCCGAGTATCGAGCGGAAATACATCGGCGTCATCTTGACGTTTTTGCCGCAGCGGTATTTCAGCAGAAGCGCGGCGGTTGTGTTCAAACCGGGGACGGCAACGTTGCACGTTTCGTCGAAAGCTTCGTCCGTCCCGACGAGAACGGGCCCCGTGCCCTCGCCCAACGCCGCGCCCGCGTCGAGCAGCTCGTACTTGTCGGAACAGGCGAGATAGTTTGCAAACGACATCTTGGTTATCGGATATTCCCCGCGCTCCGCCGCCAGATTCAACGCCTCGATATCGTCGAAGACGAATTCGAAATCCGACGGCACAATGCCTTTTATCAGCGCGTAATACGCAAACGTGTCGTTGGGACAGGGTGTGATTGCAAATTTCATTTTTCGAAAGATTTTAACGTGTTGTAGAGTCCGTCGCGCTCGCGCGGTCTGAAGCCCGCGTTCGATATTATGCGGCGCATATTCGCCGCCGTCGCCCTGTTGTCGATTCCCGCCGCGCGGACGACCATTTCGTCCATCAGCACGCCGCCGACATCGTTCGCACCGAAGAGAAGCGCGATTTCCGCCGCCCTCAAGCCCTCCGTCAGCCAGCCCGACTGCACATACTTGACGTTGTCCAAAAATATGCGCGACACTGCCAGCATCTTCAGAAATTCGGGGAAGCCAACGCGCGGAACTTTGCCCTCAATCTCGGTGTTTTCGGGCGCAACGGGCCACGCTATGAACGCCTTGAACACGCCCGTTTCGTCCTGAATTCGGCGCACGCAGTCGAGGTGCTCCATACGCTCGGCGAGCGTTTCGCCGATACCGAAAGTCATCGTCGCCGAAGAGCACATACCGAGCTTCGAAAGCGAGCGCATAACTTCGCGCCATTCGTCCACAGTGCACTTGTTGCCGCAAACCTCCGAACGCACGCGCGGCACGAGAATGTCGGCAGCTCCCGGAACGGAATCCGCCCCCGCCGCTCTCAGCCGCTTCAGACACTCGAGCACCGAAATATCGGCACTTCGCGCGAACCAGACGATTTCCGACGGCGAAAAAACGTGAAGCCAGAAATTCGGAAAAGCCGCCTTGATTCGGCGCAAAATGCCCTCCGCCCATTCGAGACGGAAGTCTGGGTGCAAGCCTCCCTGCAGCATAAGCTCGGTAGCTCCGCGCTTGACGGCATCGGCGCAGAGGTCGAAAATTTCGTCGTCGGTGAGCCTGTACGGTGCGACTACCCCCGACTTTGCGTGGTACGCGCAGAACCTGCAGCGCGCATTGCAAATGTTCGAGTAGTTCACCATCCGGTTGACGATGTAGCCCACTTCGTCCGAAGAGTCGGCTTGGCGGCGGCGGATGTCCGCCATCTTAGCCAAGTCGAAAAGCGGCATTTCGAAAAGCTCCGAAGCCTCAGCCCCCGAGATACGCCCGCCCGATTCCACTTTCTCAAAGATACCCATAAGGTCTCAAAGCCTCCACATAGTTGAAAATTTTGTCGAATTTGTCCGCGTCGAATTTGTAGACCAGACGCGAATAGTATTTGTCGAGAACGTCCGCGCCCAAACGCACGCCCTCCGACTCAAAAAAACGCTCGCCCGCAAGCTTCACGACATCGGCGCGGCGGGAGGCAAAAAGCGCGAGCGATTTTCCGAAATAGTCGGCTACCGCCCTCGCCGTTTCCGCGTAGATGTCGCGGCGGATTACGGCTATTGCATATATCATTTCAAGCCCCGTTTCGGCGCGCCACATTTCGCCCAAGTCGTAAACGTACGGATACGCGGAAGCGTCGAACGAAAGCGCGGCGTTGCCTATAAACAGCACTGCATCGGCGGCGGAGACGGACATCCTCGGAAGTTTGAAAATATCGTAGCCGTATTTTTTTTCGAGCAGATAGCGGAACGCCCGCGACGAAGTTCCCGTCTGCGACGTTATGAAAATGCTCCCGCCGCCGAGCGACTCGGCTGGAACGCGCGAAAATATCTTCACCGACATAATTTCTCCCCCGCCGCCTATGCAATACTCGGGAAGCGGCGCGTAGTCTTTCTCGACCCGCGGATACTCCCAGCGCGAAATCAGCGAAATATCCAAGCCTCCGTGCGCAACCGCCGCATTCAGCCGCGACGGCACGTCTTCGACAATCGAAAACGGCGAATCGGCGCAAAACAGCGGAATGCTGTTTATGTACGAAACTCTGCCGAAACTACGCCCCATAATTGGAATTGCACTTTACTGGCTCGAAACCCGCGCCCGCAATCACGCCGCGCATAAAGTTTTCGCTGCGCTCGGTTTTCGGCGCGCCAGCGGCAACGGCAACCTCTTCCTGCCAATGCGTGCCGCCTATGTCGTCCGCGCCGAAGTTCAGAAGTATCTGCGCCATTCTGTCTCCGAAATGTGGAATCGGAACGCGGATATGCGGAAAATTGTCGAGCACCAAACGCGCAAGTGCGCAGATTTTGAGGTCGTACACGCCCGAAGCCTTCGACGGAATCGCGCTTTCGCCGCGCCTGAACGGGAGCGGAACAAACGCCTTGAATCCGCCCGTTTCGTCCTGAAGTTCGCGCAGGCGCAAAAGGTGGTCAACTATTGTCTCGGGCGTTTCGATGTGCCCGTAAAGCATCGTGGCGTTCGTCTTCAGACCGCATTTGTGGGCGGTGCGCATCGCGCCGAGCCACTGCTCGGCGGTGAGTTTGTTTGGCGAAATCTTGGCGCGGACGGATTCGTCGAAAATCTCCGCGCCGCCCCCCGGAAGCGCGCCAGTGCCCGCGTCCGTTAAAAGCCCGATTACCTCCTCCAAACTTTTGCCCGAAACGCGCGACATCAGCACACACTCGGAAACCGTAAAAGAGACAACGTTGAGCTTGGAGTCGGCCGACTTGACCGCGCGTACGACATCCAGATAATACTCGAGCGGCAGTTTCGAATACATTCCGCCTATGATGTGGATTTCCTCCGCGCCCTTTTTCGAGAAAGCCTCGGCGCGTTTGCGAACGTCTTCGGGGGTAAGTAAATAAGCCCCCGCCTGCCCCTCCTTGCGCGAGAACGAACAAATCGGGCACAACGCCTCGCAGATATTCGAATAGGTTATCGCCGCGTTCACCGCGTAGTACGCCGAATTTCCGTGGCGCACCCTGCGCGCCGCGTCGGCGCGTTCGCCCAGCTCGACAACGTTTGCCTTCGTCAAAAGCTCGAGGGCTTCGGCGCGGTCGATTCTTTTATAATCGGCTGAAAATACGGTTTTTTCCATTCAGCTCAAGATGAACTGCCGACGGATTTTGTCAACTTTCTAAATGCAGGCCGGATCAACACCCTGCCCTCTTGATTTTAGGGGCGCGGTTTTATTTCCGCCACCTTTCGAATTTTGCGGCGGCTCGGGTCGGGATTCTGGCGAAAATTTCGCAACCTTCGCCCGTCTGGCGTTCCGATACCACAGCCCCCAACGAATGCAGCTCGGCAACCGCCGCATATTGCGGGTGCGGAATCAAAAGGCGCATAGCCCGCGACTGAGCCGACACAAGCGCGGATATTTTCGAAAGCAGTTCGGGCAACCCGACTCCCGTTTTTGCGCTTATCCACACCGCGTCGGGAAATGCCGCGCGGAGATCGTAGATATGCGCTTGGTCGGTCGCCGCGTCGGTCTTGTTCATCACGGTGATTATTTTCTTCTCGTCCGCGCCGAGTTCGCGCAAAACTGAAAACGTTGTCTTGATGTGTTCGGATGCGTCGGGGTTGGAGCAGTCCACAACGTGCAGAAGAAAGTCGGACACAACCGCCTCTTCGAGCGTCGACTTGAATGCGTCAACGAATCTGTGCGGAAGCTTTCTGACAAAACCCACGGTATCGGTAAGCAGAATCTCCGAGCCGTCGGGAAGCGCGAGGCGGCGCGTGGTGGGGTCGAGCGTGGCGAAAAGCTTGTCCTGCGCCAGAAGCGAGCTATTCGAAAGCGCGTTTATCAGCGACGACTTACCCGCGTTCGTGTAGCCCACTACCGCCGCAGTCGGCACGGGCACGCGCATACGCCGCTTGCGCTGTACACCGCGCATAGTGGCGACTTTTTCAAGCTCGATTTTCAGCTTGGCAATGCGTTCGCCGATAAAACGCCTGTCAAGCTCGAGCTGGCTTTCGCCGCCGCCGCGCTGGGTTACGCCGCCGCCCCGCTGCCTGTCGAGGTGCGACCACGCGCGGTGCAGGCGCGGAAGCGAGTATTCAAGCTTCGCAAGCTCCACCTGCAGACGGGCCTCTCGCGTCTGGGCGCGGGCTGCGAAAATGTCCAAAATGACCTCCTGCCTGTTGACGATTTCCAGATTCGAAGCGTTCTCCCAGTTGCGCTGCTGCGCGGGAGAAAGCTCGTCGTCGAAGACAATGCAGTCGGCGTCTACCCCGCGAGCCGATGCGACAATTGACTCGAACTTGCCCGTACCCACAAAATAATGCGCCGACGGCTCGCGCAACAACACGATTTCGCGCCCGACAACATCGATGTCGAGATTCGAAACAAGCTCGGAAAGTTCGTCGAGAAGTGCGTTTGCGCCGCCCTCCGATTCCCCTATACGGCGGATGCCAACAAGGTATGCGCGCCTCTTTTCGGCGGCTTCGGCGGTCAAATCAATCAGCTCCGCCATATCGATTGAAAACAGAAATGAAAATTCGTCATCGGCTGTGGATTATCGACACGTACCAACACACTTGCAAGTTTTATTTGTAGGCTTGACAAAACGGCGAATCGGAAGCTCAGCGAAACGATAAACCACTGCTTAAAACAATGAGAAGAAGAACATTTACAACGACAATCGCAATCGCCGTTGCCGGCATATTTTCGCAAAGACTTCCCGCGTAAACCGCCAAGCCGACTGATTCGAACAGGAAAGACTTCACGTTTTCGCAGAGAAACTCGAATATCAACCTGTTCGTAAAGGATGCGCAAAAGGCTAAAATCGCATTCATCGCCGCATCCCCACTTTTCCTATTCCAACGGGCTTGTCGAGCCATACCTCGACTACGCGTACCGCATGCACAGCGCATTCGCTGACAAGCCGAAAGCGGAGGCGTTGACCTTTGCGCTCAAGTCGGCGGAACGTGCAGGCTGCTCGCTTGCGGTGCTCGGCGGCGAAAATCCCGACGGGTAGTGGCGGACAGTTTCCATCTAATAAGATTGGTGTGTACTACTTTATGGAATTTTGACTCGCGTTTGCATATGCAAACCGTCTCGCCCTTCGGGTCTTTTGCCTGCGGCAAAATCTCATTCGTGCTTCGCTTGAATTTCAAACAAGCACAGGAAGAAGTAAGATGGAATAGAAAGTTGACATATCCATTGCGAAAGCGTGGAGATAGGTTGAAAGCCGAAGAACGAGAGCGATTGGAAAAGTTTTTTGAGAACAACCCAGCGATAAAGCTGGCTTACGAGTTTAAGGAAAGGTTGTGTGAGCTACTCCCTAAAATTGCGGGCTTTTAAAGTGTCGGGCGGGTGGGATTCGAACCCACGACCCTCTGGTCCCAAACCAGATGCGCTAGCCAGACTGCGCTACCGCCCGTGTAAATCCTTCCGATAATTTCAATCCGTCCCCTGAAGTCAAGTTTTTAACTCCATTCTTTTTTGCGTGCGTATCGGAAACAAATTCGATGCGGGCGATTTTACCGTTCGAAAGTTTAAAACGCGAAAATTTCCGCAAAAAAAACCGCCCCGTTCGGAGCGGTTTGAAAGTGTTTGCTTTTCGCTTATTGAGCAGGTTGAGCTGGAGTCGGTGTGGGAACTGCCGCGGGAGCCGCGTCTACGTCGACCATCTCCACTTCGAAGATAAGCGTCGAGTTCACGGGAATTCCGGGAACGGGCTGTTTGCCGTAGCCGAGTTTTGCGGGAATGTGCAGGCGGATTTTACCGCCCTTTGCGACTTTCTGCAGACCTTCGCGGAATCCGGGGATAACCTTGCCGAGATTGAATGTTACGGGTTTGCCGCCCGCCTTATCGGTGGAGTCGAACACCGTTCCGTCGATGAGTTTTCCCGTGTAGAGAACGGTCACGTCGGAGTCTTCCTTTGCGGTTTTGCCGTCGCCTTTTTTCAGGATTTCGTACGCCAAACCCGACTGGGTTTTGTTGATGCCCTCTTTCTTTTCAAGCTCTTTCCAGTATTCCGCTGCGACGGCCTCCGCTTTTTCGGCTTCCTTCGCCAGATTTGCCTCTGCGCGCGCCTGCAGGTACTGCAGCATTTTCGGACCGATTTCCTGAATGTTTGCGGGCATTTTCTTGCCGTCAAGCGAATCTTTCATACCCGAGACGAACACGTCGAATTCCGCTGGAGTGAGTTTGAGGTCGGAAAGCCCGTTTCTTTCGAACATCATCATACCGAATGTCTTCAGGTATTCGTTCGCGTTCGTATCAGCCGCGTTTTCAGCCGCGTAGGTTGCCGATGTAAATGCGGCAAGCGCCGCCAAGCTTGAGAGGATTGTCTTTTTCAATTTTGTTCTTTCTGTTTTTACTTTGCTCGATTGATAAACTTTTATCGACTCGTATTGGGACAAATTAAATTTCAATCGGTTCCCATTTCAAGCGCAAATTTTTTGCCGAGAGTAAAAAAAGTTGCAAGCGCGGGGCGGATGTGGGAGAAAAATTTTATGGCATCGGAAAAACACAGGTTGCAGGTTTGGTATTCTGGACGCGTTCAGGGGGTCGGCTTCCGCTACAAGGTTTCGAATATCGCGGCGGGCTACGACGTTTGCGGATATGTGGAAAATCTCGACGACGGCAGGGTGCATTTGCTCGCCGTCGGCGACGAATCGCAGACGCGCAGGTTCGCCGACGAAATCGCCGAAGTTATGGCGGACTTCATAAAATCGGCGGACGAGCGTGACGATTCTACCGACGTTTCCTACAGGGGCTTTAAAATCAAACTTTGATATGCAACCTGCAATCGAGATAAAAAACATCAAAAAATACTACAAGTACGGCGTACGCGGCCTGCTTGTAAAGGCTCTCGACGGCGTGTCGTTCGACGTCGGCGAGGGCGAAGTTTTCGGGCTTGTGGGTCCGAACGGCGCGGGGAAAAGCACGACGATAAAAATCCTGCTCGGACTTCTCCGCGCAAATTCGGGCGAATGCAGAATTTTCGGCAAACCCGTCTCGAAGGACACAAAACGGCTTGTGGGCTATCTGCCCGAGAACCCCTATTTTTACAGGTATATGACGGGCTTCCAGCTCGTGTCGTTTTACGGAAAGCTTTGCGGAATGCCGGCGGCGGAGGCGGAAAAATCGGCGCGTTCCGCGTTAGCACTCGTCGGGCTTTCCGACGCGGCCAACCGCGCGCTCGCGCTCTATTCAAAGGGAATGGTACAGCGCGCGGGGCTTGCTCAGGCGATTGTGCACAACCCGAAGCTCGTGGTGCTCGACGAACCCGCGTCGGGGCTCGACCCCATCGGCACTTCGGATATGGCGGAAATCGTAATGCGACTGCGCGAAGACGGCAAAACCGTTCTGCTCTGTTCGCACATTATGAGCGAAGTGGAGCGGCTGTGCTCGCGCGTGGCGGTGCTCAGCTGCGGGCGGATTGCCGCCACGGGCGAAATCGACAAACTGCTCGAAATAGACGGGCGCACAAGGCTCGACATCGACGGCGCGGACGCGGATACGCTTGCGAAAATTTCAGCCTACGCGAAGTCGCTCGGGGCAAATGTCGCAACAGAATCGGCGGCGAAAATTCCGCTCGACGAATTTTTCAAGAAAACGGTGGGGAAAAGAAAATGAGAAACGCATTTCTGATAGCCGCAAACACTTTCCGCGAAACGCTCGGGCAAAAGCTTATGCTAATAACCGCGCTTGTCGCGCTTGCGCTCGTGCTCTCGTCGAAATACCTGCTTTCGCTCGATCTCGGGCACGAACAGCTGAAATTCGTCTTCGACTTCGGCTCGGGCGCGCTGGGCTTTTTCGGATCGATTATGGCGGTCGTGGCGACCTGCCAGATTTTCCATTCCGAAATGGAAAATAGGACTATAATCACCCTGTTCTCGAAGCCCGTCGGGATTGCGCAGTTTGCCTCGGGCAAGTTTCTGGGCGCGGCGGCGGCATTGGGGCTTTTCACGGTCGCGATTGCCGCGGCGACTTCGCTGATGCTTGCGATAACGCGGGCGGGGTTTGCCGAAGCGCAGGCAACCGACGCGCCGCAGGTCAACTATTTCGGCGTATGGATATTCGCATTCGCGCAGTGGATAAAACTTTGCACGATTGCGGCGGTTTCGGTATTTGTGTGTTCCGTTTCGACATCGCTTTTGTTTTCGGCAAGCGTTTCGTTTATGGCGTTGGCAGTTTCGATGGCAGGCGAAATAACCTTGAATCTGGGCGGCGAAACGGGCGGAGTGGTCGGCGTTGTATCGAGGCTTTTCCCCGACCTGCACGTTTTCGGCGCGCTCGAACCTTTTGCGTTTGCGCCCGTGAATGCGGCGGTTTTCGCGGCGGCGGCGGTGTACGGAACAATCTACTGCGCGGCGGCTCTCGCGGCGGCGGCGTTCGCATTTTCAAGGCGCGAATTTTGATATGCCGGACGGACTGAAAACCGCAATTTTCGCGCTCGCGGCGTTTGCCGTTGCGGGGGCTGTAGGCGTGCCTCTAAAGGGGATTCTTGCGGAGGGGAAGCCGCTCGGGAAAAATGCGCTCGCGGCGGCGCGGGGCGGCGGAACGCTCTGGGGTATCCTCGGCGGATACCGCTCGATAATTTCCGACTTCGCGTGGATAAAGGGCTATCTCGACTGGGAGAAAAAGGACCTTGCGGGATGCGTTTCGGCAATCGAGTTCGCAACCGATGTCGATCCGTATATGACGACATTCTGGACGCAGGGTGCGTCGATGATAGCCTTCGACACCCCGCACTGGCTGCTCGAAAAACTTCCGCCCGAAAGGCGCAACGAGACCGCGCTCGAAATCTACAAGAAACGGCAGGCGAATGTGGCCTTCAAGCTGCTCGACAAGGGGCTTGCGATGTTCCCCGACAGTTCGGAACTGCTTTTACAGAAGGGACAGATTGCGCTCGGAATTTCCGATTTCAAGCTTGCGGAAAGGTGCTACGCGCCGCTTGCCGAAGCCGACGATCCGCCCGTTTATGTCCGCAGAATCTACGCGTCGATTTTGGCGAAGAACGGCAACCCGCAAAAGGCGGTCGGAGTGCTCGAGTCGGTGCTGTCGGAGACCGAAGCGGATTCGCCGATAAAAAAGCTTCTCGAAGACCAAATTGCCTCGCTCAGGCGCGCGGCGCGGGCTTTGCAATCTCGGTAAAACGCTGTTCGCGCACGAGCGTAATTTTCACGGACAGGGAATTGTCGGTGCTCTCCTCAATCTTCCGCTTTATTTTGCCCGCAATTTCCTGCGCCTCGACATCGCTTACGGCATCGGGCGAAACGATAACGCGCAGTTCGCGCCCCGCCTGCAGAACGTACGCGCCCGAGACGCCCTCGAAATCGAGCGCGGTTTTTTCGAGCATTTTTATGCGGCGGATATACCCCTCGGTGGCTTCCATTCGCGCCCCGGGTCGGGTCGCCGAAAGGGAGTCGGCAACGCGCACGATTGTCGCGTAAATGCCGTTCGGCAGAACTTCGCCGTGGTGCGCTTCGACCGCGTTTACGACGGTATCGGACTCGCCCGAACGCGCCAGCAGCGCAGCCCCCGCCTTTGCGTGCGAAAGGTCCGAGTCTGGCAACGCCTTGCCGATGTCGTGGAAAAGACCGATGCGTTTTGCTATTGCCGCGTCGCAGTTGAGTTCGGCGGCGATTAACGCGCAAAGCTTCGCAGTTTCAATCGAATGCGCCAGAGTGTCTTGGTTCAGAGAAAGGTGGAACGAAAGGTTGCCCAGAACCGTCAGAATGTCGGGGTGCACCCGCGCCAGTCCGAGAGATTCCGCCGCTTTAGAGCCTATCTCGTACGCGCGCTGCGAAATTTTCCGGCGCGCCAGTTCCGCCGCCTGTTCGATTGTCGCGGGGTTGATTCTGCCGTCGCGCACAAGCTCTTCGAGGGCGATTTTCGCAATCTCCCTGCGGACGGGGTTGAACGACGAGACCGCAACGCAGTCTGGCGTTTCGTCGATGATAAGCGTCGTTCCCGTCGCCGCTTCGAACGAACGGATGTTGCGCCCCTCCCTTCCGATGAGCCTGCCCTTCATTGCGTCGTCGGGAATTTTCACCGTGGCGGTTTGCACGGACTGCGGAATGGATGTGGCGATTCGCTGCATTGCGTCGGCGACGATTCGCTGTGCCGTCTCGTCCGCCTCGCGCTTCGACTTTTCGAGAATTTCGGAGCGGTAGAGCGCGAGGTCTTCGAGGCACTTCTTCTCGATTTCGCGCTTTGCGTCTTCGCGGATGTTTTCGATGTCGAGCTTTGCAAGCCCCGCAAGTTTTACGGCGTATTCCTCCGACTTCCTGCGGTAGTCCTCCTTCATTTTGGCGAAGCGGGTAAACTCGGCATCGGCGCGCTCGACTGCGCGTTCGGCGTTTTGGACGCGGATTTTGGCTTCGGCAAGTTTTTCGTCCTGCTCGCGTTTCGCCACGCGAGCCAGCGAAAGCATATCCTCGTATTCCGACTTCAACTCGATTTCGCGCTCCTTCAGGAGCATTTCGAGTTCGTTGCGCTTTTTTTCGTACTTTACGAGTTCGTCGGTTCTGATTGTCTCGGCGTCCGCCTCCATTTTGTTTTTCAACGAATTTACGCGGACGACCAATATAATGCACTCTGCGAAAAGGCACGCCGCCAAGACGCCGAGGACAATCGAGTTCCAGTCAAGTATTTCGAAATTCATTTTTTTTAGAATGGGTGCGCGGAGACGCTTGCAAAATTCTCTAGTCTTTATGCATTATATTCGGACAAACGCAAGCAGAATGAGTTGCGCGGAAAAACAAAAAAAGCCCGCCGAAATGCGGACTTTGCAATGGGGGGAAAAATCCGTGTTAGCGGCGCGGTAAATCGCCATAACAAGCGCGATGCCGCCGAAAACCGCCACCCATTCGGCGGGTTCGGGCACGTTGGCGACAATATTCAGATACGACCGTGCCTTAAAGCCGTCCATTCGACGCCGTGCCGTAATTGGGAGTATAGGCAAAAAAAGACGGCGCAGGATACCCCGTGCCGTCCGGAAAAGCCGTGTCTGATTGTGTCGCTGCGCGAGCGCAAGTGTGGCACATACCGCACATATTGCGCCGAACTACACGCCCTGCGCGAGCTTGGGTTTTGCCGCCTCTATTCGCGCAACAACCTTGTCCCTGCCGAGTATTTCGAGCATTGGGAACAGGTCGGGGCCGCCAGCCTGTCCCGTTACGGCGTAGCGGACAATCTGGAAATATTCGTTCGACTTGCGCCCCGCCTTTTCCGCCATTTCGCAGACGGCGTTGTAGATTGAGTCGTGGTCGAATTTTTCGAGATTTTTGAAAAGTTCAAGCGCTTCGTCGAGACGCGCAAGCGGTTCGCCCTTCTTGAAAACCTTTTCACGACCCGCCGCGTCGAACGGATAGTCATCCGTGAAGAAGTATTCGACCATCGACGGCAAGCCTTCCATATTTGCGGCTTTGGGCTGGCACAGGTCGAAGACCTTTCCGATATAGGCTTCGTCCGACCCCATATCGATTTTGCTTTCCGTCTCGATTGCGCGGCGCGCGAGCGCGTGGAACTTTTCGGGCGGAAGGGCGCGGATGTGTTCGGTGTTGAAGTGCGCCATCTTGCGTTCGTCGAAACGCGCGTTGCTCTTGACGATTCCCGAGAAGTCGAACAGCGAGATAATCTCCTCGATGGGCATAACCTCCCTGCCGTTTTTCGGATTCCAGCCGAGCATGCAAAGGTAGTTGCGGACGGCTTCGGGCATAAAGTTTTTCTGCTGGTATTCCTCGATGAGCGCGCCCCTGTCGCGTTTGCTCATCTTGCCCTGACCCTCGCTCTTCAGAATGAGCGGAATGTGCGCGAACTGCGGCATGGGCGCGTCGAACGCCTTGAAAAGTTCGATGTGCTTGTTCGTGTTCGTAAGGTGGTCCTGACCGCGGATTACGTTTGTAATCTGCATGCAGATGTCGTCCACGACGTTTACGAAGTGGAAGACGGGCGTGCCGTTCGAGCGGAAGATGGGAAAGTCCTTTTCCTCGAGCCTTTCGACATCGCCGTAAACCGCGTCGTGCAGGATTTGCGGTTCGCCCGAAACCTTGAAGAATACCGCGCCGTCCTTGTCGTACGCCCTGCCCTTTTTGCGGAGGATTTCGAGATACTCCCTGTAGATGTCGGCGCGCTTGCTCTGGAAGTACGGGCCGTAGTCGCCGCCGACATCAGGGCCTTCGTCCCAGTCGAGACCGAGCCACTTCATACCGTCCTTGAGGATGTTCAGATATTCCACCGAGTTGCGTTCTTCGTCGGTGTCCTCGATGCGCAGGACGAACGTTCCGCCGGTGTGTTTGGCATAAAGCCAGTTGAAGAGCGCAGTGCGCGCGCTTCCGATGTGAAAGAAACCCGTTGGACTCGGGGCGAATCTTACTCTTACCTTGCTCATTTTTTATTGAAAGAAAAGTTGCAATTAAAAGTGTTTGCCGCGTTTAGACAAATAAAATCTGTAGACGCGCAAAAACGACGGCGTGAAATTGCGCGGATTTTCCGCAATTTGCCGCTCGAAATCCGAAACATTCACCCAGTCGAGCCCAGCAACTTCGTCGGGCGGCGGCGAAAATTTCTCGGAGCCGTCGCACTCCATTTCGTAGACGAACGTAAACTCGTGCCCCGTCTCTTCGCAGGGCGGAATTTTGCCGATTTTTTCGAGCCTCGAAATATCGACCGAAAGCCCCGTTTCCTCGCGCATTTCGCGGACGGCGGCAATGTCGTAGTCCTCGCCGCTGTCGACGTGTCCCGAACACGATGTAGTGTAGATGTTCGGATACGAATCCTTGTTCGCGGAACGCCTTTGAAGCAGAATCATTCTGTCCGCGCCGCAGCCCTTGAACATCAGCACGTGCGAAGCCCTGTGCATAAGCCCCCGCGCGTGAACCTGCGAACGCGGGGCGGAACCGACAACGCGGTCGTTCGAATCGACAATATCGAAGATGTCGTCCGACATATCTATTTCCTTTTCAAGGCGTAGGGAACATTGACACGCCTGATTTTGCGGAAGTCGTAGTCGCCTATTTTAAGCTCGCGGCAATAGTTGAGCACGGGCGGCATAGGATCTATCGGCGCGAAGCCTAACGAACGGCGGTATCGGTTTATCGTGTTCCACGCCAGATAGTCTATGACCACGGGGTTTGCGCTCATATACAAAAGGTTTTCCGAAAGCGAACAGCGCGAGTTGAAAAGCGCGCCGCCCACGAACTGCCCGCGCTCGAACGAAAGAATCGTCATCAAGTTCGAGTCGCGTAGCTCGGGAATCGACACAACCTCCGACGCCGCCATCGACGCGTTGGCGGGCTGCTTCAGAAAACGCTCGTTGTTCGACATATTCCAGATGCTGGCGTTGCCGATTGCCGCGCACACGCCCAAGCCCTCCATATCTGTAATCACCGGCAGGTTAATCCAGAAATCGACCGTCAAAAAGAGCGGCACGGGCAGGTAGCTTTTGCGCAGCTCGGGATTGTAGAGGTCGGACGATTCGGAAACGTTTTTCATCGACTTGGGCATGAGCGCGTTGTCGTAGTACCAACGCTTGTCGAAGAATTTTCCGCTTTCGATATCGGCCACGGGCGAACCCTTGTAGTTGTCCGCCGCGCCGTTTTGGATTGCGGAAACTCGCGGCAGATAGCCGCACTCGCGCATTTTGCGGCGGCTCATATCCACAAGAGTGATATTTTCGCGCTTGTAGCCGCGCTTTTCAAGCTGGTTTACCACCGCGTCGACAAGCTCGCGCGGCGTGCACATTCCCACGCCCGAATTTGTGTAAATTTTAAGCCCCACTTTGCCTTTAGAGGCGGGCGAAATCTTTTTGCCAGACTCCTTTTCGAAAGCCGAAAAGAGAACCGAAACCGCCCTGTCGTACGATGCCGCCGAAAACGCGGGAACGCGGCATTCGAAGAGCACCGAACGCATTTTGTCGGCATCGTCCGCGGGCGCGGCGGTCTGCGCCGCCAAAACTGCGGCGAAAATTGCCGAAAGTATCTGCGAAAATGCGAGTTTTTTTAGAGATTTTTTCATAATAATATTGCCCCGCCGTGAAAAATTTGGCTGAATAAAATTAAATGGGTAATAAAAGGGAATTTTAAATTTATGCAAGCACCGAAGTTCATTTTAAAAACTCTCGTACTCTGCGCGGCAATCGCCGCCGCCGCAATTTTTTCGGGATGCGGCGAAAAATCGCCCGAGCAGATAAAGCTTGAAAACCAAAGGCAGACCGACATCTCCGTCCGCCGTGCAAGGGTGTTGATGTTCGAGGAAAAATCGGCGGAGGCAATCAAACTTCTCGAAGACTCCTACCAGAAATACGGCGCAAGCGCGGAGCTTTGCGAGGCCCTCGCCTACGCCTATATGCAAAACGGACAGCTCGCAAGCGCGGCGATGTTCTTCGAAAACGCGTCCGAAAAAAAGGGCGGCGATGCCGAACTTCAAATAAACGCCGCAAAAGCCTACGAACAGTCCAAGGCGTTCGATTCGGCGATAAACGCATACAAAAAATACCTAAAACTCAAACCCGCCGATACGGTCGCGTGGCGGGCATTGGCGGAATGCCAGATAAAAGAGGAAAAATATTCCGACGCGCTCAATTCGATGATGGCGGCGGTCAAGGCAAAGGGCGGCAAACCCAATACCGCCGAAGCCGCAAAAATAGGCAATCTCTTCGTGAAGACGGGCAACGCGGTTCAGGGTCGCCAGTGGCTCGAAGCCGCCTACAAGGCTACTCTGCCCGAAAACGTTGAAACTCGCAGGGACATCCTGCTCGGGCTTGTTACGGTCTACCTTGCGCAGCGTGAAACCGCCCTGCTCGATGCC
This sequence comes from uncultured Verrucomicrobiota bacterium, assembly GCA_949293415.1. Lineage (GTDB taxonomy): Bacteria > Verrucomicrobiota > Verrucomicrobiia > Opitutales > Intestinicryptomonadaceae > Merdousia. Next base: position 93,391 of record CASFDK010000044.1, read on the forward strand.
GCCGTTGCCGAACTCGACAAAATCGAGCCGCAAATAATCGACAAAAAATACCCCAAGTTACACGCCCAACTGAAGGAGTTCAAGGAATCGCTCGCCGCCGCGCAGGAGGCGATGAAAGCCAAGGAAAAAGCCGAAGCCGAAAAGAGGGAAGCCGAGCAAAAGGCGAAACTCGAAGCCGAGCAAAAGGCGCGCGAACAGGCAAAAGCCGAAGCCGAAAACAAGGCAAAAGAACGGGCGCAGGAAAACGCGCAGCAGCCCGAAAATTCCGCCGAAGCGAAACCCGAACAGTCGGACGACCGTACAAAGCAGGAAGCCGTCGAAGTCGTGAAGACCGAAGACAAGCCCGTCGCCGACGCGCCCGAAAATTCCGGTCTCAAAGACGAGACGCAGACCCCCGCCGTTCTCTCGAAATACGACCGGCTTCTCGAAAAGTGCGGCAACGCAATCGCCGAAAAAAATTCGGTGCAGGCGGAAAAATTCGCCCACCTTGCGATTGCCGAAAACCCCGCCCCCGAAGCCGCGTGGAGACTGCTTGCAAAGGCGTACGAACTTACAAACCGCGACGAAGACTCGTATATGGCGGCGGCGGAAGCCTACAAGCGCAACCCCGACGACATCGACGCAACCCTCTTCTATCTGCGCAACGCAAGCAGGGTTCTCAACAACGAAAAGTTTTTGAACAAAGTCTACCGAGCCTACGAAAAATTCCCCAACAACCCCGAAATTTGGGTCGATTTGGCGCGCACGTACAAGCTCATCGGCGACCGCCGCAACGCGCTATTTTTCTTCAAGCACTTCCTCGCCAACACGCCCAAAGAGCACATTCTTTACGACGAAATGCAGCGCGAGTACGAAGAATACACAAAATAAATGGCGCGTATAAAACAGTCGTCGATTGAGGACGTACGCGCACGGGTCAGCCTTGCCGACTTCATCTCGAACTACGTCAATCTGAAGAAAAGCGGTTCGGCTTTGAAGGGGCTAAGTCCCTTCACGCACGAAAAGACGCCGTCGTTTTTCGTCTATCCCGAAAAAGGCTTCTACTACTGCTTCAGCACGTCGCAGGGGGGCGACCTGTTCAAGTTCGCAATGATTAAGGAAAATCTGAATTTTCCGGAAGCCGTCGAATTCATTGCGAAAAAATACGGAATTACGCTCGAATACGAAGCGGGCGGCGGCGGCGTTGCGCCGTCGATGCGCAAGCAGCTTTTCGACATCCACGAAGACGCGGCGCAATGGTACGCCGAAAGGTTCTTCGACGATACCCCCGAAGCCGCCGAAATCCGCGACTACTGGCTGAACGGGCGCGGCTTCACTCTCGACGACGCAAAGGAACTGCGCATAGGCTTTGCGCCCGTCGATTCCACGGGTCTTAAACGCCTGCTTGCCTCGAAAAAATATACGCCCGAAGCGATAGCCGCATCGGGAATATTCTCGGCGCGGGAGGGCGAGCGCAACATACGCAATTTCTACCCGCGCTTTCGAGGCAGAATGATGATTCCAATCTCCGACATTCAGGGGCGCGTGATAGCGTTCACCGCCCGCAAGACGCGCTTTACGCCGCAAGTTCCGTCGGAGGAGGGCAAATACGTAAACTCGCGCGACACCGAAATTTTCAAGAAAAACCTCGTAGTGTTCAATATGGACAAGGCGAAAAACGAGGCGAAGGAAAAGAACTACTGCATAGTCGTCGAGGGACAGCTCGACGCAATCAGAATGTACTGCTCGGGGTTCAAAAATACGGTCGCCACACAGGGAACGGCAGCGGGCGCGGAGCACTTCGCGCTGATGAAACGATACGCTAACAAGGTGGTGCTGCTCTTCGACGGCGATTCGGCGGGGCAGCACGCGGCTCTGCGGGTAATCCCGATATGCTTCAGGGCGGAGCTCGAGCCGTTCGTGGTGGTAATCCCCGACGGCGACGACCCCGACTCGTTCATCAAAAAACACGGCGTGGACGCAATGCGCGAGCTCGTCGAAAACAGGCGCAAGACCGCGCTGAGCTTCGCGGCAAAATACGTTCTTGCCGACACTCCCTCCCCCTCGCCGCAGGACAAGCGTACGGCGATACTCTCGCTTTTCGAGATGGTCGCCGCCTGTCCGTCGCGGGTTTTGCGCGACGACTACCTGCGCGAAATATCGACTGCCACGATAACAGACTACGAGTCGCTGCTTGCCGACTACTCCCGTTGGTCGAAAGCCTCGCCGCAGACACGCCCCGATTCCGAAAACATATCGGAACGAAACGGGGAAAATAGCGGTCAAGGAATGTTGACAAACTCGATTTACGACGCTTTAATGGTCGCCCTACACTACGAAAATGTGGCGGAGGGGTTGTCGCAAATTCTCATGGAGGAATGGATTCGCGGCGACTCCGTCGAGGCTAGGACGCTCAGAAGGCTGATGGCTCTCTACCGCGGGGGCGTCGGCTTTTCCGTTGCGGAAATCGACACAAGCTTCGAAAAAAACGACGAAAAAAACCTCATATACAGATTGAGCTCGGAGGAAAAATCGACAATCGAAAATCCGGTAAAATACGCCAACGAATGCATCAGAAAAATATACAAAAATTTCTACGCCGAAAGGCTCGAAGCGTTGAACCGCAGACTTGCGGAATCGGAATCGTCGGAATCGGGCGACACGATGGAAATCCTCAAGCGGATATCCGAACTGCGGCGCGAGTCTAAAACACCGCCCGCGCGAATCGAAGAGGACGCATAACTTAAAAAAGGAAAATCCAATATGGCAGTAAAGAAAAGTTCAAAAACAACCGCCGACAAAAAATCGACGGCGAAAAAAACGGTCGCAAAACCCGCCTCCAAAACCGCCCCCAAAAAGGCGGAGATTAAGAAGCCCGCGCCCGAAAAGAAATCCGCCGCCCCGAAAGCGGCTACAGCCAAGAAAGCAGCAATTCCCGCAAAAAAGCCCGTCCCCGAAAAGAAGCCCGCGGCAAAACCCGCAAAGGTGGCAAAAAAATCCAAGAACCCCGAAGCGGAACACAAGCAGAAGCTCAACGACAAAATCCGCCAGCTCATCCACCTTTCGAAAGAGAAGGGCTATCTGACAAATCAGGACATCGACAAGTACCTGACCGAGACGCTCAGCAACCCCAACGAGTTCGACAACGTAGTAAACATTCTCGAAAACCTCGAAGTCGAAATTCTCGACAACGAAGAGGACATCGAAAACTACAAAACGCGCAAGGAGGAAAGCGAAGAACGCCAGTCGCGCGCGCTTCAGACCGACACGCTCGACGACCCCGTGCGAATGTACCTCAAACAAATGGGGCAAGTTCCGCTCCTTACCCGCGAAGAGGAAGTGGCGATTTCCAAGCGCATCGAAGCCGCGGAAAACAAGGCGGTAAAAGCGTTGTTCTCGGTGTCGCTTACGAACAAATTCCAGATAGACATCGCAAAGAAACTGGCGGCGAAAGAGGAACGCTTCGACAAAATCGTACTCGATAAAAAAGTCGAAGTGCGCGAAAACTACTTCGCGGAACTCCCCGAATACATCAAAAAGGCGGAAGACATCCAGACGAAGCTCGACAAGGCTTGGGAAAGCGCGGAAACGGCATCGAACCCCGCGCTTCAAAAACGCCACCTCACGCTTTTCAAAAACCTCGAAAGCAAGCTCAGGGACATCTACGTAAAGGGCTTCAAATTCAAGCTGAAGGTATTCGAGGAATTTCTCGACACTCTCGCCCCGACACTGCGCGAAATCGAAGACCTGCTCTACAAGCTCCGCGCAATCGAAAAAATCGGCAAGAAGACGAAAATCGGCGACAGCAACACAATCAACGCCCGCCTGAACGAAATCCGCAACAAATACTGCATCGAACCCGCAGAGCTTGTCGATTTGGTGAAGTCGGTGCGTCAGGCTATGCGCGAAGCCCACAAGGCAAAGACAGAAATGGTGCGCGCGAACCTAAGGCTCGTAATTTCAATCGCTAAAAAATACACCAACCGCGGGCTGAACTTCCTCGACCTCATTCAAGAAGGCAATATGGGGCTGATGAAGGCGGTGGAAAAATTCGAGTACAAGCGCGGCTACAAGTTCTCGACCTACGCAACGTGGTGGATTCGGCAGGCAATCACGCGCTCCATCGCCGATCAGGCGCGCACAATCCGCATCCCCGTGCATATGATTGAAACGCTAAACAAGGTGATGCAGGTTCAAAAGCAGCTGCTTCAGGAACTCGGGCACGAGCCGACCCCCGAGGAAGTCGCAAACGAAATGCAGTTCCCCGTCGAGCGCGTCCAGTCGATAATGAAAATGGCGCAGCAGCCCATCTCGCTGCAAAGCCCCGTGGGCGACTCCGACGACACGAACTTCGGCGACTTCATCGAAGACAAGGGTGCGGAAAACCCCTACGATATGACGGCGTATTCGCTGCTCCGCGAAAAGCTTATGGACGTTCTGTCGTCGCTGACACCGCGCGAACGCAAGGTTCTGACACTGCGCTTCGGTCTGCAGGACGGCTACTCGCGAACGCTCGAAGAAGTCGGCAAACAGTTCAACGTCACTCGCGAACGTATCCGCCAGATTGAGGCGAAAGCCCTGCGCAAAATGCGCCACCCCACGCGTATCCGCCAGCTCCACGGCTTCTTCGACGCGGAAGGTAACGCAAACGGCCCCGGGTTCGACCACTTCAAGAAAATGAAGGATGCCGAAAAATAGCAAACATACCGCAACGCACGTTTGGAATTTCCTGCGTGCGCTGTTTTTTTGCCTGCTCTGCTGCGCGGCGACCGAACCGGCACTTGCGCAGTCGATTCGGCGCGGACTTACGGGACGCGTCGCGCCGTCGCCCGCGATGCGCCAGTATCTCGAAAACCTTCCGCAGAAGGATATGGATTTCTACGTCGGACGAATCGTCCGCAAAGACGGCGACACGGTTATAGTAAACATAATGTCGCCGAGCACCGTTAGGGACAGAGCCCCGATGTACTACGCCTGCGATGTGAAAATGCGCCCGACCGCCATTCTGAAATACGCGAAAATCTCGCACCGCTCCTGCGCGGCGTTCACCGTGGAAAGCGGCACGGCACTTGTCGGCGATGTCGTGATGGTAAAATATCTCGCCCCCGAAAAGGACGGGAAATAGGCTCGGCGACCGCACACCCCCGACGGCGCGTGCGAAACACTTCCGCAACCCGCTTTTTTACGCACTACGCGCGAAATTCGGAATAGGACTTCCGCGAGACGGCGGCGAATTTTTCGAGCTTTGCCGCATTCTCTTCGGTTTCGTTTTTACCGAGAACGATGTCGCGCAAAACACCGCCCTCGGCGGCGACGGCTTTGCCGTGTTCGGAGAAATAGTGTCCGAATAGGAAATACGCAAAACGCACAAAGCGGTCTTCGCCGAACGCAAACCGCGCGGGTCTGCCGAAATCCCTTTGCGTTTTGTCCATATATTCGAACTCCGCAACGGCAACCGATTGGCGTGCGATAATCGCCGCCTTCACGTCTTCGATTGAATTCGACTTCGCAAAAACCACCGTATACGACAAGCCTTGGTCTTCGATTCTGTGCGCGTCGGAATTGCCGATTACGGGATAATGCAGCCCCTGCGCCCGCAATTCGGCGTAATTGCAGACGGCGCGGGCAATCGACATATCGACACAACCGTAGGTCATAAACTCGTACACGTTGAAAATCTTCCTGCGGCAAACCTCGGCCCAAATCGACTGGAAGTCTAAACCGCATTCGTAACAGCGCAGGGCTACCTCCTCGGGTTTGTTTCTGCCGTCCGAACGAGTCGAGTGGATGTGGAAATCACCGAGCAGGGGCACGAGCGAAAGAAGGTAGATTTCAAGCGCGTAGACGTGCAGAACCGCAATCGGGCGCGGCATTTTGTGCGCCTCCGTCTCGGGCGGAATTTTCTTTTCGAAAAGACGCATGCAGTAGCTCTGCTCGCGCCCGAATTTTACTTCAAAGCGCATCGTATTTCCGTCTACCTTGAACGGAATCGGCGTGCCAACAGGCTTGTTGAAAAAATCGCCGTTGACATCCGATGCGCCGTCGTCGCCCAAGAAACTCAGAAAACCGCCCTCCACTTTGGCGCGCAGGTTTTCGGGAAATTTTACGATAATCGGATAATTCCTGCCGACGGCAAAACCCTCTTTTGCATATCGAACTTTGCAAACGGCGGATTCTTTTCCCCGCATTCGGCGACAGACAACGGCGACAACGCCGCAAAAATTCCGCCCGCCGCAACCGATTTTATAAACGTTTTCTGTCCATCGCCGAAAAAATTAAATCCGCGACAAAACCTACGCAAACAAATTAAATCCGTAAAATTCAATCAAAAACAACAGGATGCAAGAATGCGCAATTATAATGCAAAATCAGCCTATCGTGCGAAAGTCGTCTTGCCATATATCGAAAGCGGCAGGTCGAAACCGTTCTTGGACGGAAGGACAAGCTCGCCGCATTCGGTTTTCGCGCCCGCGATTTTTCCGAAATACTGTTCGAGCATATTCGCCGCCATTATCGACGATGCCTCAATCGAATAGAGCGTCATCAGAACGAAGAGGGGCTTTTTTGCGATGATTTTCGAGCACGCGTCGAGAAGTTCGGGCAGCATCCGTTCGAGTTTCCAAAGCTCGTTTTTCGGCCCCCTGCCGAACGCGGGCGGGTCGAGCACTATGGCCTCGTACGAAGCCCCCCTGCGCTCTTCGCGCTTGGCGAACTTCAGCGCGTCATCTACAATCCAGCGAATCGGCGCGGAGTCGAGACCGCTCTCCGACTGGTTCTTGCGCGCCCAATCAACGGAAGGTTTCGACGCGTCTACGTGTGTCGTATAAAAGCCGCCCTTTGCCGCCGCGAGCGTCGCAGCGCCCGTGTAGCCGAAAAGGTTCAGAAGTTTCGGTTTGCCCTGCCCCTTGAAGCCAGCCGCCGCCTGCGTGATATACTCCCAATGCGGCGACTGTTCGGGAAAAACGCCCAAGTGCTTTGTGCCGTCCATAAACTTGGCGCGGAATTTTACGCCGTTCCAGTCGAGCACGGGGGCGGAAATTTTTGCGTCGAAACGCCAATGCGAATCTTTGCGGTCGTCGTCGATATGCCGCGCGTGCGCGCGCCGCCAAAGCTCGGGCGCGGACGGACTCCACCACGCTTTCGGCTCGCTGCGCACGACAACCGCGTCGCCGAAACGCTCGAGCTTCAGGCGATTTCCGCTGTCGAGCAGTTCGTATTCCGCCCACTCCGATTTTAGCACGTCGATATTCATTGCGCCTGCGCAATCTTTATGATTTCCGCAAGATTTACGCGTTTTTCGTAAATCGCCTTGCCTACGATTACCCCTTCGAGATTGTCGTATTTGAGCGAAAGTTTTTTAAAGCCTTCGATGTCGGCATTCGACGAAACGCCGCCCGAGGCAATCAGCCGCGCCCCCGCGGGAGCGAGCGTTTGGAGCATTTTCTCCTGAGCCGAGAAGTTCGCGCCCGCGAGCATTCCGTCGGTGTCGATGTCGGTGTAGATAAAAGTTTTCACGCCGCCTTTGGAAAGTTTTTCCGCAAGCTCGAAAGCCGAAAACTGCGCGACTTCAACCCAGCCTTTGATGGCGACTTTCCCGCCCTTTGCGTCCACGCCGACCGCGATTTTTTCGCCGTATTTTTCGGCAAGGGCAATGGCGAAATCTGGATTGGTACACGCCTTCGTTCCGATAATCGCGCGCGAGACTCCCGCGTCGAACGCCGCATTTACCGCGGATTCGTCGCGCATACCGCCGCCGAGCTCCACAAACATTCCCATCGATGCGATTTCCGAAATAACCTTGAGATTTTTCAGCTTTCCCTCGAACGCGCCGTCGAGGTCTACAACGTGGATTACCTTCGAACCCGCATCGGCAAACGCCTTCGCCGCATCCGCGGGATTTTCGAAATAAACCGTACTGTCCGAAGCCACGCCCTTGCGCAAGCGCACGCATTTTCCGTCCTTAATATCTACTGCGGGATAAATTTTCATTTTGAAGCCTTTTTGTCGGGATATTCCACTACGATTCTGAAGCCGACCATTCGGTTGCGCTGTTTGGGGTCGAATTTCGACATCGGGATGTCGCCGATTGCGTCGGCGGAAGTCTGCGCGCCGCCGCCTATGATGTAGACAAAATCTGGCAGCGAGACGTTCGGACGCACATATTCGGCAACATTTCCCAGCAAATCGTAATACCCCCTGTCGTTGGATTTCCTCGTGGCGACGGGGTGCGTCTTGCCCTCGCTGTTCATATTGTTCCACGAAATTTCGTTGATGTCGGCATAGCGCAGCGAACCTATCGCCGTGCGGTACATTTTTTCGGTCGGCAACTTCGCGTCGTAGCCGAGTAGCCACGACACCCTGCTGCAAAACCTGTTCGCGTCTTCGAGCGTCACGGAATCGACGGGGCGGTTTTTGTCGTTCGTAAAGCGGCTCGGATTCTCCTGCATAACGAGCGAATAAAGCTCCTGAGTAACTTCGGTGCGCAGCATTTTCACGCCGTCAAAGCCCTCGAGAGAACCGAGCATCGGCTGTATTGCGTTGCGGATTTTCCCGATGTCGTGCGACATAAAATTGACGTAGCGCATACGCATCAGAATTTCGTCGCCGATGAGCGGACTCTGCGGAAAATTCTGCATAAAGTGCTCCGTCTTTCTGAGCAGATTCGCCGACGTTTCGGCAACCGCGCCGATGTCGCCCGAACGCAGGCTGGCAAGCAACGCGGCATCCTGCTCCTTGATTTCCTTTGCGAATTTCCAACTGTAGGTTTCGATTTTCTTGAGCTCGAACGCGCGTACTTTTTCCTCGGAAACGTAGCGGCTTTTCGGATAGAGCCTGTTGAGTGTGCGCTGATTCTCGGCTGCGTCGGAATAAGACTCGGAAGCGGAGAGAAAGTCCTTTTTCGATTCGGCTTCTTTCGCCGCCTTTTCGAACGCGGCGATTTTTTCGGCAAGCCCGCCCGAACGCAGCGAGGCAAGCTCCGACTCCAAGCGCATAAGCCGCGCGAAGTCGGTGTAGACCGATGCGGGGTGTTCGGCGTGCAGCTGCGATATCGCCTCTATCGTCTTTTCGAAAAGCCCCTTCGCGGCGAGCAAATCCTTCTTCGCCAAAGCCGCCTGCGCCGCCTTCTCAAGCCCGACGGTTTTTTCGTAGAGCGGGCGCGCCTCGAGCATTTTCACCTGCCTGTCGAACTCGACGCGTTTGCCGATGTTTTTGTATTTCGAAAGGGGATAGTCGGTATTGATTTTCGACTGCAAGTCGTACGCCTGACGGTAGAGCGTTATGGATTCCGCGAAGTTGCCGTCCTCCTCCGCTTTCGCAGCGTTCTTTTCGAGCGACTCGATGGTTTCGGCGATGGGCGCGGACTCGATGTTGTGCAGGCGGGTACGCAGCGACATCAAACGGTCGGCGGGTTCGCGGCCGAGGGTTTTTGCCTTGTCGATGTAGCGTTCCTGAAGTTCGATTGATTTGCGCAAAAGCCCGACAACCTCCTCGGACATAGTGCTTGCGACGGATGCCTGTTCGAACTGCTTTTCGTATTTTTCCGACTCCTTCAAGAGCTGGTCGCCCTCGAGAGTCGGGTCGATGTAGCTTTCGGTATAATCGACTGCCGCGCCCGGACCAAGCAGAGCCATCAAGTAAAAGCCGCCCAAAACCAATGCCGCCAAAAGTAGAAACCAAATGTATTTTAATACGCTCATAAAATCCCGAGCATTCTGAAGAAACGCCCGCGAATGTCAATTTATATAATTTGCGCCGGCGCGAAATTTCGCCGTATGCTAACGGATTTTCCCTGCGCGCCGCTGTTGATCGACGCGCCGCTTGAAGTCGTCCCACCCGTTGCGGTCGAGTATGCGGTGCGGACAGTGTTTGCCCGACCAGTCGCGGTGCATTCGCAGCGCGGATGTCGGCAAGTTGTAGATGTTGAGCAAGTGCGCAGCCAAAATTACGGCGTTCGCCTCGGCGCGGTCGTACAGTTTTGCGTCGCCGCCATTGCAAAGGCTTCGGCAAATTTCGATGCCGACGCTGTGCAAATTGCCCTCTCCCCTGTCGCCGTCGCCCGCGTGCCACGCGTGCATATCGAGCGGAAGAATCTGCACCGCCTCGTTTTCGTCCACCGCAAAATGGAACGACACCGACACGTTGTCGCGCTTTTTGTTGAGCCTGTCGCGCTCGCCGCGCGCCGAAAGATAGCCCGCCGTGTTGTGTATCGTAACCGTCTTTACGCCGTAAAACGGCGCGGGCATTGCGCGGCGGCGGTTGTAGGCGTTGTCGTCGAGAAAATCGTACACCACGGGCAATCCGTCGACGACCGACACATACGCCCCCGAGGGCGCGGCGTACCGCTCCCCCGTACCCGCGCATCCGCACAAAACCGCGGCGGCGGACACGACAAAAATCAGACGAAAAAGTTTTCCGAAATACATCGAGCCACTCTCCCACCGCCGCGGGAAAAGTCAAAGATTTTCCCGCGGCAAAAATCGGATTTTCGTAAAAGTTTTGCTTGAAAAACAACGCCCCTTTCGGTAGCCATTCAGGTCTTGGGGCGGGAACAAAACAGTTTCCGACGCGCGGAAACACCCGCCCGAAAAACCAGAGGAAAAAATTATGATAAATCGCAGAAGCTTTTTGAAAGGCTCGGCGGCGGCAGGTGCCCTGATGTTCCTGCCCTCCTGCCAGACTTCCAAAGTTAAAAATGCAAACGGCAAACTCAATGTGGCGTTTGTCGGCGTGGGCGGTCGCGGATACAATGCGGTCGAAAGCCTCGAAAAACATCCCGACATCGTAAACCTCGTCGCGTTCTGCGACGTTCAGGACGACACCCCGCTCAAGCCGTGGTCGGGCTACAAGAGCGCGATGGTCACCTACAAAAAACATCCCAATGTAAAGCGTTTCCGAGACTACCGCGTAATGCTCGACAAGATGGACAGGGAAATCGACGCGGTTGTCGTCGCGACACCCGACCATATGCACTACCCCATCGCCGCGTGGGCAATCGCAAAGGGCAAGCACGTCTACTGCGAAAAACCCCTCACCCGCACGATTTGGGAAGCCCACGAACTCAAACGCCTCGCAAAGGAAGCGGGCGTAATCACCCAAATGGGCAATCAGGGACACACCAACGAAGGTTGGCGCGCAATCCGCGAATGGTACAACGCGGGGCTTTTGGGCGAAATCAAAGACATTTATATGTGGACCAACCGCCCGATTTGGCCGCAGGGCGGCTTGAAAATGCCCGCAGGCGAAAAAGTGCCCGACAATCTCGACTACAAGGTATGGCTCGGCGTTGCGCCCTACCAGCCCTACTCGTCGAAAGTCCTGCCGTTCAACTGGCGCGGTCTGCGCAACTACGGCACGGGGGCTGCGGGCGATATGGCTTGCCACTTCTTCGACGTTCCCTACTCGGCTTTCGAACTCGGCGCACCCGTATCGATTCAGGGCAAGGCGTCGCCGTTCGACGACTACAGCTGGCCCGCGGCGACAAAGGTCGAGATGACATTCGCAAACAAATGCGGACTCGGCGGCAAAATCAACCTGCACTGGTCCGACGCAAAAGTCCGCCCGCAGTCGATTGAAAGAGTCGATCCGTCGTTCCTCGTTCCCGATCCAAAAAACGAATGGCACAACGGCAACTGCACGTTCATCGTGGGCACAAAGGAAACGGTACTCACAAACGAATACGGTCTCAACTCGATGATATACCCGCGCGAAAGGATGAGGGAGTTGGCGAAGTCGAAGGCGTTGCCCGAAAAGACGATTGCGCGTTCCATCGCCCCCGGAAATCCGCACTTGGAATGGGCGAAGAACTGCATCGCGGGCACAATGCCCCCCGGAAACTTCGACTATGCCGCGCCGTTTACCGAAATGTGCCTGCTTTCGATGATTTCGATAAACTTCCCCGAACAGAAGCTCGAATACGACGCAAAAACGATGAGCTTCAAGAACTGCAGGGAAGCCGACAAATACATCAGAAGCCTCTACGCATACAACGAGGAATTCCTGCCCTCGAAGCCGTTCTGGTCGTTCTAATCGGCACGGATTTGAAAAAACGAAAAGAGGCTGTCGAAAATTCGGCAGTCTCTTTTTTCGTGGAGGCAAGGCTTGAATCACCCGAGTTTTTCGAGCAGTTCGGCTTTTGTGATGCCCGTGATCTTTTCGAATATTGCGAAGTCGAAGTTCGGCAGGGCGAGCGTTTTTTTTATGTCTTCGGCGGTCGCGTCCATCAGCGATTCCTTCGGGTTCGGAGTGTTCAGCCACTTGGGCAAAATTATCTGTGAAAGCGGAATGACGGTCGGCTTGTCGAACATATAGACGGGCGCGGAACGCGTATTGAAATGCCCGCAGTGGTACGAGCCGACATTCCATTTTCCGGTATTCCTGTTGCCCGTGTTGAAACTGCCGCTGTTTGCGTTGCCTTTGTTGAAATGTCCGCTGTTGTACGAGCCCGTATTGTCGTCGCCCGTATTCGAATGTCCGATATTTCGGCTGCCCGCGTTTGCGCTGCCGACGTTGCAGTCGCCCACGTTGTCGATACCCGTATTGCGGTCTCCCGTGTTGAAGTCGCCGCTGTTGAGTTTGCCCGTGTTGCGCCTGCCCGTGTTGCGTTCGCCGATATTGTGCGAACCTATGTTGCGTTCGCCCAGATTGCCCTCGCCTATGTTGAATTTTTCGTCGGTCAGAAGCGGGAGAAGCTCGTCGGTTACGTCGCGCAAAAGGCGGATTGTACGGCAGCAAATCTGGTCTTCGACGGCGGGCGGACGCGGAGACATGCACGGCTCGAAATCGACTTCGTAAATACGCGCGCCCCTATCGTACCACATATTCCAGTATTTCGACACATAGTAGCCGCCGCCCGACATCTCGGCGTCGTCGATGCGCGGAAGCCACGCGCCCGCGGAATTTTCGGTCGGCAGATACGGGGTGTAGTCGAAAAGCGTGCACGGCGATTTCGCTTCGCCGCCCAAGACCTTGTAATATTTTCCGTCCATAAAAAAGTCGGCGAAAGTCTGAAAAAAAGCTTCTAAATTTGAAAGAAAAATCCACTATATTTTACAGACTATGATACCCGATATTTTGGCAGAACGTTATGCCTCGAAAGCGCTCAAAGATATCTGGAGCGCGGAAGGCAAAATTTTACTCGAACGCAATCTCTGGATTGCCGTTATGAAAGCCCAGAAAGAGCTTGGGCTCGACATCCCGCAGGAGGCGATAGACGCCTACGAAAGGGTAAAGACGAACATCCGCATAGACGAAATCAACAAGCGCGAAAAAATCACGCGGCACGACGTAAAAGCGCGCATCGAAGAATTTTGCGAACTCGCGGGCTTCGAGCACATCCACAAGGGGATGACAAGCCGCGACCTCACCGAATGCGTCGAGCAACTGCAGGTTTACGAATCGCTGAAAGTAATCAAGATAAAGGCAATTGCCGCGATTCTGCTGCTTTCGAAGGCGGCGCGCAAGCACAAGGCTACGGTTCTCGCCGCGCGCACGCACAACGTAATCGCGCAGCTTACGACGGTCGGCAAACGCCTTGCCGAATACGGCGAAGACACACTGCGGGCAATCGAAAACCTCGACGCGCTCATCGCGACCTATCCCGTCCGCGGGCTCAAGGGCGCGGTCGGCACACAGCTCGACCAGCTCACGCTCTTCGACGGCGACGCATCGAAAGCCCTAAAGCTCGACGAAATGGTGCGCAAACATTTGGGAATAAACCGCGCAATCGGCGCGACGGGTCAGGTATACCCCCGCACGCTCGACTACGAATGCGTATCGCGCCTCTACCAACTCGGCGCGGGCGCGTCGTCGTTCGCAAAGACGCTCCGCATTATGGCGGGCGCGGAACTGGCAGGCGAAGGTTTCGCAAAGGGTCAGACGGGCTCTTCGGCAATGCCGCACAAGATGAACTCGCGCAGTTGCGAGCGCATCAACGGCTTCCACGTAATCCTGCGCGGATACCTCGAGATGGCGGCGTCGCTGGCAGGCGACCAGTGGAACGAAGGCGACGTATCGTGCTCGGTCGTGCGCCGCGTAGTTCTGCCCGACTCGTTCTTCGCAATCGACGGTCTGCTCGAAACTTTCATCACAATCCTAAACCAGATGACGATAAACACGGCGGTTATCGCCGCGGAGTGCCGCAAATATATGCCGTTCCTGCTGACTACCACAATAATGATGAACGCCGTCAAAAAGGGAATCGGACGCGAAGACGCGCACGAAATCATCAAGGAACACGCAGTCGCCACGGCAAACGACCTGCGCGCGGGCAAAATACACGACAACGACCTTCTCAAACGCCTTGCCGACGACCCGCGCATGCCGCTAGACTCCGCCGAACTTGCCGAAATCGAAAAGGTCGGCAGCTGCGCAACGGGTATGGCGGAGGCGCAGACTGCCGATTTCTGCGACCGCGCCGACAAACTCGCCGAAGAGTGTCCCGAAGCGCAGTCGTACGTTCCCGCACCGATACTTTAGAAAATGTTCAAGCTTCTAAAGACATCCGAGAAGTCGCGCGCCCGCCGCGCAACCCTCACAACCCCCCACGGCGAAGTGCAAACGCCCGTCTTTATGGCGGTCGGCACGCAGGCGACCGTAAAATCGCTCACGCCCGCGCAGGTCGAGGAGACGGGAGCGCAGATAATTCTCGGCAACACATACCACCTGAATATCCGCCCCACTTCGGAACTCATCGCCCGCTTCGGCGGGCTGCACGAGTTCATGAAATGGCGCAAGCCGATACTGACCGACAGCGGCGGCTTTCAGGCGTTCAGTCTCTCGAAGCTGAGAAAAATCACCGAAGAGGGAATTGCGTTCAACTCGCATCTCGACGGCGCGAAACTGTTTTTGTCGCCCGAATCGTGCATGCAAATACAGCGCAATTTGAACTCAGACATCGCAATGGTGCTCGACGAGTGCATTCCCTACCCCTGCGAGCGCAAGGCGTGCAAAACGTCGGTCGAGCGCACAATCCGCTGGGCGAAGCGTTGCCGCGACGAATACGAAAGGCTCGGAATGCCCGCCGACGGCGTGCTTTCGTTCGCAATCGCACAGGGCGGCTGCTATGACGACATCCGCGCCGACTGCTCACGCCGAATCGCCGAACTCGACTTCCCGGGATACGCAATCGGCGGCGTTTCGGTGGGCGAACCCGAACCCGCGATGCTCGAACAGGTCGATGTCTGCACACAGAATCTTCCTCCGGAAAAGCCGCGCTATGTTATGGGCGTGGGTACGCCGCCGCAGATACTCAAGATGATTGCCCTCGGCGCGGATATGTTCGACTGCGTTATGCCCACGCGCCTCGCCCGCCACGCAACCGCATTCACCTTCGACGGCGACATCAACCTTAAAAACGCGCGTTTCGCCGAAGACCACTCGCCGCTCGACCCCGAAATCGACAGCTACGCGTCGCAGTTTTCGCGCGCATACATCCGCCATCTTGTCAAGGCGAACGAAATTCTCGCCTGCACGCTGCTTTCGATACACAACGTAAGATTTTTCCAGATACTCACAGAGAACGCCCGCCGACACATCGAACTGGGCGATTTCGAAGAATGGAGCGCGGCTTGGATTGCCCGATACGAGAAAGGAAACAGAAAATGAACATAACATTGACGAGAGACTTCAACCGCGACGCGCTCGCGGGAGTCGATTTCAAATTTTCCTACGCGCAAACCTACGCGCGAATCCTCAAAGCCCGCGACGCGCTGCCGCACTCCGACGGCGAAAAGAAAATCGCAATCTTTGCAGACAACTCGCCGCAATGGGTTTTCGCGCTCTACGGCGCGTGGCTCGACGGCGCAACGGTAGTACCCGTGGACACGAAATCGAACGCCGAAGAAGTGGCGTTCGTGCTCTCCGACGCCGAACCCGACGCAATCTGCGTAAGCCGCGAAAATCTCGGGACCGCAAAAAAGGCGGCGGAAACGGCAGGCTCGAAAACGAAAATCGTGGTGCTCGAAGAGCTTTTCGACGGCGAAATTCCCGAGGTTTCCGATTCGAACTGGAAAATCGAACGCGAAAGCTCCGACCTTGCGCTAATCGTCTACACATCGGGGACGACGGGCAACCCCAAGGGCGTTATGCTCACGTTCGGAAATATGTACGCCAATATGCGCGCAGTGTACGAGGCAAAATACTATTTCGACGGAATCCGCGTGCTTGCAATGCTGCCGTTCCACCACATCCTGCCGCTTATGGGCACGCTGATTATGCCACTTTCAATCGGCGGAAGACTCTCGTTCCCGCGCTCGCTCTCGCCCGCCGACATCGCCGAAGTGCTGCAGAAATACCCCGTAGATATGATTATCAGCGTGCCGCGTTTCTACGAGCTTCTGCACTCGAACATAATGGCGAAAATCGGCAGCTCAAAAATTCTCACTGCAATTTTCAATTTCGCAAAGCTCGCAAACTGCCCCGCGCTCTCTAAAAAACTTTTCGGAACAATCCACAAAAAATTCGGCGGACAGGTCAAATTCTGGGTGTCGGGCGGAGCCGCCCTCGACAAGCGCGTTTGGCGCGACCTCGACGTGCTCGGCTTCGGCGTGCGCGAAGGCTACGGTATGACCGAATGCGCCCCCATCATCACATTCCCGCGAATCGGCAGGATAAAAGTCGGTTCTCCAGGGGAGGCGCTTCCGGGGGTGGAAATCAGAATCGTAGACGGCGAAATCATCGTCAAGGGCGAAAACGTAACCGCTGGCTACTACAAACGCCCCGAAGAAACCGCCGAGACAATCAAAAACGGCTGGCTCTACACGGGCGACCTCGGATATCTCGAAGACGGATTCCTTTTCATCACGGGCAGACGCAAGGAAATCATCGTTTTGCCGAACGGCAAAAACATCAACCCCGCCGAAATGGAAACGCAGCTCAAACGCCAAAGCGGCAGCGAGCTTATCGAGGCGGGCATTCTGATGTACGACAACACACTGCAGGCGGTCGTGCGCGTATCTCCCGAAATGATTGAGTCGATGGGGCGCGGGGGCGCGGAGGAACACGTCCGCAACGACTTCATTCTGCCCTACAACCGCTCGACGGCGACATACAAGCGAATCATTAAATTCGTTCTGACGACCGACGAACTGCCGCGCACGCGCGTGGGAAAACTCAAACGCCACCTGCTGCCGACATACATCGAAAACAAAAATGCCGACACCGTGCAGCCCGCGCGTCCCGAGCCGGATTCGAACACATACAAAGAGCTAAAGGCGGTTCTTGCGGGGCAAATCTCGATGCCCGTCCGCGCCGACGCGCATATGGAAATGGACTTGGGGCTTGACTCGCTCGGGAAAATCTCGATGCAGTGCTATGTCAGGGAAAACTACGGCGTGGACGTAAGCGAGCGCGATTTCGAAAAATATCCGTCGCTGCGCGAGTTCGCCCAGCTGGTAGACGACAACCGCGACAATTCTTTCGAGAATCAGGCAAAAAACATAACGTGGTCGGACATCATCCGGACACAGCCCTATCCGGAACTGAAAAAGCCGAACTTCTTCCACTTCCTCTCGATAGACATCTTCAGAACTTTCGCAAAACTCTTCTATAAAGTGTCGTTCGAAGGTCTGGAGAACGTGGCGGGCGAAAGACCCGTAATCCTTGCGCCGAACCACCAGAGCTACCTCGACGGGCTTTTCCTCGTGCTGCCGTTCACGAAAACGCAAATCTACAAAACGTACTTTTTCGCAAAGCTGCGCTCCATAATAAAGAGCGGCTGGCTGCGCAAATACGCCGACCGCAGCAACGTCATCATAATGGACATCAACGACAACGTAAGCGAGGCAATCCGCAAGCTCGCCCAAGCCCTGCGCGGGGGCAACAAGGTTGTCATTTTCCCCGAGGGCACGCGTACGAAAGACGGCGCGGTTGCCGAGTTCAAGCAGAGCTTTGCGATTCTGGCAAAGGAAATGAACGCGCAGGTCGTGCCCGTGGCGATATCGGGCGCATTCGAGGCGGTGAAGTCGAACGCAACCCTGCCGACGTTCGGCGCGAAAATCAAAGTGCGATACCTGCCGCCAACGACGGTCTGGGAAAACGAATCGTACGCAGATTTCGCCGCGAGGGTGCGCAACGAAGTTGAGCTTGCCGTCACGAGCGGCAAAAGTGCGAACAAATAAAACCGGTTCCGAAATATGGACAGGACAATAGCGCTCTGCAAACAAAACGGATCGTTCGTGTACGTCTACAACGCAAAGGGCGCGGTGATATTCACCAAGCACGGCACGCTTGTCGGCTACACGGCGACGACCGTTTCGGTTCAAAACGGCTCTAAAATATACGTCTACGACAACAGGGGCGCATTCAAATTTGCGAGGTAATTCCCGCCCGCCCCGCCGCATTTGCGCCGCAGCATACTTTACGCCCCGTTCCAAACTAAAAAACTTGACATATACACCAATCGGCTGCAAAAATCTCGGAATGTATATATCGGGGAAATCTCTCAGTATTTTAATAACCGCCGCATTTTCTCTGTTGCTGACAGGCTGCTTCGAGAAAAAAAGCGATTCGAAAGACGCGGAAGTCTACAATACCGTCGAGGTCGCAAAACCTCTCGTAAAAAAGCTCGAGTTGTGGGACACCTACACCGCGCGCATCGAGGGGCAGAAATCGGTCGAAATACGTTCGCGCGTCAGCGGCTATCTCGAAAAAATCTACTTTAAGGACGGCGACTTCGTAAAGGAGGGCGACATCCTTTTCGAAATAGACCCGCGTCCGTTTCAGGCACTCGTGGAAGCTTCTCAGGCGGAAGTAAAGGAAATCGAAACGCGCATAGAGCTTGCCCAAAGCAACCTCGACCGCGCGCGAAACCTCTACGAAGTAAACGCCATTTCGAAGGAAATTCTCGACACGCGCAAAAGCGAGCTGCTCGCCGCCCAAGCCGTATTATCGAGCGCGCAGGCGAAACTCAAGGAGGCCACGTTAAACCTCGAATTTACCAAGACATACGCGCCGATTTCGGGCTACATAAGCCGCCGCCGCGTAGACGAAGGCAACCTCATCGACGCGTCCTCCACGCTGATGGCGATGATTGTCTCGCGCGACACCGTCTACGCCTACTTCGAGATAAGCGAGCGCGACATCATAAGATACACAAAGAACAAACTTTTCGACACAATCGACGCCGCAAAACACTCGGGTCCGCCCGTCAAGCTTATGTTGCTCGACGAATCGAAGCCGTCGCACTTCGGCTGCGTTACATATGTTGACAACACGCTCAACGCCTCGTCGATTGAAATCAGGGCGGAAATCGAGAACAAGCAGAAGATTCTCTATCCCGGAATGTTCGGCAAAATAATGCTCCGCGCTGGCGACCCCGTGGAACATCTGCTCGTGCCCGAAGCGGCGGTCGGCACCGACCTCGTCGGAAGATTCGTGCTGACGGTAGACGACAAAAACCTTGTGGAATACCGCGCGGTTGAGGTCGGCGAACTTGTCGGCAATATGCGCATAATCAACGACGGGCTGAAAGCCTCCGACCGCGTAATCGTAAGCGGGCTGCACAGAGCCGTTCCCCGCAAAAAAGTAAACCCTGTCGAAAGCGCGGAGTTCGCCGACAAATGAAATTCTCGCACTTTTTCATCGACCGTCCCATTTTCGCGGGCGTAATTTCGATAATCATTTCCTTCGTCGGAATACTTGCGTATTTTAATCTGCCCGTTACGCAGTACCCGAACATCACGCCGCCTACGGTCGTCGTCTACGGCACATACAAAGGCGCGTCGCCCGAAGTCATAATGAACACGACAATCGCGCCTCTCGAACAGCAGCTAAACGGCGTCGAGGGAATGGCGTACATGAGTTCGTTGGCGCGTCCGACGGGCAGTTGGAACATTGTGGTTACGTTCGAAACGGGCGTAGACATCGATATGGCGCAGGTGCTCGTGCAGAACAAAGTGTCGCAGGCGCAAAACCGCGTGCCGAAGGAAGTGCGCGACATCGGCATAACCGTAAGAAAACGTTCCGCCGACATCCTGCTGACGCTCAACCTGTTCTCGCCCAACGGCACGCGCGACAAAATCTACCTCTCAAACTACGCAATCACGCAGCTGCAGGACAGACTCTCGCGCGTATACGGCGTGAGCGAATTTTCCACTTTCGGCTCGAAGGAATACAGTATGCGAATCTGGATGGACCCCGACAGACTCGCCGCCGTAAACCTCTCGCCGATGCAGGTAATCGCCGCCCTGCAGGAGCAGAACAAGCAGGTCGCCGCGGGCAGCCTCAACAAGCCTCCGCAGGAGACGGGCGCGGCGTTCGAACTGCTTATCAACGCGCAGGGCAGACTTACCACCGAAAAGGAATTCGGAGAAATCATCGTCAAATATCTGCCCGACGGAAGAATCGTACACCTGCGCGACATCGCCCGTGTGGAACTGGGCGCGTACGACTACGAAAACGAATCGTTCGTAAACCTCAAGCCGTCGGTTACACTCGGTATGTACCAGTTACCGGGGACGAATTCGGTCGAGACCGTCAAGCGCATCCGAGCCGAACTCGAAGACATGAAAAAAGACTTCCCCGTGGACGTAGACTACGCCATAAGCTACGACGCAACCGAATACGTGCGCGACTCCATCAATGCCGTGTACCGCTCGATTTTCGAGGCTGTGCTGCTCGTGGTATTCGTAATGCTGCTATTCCTGCAAAACTGGCGCGCGGCGATAATTCCGCTCTTCGCAATTCCCGTCTCGCTCATCGGCACGTTCGCGGTAATGAAGGCGTTCGGCTATACGATTAACAATCTGACGCTGTTCGGGCTTGTGCTTGCAATCGGCATAGTCGTGGACGACGCAATCGTCGTGGTCGAAAACGTCGAACGAAATATGAAAGACGGCACTCCCGTGCGCGAGGCAACCCGCAAGGCGATGACGCAAATTCAGGGCGCGCTGCTTGCAATCATCCTCGTGCTCAGCGCGGCGTTTATACCTACGATGTTCCTTTCGGGCATCTCGGGGCAGTTCTACCGCCAATTCGCGCTGACAGTGGCTTCGAGCACGGTGATTTCGGGGTTGGTCTCGTTCACGCTCACCCCCGCGCTCTGCGCCCTGTTCCTCAGGGACGGGCACGAACAAAAGCGCGGCATGCTCGAAAACATCTGGCACTACACTTTCGGCTACCTGCTGCGCGGGTTCAACATCTGCTTCGACTTCACCGCATCGCTGTACGGCAAGCTCATTCTGAAACTGCTGAAATTTGCGGTAGTAGTGATTCTCGTTTACATCGGCATGCTCTGGGCGACCGCCGACCTTTTCAAGAACACGCCCTCGGGCTTCATTCCCAAACAGGACAGAAGCTTTTTCAGCGCGCGCATGGAACTGCCTGCGGGCGCGAGCTTCGAACGTACCGTCAACCTGATGGACAAGGCGGGGAAAATCCTGTACGAAAAAATGGAGGGAGTGCGCCTGCTAACGACAATCGCGGGCGATAACTTCACCAACCTCGGCAGGGCGACATTCCGCCTCGACGACCGCCGCGTGCGCGAAGAAAAGGGTCAGGACATCAACAAACTGATGCGCATGGCGGACAAAATTCTCAACGAAAACATCACCGAAGCGAAAATCAACCTGTACACCCCCGCGGTAGTTCCGGGGATGGCATCGGGCGGCGACATCAAATTCCAGCTTCAGGACAAGGTCGGTATGGGCGTTGCGGCGATAGAAAAATACGCAAAACTGCTCATCGGCGAAATGGAAAACTCGCCCGCAATCTCGAGTGCGTACACGACTTTCAAGACGACGAACCCGCAGCTGTACATCGACATCGACCGCGAACGCGCGCAGAAGCTGAACCTGTCGATTGCCGACATCTTCACGACGATGCAGTATAACCTCGGCGCGGTATACGTGAACGACTTCAACATTTTGGGGCGCGTATACCGCGTAATGGCGCAGGCGGAAGGCGAAAGCCGCCGCGACATCTCTGACGTGTACAAACTGAAAATCCCGAACTCGCAGGGGCAAAACGTGCAGCTCGGCTCGGTGGCAAGCATACGCAGATATGTCGGTCCGAATGTGTTCTCGCGCTACAACCTGTACCTTACCGCCGACATTATGGGCAACGTGGCAAAGGGCTACTCGACGGGCGAGGCAATCAAAGAGGTCGAAAAAATCGCGGCAAAAGTGCTTCCGCAGGGAATGGGCATTGAATGGACCGACATAGCGCGCGAAGAGAAAAAGGCGGGCAACACTTCCGCATACATCTTCGCAATCTGCGCGATATTCGTGTTCCTGCTGCTCTCGGCACTCTACGAAAGCTGGACGATTCCGCTTTCGGTGATTCTCATCGTGCCGCTGGTGATTTTCTTCGCGCTATTCGGCGTGAACATCCGCGGATTCAGCAACGACCTTATGGCGCAAATCGGATTCGTAGTGCTCATCGGGCTTGCGTGCAAAAACGCGATTCTCATCGTCGAATTTGCGAAGCAGCGCGAGGAACGCGGCGAGACGCTGCAACACGCCCTTTCGTTGGCATCGCAAAGCAGACTCCGCCCGATTATGATGACATCGTTCGCGTTCATCTTCGGCGTAATCCCGCTAGCCTACGGAACGGGCCCCGGCTGCGAACTGCGCCAGCCGCTGGGAACGTCGGTTATGTTCGGTATGATAGGCGTTACGCTGCTAGGCTGCCTTATGACCCCCGTGTTCTACTACGTAGTCCGCAGAATATTCGGCAAACCCAAGCTTGAAAAATAGCCGCGCAGCGAAAGGAAAAAACTGCCGACAACAAAAAAACCGAGACCTCCGTTGGAAGCCCCGGTTTTTGTTTGCCCGAACGCGGCGCGAAGCGCAACCGCCCCGCCCGTTTTCGGCTTTGCTACTTTGCATTTTCGGTTGCGAATTTCTTCGCCGACTGCGCGTCTTCGATTACTACGCGGAAGCCGACATTGTACACGCGCTGCCACTTGAAGAAATCGTGCCTATATGTTGTGCGGGCTATCTTGAGCCTGTCGCGCCACGAACCGCCGCGCACGACGTATTTCAAAGGCTCCGCAATCTTTCCTCCGAGCGTTTCGGTATACGGCGAGCGCGTCCATTCGGCGACGTTGCCGAGCATATCGTAAAGCCCGAAGGCATTCGGCTTGTATTGCCCGCCCGCGCAGACAACCTGATTGCCGTCGTCGGCGAAATCGTCGCGCGGAATAAACGTTTCGAATTTCGTGGGCTTTTTCTGCGGAAGGAGGTCGTACATAATGCCCACTTCCTTCCCGTTTTTGTCGAGCTTTTTACGCACGGCGAGGGCTTCGGCAAACTTCTTCGTGTTTACGTCGGAAAGATTTTCGAACTTGGAATAGTCGCCGCCGCCGAACCAGTATTGCCCGTCCGTGCCCGCGCGCGCCGCCCATTCCCACTGCTCCTCGGTGGGAACGGAAACCTTCACGCCGAGACGCTCCGAGAGAATTTCGCAGAACTTTTCGGCTTCCGCCAAGCTTACGCGCACCGCGCTGAGTTCGTCGCCGTTAATCGGGATGCCCTCGTGGGTATGGTCTTTGTACTGGCGGTCGAGCCAGCCTGAATGGTGGTTTTTGAGAACGGTTCTGATTTGCGCGTTCGAAACCTCCATTTCGCCCATATAAAAAGGCTTTTCGATTTTCCGCACACACGCTGGACCCTCGTCGAAATAGCGGTCGTTCGCGCCCATCACGAATGTTCCCGACGGAATGAGCGCAAGCTTCATTTCGGTTTTTCCGTCGAGCGGAAGCGAGATTTCGCGCGGCAGATTTTCGGCGGCAATCTTTTCCGACGCCGTCTTTGCGCCGAACGGGAAGCCCGCAACTTTCGGCGCGAGTGCCGCGTGGCGCGGTTCTTCGACGGGCTTTTTAGGCTCTACCTGCGCGCGCTTCAAATGGATTTCCTCGGGCGAAGAATCCTTCTTGGCGTATTTTTTGAGGAAGTATTTGCGCCGCTCAATGCCGTCGTTCTTGACGGGACGGTACTCGCTCCACGTGCCGAGATATGGAACGTTGAGGTCAATCCAAGTGTAGAGTGTGCGCATTTCGCCGTCGGAAAGGCGCGCTCCGTGATGTCCCTTGCGGAGCATTTGCACAAGCTCGGTATCCGCCGAGTAGTATTCGAGCGGCGTCATCACGCGCTGGTAACACTCTGGCCCCGGTCGGCGCACATACGGGTGCAGCGCAAGATAGGACGCGCCGAAGTGCTTCCAAAGCTTCTTCGTATCGGCGAAATTCGGACGGCCGTCTTTTGCGTTGGTTTCGGCGTTGTGGCACGAAATGCAGTTGCGGTCGAGTATCGGCTGGATTTTTCGGTCGAACGAGAATCCCTCAACCTTTTCGTCGAAAGGCTTGATTTCCGACGGCGGGCGGCGCGAGGCGATGTTCGCCGTAAACGGGACGGTTTCGTTCGAACGCTCGTGGCAACCAACGCAGCTTTGCGTTTCCCCCGGCATCGAAACCGTCCAAGTGCGCATCAACGCCAACGCCCTGCCGTCGGCGTCGAGCGGCTGAATCGAAATGGGCGTGTTCGCGGGAATTTTGAAAGCCGCCGAGCCGTCTTCG
Source organism: uncultured Verrucomicrobiota bacterium (assembly GCA_949293415.1). Taxonomy (GTDB): domain Bacteria; phylum Verrucomicrobiota; class Verrucomicrobiia; order Opitutales; family Intestinicryptomonadaceae; genus Merdousia. The sequence continues at coordinate 117,881 of CASFDK010000044.1, forward strand.
TAGACGGGCACAGTGCCGAGAACGCGTTTTACGTCCCACGGACCTTCGTAGCCGATGACATCGTGCATACCCGTGTCGCGGTAGGCGAAGTGGTATTCGAAAAGGCGCAACGCCTTGACCGTTCCGCGCGGAACGCCCTGCAAGCCTTCGCCCGCGTAGATGTCGCTAAGGTACATCGTGCCGTATTTCATATCGTCGTCGCGGCGTTCGGCAACTGCGGGCGGACGCTTCGTCTTGACAAGCGGAATCGGCTCGAGCAGCGAGTAGTCGTCGAGCCGTTTTATCTTGGTGATGTTGCCGAATGTGTCGAGCAGGTAAATGCCGAACTGCTCGCTTTCGCTGCGGCGCATAGACGCAAGAAAATACTTTTCCGAAAGCGGATACGGATGCAAAAACTTCGGCCACGATTCGAACGTAAGCTCGTCCATAATCTCCGCCGTGTAGGGCTTGCCGTGCGCCCCAAACTGGTAGATGCGCCCCTCGGCTTCGCGGTTGCCCCGTCTTACGTCGAACAGGTGCATTTCGCCCGTGCGCGACATTCCGTGGTGACCCGAGACAATGCCCACAAACATATTCGGATTGTCGGGAATCTGCCTGCAGTAGAAAAGCGAGTTCGGCCAGTAGCTGCTGCTGCCGTAGTACGAATGCTGATTCGTGCCGTCGGGATTCATACACATGACTATGCGCGAGAAGTAATGCGAGTTGTCGGAATACTCCCAGCGGGTGTAGAGAACGCGCCCGTCGGGGGTGATACGCGGCATCCAGTCTTGATCCTGCTCGAAAGTGAGCTGGCGGATTGTGTTCTCGCGCTCCTGCGGATTTTCGGATGTCGGATCGATTGAAAAAATGTTGCCCACATAATCGACCCCGTAGACGCACGGAACGCCCGCGTAGGATGCCGTCGAGCAATAGACTATGCTGCCGTCAGGCGTGTAAACGCCGTCGTAGTTGTCGATGTCGGCGTGGATGTTGGGGGTCATCAGACGCGGCTTGCCCCCCCGTACCGAAACTTCGTAAAGCTCCCAATTTCCTTTTTCGGAAATCGACGAGAACAAAATTTTGTCGGCGTCCCAATTCAGGCACAAGTCGGTGATGGGATTGCGCACGGCGGGTTGGTAGATTGTCTTGATGTCGCCGTCGGTCGAAATTTCGCAGATGGAATCCTCTGCCTGCCCCGCCATACCGCGCAGAAAGTGGTTGCCCTGCCAGTTGCACGGAAGCCCGAGTTTCAGATAGTTGACGTTTACGTCCTTTTTCTTGAGCTCGGCGATTGTCATCCTTTCGAGCTTGCCGCCTTTGCGGGCGTACGGAAGCCAAAGATAGGCATCGGGCAGCGGGTTGTACTTTTTGAGCGCGAGTATCTTCCGCCCCTTGACAAGAGGATTGTCGAGCAACGCCGCGCGGGATGAGTCGAGCATTTTACGCGCCTTTTCGCGCGCCGCGCCGTCGCCCGCAAGCACGCCCTTTTTGACCGCGTCGTATTCTTTGCGCATAGCCGCGATTTCCGCCGAACGGCCTTTCGGATACTGAGGAAAGGTCTTTTCCATATCGGCTACGGCGTTTGCCACGCGCTCCAAATCAAGTTCCAGAAATTCGGTTTTGAGCGAATCCCCCGCCGCCCCCGCAAACGAATGCGCGATGGCGAAAAAAGCGAGAACGAAAACCGATATATATTTGTTTTTCATAAATACTGCCAAATAAAAACACTGCGGCGGGCATACCGCTACGCACAACGTATACGCCTTTTTTCAAACCCAACAAATTCATAAAACAAAGTCAAATTAAAATATGAATTTTCTTTTAATCTGTTGTTTTATCTTTGAAAACGCAAACGCAGACACAAAAAATCCGCAACCTTGAGACGGTTGCGGACATTCAAAAAAGCCGCTACTAAAGCCCTCGCGAGTCGTTTTAATAGAGCCTAATTTTGAGGTCGGAGAGCATTTCCTCCGTGGTTTTGTCGGCCTTTTCGATTGTTTCGCCGCGCGCGAGCAGAACGCCCATTCTGCGGTGTCCGCGGACGGACGGCTTGCCGAATAGCCGCATATCGGTATTGGGACGCGAAAGAACCTTGTCGAGCCCTTCGTATTCGACCATATCCGAGTTGCCCTCCACCACGACCGCTCTGCTTGCCGACGCGCCGTAGTTTTCGATTTTCGCAATCGGTATGCCCAATATTGCGCGGGCGTGAAGCGCGAACTGCGAAAAATTCTGCGAAATCATCGTAACCATACCCGTGTCGTGCGGTCGCGGCGAAACCTCGCTGAACAAAACTTCGTCGCCCTTGACGAACATTTCAACGCCGAAAATGCCGTAGCCGCCGAGCGCGTCGGTAATTTTCTTCGCAACGTCGCGAGCCGCCTCGATTGCCTTTGCCGACATCGGGTAGGGCTGCCAACTCTGCCGGTAGTCTCCGTCTACCTGCCTGTGTCCAATCGGATCGCAGAACGAAGTTCCGCCGCTGTGACGCACGGTAAGCAGTGTAATTTCGTAGTCGAAGTCCACAAAGCCCTCCACAATCACGCGACCGCCGCCAGCCCTGCCGCCCGATTGCGAATATTCCCATGCGCGTTCCACATCCGCCGTCGAGCGCACCACGCTCTGACCGTGTCCGGACGAGCTCATAATTGGCTTTACGACACAGGGCATTCCGATTTTTTCGAGAGCCTTGTCGAACTCCGACCTGTCGGATGCGAAGGCGTAGGGCGAAGTTTTCAGACCGAGCTTTTCCGCCGCCAACGTTCTGATTCCCTCGCGGTTCATCGTCAGGTTCACCGCCTTCGCCGTGGGAACGACGCGGAAGCCGTCGGATTCGAGTTCGAGAAGCTTGGAGGTTGCAATCGCCTCTACTTCGGGAACGATGAAGTCGGGCTTCTCGGCGCGGACAAGCTGTTCGAGCGCGCCGCCGTCGAGCATCGAAATTACGTGCGAACGGTCGGCGACCTGCATTGCGGGCGCGTCGGCGTAGCGGTCCACCGCGATTACCTCTACTCCGAGCCGTTTCAATTCAATGGCGACCTCGCGCCCGAGTTCACCGGAACCGAGCAGCATTGCCTTGGTCGAGTTCGATTTGTATGGCGTGCCGATTTTTGTCATAATAATTCTTCCTTCTCGTTGATAAATGATAATACAGCCGATTCGACATCGGCAATTTCGTTGTCGAGAACCGAACCGCCCCCCTGCACGGGGCAACCGCTCGGAACGATTTCGGCAAACGGCGCATCGAAGACAAAGCCCGAGCGCAGCGGATTCGTCGCCCCGTAAATCGCGACAGTCTTCAAGCCGAGCGCATTTGCAATGTGCGTCTGTGCGCAGTCGGTGCCGACCGCGACGGCGCAACTTGCGATTTCCCCGACGCTCTCGGCAAGCCCGCGCTTTTCGGCGAAATTTTCAACATCGGCAAATTCGGCGTGTTTTGCCATTTCGAAAGCCGTGCGGGAATCGCTTTCGCCGCCGAATATCGCGAACTTTGCGTTCGGGATTTTCGCCGACAGCGCGCGGATGAGTCCGCACCACTTTTCGACGCTCCATGCGTGTATGCCGTCGCCGCCGCACATAACCGCGATTTTGTTCGGATTTTTTTCGATTGCCCCCGCTCCGAGCGGCGAGAAATCGGGTTCGCCGCGCAGCCCGAACCTGCGCATAAAATCGGTATATTCCAAAACGACGTGCTCCGCCGAATGCGCCGCGTCTGGCTTGTAAACCGCCGTTGCGAACCTGCGCCTGCGCCCGCGTTCGACGGCAAGGCGCACGTTCGCCCCCGCAAGATACGCCTGAAAGTCGTCGGCGGGCGAATCGGCAAGAACCAAGTGGGTATCGGCATAGCGGTCGGCGAGCCTGCGGAATGCGGCGCAACGCGCAAAAAAGCCGTCCTCCCTGTCGGGCACTGAAACAACCTCGTCGGCGACACCGAACAGGCGCACCGCAGTTGCATATTTGTTCTGTACGAGCAGCGATACGAACGCGTCGGCGCGCGATTTGCGGAGTTGCCGCACAAGCGGAAGAAGCGCGAGGGTTTCGCGGAACGAATCGGGCACGGTTATGAGTATGCGCGTCGTGCGCGGAACTTCGGAAAGCCCCTTGCGCGAGAGCGCGTATTTGACGCTTTCGGCACTGAAATCCAAACCGAGCGCGTTCGAACGCCCGTCGCCAACCAGCCATCTGCGGTGAAGCCAGAGCCAGTCAAAACGCGCAATTTCGTCGGTGCGCAGTTTTTCGGAAAGCCATTCGTTGCCCTCGAAGGTGATTTCCTCCTTAGTCTTTCCGTCGAAGAACACGCCGCCTATCCGCGAACGCCAGAACCCCGTGCGGGTCGCCCAAAACGCGGCGCAACGCGCCCCGCCCTTTTCGGCGAGAATACCCGCCAAGTCGCTTGTGGTGCACACGCGGTCGAGCAGAAAAGTGCGTTCGCCGGTATAGGTTTTCTGGTCGAAAAGCACGGCGACTATTCCGTTTTCGCGCAGAAACTTCACGGCGGCAAGAAGCCCATTTTTGCGAGAGAGAAGCTCTATCCCGAACCTCTGGCGGCTCGATTTCACCCAATCCTCCAGCCCTTTGTTATCGAACGGGCGGTAGAACACGCCCGTGGGCGGGATTTTGTCGGAGACCAAAACGGGAAACATCGTGATTGTCTCCATCATCGCGAAGTGAGGAATCATCAAAACCGTCGGATGCGGATTCGAACCGAGCTTTTTGAGCTCGTCCAAAACGAAGCCGTCTATGACTATGCGCGAGCGCAGATTTTCAGCCGAAAGATACGGGCTCGCCAAGACGAACAACGCCATTTCCACCATCCGTCTGCACGACTGGTACGCAATCTTTCTGCGCTCCGCACGCGTCATATCGGGAAACGCGTGGGCAATGTTCGAATGCGCGACATCGATTCTGCCGAACGGAAAGGCGTAAATGAGCCATCCTACGAATTTACAGAACGAATCGTTCACGCAATCGGGCATCGACGCGATTGTACGCCCAATCAATGTCAAAAACAGCTTCATTAAAAAAATCCGCCCGAACAGTACCCCATCGCGCCGAAAAATGCAAAAGAAAAAAGAGCGCATCCCGAGGGACGCAATGCGAAACTACTTTACGCCTTTCGGAGCGGGAACGGAAGTGTCGAGACGCAGTTGGTTCAAGTATTTCGCAGCCTCCTCGTCGCCCTGTTGCGCCGCCATACCGAAGAATGTCTTGGCCCTTTCCAAATCCTTTTTCACGCCCGTGCCGTTTGCGTACAAAATACCGAGATATTTACGGGCATCGCGGTTGCCGAACTCGGCGGCGTTCGTCCAGATTGCGACCGCCTTTTGAAGGTCGGGCTTGACGCCGTCGCCCGTGAAATAGCAGAGCGCAAGGTAAACCTGCGACTGCAAATGTCCCTGTTCGGCGGCGGCTTTCCAGAGTTCGAAAGCCTTTTGAAGGTTGCGCTCGCGCACCCCCTGCCCCTTTGCGTAGGCGAACGCCAAGTTGAACTGCGCCTTGGGATGCTTTTGTTGGGCGGCTTTGTCCCACCAGAAGACGGCGGTGTTCACGTCGGGCAGAACCGAAACTCCGCCGCTGTACGCCTGTCCCATCAGATATTGCGCCTCGGCATCGCCGCGCTTTGCCGCCTCGAGCCAGCATTCTACCGCCTTGTACGAATTGCGCGGAACGCCCTTGCCCGAATAGTACGACGCGCCGATGTTCGTAAGCCCGCGCGGATTGCCGTTGTTTGCGGCAAGCTGCCACCAAGCTATCGCCTTTGAATAGTCGGGCGGAAATTTTCCGCGTCCGCCGTCGGCATAATATTCGCCGATTTCGTTTTGAGCGGTTGCGTCGCCGTTTTGCGCCTGTTTGAATTTTGCGTCGAAGTCGAACGCTTCGCCGACGAGCGTCAGCGCGGCAAACGCAAAGGCAAGAATTGCGGGAAATTTTTTCATAGTCCGATTTTCCCAAACGCGCACAATAACACAAGCCAAAAAGCAGCGCGGAGCAACCCGACGGAGCAAAAAAAATCGGACGCGTAAAAAGCGTCCGATTTCGGCAATCCGTTTATTCGGCGACTATTTCGTAGAACACGGCGGGCTCTTTCAGCTTGGAGGTGTCAAGCTCTATCTTCAGGGCGCCGTCCGCAATTCCAAGCGGCAGTTTTTCGGCGCGTTCGCCGTTGAGCTTGAGCGCGTAAACCGCGTAATTTTTCGGACGGAACAGACGCGAGAAGAAGCCCTGTTCGGGCAGCTTGAATTCGGCGGACAGCCTGCCCGTGCGCACGATAATCGGCGGCTTGCCCACCGTTATGAGCGTCATTCTGTCGGGCGAAAGTTCGCAGCCTGTGGACGCGTTGTCGGTATTGTAGACAAGCACCATCCGCGAACTTTCGCCGAGCGGCTTGTTGTCGACAGACGTTATCGCAACCGACGCGGGCACGCTCGAAGACTTCACGAAAAGCCTGTCGAGTTTTACGTTCTTGGTGTTGTCCTTGAGCACGGCGGCCTCGGTTTTCGGCGTTATGACATCGACCGTACCCGCGTTGAAATCTACGGTGATTTCGTTCGTGTCGCTCTGGTAGAGGTTCTTTGCGGGGTCGGAAATGTTGTCTTTGGGAAGGATGCCTGCCATCCGCAGATTTGTCGCGGCGGCGGAGATGTCGAAGGTCTTTTTCTCGGTCTTCGGATCGGGATTTGCGCCGTTGCCCCAGATGTTTTTAGCCGAACCCGCAGGCTTGAGCCTGAGGTCGGCGGGCTTTACCGCGACGCCCTTGAGTTCGTCGATTTTCCGCGCCGAGGGGAAATCGATTCCGAAGCCCGTCATCAGCGCGATTTTCGCCTGCTCGTGGTTCATGCCGCGCAACATCAGGGGCGAAGATTCCACGTACTCCTTGTTGTATACGACATCTACCCTGTGCGGGCTCGGCTTTACGTCGCCGCGGTAGAAAAGCATTGCCGAAAGGAATTCGTTGGCGCGGTACACGGGCGAATTGTAGACCTCGAAACTGCCGAGATGTCCGCGCTTGCGTGCGGAAACCGCCTCGTCGTGGATTGTCAGATTGTCGTAGTCTTGGAACGCCGAAAATGCGGGGAAGAAAACGCCAGTTTCGTGCTTGTACTGGTTCCAGTGCGAGTGCTGGTATTCGGTCAAAACGTACGGACGACCCGCTATGCGCTTGTTGGCCGCGTGAAGCCAGAACGCAGCCGAGTAGTCGGGCGAAAGCGAGCTGTACTGCGCCACGCGCGATCCCTCGCTCATAAAGTGGCTCGGGTGGCAAAAGTAGACATTGTTCGCCATATAGCTGCCCGCCTCCGCGCTGAGCAGGTAAACGTCGGAGCGGATTACGCAGTTGTGCTGGTGCAACGGGGCTTTCATGCCCACTTCGTTGCGCACGACATTTTCGCAGAACCGCTGTAATTCGCGCGAGCAGTCTATGACAAACTGCGCCACCGCCGCGGGATTTCTGTGCTTTACGTTGTCGAAGGGGGAAAGTTGGTCGAAGTTCTTGAACGATGTTTTCCACTCTTTATTGAGCTTGGCGATGTTGCCGTATTTTTTCGCCGCCCATTTGCGGAACGCGGCGTCGCCGAACGCCCTGCCCTTTGCGGTCATTCCCGAGTGGAACGGATAGAGGGTATCGAGCTCGTTGAAATATTCGATTGTGGCAATCGACGGGTCGTCTTTCCACGCCTTTCCCGTATAGGGGTTGACATGCTCGAGCTGCATATGCACAAACTTGCGCCAAGCTTCGCGCGCGGCGGGGTCGCCGAAGATAAAGCGGCTTTTCGTGTCGAAGCGGTCGCTCCAGTCGAAACCGACTTCGCCGATGTCGTGGCTTGCAAGCATCCAGTGCGTGTAGATGCCCTCGCGGGCGAGCGCGAAAATCAGGTAGTCGTAAAGGTCGCGGATGTTCTTCTTCATCTTGAAGGGCGCGTCGAATTCGTACGGATACATCGAAATGCGCCAGCGGAGCATATTATAGCCCTGTTTGCGGAACTTTTTGACGTACTTGTCGATGTCTTCGTGTGTTTTCAATTCGTTCGGGAAGCGGTTTCCGGGGCGCGAGTTTGTGCCCTTGAATTTTACGCGTTCGCTCGGTTTGTCGGCAAAGGCGAAATGTCCGTCTTTGTTGACGATTAGCCTGCCGAATTTGCCCGCGGGAGCTTCGGTCATCAAGCCCGAAAGGTCGAGCGCGGAACCTTCGACAATCTCGAGATTGTCCGTATCGACGGGCTTCCACTCCTGCCCGCCGAGCTTGTAGACCAAGCCCGTGTTGACCTTGACATTCGAAAGCGTGACTGCCGCGATGTTCCAAGTATAGTGGTTGTACGGGTTGAAGACTATCTTCTCCACGCCGCCCGCTCGGATTTGGTTGATGGGAACCGCCAAAATGTACAGATACGGCTCTTTGCCGCCGCCGTAGACCGCCTTTGCGTTTTCCAAAACCTCCCTCTTTGAAAACACGCCCGTTGCTTTGCCGACTTTGGCATAGTAGCGTTCCTGACTGCGCGGATTCGAAACTATGATTTCGGCGAGATTATTTTTTGCATTTTCCTTTATCATCCTTTCGCCGCGGTTCGAAAGTATGTACATATACTTGTACGAATCGCCATTTTTGGGAAATTCGATTGCAATGTTGCGGCGGTCGTTGAGGCGCATAACGCCGTCGGAAATTTTGAAGTCTATGCCGCCGAAGTTGCGGACTTCGCCAGCTTTCAAGCCGCAAATCGGCGCGAACTCCCCGTCGATTTGCGCGGAAAGCGGAGTGTCGGCGGGAATAGGTACGAATTTGAATTTTGCGGCGGCGAAAGTCGGCAATACCGACAATGCAAGCAACAGAAGCGATGGCAATATTTTTCCCATATGTATACGTAGCATTTGTTTGTTGTTTTCGATGTGTGTACGAAACTTGGCTTGAATTTGCAAAGCAAAAATAACGAGCAGACGTTAGAGCGGCGTTTTAGGCAAGTAAAAAAGATCCGCCCGAATCTTCTTCGGACGGATTGCCAATGCCGAATTTTAGAGCAGATTAGGCACGCGCGACGGCAGGGGCGACGGCGTTTCGTCGGTGCGTTTCGCATCGGGCGGACATCCGCCGATTGCGCGTATGAGTTCGACAACCGCGCGGAACTCATCGCCCTTGCTCCTAATCAGTGCAAGTTGGTTGAGCAAGGCGTATCTGTGGGCTTCGCCCGCCTGAAAATAGTCGGCAACGCCGCCCTCGTACTGGGTCTGGGCGATTTCGTCAACGCGCCGCGCGGCGTCGGCCGCGCGCTGCCTGTCGGCTGTGCGGCGTTTCGAGAGCGAAATTTTTGCAAGCGCGTCCTCCGTCTCGCGCACGGCTTTGAGCACCGCCGACTTGTAGTTTTCGAGAGCCTCCTTGTGTTTTGCAAGCGCAACCCTTTTCTGCGCCGAAAGCCGTCCCGCCTGAAAAATCGGAATGTAGACCTGCGGGCTTACCCCCCACGCGAACGAGCTTGAATTGAGAAGCTTGGAAAACGCCGTCGATTCCGTTCCGAGCGAACTTGTAATCGAAACCGTAGGAAAGAACGCCGCCTGCGCCGCTCCTATTCTTGCGTTTGCCGCACATACGGCGCGTTCGGCGGCGGCTATGTCGGCGCGTCTTTCGAGAAGCTCCGACGGAATCACAGCGGGAATTTCGGGCGCATTGTCGCCGAGCGGCGCGGGCGAAATTTCGATTTTCGCGGGAACCGTGCCGAGCAGATTCGCCATCATATTCTTGGCGAGAGCCGACTTCTCTAGGATGTCGGTCAGTTGGGTCTTCGCGGAAAATTCCTGTTCGACGGCTCGCTGGACGTCGGCTTCGGTAGCGGTCTGCATCTCGAACCTGTCGCGGACGAATTTCGTTTCGGACTGGCGCACGGCAACCGTCTTTTCGAGCACTTCGCGCAGCGACTGCATTTCGCGCAGCGAGAAATAGAGCGTTGCAACCTGCGTACGCAGCGAAAGCAGCGCATTTTCGTACTGGTTCTGCAAAGCCTGCGCGTCGGCGCGCGATGCGGAGAGCATACTGCGGATTCTGCCGAAAAGGTCGGCATCCCAAGTGAGCGTTGCGCCCACAGCCCAGTCTTCGAACTGCGTGCCGAGCGGACGCAAAATCGAACGGTCGCCCACACCAGTCTTGAACCAGTCGCCAGAGCCGACCGCGTGCGGATAGAGCGCGCCCTCTTTCATCATCGCATCTTCCCTCGCCTGTTCGACTTTGTAGAAAAGCGACTTCAAGTCGGGATTTGACCTTTCGCATTCGAGCATATACTCCGAAAGCTTTTCGTCGCCGAACATCTCCCACCATTTACCGCGCGGCAGGTTGTCCTGCGGCTTGGCGTTCTTCCACATTCCGCCGTCGTTTTTGAAGTTTGCGAAATCGAGAACTTCGCGCTCGCCCACGGTTTTGTGCGCGCTTTCGTAGTCGGGTCCTACCGTACAGCCGCAAAGGGCGGCGACGAGCAAGATTTGCAAAATTGATTTTCGATAAATTTTCATTTCAAACAAGATTTTCCGTTATTGCGCATTTTCCGAATCTGACGGCGCGGGCGACGCCTTATAGTTCTTCCGAATCAGATAGAAGAACACGGGCGTAAGAAACAGCCCGAGAACCGTCACCCCGAGCATCCCGAAAAATACGGGCGTACCGAGCGCGTTGCGAAGCTCCGAACCCGTGCCGCGCGCAAGCACCATCGGCGTTACGCCCAAGATGAATGCGAACGAAGTCATCAGAATCGGTCGGAGCCTGTTGCGCGCCGCCGATGCGACCGCCTCTACAACGCCCTCTCCGCGCTCCTGCCTCTGCTTTGCGAATTCGACAATCAGAATCGCGTTTTTGCACGCAAGCCCGATTAGCACGATGAAGCCAACCTGAGTCATCACGTTAATGTCCATTCCCATTCCGCGCACGCCCGAAACCGAGAACAGAAGCACGAGCGGAACGATGAGAATCACCGACAGCGGCAGTCGCCAGCTTTCGTAGAGGGCTGCGAGAATCAGAAACACGAACACCACGCATTCGGCGAACGTAAGCAGCGCGGTCGAGGAGCCGACGCGCTTTTCCTGAAACGCCAAATCCGTCCACTCGAGGCCCATTCCGTCGGGCAGAATGTCGGAGGTTATTTTTTCGATTGCCGCGATTGCCCCGCCCGTGGAATGCCCCGTCGAAACGTTGCCCATAATTTCGGCGGCGGGGTACAAATTGTAGCGCGTGATGACTTCGGGACCTACCGTTCGGCGCAGCTTTGCGACGCTGCCGATTTGCACGCTTTCGCCGCGCGCCGTGGGAACGCGCAGCTTCAGAATGTCGTCGGTGGAAGCGCGGTTTTGCGCGTCGGCTTGGGCTACGACGCGGTACGCCCTGTTGAGTATGTTGAAATCGTTGATGTATACCGAACCGAGATTGAAGCGGAGCGCGTCGAACAGCGAGTTCACGCCTACACCGAGCCTTTCGGCGGTCTCGCGGTCGATATCGAGCTTAAGGCGCGGTGTCGAGATTGTGAACATCGTCAGCGCGGTGGAAATCGACGGCTCGCGCGAAGCCTTTTGAACAGCCTCCTTCACCTTCGATTCGATTTCGCGCAGTCCGTACGAGCTTCTGTCTTGAATGAAGCCCTTGAAGTCGCCGCCCATGCCTATCCCCGAGACAACGGGGGGCTTTACGGCGAAGAACGCCGCTTCGGGAATTTCGCGCTCGAAAGCCGCCATCAGCCGCGAAATGGAATCGTCGATGGCAATGCCCTTTGCGTTGCGGCTTTCTTTCGTTTCGAGCTGGATGAACATCGTCGCGCCGTTCGACATTCTTCCGAGGTTTGCGATATTCAGCCCCACAAGGCTCATATATTTCTGGGCTTCGGGAAGCGTTTCGCCTACGAGCTTTTCCGCCTTTTGCATAACCTCGGCGGTGCGCTCGAGCGTCGCGCCATCGGGCAACTGCGCGGCTATGTAGAAGTAGCAGGTATCCTGCGCGGGGATGAAGCCCTTCGGCGTAGACCTGAACAAAAACACGGTCGATACAATCAGCAAAATGTAGAGCGCCACGAAAAGTTTCGAGAACTTCAGCGTTCCGCGAACGAGCCCGCCGTAGATGTCGGCGACGCGCTCGAAGCCCCTGTTGAACATTCCGAAAAACCGTCCGAGAAAGAAATCGTATATGCGCGTAAAAAGGTCGGGACGCCCGGAACGCGCAAGGAATATAGCCGAAACCGCGGGCGTAAGTGTCAGAGAAACTATGCCCGAAACGATTGTCGAGGCGGCAATCGTCAGCGCGAACTGCTTGTAGAATTCGCCCGTGATGCCCGAGACGAACGCGGTCGGCACGAACACCGCGCCAAGCACGAGCACGATTGCAACAAGCGCGCCCGAAACCTGCGCCATCGCATTTTTCGTCGCGGTCTTCGCATCCGAACCGTCCCGCATATTGCGCTCGACATTTTCGACCACGACAATGGCGTCGTCCACGACAATGCCGATTGCCAGCACCAAGCCGAAAAGCGTCAGATTGTTGATTGTAAAGCCGAAGATGTGCATAAAAAAGAACGTGCCCACAATCGAAATCGGGATTGCGAAAAGCGGAATTACCGCCGCGCGCCAGTTCTGCAAAAAGAGCATCATAACGAAGACCACAAGAAGCGTTGCTTCGAGTATCGTCTGAAAAACGGCTTTGATCGACTCGGCAATGTAGACCGTGTTGTCCATACCTACGTCGTAGTCGAGCCCCTCGGGGAAATCCTTTTTCATCTCCTCCAGAAGCCTGAGCACGTTCGAAGTGGTGTCGGACGCGTTTGAGTCGGGCGTTTGGTAGACGAGCAGCGCGACGGCGTCGCCGCCTCTGTAGAACGCCGCGTTCGAATACGAGTACGCGCCGAGCTCGAGCCGCGCGATGTCCTTGAGCTTCACAATCCGCCCGTCGCCGATTTTCCGCACGACGATTTCGCCGAACTCCGAAACGTCGGCGAGCCTGCCTTTTGTCTCGATGAGCAGTTCGTGGGCTGCGTTTGCGTCGGCAAGCGGGGACTGGTTGAGCTTGCCCGCCGCAACCTGCCTGTTCTGCGACCGGACGGCGGAATAGACTTCGAGTGGCGATATGCCGAGGTCGGCGAGTTTATTGGGGTCGAGCCACACGCGCATACTGTACTCGCGCGAGCCGTAGGCGATTACGTCGCCCACGCCGTTGACGCGCAGGATTCTGTCGCGCATACGGGTAAGGTAGTAGTTCGTTACATAGGCCGTATCGCGCGATTTGTCGGGCGAATAGATGGCTACGCCCAAGAGCAGACTCGGCGAACGCTTCGACACGCGCACGCCTATGTTGCGCACCTCTTCGGGCAGAAGCGGCTTGGCTACCTCAACCCTGTTTTGCACGAGCACCTGCGCCGCGTTGATGTCCGTGCCAAGCTCGAATGCTATTTCGATGTTCACCGTGCCGTCGGAATTGCAGCGGCTGGTGATATACATCATCTTTTCCACGCCGTTGACTTCCTGTTCGATGGGCATTACCACGTTTTCCATCAGCACTTCGGGAGACGCTCCGGGGTACGCCGCGTCGATTGCGATTGTCGGCGGAACGATGTCGGGGTACTGCGATATCGGAAGGGAGGAAAAACCGATTGCCCCCAAGAGAATTATCACCACGGAAACGACCGTAGCGAAAATCGGGCGGTCTATAAAAAAGTTGCAGAAATTTTTCATAATCGAAACCCCCGCCGCGTTATTTTAACGATGACGGACGCGCGATTTCCGTCGGCACGGGCTTGACAATGCGCCCCGCCGAAGCCCGTTGCACGCCGCGCACGACCACCGCCGAATCCCTCGAAATCCCGCTTTCGACAACGCGCAAATTTTCCACCGCCGACCCGAGCGAAACCGGAATCTGCCGAACCTTGCCGCCCTCTTCGACCGCGTACACAAACCGCCCAGCAAGGTCGGTGCCGATTGCGTCCTCGGGCACGAGAAGCGCGTTTTTGCGGACGCCCTCGCGCACGCGTATTTTCCCGAACGAGCCGACCATCAGCCCGCCGTCGGGATTGCGCACGTCGGCGCGGAGCACGAGCGACGAAGTTCCCGCCCCGAGCGCGTTGTCGTAATAGACGAGCCTGCCCTTGTACGAAACGCCGTCGGAATTCATTTTTACTTCCACATCCGCGCCGTTTTTCGCGTCGATGTTTTTCAGAAGCCCCGCGTTTTTATAGCGCACCGCGTCGGCGGCATTAAGCTCGAAATACGCGCCGACAACGGAATCGTCCACGATTCTTGCAAGGCGGGTCGAAGAGGCAACCAGATTGCCCGCGTCGACGAAATTTTCGCCGATGCGCCCCGACACGGGCGCGACGACATCGGTATACTCAAGGTTGAGCCGCGCGTTGCGCTCGGCTGCCTTCGCCTCCAAGAGCTTCGCCTTTATCACAAGCAGCTCGGTCTCGCGCGTCTGGTACGCCTCCTTCGAAATTGCGTTGCGCTTGAAAAGCCCGCGGGCGCGCTGCGCGTTTTCCTCGGCGAGCGCGATTTTCGATTCCGCCGCCTTCACGTTCGCCTCTGCCGCAGCGAGAGCGGCCGCAAACGGGCGGTCGTCTATCTTGAAGAGCAGCCGACCCTTTTCGACCCTCGCGCCCTTTTCGAAACACACGCGCTCGATGTATCCGCCGACCCTTGCGCGGATTTCGACATCCTCGTTTGCGCGGATGCGCACCGAATACGAGCCTATTTCCTCCACGTCGGCAACGAGCGGCTTTGCCGTTTCCACGACCGGTACGCTTTCGGCGCGAACCGCCTGTTTTTTCTCGGCGCAGCCCGATAGCAACGCCACAGCCAAAGCCGAAACACAAACTGAATGGAACGATTTTTTCATACCTTTTTTTGTTATTCTAAAGTTTTTTCGAGAACCTTCGAAAGCGATTTTTCCAGCAGCGAAATTTCGGGCTCTCCCATATCGCGCCAGCCGTGCAGGCGCAGAATCGCCTCGCTTTTCGACGAATATATGCGCACGTTCGACCACAACGCCTGCGCGAACACGACCGCCTCGCCGTGTTCCGTGCGTCCGCCCGAAGCGGTTATGAAAAGGCGCGCCAGAAACTCGACAGGCTTTTCGTATATCGAGCCGTATACCTTCTGGAAATACTCCGACGGAGAGGCGGCTTCGCGCGACATTATAAGACAGAGCGCGGGCACTATTTTTACCGTCGAAAACTTCCGGATTGCGTCGATTAGAAAGCGGATTGCAAGCTTGCGGGCGGCGGCGCAGTCTTTCGCGGCGCAGATTTCCGCACCCTTTTTATAATAGGGGGCAACTATTTTGTCGAAGTAGTCCGACATTCCCGCCACGACCGCGTTGTACAAGCCCTCCTTGCCGCCGAAGTGGTAGCTGATTGCCGCAACGTTCGTGCCCGATATTTTGGCGATTTCCCTAATCCGCGCGCCGTCGAGCGAGCGCAGGGCGAACTCGCCTATCGCCGCGCGGGCTATGCGCGCTTTCGGGTCGGAGTCGTCGCCCGAAAGGATTTTTTCAATGAGATTGCATTCAATCATTTGTTTAAATCAAATGTTTGACAGTTTTCCGAGTCAAGCAATTTCGCCCCCAAAAATTATAAAAAGCAAATTCCTTGACTTGCCCGAACGCGCGTACTTGGATATACGCACAAGTGAATATGCATTCGAAATTTCGCAACCTCGCAATAATCGCCCACGTCGACCACGGCAAGACGACGCTCGTCGACAGGCTTCTGAGCGCGGGCGGCGCATACCGCAAAAATCAGGCGGTAACCGAACGCGCAATGGACTCGATGGATCTCGAAAGGGAAAAGGGAATCACCATCAAGGCAAAGAACACCTCTATTCAGTGGAAGGGCTACACCGTCAACATCGTCGATACCCCGGGGCACGCCGACTTCGGCGGCGAAGTCGAACGCGTGATGAAAATGGTCGACGGCGCACTTCTGCTCGTGGATGCGTTTGAAGGCCCGCAGGCGCAGACGCGCTTCGTGCTCAAAAAGGCGCTGCAACAGGGGCTTAAGGTAGTCATCGTAATTAACAAAATCGACCGCCCGAACGCCAATCCCAAAGCCGCGCTCGACAAGGTTCTGGAGCTTTTCCTCGAACTCGGAGCAACCGAAGAACAGTTCGACGCACCCGTGCTCTACGGCTCGGCGAAAGACGGCTACTTCGCCGAATCGCTCGACGCGCCGCGTGTCGACTGCGCACCTCTGCTCGACAAAATAATAGAGTACATTCCCGAACCCGCAAACGTGGACACCGACGCGGCAGACTTTAAAATGCTCGTCTCAAACATCGATTGGGACAACTACGTCGGACGCGTCGCAATCGGCAAGATAACATCCGGCTCGGTGCGCAAGGGCGATACAGTCTGGCTGATGAAGGGCGACGGCTCGAAATTTCAGGGAAAGGTTCTGCGCTGTTTCGAATACTCGAAGCTCGGCACGGAAGACTCCGCCGAGGGCGTTGCGGGCAATATCGTGGGCGTTGCCGCGTTCGAAAACGTGGACATCGGGGAGACAATCTGCGCACGCGAAGACATGACGCCCCTGCCCTTCGTGGCAATCGACCCGCCGACGGTCTCGATGGAAATTTCCATCAATGACGGTCCGCTCGCGGGGCGCGACGGCAAAAACGTGACTTCGCGCGTTGTCGGCGAAAGGCTCAAGCGCGAAATGCGCACAAACATTTCGATAAAAGTGGAGGACACCGACAGGGCGGGCGTTTTCAACATCTTCGCGCGCGGGGCAATGCAGATTGCAGTGCTCGTCGAAACCATGCGCCGCGAAAACTACGAAGTCTGCGTGTCGCGCCCGAAAGTGCTTATGCACAAGGACGAGAACGGCAGGCTTCTCGAGCCTTTCGAAACGCTCTACGTTGAAGCTCCCGAAGACTGCGTGGGCGCGGTGATGAAAATGCTCTCCGCCCGCAAGGCGCAGATTGAGGAAATGGAGGCTTCCGAAATCAGCAAGCGCACGCATATCACGGCGAGAATGCCCACGCGCGGGCTAATAGGCTTCGAGCTCGAGCTGATGAACACAACGTCGGGGCACGGCGTGTTCTCGCACCTCTTCCGCGAATACGCGCCCTATTGCGGCGAGTTCGCGACGAACCCGTCGGGCAGGCTCGTGTCGATTGAAAACGGCGTATCGACGCGCTTTGCGCTGCTGATTCTGGAGGAGCGCGGCAGGCTTTTCGTCGAACCGCAGGAGGAAATCTACGCGGGGCAGATTGTCGGCTACGAACCGAAGGGCATCGAAATGCTCGTAAATCCGTGCCGCGAAAAGCACCTTACTAACATCAGAATGTCGTACAAGGAACAGACTGTGGTGCTCACGCCCGCCGAAAAGTTCTCGCTCGAAAGGGCTATTGAGTTCATCGAAACCGACGAGCTTGTGGAAGTCACGCCGCACAACATCAGAATGCGAAAGCGCATACTCGACGCAAACGCGCGCAACCGCGCCGTCCACCGCGAGATGAAAAAACTCGCCGACGCATAGCGGCAAAAGCTGCGTATTTCGAAAATCCCGAACGCTTCCGCTCGGGATTTTTTGCGCCCCCGCCCGCCGTGAGGTAAACAGTTTACTAAAAAACGGCAAAAAATGGGTTGCACCGCCCGTTTCGGCGGGTCAGCATATTCAGTACTACAAGTTATAAAACACAAACGAAAATATCTGCAAACTATGGGAAGACACAATAAATATTCAATCGGCGCGGCGTTGCTTTCAACGCTCTGCGCATTCGCCGCAACAACGGCGGCGGCTTCGGACACGACTTACAACGCGGGGAAAATCGACAACCCCGTTTTGCTTGCTTCCGCCGACGGCTACATCGCCCTCGGCGGCACGCAAAAAGGCACTGCCGACGCACACGACGAAGGCTACTTCCAAGTAGACGGCACTGTCGGCGCGCAATACCTAATCGTCTCGGGTTCGTGCGGCGGCTACAACACAAACGCCAACATCTTTTTCACGAACGGTTCGACTTTGAACCTGTCGCTCAACGGCGGCGCGGCGAACCCCGCGATGAACTGGAACCCCAGCAACAAGGCAACGAATACAATCTCGTTCCTCGTAAAGAACGACGGCGACACGGCTACGGTGAACTTCACGGCATCCGACGCAACCGTTGCCCCCGTTTACTCGGGCGACAACTACGCAAGCAAATGGGTTGTCGGCAAGGGCATTACGGTAAATGCGGCAAACAACTTCTCGATTGCGGGCAACTCGGCGAATACGCGGGCGGCTGCGGAAATCGACGGCAACATCAACGTGGGCAACCAGTTCAACAATTACGACGCAATCATAAACATCAATGCGGGCGCAAGGCTTTCGGCCAAAAAACTCGTGGCGAACGAAAAATCGCGCCTGAACGTTGCGGGAACACTCGCACTTTCAAACGCGGGGCAGGACGTAGGCTACTCGCAGCGCATAATCCAAGTAAAGGACGGCGGCAAGCTCGAATTCAACGCAACGACTTTCACCACGACCTATTATATGATTTTCGACAAGGGTTCAAGTGTCGACGGTACACTCGGCAAGCTTATACTTAAGAGAAACGGGCACATCGAAGTGAACCCAGACGCAAAAATCGACTTCTCGAAAACGCTCGTAACCGTGGAGGAAAGCGCGGCGCATGACAAGTCGATAAGCGTAAACAAAGGCGGCGAACTGAAAATCGGTGTGTTGGGCTTCTCGAGCAACGCGAATATGACGACAAAAATCACACTCTGGAACAACTCCACACTCGTGCTCGGCAGCCTCGACTCGGGCGACGTAAACATCGGCACGCTCTCGGACAAATACATGCTCGACATTACCCTCAGCGAAAACGCAAGCCTGTTGCTGCTCGACTACTCCGCAGAACGCGACGACGCAAAGCTCAAATACATAACCGTAAACGGCTCGTCCGAAAACCTCGCGTGGGTGAAAACAACATTCGAGGGCGCGGACGCGTGGAAGCTCTCCACGGCTGTTCCCGAACCCGCCGAATGGGCGGCGATCTTCGGCGCGGTCGCGTTGGCTCTGGCTGTGTACCGCCGTAGAAAATAGCATTTCATAGCAGATAAAAAAAACACGCCCACCGAGCAGCCCCAAGTTGTCCGGTGGGCGTTTCTTTTTATTTCCAGAAAGAAAAAAAGAACTTGTATTAGGCAAAGATAACTATAGATTCATCAAACATAAACAATTCAGACAAAGATGGCACACATTAAATCAAAATCGGCAACAGCCGCATTGCTTTCGGCACTCTGTGCATTTGCGGCACAATCGGCACTGGCAAACAGAAACTTCAATGCGGGCACGGAAGAATCGCCCACAAAATTGGTCTCGGACAGCGGCTATCTTGCCTTCTACGGCAACGCAAGCAGCACCGAAACCGACTACAAAATGGCGTATTTCCAAGTAGACGGAGATATTTCGGCAACTAAGCTTATTCTCTCGAGCACGGGCAACGGGAAAATAAGCAACCACACTGTCTACTTTTCCGACGGTGCCTCGGCGACGCTCTCGGACACCGAAGCAGTCTCGTGGAACGGTTCCTCCGCAGCGACGATTTCGCTCACGACAAAGAACGATACCGACAAGGCGACAGTCAACCTTACCAACGAAAACGTTTCGCTGTCGGTAAAATACAGCTCGGGCAACTACGCAAGCAAACTTGAAATCGGCAAAGGCATCACAGTCAATGCCGCGGGCAACTTTGCGTTCACGGGCGGCTACAAGAGCGGCGGAACGGGCGTAAGGGCGAACAACGCCGACATCTACGGAAAAATCAACGTCGCCAACACATTCCAACACACCGACGGGCAATTCAACCTCTACGCGGGTTCGTCGCTGACGGCAAAAAACCTCATAGCAACGGACAATTCGGAAATCCGCGTTTTCGGCAATATGTCTATTAAGAACGCGGGGAAGGACATCGGCTATTCGAACAAAATTATCCGCGTTATGAACGGCGGCTTGCTCGAGCTTGAAGGCAGTTCATTCGCTTCTACATACTACATCATATTCGAGAAAGGGGCAAAACTCAAATCGAATCTTGGCAGACTTACACTGAAGAGAACCGGACATATCAATGTCTTAGACGGAAATTATATCGATCTATCAGCAACGGATGTCGTCGTACAGGACGGTGTTCCCTCGGACGGACCGAGTATACTCGTCGGCAATAAATCGACCTTGAAAATCGGGACACTCGGATATTCCAATGCCAATCCGATGCAGACCAAAGTGCAAATCGGCAACAATTCAACTTTGGTTCTCGAAAAGCTCGCGATCGATGATGTAAATGTCGGTAAACTCGGCGACAAATACACGCTCAATGTAACACTGGGCGAAAACGCGAGCCTGCTGTTGCTCGACTATGTGGCGGAACGCGACGACGCAGCACTCAAGTATATCACAATTAAGAACAACACAGATAACCTCGCGTGGATAAAAACCACGTTCGAAGGCGCGGATGCGTGGAAGCTTACGGCTGTTCCCGAACCCGCCGAATGGGCGGCAATCTTCGGCGCGGCGGCACTGGCTCTGGCGGCATACCGCCGCAGAAAGTAGTGCGATTTTTTCGACAGAAAAACGGCGAAGTCCTCCGCAATTTTGCATTGCGGGGGATTTTTTTCAATCCACCCACGTAGGCGGAACGAGCGTCACCAAGTTCCGCTCCTCGCCCGAACGCGTGCAATTTCGATTCAGAACGTCGCAAAGCCTGCGTATTGCCACCCTGCCTACAGTGTCGTTGTTCTGTTCCATTCCGCACCAGTCGGCGACATATCCGCGCCGTTCGAGCTGCACAAGCGGAATGGCGCAAAGGTTGGGGTCTCCGAAGCCCTCTATAGTCAGTCTTTCGGAATCGAGCAGATACAAAATCACGTCGGGTTTTGACTGCAAAAGCCAACGGCGCATTTTCGCCGCATACCCCGCGTCGGTATCCATCATCGTAAACGGTCTTACTACATCCGGCTGCGCAAGGTCGCACTGGGCGCGCATAAACCCCGCAACGAACCTGCCGTCCACAAGCCCGTCGACGTGCCTGTCGAGCACGAGCGCGGGACGCTTGAAGCCGCGTTCGAGAAGCTTCCGAACCGCCCTGTAGGTTATCGCGTAGTGGTCGGCGGAAACCATTTCGAGGGTCGGATTCTGCGTTTTGATGCCCACCGAGATGAAATAGAAATCGCGCCAGATTGCCGCAAATTCGTCGGGGAAGACGTTGTTTGCCGAATGTCCTATCACGACACCCCCGCGTATGCCGCGCGAGCGCATCGCCCTTGCGAGCGCGGACGGCTTCAAATTCGGGTCTCCCAGCCAGAACTCGTTTACGCAATAGCCCAAACGTTTAGCCTCGTCTTTGATGCCCGCATAGTACTTGGGAAGTGTGGGATGTTTTTTCAGCGCGCGCTCGTCGGAATTGCCGTTGAGAACGGCTATCGTTTCGGAAAACTTTCCGTGCACGCCCCGCTTGATGCTCGCCATCATCGACGAGACGAGTTCGTTGCGCACATACCCCATTTCGCGGGCGGTTTTTGCCACGGTCTTGCGGGTCTGCGCCGAAACGCATTTCGAATTTTGAAGCGCAAGCGACACCGCGCTTTTCGAAAGTCCGAGACGTTCGGCGATGTCGGCAAGTGTTGTCTTTTGCTGCGGCATATTTCCACTGTCTGCTAACGCGTAAACTTTGGCAACAAAATTGCTTTACAGTTGAGAAAAAAACGCAAAGAAACGCCCGCAGCCTGCAAGCCGCGGACGTTCGCAAAGGCGGAAACCGCCCTATTTCTTCATATAGTTGCGGTCGTATAAAAGACCCGCGTTGAGTACCACGAGCACCGACCCCAAATTGTGCACGAGCGCGCCGCTAACGGGCGTAAGCATTCCCGCGACAGACAGTCCTACCGCGACAAAATTTATCGCCATCGAAAGCGAAATGTTCACCTTAATCGAACGGACGGTTGCGTTTGCGAGCCGCTTGAGATACGGAATTTTGGAGATGTCGTCGCCCATCAGCGCGATGTCGGCGGCGTCGACTGCAATGTCGCTTCCCATCGAAGCCATCGCAATGCCCACGTCGGCGGTTTTGAGCGCGGGAGCGTCGTTGACGCCGTCGCCTACCATACACACGATGCGCCCCTCCGACTTCAAGCCTTCAATCCGCGCAACTTTGTCGGCGGGTTTCAGCTCGGAAAACACTTTGACTATTGCGCATTTTTTCGCGAAGAATTCGGCAGCCCTGCGATTGTCGCCCGTCAGTAAAACGGTCCGCACACCGTCCGCCGAAAGCTCGGAAACCACCGCAGCCGAAACCTCGCGCGGCTCGTCCGACAACGCAAAAATCCCCGCGAATTTCCCGTCCACAGCGACGAAAACAAGAGCCTTGCCGTCCGCGCCGAACGCAGCGGCAACTTCGCCCGCTTCGGTCGGAATGCCGATTTTGTTTTCCGCAAGCCAACGCAAATTTCCGCAGACAACCGCCCTGCCGCCGACATCCGCGCGGATTCCGCCGCCCGCCGACATCGAGAAATCGGCAACATTTCCGAGTTCCACGCCGTCCGACTTCGCTCGGGCGCAGATTGCCGCCCCGAGCGGGTGCTCCGAAAACGACTCCGCCGAAGCCGCAAGCGCGAGAATTTCGCCCGACGAAAAACCGTCCGCCGTGTAGATATCGCAAACACTGGGTTTGCCGCGCGTGAGAGTTCCCGTTTTGTCGAAAGCCGCGCAATCGACCTTCCCCATCGACTCCAACGCCGCGCCCGATTTTACGATTACACCGTATTTCGCCGCCTGCCCGATTGCCGCCATCACCGAAGTGGGCGTAGCCAACACGAGCGCGCACGGGCAGAAGACAACAAGTACGGTCACCGCGCGGGAAATGTCGCCCGTAATAAAGTATACCGCAACGGCAATCGCGAGCGCGGCGGGCACGAGGTAGGAAGCCCATTTGTCGGCGATTCGCTCCGTCGGCGACTTGTTCGCCCCAGCCTCGCGGACGAGCGCAATCAGCTTTTCGAGCGAAGAATTTTTGCCCGCGCCGCCCACCTTGAAATCGAACGCACCGTACCTGTTTGTCGTGCCGCAATAAACTGTATCGCCGCCCTTTTTATCGACGGGGATGGATTCGCCGCTTACGAGCGACTGGTCCACGGAAGTCTCGCCCGAGACTATCACGCCGTCCGCGGGAATCGTCTCACCCGCAAGCACGCGCACGATGTCGCCGACGGCAAGCTCGGCGGCGGGAACTTCGAGCGTCGAACCGCCCGAAACTTTCCGTGCCACGGCGGGCACGAGCGAAACCAACTTCGCTATGCCGCGCTTTGCGCGCTCCACGGTCTTGTCTTCGAGAATCTCGCCGACTGCCATAATGAATACAATCTCGCCCGCTGCGAAAACCTCGCCTATCGCAATCGACGCGACAGTCGCCAAGGCAATCAGAAAAGGCGACGAAATCTTGCGCCTTTCCACGATGTGCTCGAACGCCTCGCGGAAAATCGGCAGTCCGCAAATTGCAACGGTTATCCACGCGGGGTCGAAAACGGGGCTGTAGCCCGCCGTCACGAATGCGAAACTCGCGGCAAGAAACGCGCCGCCTGCGAGCGTCGCCCAACCGCCTTCCAATGTTTCGAATAACCTTTCCATGTCTTATATCTTTATAAATTGCTCTATCGCCTTCGAAAGGTGCTCAAGCGCGTCCTCTCCGTGCCCCTCGTTTATTGCGTCGCGCACGCAGTGGTGCAGATGCCCCTCTAGCACCGACTGCCCCGCCTTGTGCAGGGCGGCCTTCGCCGCGCCTATCTGAATGAGTACGTCTTCGCAGTCCTTTTCCGACTCAATCATTTTGATTATGCCGCCAATCTGCCCCTGAACCCTCTTCAGACGCCCGACGACCTTTTCCGAATCTATGCAGCTTTTCATATCTTCAAATTCAATACCCTATACCCGTAGGGGGTATTTAAAGTTTGTCAAATATTTTTTTTAGAAAAAATCCGCTTTTTTAATTGTCCAAGCCGCAATTTTGTACATTTTTGTAGGGAACAGCCTTTAAGGTCGAAAAAAGTTTGATACACAAAGAAAACTCAATTTTCTAACATTTCATATAATTATGAAAGACAGACTCTCAGTTTGGGCACAAAATATAGCACCGTCGCCGACGCTCGCAGTCGACGCCAAAGCCAAGAAGTTGAAAGCCGAAGGCCGCGATGTCTGCGGTTTCGGCGCGGGAGAACCCGACTTCGACACGCCGCAATTCATCAAAGACGCGTGCATAAAGGCAATCAAAGACGGCAAAACAAAATACATAGCCTCGTCGGGGCTGCCCGAACTCAGGGAAAGGCTCGTAGACTTCTACGGTCAAACAAAGAATATCCGCAATATATCGGCGGCGAACATCATAGTTTCCCCCGGGGGAAAATTCAGCTGCTACTTGGCGCTCAAGGCGGTAGTCTCGCCCGAAGACGAAGTTATCATCCCCGCCCCGTTCTGGGTCAGCTATCCAGAAATGGTCAAGCTATGCGGCGGCAAACCCGTCATCGTAAAGGCGACCGAAGAAAACGATTTCAAGCTCGCGCCGGCGCAACTCGAAGCGGCTATCACGCCCAAGACGAAGCTGCTCGTGCTCAACAGCCCCTCGAACCCGACCGGCTCGGTCTACACGAAAGAGGAAATCGAGGCGTTGATGGAGGTAGTGCTCAGGCACGACATCTTGGTGATGTCCGACGAAATCTACTCGTTCCTGACCTACGACGGCATAAAGGCTTTCAGCCCCGCGGGCGTTTCCGAAGAGGCGCGCAACCACACAATTATGGTTTCGGGCTTCAGCAAGGCCTATTCGATGACGGGCTGGAGGCTCGGCACTATGTGTGCGCCCGACGATATCGCAAACGCCGTTACAAAGCTCCAAAGCCAGACCACTTCCAACGCAACGACATTCGCGCAGTTCGGCGCGCTCGAGGCAATCAAAAACCCCGAAGCGGCAAGGGAATCGCTCGCGGCTATGCTCAAGGTTTTCGACAACCGCAGACTCACGCTCTGGGAAGGCCTCAACTCGATTGACGGCATTTCGTGCCGCAGGGCAAAGGGCGCATTCTACCTCTTCCCGAACGTCTCGAAATTCGGGATGTCGTCAACGGATTTCTGCTCGAAACTACTCGAACAGCAGCTTGTCGCGGTAGTCCCCGGAATCGCGTTCGGCTCGGACGAAAATATCCGCTTCAGCTACGCGGTCGCCGACGAGACAATCGCAAAGGGTATCGAAAGAATGAAAAGATTCTGCTCGCAGCTCTAAGTTTCGGGCGGCATCGATAACATGAAAAATGACGGGGTCATTGAAAGAAAACGGAAGTTTTGACGAAACCCGCTTTGTGTCCGAATCCGCCGAACAAACCCGCGCATTTGCGGCGGATTTCGCAAAATCTCTCGGAGTCGATGCGTTCGTCGCCCTTTCGGGCGATTTGGGCGCGGGCAAAACAACTTTCGTAAAGGGAATGGCTGAGGGCTTCGGAATTACCGCAAGAGTCAAAAGCCCGTCATTCAATATAATGTCGCTCTACGACGCGCCCGATGGGCGGAAACTTGCGCACATAGACGCATACAGACTCGGGGATTCGCAGAATTTCGAAAATCTCGCCCTCGACGAAGTCGCCCCGCCCCCGCGCTGCGTTTGTGTGGAGTGGTGGCAAAACGTCGCCGACGCAATTCCGCAGGACGCGATAAAAGTGGATATGTCGATAGACGACTGCGGCAACCACGTCATAAAAATTACACGCCCACGCAAGTAGGCTACCAGAACAGTTTGTACGCCGACAAAAACAGAACCATCCCGAACGCAAACGTTGCGGATGCGTAGACGGCACAAGCCCCGTAGCGGCGTGTCGAAACCATATCGGCAATCTGGAACGCCAGCGACGAGAAAGTCGAAAGCGTGGCGCAAAAACCCGTTTCGGCAAGCAAATCGAACCAACGCGGAAGTCCGTGCCGCGCCGAAAGCGACATCAAAACGCCGAGCAGAAACGACGCGCACATGTTCGCCGCAAACGTCCCGAACGGACGCCCGTTTTTGTCGAACCTCGAGGCAAGCGCAAAACGAACAAGCGCACCCGATGCACCCCCTAATGCGACGCACAAAACCGAAAACAACGCGCTCATTCCGCCCTCCGCTTTCCGTTTTTACCAAAGCCGCCGCGCAACTTGGCGACCGCCGCAACGCCCCTGTCAAGATGCAGTTTTTTTGCGGCGCGGGCAACCGCCCTGCGGCGTTCGCGCAAAAAATCGCGGTGTTCCCTCAATCGGGAGGCCAAAAACTTCGCGGCAAAAACCGTAAGCACACAAAGTACAAAATTCGCCGACAAATTTGCCGCAAAGGCGAAATATCTGTCGGAAGCAAGCAACACGACCGAATCGCGCGAAAAACTCGCGAAAATCGAAAGCCCTCCGCAGAAGCCAACTGAAACCATATTGACTATATCGGGATGTATGTGCCGCCGCAATTCCGCCGCCGAAGCCAACAAGAACGACCCGATGATATTGCACAAAAACACCGCCGCAAGCTGGTTCCCGAAAAGTCCGAAAACGCCCAGACGCGCCAACGCCCCCAATGCGCCGCCGACCGCGACCGCCAGAATATGCGCCTTTTGGACGTATACAAACCCCAAAACTGTCTTTGCTATTTTCACGGCGAAAGCCGTAAGTAAAGTACCGCCGCAAACCGATGTCCATAAAAAATTGCGTTAGCTTGCTTGACACGGAGCATCGATGGTAAATACTCTACAACCGTTTGCATTCGAATTGCGGCGGGAAAAACCTCCGACAATGCGTGTGCATTTGCCATCACATATCAACTCAGGAAAAAATTAAATGCTGTATTTCTTTTTAGGACTCGCCCTGCTCGTCTTGGGATACTATACCTACGGACGCTATATCGAAAAAATTCTCGCCCCCGACGACCGCAAAACGCCCGCCGTGGCAAACTACGACGGCGTGGACTTCGTGACCCTCCCGCATTGGAAGAATATGCTCATCCAACTGCTCAACATCGCGGGAGTCGGGCCCGTCATCGGCGTGATTCTGGGCATAAAATTCGGCGACATCGTGTTTCTCATCATCCCCATAGGCAACATCCTTGCGGGCGCAACGCACGATATGCTCTCGGGTATGATGTCGATGCGCCACGGCGGCATAAACCTGCCCGCGCTGATAAAACAAAATCTCGGCAACGCCTATTATAAATTCTTCTCGTGGTTCACGATTCTGCTTTTGTTGCTCGTGGTTGCGGTATTCATAAACGTGCCCGCAAACCTAATCGACAAGGCATTCCCGCAATACGAGATTTTCTGGCTGACGGTAGGGGCTATCTTTCTCTACTACATCGTGGCGACCCTGTTCCCAGTTGACAAAATCATAGGCAAGATCTACCCGTTCTTCGGGCTGATGTTGCTTGTTGGCACGGTCTCGGTCTTCGTGTCGATATGCGCACACCTCGTATCGAATCCCGACCTGCTCTCCGAAACGCCGAAATTCGCCGAAATGAAATGGTGCGCCGAAAACGGACATCCGGTTGTGCCGCTACTTTTCGTGACAATCGCCTGCGGGATAATATCGGGCTTCCACGCAACACAGTCGCCGATAGTCGCCCGCACCGTCGCGAGCGAAAAACAGGCGCGTTCCACATTCTACGGAATGATGGTGCTCGAAGGGCTGATTGCGATGATTTGGGCGGCGGCGGGGCTTGCCGTCTACAACCTCGTCCCCGAATACTTCGCAAAGTCGCCGACCGACGTTCTCATCTACGTAACGCAACACTTCCTCGGCAGCTGGATGGGCGTTGTAACGGTCTTCGCCGTCGTGATTCTGGCAATCACTTCGGGCGACACGGCGATGCGCAGCGCGCGCCTTAGCATAGCCGAAATGTTCGGCGTTCGGCAAAAGCCCATCCTCAACAGATTTTTGACCACTCTGCCGCTGATAGTGCTTACAATCGGACTTCTTGCGTGGTCGCAAATCAGCGTCGAAACATTCAACAACCTCTGGAACTACTTTGCGTGGGGCAACCAAGTCCTTGCGGCTTCCACGCTGCTAGCCGCATCGGTCTGGCTCTTCAGGCTCTCGAAAAACGGCTACGTCGCCCTGCTTCCGGGGATGTTTATGGCCTTTATCGTGCTTTCGTACATACTCTGGATTTCCCCGCGCCACGGCGGACCGTTCGGCTTCGGGCTCGACCTCGTTCTGGCGTACGGAATCGGCGCAATACTGACAATCACGCTTGCCGCTTGGGTCTTCATCCGCGCAAAAAAGGCTGCAAAACCGCAGTGCGAGCCGACTTGCGAACAATCCGCCCCCCAAGAAGACTGATATGCTCGACTGGCAGATAAAACCGCTTGCAAAAAAGTCCGCGCTTTCCGACCGCGAAATAAAGGCGGGCGATACCGTCGTCTGTGCCGTGTTCATAAACCAACTCGGACAGCTCGACCGAATCGACGCCCACAAGGACGAATTCGACGACTCGAAGGTCGAGGGACGCGTAATCGGCAAGTGGGAACGCACCGTCGGCGAACACCCCGAAGCCGACGAACGCGCCGCCCGCAGAATGTCGCTCGAAAGCTCGGAGGACTTCTTCGTGTCGCTGTTCGACACAAACACGGCGGTCGAAACCGACGAAGTGGATGTCGTAAAACAAATGCTCGCCCTGCTGCTCGAGCGCAAGCGCATACTGCGCCCCGTGGGCAGACCCTCGGGCGGCTTCCAGAAATACATCCAGCCGTCGACAAAGCGCGAATTCCTCGTGCCGCAGAAAAACCTCGACGAAGACCTTGTAATCAAAATCCAAAACCAACTCGGAAGAATAATAATATGAGAAAATTTATCGGAACAATAGCCGCATTCGCCGCCGCGCTGACCATCTGCGGCTGCGCATCGACCGAAATCAAAGACCTCGTCACATTCCACGTTGCAACGAGCATAAACCTCCAAAGCACGGCGGCGCGCGAGAAAATCAAAATGCCCTCGACGGGCTTCGAACTGGTCTCGACAATCGAACCGTTTATGTACAACAAAGACCTCGTGCGCGTCGACGTTGCGCAAGTCGAGTTGCCGCAGGGCGGAACGGTAAAGGGCTTCTACTTTCTGGCGGACGACCGAGGCACGCGACGCCTGTTTTCGGCGTCGGCAACAAACCTCAACAACTTCATCGTCGTAAAACTAAACGGCAAACCGATTGCCCTCAGACAGATCGACGGAATCATCTCCGACGGCAAAATTTTCGCCATCGCCGACGTTCCCGAAGATGCCGACCTACATAAAATGGCGGACGACATCAACGAGGCAATCCTGCAATCGCACGAACTCGATTAACAAAACCCGCATTTCTATCTATAAATTATGGGAAAAATCATTGCTTTTTCGGCAATTCTATTAACCGCCATCGCCACACGCGCCGACATCGTCTGGCCCACTCCCTCGAAAGACTTCGCACAGGGCAAACCGGCAACCGAATTCCTCCAACCCACCGTCAGCGGCAATCCGATGAGCGGCGCATTCGGAGATGTCCGCAACAACGGATACCGCTTCCACGAGGGAATCGACATCAAGCCGATATCGCGCAACCGCAGGGGCGAACCGCTCGACGACATCTACGCGGCAATCGACGGGAAAATCGTGCTTGTCAATAAAATCGCGGGCAACAGCGGCTACGGCAGATACGTTGTTATGACCCACCCGTCCTGCGATGTCGAAGTATACACGCTATACGCGCACCTTTCGGAAATCGATCCGAACATCTCGGTAGGCTCGACAGTCAAGGCGGGTACGCGCCTCGGCAAAATGGGACGCAGCGCAAGCTACAGCATCAGACGGGCGCAGGCACACCTGCACTTCGAAATCGGTCTTATGCTCAGCGACCGCTTCGACAAGTGGTATACCGACTCCAAACGCTACCGACAGAAGAATTTCTTCGGCAACTATAACGGAATAAACCTGATGGGCTTCGACCCACTCGACTTCTACAACAAGGCAAAGGCGGGCGAAGTCAACGACGGCTTCAGGGGACACATACAGTCGCTGCCCGTGGCGTTCATAGCGCGCATCTATACGCGCCGCACGCCCGATTTTGTCAAAAAATATCCGAAACTCGTATCCAACGACGGACAAAAATACGGCTGGGACATCTCGTTCACGTGGTTCGGTATGCCCACAAAATTCGAAAGAATTAAAAATCCGCGCGCTGGGGCGAAAAACGGCGACGTTGAAATAATCAAATACAACCCCGCGGAAATGAAACATAAATGCCGCCGAATGATAGAGCTGGATAAAAAGGGCAATGTGGTAATCCGCAACGAACTCAAAGACCAACTCAACCGTATCTTCCCGTAAAAAAAACTTGCGAAAACCGAAAACGCGAATTTAAATGTAAAAACTATGAGAACACTGGCACATATTGGTATTCCGATTAACGAAAAACCCGCAAAGGGAACATATCTCGAAGGGGCGAAGCTCTACATAACCGACCCCGCCGACACGAAAAACAACCTTGAATTTTTGTACTTCGAGAAAGACTGCCCGATGCCCGAAATCGTGAAGAAATCGACACACATCGCCTACGCGGTGGACGACATCGACGCGGAACTCAAGGGCGCAAAAATCCTGATTCCGCCGTTCCAGCCCCTCCCGAACGTAAAAGCGGCATTCATAGAGGAAGACGGCATTCCGATCGAACTGATGCAAATCTCGAAGTAGATTGCAACATACGCGGCGGGTCTTCAAAACAAAGCCCAATCCGCCGTGAAAGATTTTGCAAATTTCCGATACAAAAGGCGCGACAATGATCGCGCTTTTTTGTGCCCACCACGACAAACTTGGGTTAACATAGGATAAAACGGTAAAGTTATCGGCGGCGTTTCTCCGCCGTTTGGGTTATGGGCTTGCTTATTTGTTCGGGGCGGTTTATGGTTTCTTTATGTTAAGAAATTTTAAGTTTGTATTGTTCTTCTGCGCGGCGGCTTTTTTGGCGGGTTGTTCTTCTCCCAAGAAGGTCGTTTTTGTTTCGGGCAATTCAATCCATCTTTGGGGCGATCACGAGCACGTCATTATGTGCGACGAGCTTTGCGATATGGTCAACGAAGCATCGAACGGCAAGGTTCGCGCCGTCCATCTCGACACGCAGAAAACTTCCGACCTCTCCACTCTCGACGATGCCGACGCAATCGTAATTTCCACCGAGGGCGAAAAAAACCATCCGTTCGCGGGCAAGACCGATATCCTCAAAAAGCTCAATGCAAAGGGCGTGAACATCGGTGCGTTCCACTACACTCTTATGTTCGACGCGCCCGAGGACAACGCCGCGTTCGACGAGCTTATAGGCGGGCACTACCAAAAGGGGTATTCCTACAATCCGTTTTACGATGCGCGTTTCGAGCTTGATTCGTCGCGTCCCGAGCACCCCGCCCTGCGCGGGGTAAAATCTTTCGGCTACTACGACGAATGGCACTTCAGCATTTACTTCACGAAGAATCCCGCGCAGAAAATCACTCCGCTTTTGAAGACAAAAGTACCCGACAAAATCCGCCGCCGCCGCAGTGCGCCGCAGACGGTTCGGGACGGGCTTGGCAAAGACAGGCTCGAAACCGTTGCGTGGGTTGTGGAGAATCCGAACGGCACGCGCGGCTTCGGCATTATGGGCGGTCACGTTCCGTGGACGCTCGCGCAAAAAGATTACCGCAAGCTTGTGCTCAACACGATATTTTGGCTTGCGGGTGTCGATATTCCCGAAGCGGGCTATGACGCGTCCGTTCCGACCTTCGACTCGCTCGTTTCGAAAATCACGAAGCCAAAGCGCGGCGACTACCAGTATTACATTAAAGATTGGCGCGATTTCGACACGGCGGCGCGCGCCGAAAAATAGGAATTTACACCGGACAAAAAAACAATCAAAAATCATCCAATTATGAGAATATCTACTATTATGAGGAACATGTCGGTTCTCGCGCTTTGCGCGGTTTCGGCGTTTGCGTCGGATATCAAGATTCCGAAAAACGGCGCGGAGGACACACAGGGAATTATGGCGAAGTCGTACTGGGAGCAATGGAACGACGACGTAAATGCGCGCATCGACCGCGACATCGAAGCCAACCGCAAAGCCGACGCATCGCTAAACGTGGGTAAAATCGCGGCGGGCACAAAAGTGAAAGTTGCGCAGATTTCGCACGATTTCTATTTCGGCGCGCACATTTTCAATTACGACCAGCTCGGCGACAAAACGCTCAACGCAAAATACAAGTCGCTTTACGGCACGCTGTTCAACTCGGCGACGGTCGCCTTCTATTGGGGCAAGTTCGAAATGCAGGACGGGCGCATGCGCACCGCGGGCGAGTATTGGGACACTCAGGATTTCTGGGCGAATATCGACAATCCCAAGACGCAAATCCACTGGCGTCGCCCGCCGACCGACCCCGTTATCGACTATCTTAAAGACAGGGGTGTTCGCATTCACGGACACGCGCTAGTATGGGGCAATAAAACATATCAAATCCCCGTGTGGCTATACGACAAGTGCCTGACGGTCGGCGAACGCGAAAAGTTCGCAAAACTCATCAAATCGCCGATGAAAGACGGAGTGAGAGTCGTCCGCGAGCAGTACACTTCGCTCTACAACAAAATGTCGGTCGCCGAGCTTGACGCATACATTCCCGAGTTCGGCAAAAATCTAAAGCGGCAGTTCGCGCGCCGCATAACTCGCCTTGCCGAATATTACGGCGACAAAATCGAAAGCTGGGACGTCGTCAACGAGAGCCTTGAAGACTTCGCCGACGGACATATGAACGTTGGCGGAATTTTCTCGAAGGGTGTCCGCTACGGGTTTTTGCCCGCCGATTACGCCTACGACGGCTTCCAAACTGCCCAAAAGGCATTTCCGCCGAACGTAAAGCTCAACATCAACGAAAATCCCTACGGGCCCTTCCGTCTCGAAAAATACGACACGCAAATTGCCGATCTCATTTCGCGCGGCTGTAAAATCGACGTTGTAGGATGGCAAATGCACCTCTTCAAGCCCGAGGTCGTACAGCTTATCGCCGACGGCAAACCCACGGACAATAAACACTACCAGCTCGACATGCTGAAAATTTCGCCCAAGCATATGTGGGAGGCTTTCGAAATGGTCGAACGCGCAAACCGCCCGATTCATATGAGCGAAATTACAATCAGCGCGCCCGACAATACCGAACGCGGAAAAATGATACAGGCTATCATTACGCGAAATCTCTACAGAATGTGGTTCAGCCGCAAGTCGGTTGTCGGCGTAACGTGGTGGAACGTTGTCGACGACTGCGGAGCCCCCGGAGAACCCGCAATTTCGGGGCTTTTCACCCGCGAGATGAACCCCAAGCCCGCCTACTACGCGCTGTCGGAGCTTGTGGAAAAGGAGTGGAAGACCAATCTTGAACTCGAACCCAACGCAAACGGCGAGATAAAATTCAGGGGCTTCAAGGGCAAATACCGCGTATCTTGGACAACCGAAAAGGGCGCGGAAAAATTCGCCTATATTACCGTAAAGTAGAACGCTAAAAGACGAACGGCAACATTTCGCCTCCGCGCCCGCGATTCCGTGCCACAGATCGCGGGCGCGATTGTTTTCGGCAGACCCGCCCGACATCCAATCTAAACGCCGATAAACGCCCCCACTGCCCCGACGGCATACGGCACAAAAAAGGCGCAAGCATTGTTGCGCCGTTCAAGAATCGACATACACGCGACCTATTTGTATAATTCGGGGTTTATTCCGAGTTTCTTTATTTTATAGAGAATTATTCTTTGGGTTGCGCCGAGATGTTTTGCGGCGGCGGAGGCGTTGCCCTTTTTCAGTTTCAACGCCTCGACGATAAGTTCCTTTTCGAAGCTCGACACAAGCGATTCGTAGTCGCCGCCCGTTGCCGTCGGCGCGAGCGATGTCTCGGTAATTTCCGCGGTCTGCAGCGACGGCGGCAGATTGTAGCCGCTTATCACGTTGTCGGAGGTATTGAGCACGGCGTATTCTATGCAATTCTCGAGTTCGCGCACATTCCCCGGCCAATAGTACGATGTCATCATATTTATTGCGGGAGTCGAAATGCGCACAATCTGTTTCGAGTGGATTGCAGTGTATTTGCGCAGAAAATATTCGGCGAGCAGAACGATGTCGCTCTTTCGATTGCGTAGGGCGGGCATATAAATCGGGAAGACGTTCAGGCGGTAGTACAAGTCTTCGCGGAAAGAGCCCGAATGAATCATCTCTTCGAGATTGCGGCTCGTCGCCGCGATTATTCGCACGTCAACCTTGCGCTCCTCGTTTCCGCCTACGCGGTAGAAGGTGTGTTCCTGAATGAAACGCAGAAGTTTCAGTTGCATCGGCAGGGAAAGGTCTCCGATTTCGTCGAGAAAGAGCGTGCCCTTGTCGGCGAGTTCCGCCAGACCGATTTTACGGTTGACAGCTCCGGTAAAAGAGCCTTTTTCGTGTCCGAACAGTTCGCTTTCAATAAGTCCCTCGGGAAGCGCGGCGCAGTTTACCACGATGAACGGATTGTCCCTGCGCAGCGAGTTGCGCTGGATTGCCTTCGCCACAAGCTCCTTGCCCGTGCCCGATTCGCCGCGAATGAGAACGGTTGCGTTCGATGCGGCGACCTTCGAAATCATCATGTAGACCTTTTTCATATTGCTGCTGTTGCCGATGATTTCGGTCGGGCGCAGCTTGTTCTCGAGCTCGAGCTTGAGGGCGCGGCTTTCGCTCAAAAGTTTTTCCTTTTCCTCGTGCTCCGAATATGCGGCGAATATTGCGTCCGCCATAATGTTTGCGATGGTCTCGAGCAGGTGGTAGTCCGCCTTGAGGTCGGTGTCTTTTTCGACTTTTCTGTCTATGCTCAGCGTTCCGATAACGTCGTCTTTATAGACAATCGGCACGCAGATAAACGCCACGTTTTTTTCGCCGTCGCGCGCACGGGTACGGTTGAGAAAGCCCTTTTCCTTGGAGATGTCGGGGATGATTTTGCCCCGCCCCGTCGCGGCGACCTGCCCGGTGATTCCCTCGCCTACGCGGTAAAGCCCCCTGTCGATTTCGGCGCGACTCAAGCTTTCGGAAGCTTCAATTATCAGAACATCGCCCTCGCGCAGAGTCAGAGTTCCGCGCAACAAGCCCATTTCGAGGTGGAGAATTTTCAGCACCTCTTTGAGCATATCCGGTACACTTGAACGCAATGCAACGAGGTGGCTTATTTTATTTAAAACCGCTATTTCGACGTGTAGACTCATTGGAGTAGTTGTGGAATATTCGAACGACTACTTTATGAGATTTCTCAAATAGGAGTCAACACCGGATGCCGAATTTTTGCCCGAGCAAATCGCCTTTACGACAAGCGAAGGTCCGGTTATAGAGTCGCCCGCGGCGAAAACGCCCTCGATGTTTGTGGAGAAGTCGGGGGCGACGTTTATCATCGAGCGCGGCGTAAGCATAATGCCGAGACTGTCGACAATTCCGTGCTGTTCGACACCCGTAAAGCCCATACTCAGAAGAATCAAATCGGCTTCGATTTTGAATTTGGAATTAGGGCGTTCGGTGAACGATTTAGGGCGTCCGTCTGCGTCGAACTGCCAGTCGCAGGCGACCAGCGAAGCCGACTTCGCCGCGCCAGACTTTCCGTGGATTTCCTTGACGTTTACCGCCCACATACGTTTGCCGCCCTCGAGGTGGCTGCTCGACGTGCGCAGCTTGTAGGGCCATTCGGGCCACGGTGTGGAACTGTGGCGTTCCTTCGGCGGTTCGGGCATAATTTCGACCTGCGTAACCGACTTCGCGCCCTGACGGAACGCCGTTCCCATGCAGTCGCTGCCAGTGTCGCCGCCGCCGATTATCAGGACGTTTTTTCCTTTTGCGGAAATTGTCGGTGCGCGCAGCTCGCCCGAGTTTGCGCGGTTCTGCGATGTCAAAAATTCGAGCGCGAAGTGCACGCCGTCGAGATTCCGACCCGCGACGTTTTCGCCGAGTCCGCGCGGAATCTGCGTACCGAGGCAAAGACAGATTGCGTCGAATTTTCTGCGCAGGTATTCGGCGGAAATGTCCACGCCTATTTCAATCCCGCCCTCGAAAAGGATTCCAGAGCTCGAAAGGATGTCGATGCGCCGTTCGACGACGCTTTTTGCAAGCTTGAAATCGGGAATGCCGTATCGAAGGAGTCCGCCGAAATTGTTGTTTTTTTCGAAAACCACAACCTCGTGCCCGCACTTGTTGAGCGCGTCAGCCGCCGCAAGTCCGGAGGGTCCGGAGCCGATGACCGCAACGCGCATGCCCGTGTGGCGGTAGGGTTTGTAGGGTTCGACATAGCCCTTGCGAAAGGCGTTTTCGATAATCGCGTATTCTATTTGCCGAATCGCCACGGGCGACGACGGCACCCCCGCGCAGCACGCCGCCTCGCAGAGGGCGGGGCAGACGCGCGAAGTGAATTCGGGGAACGGAGATGTTTCCGAAAGAACGTAGTAGGCGTCGCGCAGGCGGTTTTCGTTGACCGCCTTGTTGAATTCCTGAATGGAGTTCCCGAGCGGGCATCCCGCTCCGTGGCAGAACGGAATTCCGCAACCCATGCAGCGTTTCGACTGGCGTTCGACAATTTCCTCGAGGGACGGATGAACCTCGACCTCGTTGAAATCGCCCAACCTGTCGTCTCTGTAGCCCCAATCGGGGCGCGGAATATTCAGGAAATCGGATGACATAACCTAAACGTGCTTGATTGTTTCTTTTACTTCGTCGCCGCCGACGAGCTTTCCGAGAACTTTTCTGTATTCAATCGGGAAGACCTTTACGAATTTCGGCAGCTCGTTTTCCCAGTTGTCGAGAATCGCCTTTGCGCGCTTCGAACCCGTGGAGATTTGGAAGTCTTCGACAAGCGCGCGCAATTCGTGGTCGTCCGCCGAATCTTCTACAACGCTTTCCAAGTCGACCGACTGCAGGTTGCAGCGCATATCGAAATTGCCGAGTTCGTCGTAGACGTACGCGAAGCCGCCCGTCATACCCGCCGCGAAGTTGAAGCCCGTCGGACCGAGACATACCACGCGCCCGCCGGTCATATACTCGCAGCAGTGGTCGCCCACGCCCTCGACTACGAAAGTCGCGCCGCTGTTTCTGATTGCGAAACGCTCTCCCGCCTTGCCGTTGACGAACACCTTGCCGCTCGTCGCGCCGTAGCCGATAACGTTGCCGGCTATGACGTTCGAAGAGCTGTCGAGCTTCGAATCCTTCGGCAGACGCACGACGATTGTGCCGCCCGAAAGGCTCTTGCCCATATAGTCGTTGGCTTCGCCCTCGAGGACGAATGTCGCGCCCGATGCGAGGAACGCGCCGAAGCTCTGTCCCGCAACACCCGAGAAGTTTATCTTGATTGTGTCGGCGGGAAGTCCGACGTGTCCGTACTTGCGGGCGATGTGGTTTGCTAGCATCGCGCCGACGCTTCGGTCGGAATTCCTTATCGGCATCGAGATTTCGATCGGCTCGCCGCTTTGGATGTTGGCTTCGACCTGCGCGAGAATCTTCTTGTCGTAGGCGTCCTTGAGCTCGCGCGGGGCTAGACCCGCGCTGCGGCGCGGAAGGGAGTCGTCTCCGACCCGTTCGAAAATCTTCGAGAAGTCCAGATTCTTCGACTTCCAGAATTCGATTGCCTCGTTGGTTTCGAGAAGGTCGCTTCTGCCGACCGCCTCGTCTATCGAGCGCAGACCGAGCGAAGCGAGAATTTCGCGGACTTCGTTTGCGATGAACCGCAGGAAGTTCTCGATATGTTCGGGCTTTCCCTTGAAGCACTTTCTGAGCTTCGGGTCTTGCGTTGCAACGCCGACGGGGCATGAATTGTCGTGGCACTTGCGCATCATCACGCAGCCGAGCGTTACGAGGATTGCGGTCGCGAAACCGAATTCCTCCGCGCCGAGCAACGCGCCGATTACAACGTCGCGCCCAGTCTTCATCTGCCCGTCGACCTGTACGCGAATCTTGTCGCGCAGACCGTTGAGACGCAGTGTCTGCTGCGCTTCGGCAATGCCCAGTTCCCACGGCAAGCCCGCATACTTGATACTCGTAAGGGGCGACGCGCCCGTGCCGCCGTCGTGTCCGCTGATGAGAACGACGTCCGCCTTCGCCTTTG
The DNA here is from genome assembly GCA_949293415.1 of uncultured Verrucomicrobiota bacterium. GTDB lineage: Bacteria > Verrucomicrobiota > Verrucomicrobiia > Opitutales > Intestinicryptomonadaceae > Merdousia. Next base: position 155,964 of record CASFDK010000044.1, read on the forward strand.
CAACGCCCGCGGCGACAGTGCCCACGCCGACTTCCGAAACGAGCTTTACCGATACTCTTGCCTGCTCGTTTGCGTTGCGCAGGTCGTAGATGAGCTGCGCCAAGTCTTCGATTGAGTAGATGTCGTGGTGCGGCGGCGGCGAGATGAGCGTTACGCCTGCGGTTGCGTGGCGGACACGCGCGATAATCTCGTTGACCTTGTAGCCGGGGAGCTGACCGCCCTCGCCGGGCTTTGCGCCCTGAGCAACCTTGATTTGCAGTTCCTTTGCGTTTGCCAGATATTCAGCGGTTACGCCGAAACGTCCGCTTGCAACCTGCTTGATTGCGCTGGAAATGTCGCCCTCCCTGCCGATTTTCGCATAGCGCGCGGGGTCTTCGCCGCCCTCGCCGCAGTTGCTCATACCGCCGAGCTTGTTCATCGCAAGCGCGATTGTCTCGTGCGCTTCGGGGCTGATTGAGCCGAAGCTCATCGCGCCGGTTACGAAGCGGTGTATGATTGATTCTACTGGTTCCACCTCGTCGAGCGGAATCGCCTTTGCGGGCTTGAACTTGAACAATCCGCGAAGCGTGCACAAGTGGTGCGCCTGATTGTTGATGAACTCGGCGTACTGGCGGTACTTCGACTCGTCGCCCTCGCGGACAGCCCGCTGAAGCAGCGTGATTGTCTGCGGAGTCCAGAGGTGGTGTTCGCCGTCCTTCTTGAACTTGTACTTGCCCGAGTTTTCGAGAACGTTTTCGAAGTTCGGCTTCGGATAGTGTGCGTTGTGGTAGCGAGCCAAAGACTCGCTTGCGATTTCCGTAAGACCTATGCCGCCGATGCGCGAAGCCGTGGGCGCAAAATACTTGTCCACAAGCCCGCGTCCCAAGCCGACGGCTTCGAAGACCTGCGCCTGACGGTAGCTGCGAAGTGTCGAAATACCCATCTTCGACATGACCTTGAGGATGCCCTTGCAGATTGCCTTGATGTAGTTTTCAACCGCGCCCGCCGCGTCTATACCCTTGATGCGCCCGTCTTCGACCATATTGGCGATGCTTTCGATGGCAAGGTACGGATTGATTGCCGTTGCGCCGTACCCCAAGAGCAGGCAGAAGTGCGCAATCTCTCGCGCCTCGCCGGTTTCGGCGACGATACCCGCGCTCGTGCGCATATTTTTTTCGACTAAATGCCTGTTGACTGCGGCTACGGCAAGAAGCATCGGAATCGGCGCGTGCCCGTAGGAGAGATTCTTGTCGCTGAGTATGATTACGCTCTTGCCGTCGCGGACAGCCTGTTCGGCTTCGGAGCAAATGCGGTCGAGAGCCATTTCAAGACCGTGTGCGCCGCCCGCCGCCGAAAATTCGGCGAGAATCCTGCGCGCTTGGAAGTTCTCCACCTTCGAAGTGCAGAGGCAGTTTACGTCGCGGTTTGCGAGAATCGGGTGCGGAAGCTTCAAGAGGTGCGCGTGCGAGGGAAGCTCGACAAGCGTGTTGCCCTGATTGCCGATGTAGGTCATAAGACTCATCACGAGCCTTTCGCGAATCGGGTCGATAGGCGGATTTGTTACCTGCGCAAAGAGCTGTTTGAAGTAGTCGTAGAGCAGCTGCGGCTTGTCGGACAAAACCGCGAGCGCGGCGTCGTTGCCCATCGAGCCTGTCGGCTCCTGACCGTTTTCCGCCATCGGGCGCAAAATCAAATCCATATCCTCGGACGAATAGCCGAAGAGCTTCTGTCGCTGCAGAAGGTTTTCGCCGACAATCGGGTCGGGCACGGATTCGAAAATGCCGCTGAGCGTAATGCGGTTGTCGTCAACCCATCTGCGGTAGGGCTTTGCGCGCGCGACGAGCGTCTTGATTTCCTTGTCGAATAGAATCCTGTGCTTTTCGAGGTCGAGGTAAATCATCTCGCCCGCGCCGAGCTTGCCGCGGCGCAAAACGCGCTCTTCGGGGATGTCGAGCACGCCCGTTTCCGATGCCAGAACAAACAAGCCGTCGGAACAGATTGTGTAGCGCGCGGGGCGCAAACCGTTGCGGTCGAGCAGTGCGCCCGCCCTCGTTCCGTCCGTGAACGCCAACGCCGCGGGACCGTCCCACGGTTCGGACACACCCGAATTGTATTCAAAGAATCCCGCGATGTCCTTGCTGACGTAGAAATTCTTGCCCCACGCCTGCGGAACGAGCATGAGCATTGTGTGCGCCAAAGTCCTGCCCGCCGACGCATAGAGTTCTACGGCGTTGTCGAGACAGGCGGAGTCACTCTGGTTCTCGCGGATTACGGGAATGACCTTCGAGATGTTCTCGCCGAACAGCGGCGATTCGAAGTGCGTTTCGCGCGAACGCATCTGGTTGAGGTTGCCGCGCAGCGTGTTGATTTCGCCGTTGTGCGCCAAATATCTGAACGGCTGGGCGAGCTGCCAAGTCGGGAAAGTGTTGGTGCTATAACGTTGGTGGACGAGCGCGAGCGCGCTCTTGTACGACTTGTCGAAGAGGTCGGGAAAGAACGCCTTAAGCTGCGGCGCGTTCAGCAAGCCCTTGTATACAATTGTGCGACACGAAAGCGTGCAAATGTAGAACGAATCGCCCGCCGCGGGAACTTTCGCGTCGACACCCTTTTCGATTACGCGGCGCAAAACGTAAAGGGCGCGTTCGAAATCGGCTTCGCTTCTGCCGTTGCGTCCGGATACGAAAACCTGTTCGATGCGCGGGCAGGTTGCGAGCGCAACACCGCCGATTGCCGATTCGTCGACGGGAACTTTTCTCCAAGTTATTACCGACATTCCCTCGTCGGAGATTGCCGCTTCGCAAACCGCCCTGCACTTCTCGGCAAGCTCGGCGTCGCGGGGCAGGAAAATCATACCCACGGCATAGTCGCCCGCAGGCGGAAGCGCGGGAACTTTGTTTCTGAAAAACTCGTCGGGGATTTGCGTCATAATACCCGCGCCGTCGCCCGTTTGCGAATCGCCGCCGACCGCACCCCTGTGCATAAGGCGTTCCAAAATCTGCACGCCGTCTTCGACTATCGAATGCTTTTTAACGCCGTTGATGTCGGCGACCATTCCGACGCCGCAGGCGTCGTGTTCGTTTGCGGAATTATACAGCCCTTGAGGCTGCGGATAGTAACTGTTTTGTTCTTGTTGCATATTTGTTTTGGCAATTACAGCATACACATAGCACATTCCGTGCCAATTTTGTCGCGTTTTTTACAACAGTTTGATTTTCAATAAAAACCGCCCAAAACACGTAATTATTACAATTTTGAAGCACAATACCAAAATCCGATTACGACAATTTTGTAGCACACCCCGAAAATGTCATTACAAAATTGTCGCAACATATTTGTCGATAAAGCCGCAAATGACGGTTTTGAAAATTGACTTTTACGCGCAAAGCGACATTCTCGCCCCCTATATATAATATACATCGCATTTCGGGAATGAAAACGGCTCGGATACATCAAAAGCAAAAAACTGGCACGCCATCTGCTTAAGATAAATCGCAGTTAAATTTCAACAAACAAAGGAAACTGATGAACGCAAGAAAAGAAGCATTGACCAGAATTTCGGGAGCCCCAAAGGTCTACGAAAATCTGGAAACTCCGTACGACATCGACTCCGAATACGGTGTCGATACCTTCGGACTGAAGAGAATGGAGGCGTACCTGTCGAAGCCCATCTACCAGAGACTTCGCAAAACAATCGAACAGGGTGTAGCCCTCGACTCCGCCGTTGCCGACGACGTTGCGCACGCAATGAAAATCTGGGCGATGAGCCGCGGAGCGACGCATTACACGCACTGGTTCCTGCCCCTTACGGGCGCGAGCGCGGAAAAACACGACGCATTCCTCGACCCCACTAAAGAAGGACACGCAATCACACGCTTCTCGGGCAAAAACCTCATCTTGGGCGAACCCGACGCGTCGAGTTTCCCCTCGGGCGGTCTGCGCTCAACTTTCGAAGCCCGCGGCTACACTGCTTGGGACCCCACAAGCCCCGCATTCATCAAGCGCGTCGGCGGCGTCGCAACGCTGTGCATCCCCACGATGTTCTGCTCGTACACGGGCGAAATGCTCGACAAAAAGACCCCGCTTCTGCGTTCCATACAGGTTCTCGGTGCGCAGACAAAACGTCTGATGAAGTGCTTCGGCATCGAAGAGGACGTGCACGCAAACGTAACACTCGGCGCGGAACAGGAATACTTCCTCGTAGACCGCGAGCTCTACGTGCAACGCCCCGACCTCATGCAGACGGGCAGAACGCTCTTCGGCGCGCCGCCGCAAAAGCATCAGCAGCTTGAAGACCACTACTTCGGCGCAATCAAGCCGCGCATTATCAACTTTATGCACGACGTAGACTTGGAATTGTGGAGAATCGGCATCCCCGCCAAGACCCGCCACAACGAAGTCGCGCCCGCGCAGTTTGAAATCGCGCCCGTGTTCGAAGAACTGAACTTGGCGACCGACCATAATATGATGATTATGGAAATTCTGCGCAATGTAGCGGAAAAGCACGGTCTTGTCTGCCTGCTCCATGAAAAACCCTTCTCGGGAATCAACGGCTCGGGAAAGCACAACAACTGGTCCATTTCCTACGGCGACAGAAACCTGCTCAACCCCGGCTCGAATCCGCACGAAAACGCTATATTCCTCACCACGCTCTGCGCGGTCATTCAGGCGGTCGACAAACACGCCGACCTGCTCCGCTCGGCAACGGCAGGCGCAGGCAACGACCACCGTCTGGGTGCGAACGAAGCTCCGCCCGCGATTATCTCTATGTTCCTCGGCGAACAGCTTGCCGACATTATCGACCAAATCGAAGCGGGCGAAGCCAAGAGCTCGAAGAACAGCAAGTTCCTGAAGGTCGGCGTTGACACCCTGCCCCCGCTCCCCACGGACGCCACGGACAGAAACCGTACAAGCCCCTTCGCATTCACGGGCAACAAATTCGAATTCCGCGCGGCGGGTTCGTCGCAGTCGTGCGCAAGCCCGAATATCGTGATGAACACGATTGTTGCGGAAGCGTTCGACGAAATCTCGACGGAACTCGAAAAGCTCCCCAAGAAAGATTTCCAAAAGGGTCTGCAAAAGATTCTGCAGGCAATCGTAAAAAAGCACAAGAGAGTCATCTTCAACGGCGACGGCTACAAGGAAAATTGGAAGAAGGAAGCCGCAAAGCGCGGTCTGCCCAACCTGCCCAATACTCCCGCGGCACTCGAACCGCTCAGAGACCCGAAGAACATCGAACTTTTCAGGAAATACGGCGTATTCAATTCGAGCGAAATGCTCTCCAGATACGAAGTATTTATGGAAGAGTACTGCAAGAAGGTTCACATCGAAACGGCTCTTGCCCTGAACATCTCCAAGACAATCATAATGCCCGCTGCGGAAAAATACCTCTCGCAACTGGCTGCGACAGCCAAGAACGTCGCCGAAGCAAAATTCGGCAGGAACAAGGCTCTGGAGGCAAAGGGCAAACTGATAAACTCGCTTGTGGAATCGCTCGGCGCGGCGAACGAAAAGCTCGAAGCTCTGGTGGTTGCGAACGCCGAACCGCTCAAGAAATTGGTGGCAATGGGCGATGTCCGCACGATTGTGGACAAGCTGGAAGTGGAAGTCGACGACGCCCAATGGCCGCTTCCGAAGTACTCCGAACTGCTCTTCATCTACTAAGCAATTTGGCAATTCAAAACACTGGGGAGCACCGCAAGGTGCTCTCTTTTTTTTAAGGATTGTTTCCGCGTGTCGATATATTTTTCAAAATTCGCGGAAGCAACATTTCGGATATCGGTATGCAAATAAAAGCGGAAATACAACTGTTACGGAAAACCTCCCGACCGTTATCGGGAGGTTTTTTTGCGCTTAAACAAGGAAAGCTTCCGCAAGCAGTTTTTCGTCATCCATAACCTCGGCGGTTTTGCCGAATGCGGACAGTTTGCCGTTTGAAAGCACTGCGCTATACTGGCAGACTTTTGCGGCGAAGTCCAAATCGTGCGTGCTAAGCAGAGCGGTCTGCGGAAGACGCGCAAGCATTTGGGCGCATTCGCGGCGGCTGCGCGGGTCGAGCAATGACGACGGCTCGTCCAAAAGCAGTACCTCGGGGCTGCACGCAAGGGCGGAGCATATGGCAGCCTTCTTTTTTTCGCCGTCGGAAAGTTCCTGCGGTCGTCTTTCCGCCAAACGGGCTATCCCGAAATCGGCAAGCAACTTTTCGGATTGCGCCCGCGCGGAGTCCTCGGATTCGCCGCGGTTCAAAGCCCCGAACATCACGTCTTCGACGACGGTCGGGAAAAACAGCTGGTCGTCGGGGTTCTGGAAAACGAGCGCGGCTTTGCGCCGAATCAGCGAAGCGTTGCGCCTTTCCACCCGTATTTTATCGATGAAGATTTCGCCTGCCGAGAGCGGCAAAAGCCCCATTATGGACAACAAAAGTGTTGTCTTGCCCGCGCCGTTCGCCCCCAGAACAGCGCAACGCGCGCCGCGCGGAACGCGGAACGAAACGGAATCGAGCGCGGGAGCCGCGCCGTTTCTTACAACGGAAATGTTTGCGATTTCAACCACAGAAAAGCCCTCCCCAAAGCCGAACGGGGTCGGCGAATCTGGCAAATGCGCAGAGGGTACAGAAAACCGCCGCAAATAAAATATCGGAAATTTTGACAGGCAATGATTTCGAGCGGTACGCCCGCGCGTCGAAGCCCCTGCATTTCATCGCCCTGTAAACCGACTCGGCCCTATCGATGCTGCGTAGCATCAGCGAGGTTATAACGTGCGGGAAATGGCGGAATTCCACGAACTTCGAATCGGGAGAGCGCAGCAAATAGGCGCGCACGACCCTGCGGGCTTCGTCCGAGATAGTCTCGAGGTAGCGCGTGGTCATCATCAGCTGCACGACTATTACGCACGGAATTTTGAATTTTCCCAACGCCGCCGAAACGTCGTTTGTCGGCGTGCACCGCGCAAAAAGCAACGCCGCCGACACGCACAAAAACGTCTTCAAAAGCAGAACCGCAAGCGATACTGTACCGCCCGAAATCGGCAGCGAAAATATTTCGCAAACACACCGCCTGTCGAGAAACGGATTCGCCGCCCCCGCAAATCCGACGAGAATCAACGCGGGCAGCGAACGCCGAAAAATTGCCCCGAACGGCACGCCCAAAACCGCACCGCCCAAAAGCGGAAGCGCGAACAGCGGAACAAGTCCCGAAATATCGTACTTTCCGAACGAGACCGTACAGGTCAGAAAAATCAGGAGCGACAAAAGTTTTGCGCACGGATTGAGCGAACGGCAAAAATGCTCGGCGGCTGCCGCGCCCGCCGAACAAAAACCCGCCTGTGTTTTGTCAACCCGCACGTTCACTCCCCCGCGCGGTTTTTACAATTCGCGAAAACGCAAGCAGCGCAAGCGCGGTCAATCCGCCGCCTACAAGCCCCGAAACCGATGTGCCCGCCGCGCTTTCGCCGTCCGAAAAGGAATAGTCGGGCAGAATTGCGGTCTTTTCCGCAAGATCTTTGCCGAACGAATGCGCGGGCGAATCGGTGCGGATTTCGGCGTTCGACGTTTCGGCAATCGACCATTCCAAGCCGTCGGGTTTTTCCGAGGCAAGCTGCGAAAATCCCGCCCCCGCAAGCAGCGCGGCAATCAAAAAGAATCCGAACGAAACTTTGCGGGCGGGGACGAAACCCGCCTTTGAACCGTCGGCGAAAAGCGAAGGCCGCGCGTCTTTCAAAAGCGAGAGAACCGCCGCCGTCGCAAGGCCTTCGACAAGCCCAATCGGCAGATGTATCGGCAGCATAAACGCGGCGAATGTACCGAATGGAAGTTCGGTGATGTCGGAACAGAGCGTTTCGAGCACAACCGCGAACGCGCCGAGCTGAAGCGAAACCACGCACGCGGCCACCGCCGCCACCGTCAGCCCCGTACGCGACTTGAACCTGCGCGCAATCGGCAGGAATACGAGCGGATACGCCACAAGACACGAAAAAAACGCCATATTGAAGATGTTGCAGCCCAACGCCAAAACGCCGCCGTCGGCGAAAAAGAACGCCTGAACAATCAGCACGCACGAGAGCACGACAAAGGCTGGATACGCGCCGAGTATTGCGGCGAGCAAAATTCCGCCCGCGATGTGCCCGCTCGAGCCCGTCATCGGAATTGCGAAATTTATCATCTGCGCGGCGAAGACAAACGCGCCCATCACCCCCGCGAGCGGAACGTTGAAATTGTCGAAGTTCTCGGATGTTTTGCGCGAAGCGAACAAAAGCAGCCCCGCTGAGACCGCCAACATTATGAGCGCCGTCCGCACCGAAAGAAGCGCGTCCGCCATATGCATCGCCATTATGGGATTTACAATCATTTTCTACGAAATTCTATTTACAAGGTGCGCGTTGTACGCCGCACCGAAACCGTTGTCGATATTCACAATGCTCACGCCGTTTGCGCACGAGTTTATCATAGAGAGCAGAGCGGCGAGCCCGCCGAAGTTCGCGCCGTATCCCACGCTTGTGGGCACGGCGATTACTGGCACTTTCACAAGCCCCGCAAGGACGCTCGCAAGCGCGCCCTCCATTCCCGCAATCGCAATCACGGCCGACGCGCCGCGGATTTCGTCGATGCGAGAAAGCAGTCTGTGAAGCCCAGCCACGCCGCAATCACAATACAATTTCGTGCGGCTGCCGAAAAAGTTCGCGGTAAACTCGGCCTCTTTCGCAACGCGCATATCCGACGTTCCCGCGCTGACGATTGCGATGTGCGAAGTGCCGACACGCGGATTTTCCGCGCCTATGCGCATAATCTCGGCGGCCGGCTCGTACACCGATTCGGGAAATTCCGCCGCAAGCACCGACGCTTTTTGCGCCTCGATGCGTGTCAGGAGCACGCCGCCCTGCCTGCGCAAAATCGCGCGGCAGATGTCGGCGCATTGGGCGGCAGTTTTCGACTGTGCGAATACGACTTCTCCCATCCCCGTACGCGAAAGCCTGTCGAAGTCTGGCACGCTGTGCCCGAGATCGGACGAGAAAAAGTTTTGAATTTGCGCGTTTGCGGTCGCGCAGTCGATTTTCCCGTTTTTGAAATCGTTTAAAATTTTCGAAAAGTCGTTCATTGCACTACGTTCATCGAGCCGCGTTTGTAGCCCGCCAAATCGAGCGAGCAGTGTTTGAAACCGAGCGATTGGGCGAACGCGCAAATGCGCTCCGCGCCGTCCAAGATTTTCCGGAAGTCCGACGGCACACATTCTATGCGCACGGTTTCCGATTCCACACGCGCGCGGACAGCCAGCACGAAGTTTGCGCGCAGAAACGATTCGAACTTGTCGATTTTCGAGAGCGTCCGCACGTCGATTTTTTCGCCGTGGACGAGGCGGGTAAGCAGACACGCATACGCGGGCTTGTCGGCGACAGCCATCCCGAAACCGTGCGCGATTTCGCGGATGTCGGACTTTCCCAAGCCGCATTCGAGAAACGGGCTTACAACCGACAGTTCGCGCAACGCCCGCATCCCCGGTCTGTAATCGGAAAGGTCGTCGGCGTTCGTGCCGTCGCAGAGTGTGCCGAAACCGCGTTGTTCGGCTACGGTTTTGAACTCCGAAAAAATCGCGCGCTTGCAAAGATAGCAGCGGTCGGGCGGATTGAAAAGTATCTCTTCGGGAATTTCGGAACGCGAAATTTCGGGGTGCTCCACGCCGAGTTTGCGGCAAAGCGCGGCAGCGTCGAAAATTTCGTCCGCCATCGTGTAGGGGGTACGGGCGGTCAGCGCGAGACAGTTTCCGCCGCCGAGAACTTTTGCGGCAACGGCGAGCAAAACCGAGCTGTCCAATCCGCCCGAAAGCGCGACGGCAACCCTGCCCTTCGGTTTCAGGAACGCGCCGAGTTTGTCAAGCTTCGTATTCATTTCGCACGATTCTTCCCACCTCCGCCAACGGAATGTTTTTTTCGCGGGCGATTTTTTCGCAGTCGTCGAATTCGGGCTTGATTTTTCCCGCGCCTCCGAAATCCGAAATTTTCAGGCGAACCGTTCCGAGCGACGATTCGAAAGCGACGACTTTGCGGTGCAACGCCGCGCGGTCGATTTCCGAAATTCTAACGCCGAGCGTGGAGGTGTTCGCGAAAATGCATTCTAAAAGTTTTTGTCTGTCGGCGGCGTGCGCGAGCACGCAAAGCTTCGCGGCGGCGCGGGATTTTTTCATTGCAATCAGCTCCTGCCAGACATCCGCCGCGCCCGATTCCAGAAGGCGCGAGCGGGCATAGGCAAGCTCCTCAGGCGTCATATCGTCGATGTTTGCGGCAAGCAAAAACATTTTCTCGGTTTCGTATTCCGCCGCCGAACCGCCGCTTTCGACGAGCATAACGCGCAGGATATTCGGAAGCTCGGACGAATCCCTATGCCCTATTCCTGTGCCCGTTGCGAGAATTTTTCCGCGCGGCGCGGCGGACTGGTTGCCGCAGAGAGCCGCGATAATCGCAGCCCCCGTAGGGGTTGTGCACTCGTGGCGCGCCCCGTTTATTTTCACCGAAAAGCCGCGCAGAATTTCGGCGGTTGCGGGCGCGGGCACGGGCAGAATGCCGTGGGCGCAACGCACCGTTCCGCCGCCGAGTTCTATTTCCGAGCAGGCGAAATTTTCAATGCCGAGCAGGTCGGCACAAATAGCCGCGCCCACAATATCGACAATGGAATCGAGCGCGCCGACTTCGTGGAAGCACACTTCGGAAATATCCCTGCCGTGTATTTTGGCTTCGGCGGCGGCTATCCTGTCGAAAATTTTCAGCGACAGCTTTTTTGCGTTTTCCGAAATACCCGACGAGTTGACGATTTTCACGATTTCGGAATACGGTCTGTGTTCGTGCGTATGCGCGGAAAATTCGGAATGCGGGTATGTATGTCCGTGTTCGCGGGAGTGGTCGCAGGAAGGGATACGGTTGTGCCCGCCGCAATCGGTTTTTTCGGAGAGGACGACATCCGCCCGCGTCCCGAAAATCCCCGAGCGAGAGTCTTTCGAAAATTCGATTCGCCATCCGTCCAAGTTCAGCTTGCCAAGTTCGGAGACGAGCCGCTCGGCATCCGCGCCCATATCGACGAGCGCGCCGAGATTCATATCTCCGCTGATTCCCGCGAAGCAGTCGTAATAAAGTGTTTTCATTGCCGTGTTAATGGATTTGTTTTTCGATAAAGGCGTTTCCGCAAAACATAGTCGAGCACATTCCGCGAAAGTCCTAAAATCTCGGAGTCTCCGCGCGCCAATGCACCCCGAATTTCGCTCGACGAAACGCCGCTCGGCGCGCAGGGAATTTTCGCAATCCGTGCGTTTTGCGGAAGCTCGGCGGACGGTTCTGCCGTCTCCCCGCCTCTGTCGAAACAGGCAAATTGTACGCGGGCTGAAAGCTTCTCAACGCCCTTCCAATGAACGAGCGAAGCGAGCATATCCGCGCCCATCAGCCAATAGAGTTCGGAGTTCGGAAAGCGTTGCGCGAAAAATTCGGCTGTGTCGGCGGCGTAGGAAATTCCATGCGAGCGCGTTTCGATGTCGGATATTTCGAAGTTTCCGCCGAAGCCGTCCAGCGCGAGTTTGAGCATTTCAGCCCTGTCGGCAAAGGACGCGAAATGCGCGTCGAATTTCGGCGGCGAAGAAGCCGCGGGAACGAATACGAGCAGGTCAAGCCCCAAGTATTCGTACGCGCGCGCCGCCATTGCTAAGTGGAATTTGTGCGGGGGGTCGAAGCTCCCCCCAAAAATTCCGATTTTTTTTGCCGTCGAGCCGTCCATTAACGAGCCGCTTTTCCCGCGAGAATCTTAAGGCATTCCTCTGGCGTTTTCGCCTTTTGGCAGGCTTTCTCGAGAGGGCACATTCCGCCGCCCGAAGCGTCGGTTATGAACGGCACACGTTTGCCGAACGACACCGTTATGCGGGCGCGGGTTAGCATATCGAACGCGGGCTTCGATATTGTTTCGGCGTACACTTCATCCGCGCCGCCCATCGCAAGAACCGCCGCAGCAGCCTTGCCCACAACCTTGTCGGCGACGAGCGCGCCGCGCAGGAACGCCGGCTCTTCTTTGTAAAGCTTCATAAGGTCGCCGATACCCCTGCCGTCGAAAGTGCGGATTGCGCCGTTGCCTATTACGCAGGTGTGTTTGCCCTCTTCGAGTTTCTTTTTAACATCGCCCATCAGCGCGGCTTGGCGGCGGAGATTTTTCACATATCCGTCGATTCTGCGCAGCTCTTTGGGGATGTCGATTCCCTGCGGACAGTGCGGACGGCACTGGTCGCAACCCGTGCACTGGCTCGCCTGACGCAGTTTCGGAACGGAACGGTCGTAGCCGACAAGGTAGGCGCGGCGGGCTTTAAGATAATTTTCGTCGGTCGAAGTTTCGGGCGCGAGACGCTCGTTGATGCATTTATTGTAGTGCAGGAGAATCGCGGGTATGTCGAGCGCGTACGGACAGGGCATACAGTATTTGCAGTCGTTGCACGGAATTGTGTTGAACTGCATCATCCGCTCGGCCGTGTCTTCAAGGAACGCAAATTCGTCTTTTGTAAGCGGCTTGAGCGGCGCGAACGACTTGAGGTTGTCGCGCAAATGCTCCATCTTCACCATCCCGCTGAGCACCGTGAGAACGTTTGGGAAGCTGCCCGCAAAACGGAACGCCCACGACGCAACGCTTCGGTTGGGCTCGCGCTGTTTGAATTCGGGAACAATCGTGTGCGGAATCGACGAGAGCCTGCCGCCAAGAAGCGGTTCCATTATGACTGCGGGAATTTTGCGCTTTGCAAGCTCGCCGTAGAGATACTCGGCGTTCGTATTGAACTCCTTTATGCGCTTGGCATGTTTCCAGTCGAGGTAGTTCAGCTGGATTTGAACGAAGTCCCACTTATACTGGTCGTGCTTCGAAAGCATATAGTCGAAGACCTTGATGTCGCCGTGGTACGAGAATCCGAGATTGCGGATTCGCCCCGCCTCGCGCTCCTTCAGCAGAAAGTCGAGAATGCCGTTATCGAAATAGCGTTTTTTGAGCATGTCCATTCCGCCGCCCATCCCGACGCCGTGCAGAAGCATATAGTCGATGTGGTCTGTACGCAGCTCCTTGAGCGAATTTTTGTACATCGCAATCGACGCCTCCCTGCTCCACGTGCTCGGCGCAAAATTCGAAAGCTTTGTTGCGATGAAATATTTACTACGCGGATGCCTGCTCAGCGCAATGCCCGTTGCGTGTTCCGACTTTCCCTTGCAATAGACCGGCGACGTATCGAAATAATTCACGCCGTGCGCGATTGCAAAATCCACAAGAGCGTTGACCGCCTCCTGATCGATTTCGCCGTCGGACTCGCGCACGCTTCTGCCGTCGAGCGACGGCCAGCGCATACAGCCGAACCCCAGCAGCGAAACCTTTTCGCCTGTCTTGGGATTCGTGCGCATCGTCATTTCGCCGAAGTCGTCGCCGCCGCCGTTTTCGGAGCAGCCGAAGAGCGGCACCGCCGCCGCGCCGACGGACAGACCCTTGAGAAAATTCCTTCTTCCGAAAGTCTCCCTGTTTTCCATAAAAAATCCTCCTTAAATTACGCTGTGAACGGGGTTCGACTCCACGCATATAGCCGCCACGGGACGCGCGGGACACAAGTTTTCGCACGCGCCGCAGCCTATGCAGCGCGCTTCGTCGACGACGGGAACTTTACGCGATTTCGGGTTCTTCGGGTCCTTGGCAACCATCGTGATGGCAGCGGTCGGACACTGCCTGAAACAGTTGTCGCACTGCATATTGTCGGTGTTTACAATGCAACGCTCGGAGAACCAGACCGCCCTGCCCACTTGCACCGAGGACTTTTCGGCAACGCTTATCGGCAGAATCGCGCCCGCAGGACAGACCTGCGAACACTTCACGCAGTCGGTAGCGCAATAGCCGCGCTCGTAGGACATTTCGGGCTGCATAAAGTCGGAAAGTTTCGCCGACGGCTCGAGCACGCCGGACGGGCACGCCGATACACACAGCTGGCACGCCGTGCATTTTTCCGAAAAGTTTTTCACGCTAACCGCCCCCGCAGGCACGATTTTCGTGTGGCGTTCGGGAGGGCGGCGTTTCCTGATAGGCGCGAGACCTCCGTCGTTTATTTTCTCTTCGGCGTTCGCGGCAACCGAGCCGCCTATCGTAAGCAAAGCCGCAAAAAAGCCCCTGCGACCGTTGCGAGAAAGCGCGGCGGGCTTTTTCGGTTCGGATGAAAATTTTGCGGCATCCGGTAGCTTCCTTGCGTTCGCATTCGGCTTCGCCGCGGGCTTCGATTTTCCGCGGTATCCGAATGAATAGGAAATCGCGGACTGCCTGCATTTGCCGATACAGTCGAAACAGTCGACACAACGCGAATAGTCGATTTTGTGTTCCTCGGAATTTATGCACTGCGCCTTGCAGTTACGCGCGCACAGTCCGCACGAATTGCATTTGGACGTGTCGATAACGGGTCTGAAAAGCGCGAATTTCGAGAAAAGCCCGAGCACCGTTCCCACGGGACAAACAGTGTTGCAATAGGTGCGGCCGCCACGCCACGCGAGAAAACCGACGACCATAAACGTCGCAACCGCCACCGCAAACACGCCGATTCCCTTGAACCACACGTCGACGGAATAAAAGGCGTAGCTGTCGGCGTGCGAAGCAAGAAAAGCCAAAACATTGTTGCCCGCAACCCATATCGGCGCAAAAAGATTCGCGGCGATTCTGCCGTACGCGCTATAGGGGGCAATCAGCGAGGCAGCCGAAACGAAACCCGCCGCGACCGCCGCCGCAAAGAGGGCGAGAAAGCCGATTCTCAAATACGTCTTCGGTTTTGTATATTTCATTCGGTTGCGCTTGCGCCTATCCGCCAGTTTGAAAAAGACATCCTGCAACACTCCGAGCGGGCAGACGACGGAACAGTAAATCCTGCCGAACAACAGCGTCAGCAATACCAACGCCGCAACTACCGCAAAGTTGGCGGCAAAGAGCGCGGGCAAAAACTGGACTTTCGCAGTCCATCCCAACCACGCCCGAACCGCGCCCGTGAAGTCGAGGAACAACAGCGACACCGCGACAAAAAACAGCGCAGCCAAAACAATTCTAATCTTCTTTAACATCATAATCGCCTTTCAGACCGTCGGAGTGTCGGAGAATACGCCCAAGTTTCCAATCGAAAAGCGAGGGAGAAGCCATCCAATACATCCGATTTTTTCTATCGAAGAAAGATTATCAAAATCGGCGAAATTTGTAAATATACATTTCAACCTAAAATCTGCCCGATTCTATCGAAGAAATAAATTCGGCAAACCGCCCTACTTCACGTTCTGAAGTCTGAACGGCGAAAGAATCAACCGCTTCGACTTCACGGCATCGAGCACGATTTTCTCGGCCTGCGCCCTGCGGTCGGACTCTTTGGAGTTTGCCGACTCCTCGCACATTCTGCGTCCCTCGCGGTTGTTCCACAAATCCATACAACGCGCGCCCATCGTGTTGATGTTCGATATTTCGTAGGCGTCGGTAAATTTTTTCGCACGGGCGGAACCTACCTTGTCGGCGAGCCTGAAACTGAAATACGCGTGCCTAAAAGCGTCGGCTTCGTTGTCGACTGCAATCACGTTCGGGAAGAGTTCTGCGACTTTTTTTACGGCTTCGTCCTTGAGCTTGCTCGCATAATAAGTCGCCTCGGGATCGAAGAACGCCGTAAAATATATTCCCCTGCCGTCGGGATTGAATTCAAGCTCCCTGTAAATTTCCCCGAGAGAGAGCGATTTTTTATGGAAACGCTGGGGCGGTTCGAGCTTGATTTCTGAGTCGTTCCGACCCTCGAGCATAGCGGCCTCGCGCCTGCCCGCAAGGAGCTCCTCCTCGGTTTCGGGCATACTGACACACCCCGAAAGCAACGACACCAAAGAGAGCAAAACCACACCCAAAATATGAAAAAATCCGCGGATACCCATAGTTAATTTAGACAACATCCATACCAAATTGTTCAATCCAATCCGAAATTTCAAATACACAACTGATAAATTCCAAAGACCCCTCATGAAACCGCCCTAATTTGCGCACATCGTCAAAGATAGCGGATGAGGATAAAAGGAGTAGAAAGAGGGAGACAAAGAGGACGGAAACGCGCGGTTAAAGCGCATAGTAGCCGACCAGATGCTCGACATAACAATACTTCGAAATACGATACACTTTGCGCATAGGACAATAAATTGAAATAATGTAAATTACAAAAAACACTGTCGTCCGAAAAATTTGCCGTTTTTGAAAATGCGGATTTTATTTGACGAAAATATTTTGGATACGATATCGTAATTTAATGAAAATGAAAAAATCACTTACCATACTTGCAACATTTGCGGCGGCGATTTCCGCGCAGGCTGTCGACGATTCCCTCGGGCTCGACGCGACAATCAGCGACTCGGTCTCGTACGAAAACCGCTTGGCTCTCGGCGGCAGCAACGCCACGCTACTGATTACGTCGACGGGCGAGCTGAGCACCCCCCAAGGCATTCTCATTCAGGGTAATAATGTCACAATCGACGTTGCGGCGGGCGGCAAAATTTTGACGAAATCCATTCTGATGTATCAGGGCGGCACAATGAAAATAAAATTCGGCGACGCAACTTCGATTATGAACGAAGACGGAACAAAGGGCACAATTTTTACGAACCGCAAATCGCAACTGACTTTCGACCTCTCCGCCGTGAAAAATGCCTCGGCAATGACCATCGGAACGGTTTCGACAACGCCCCTTTCGACGGTAAAATTCGAGCTCGGAAGCGGCACATATACTGCCGAAATCAAGCAAAATTACGACTGGAACGCCATTGTGCCCGACTCGGCAAAACAGCTTATCGAAATAGACAATTTCGAAAACAATAAAATCTCCCTTACGGGCACATTCACGATTGTCGAACGCGAATCGGCTTCGTATTTGCGCTTCACGCTCACCGAAAGCGAAGTGAACAACATCCGCGCGAACACGTCCGAAGGACAGGCTTACCTCGATGCGCACCAAAACGAAGACGGAACTTATTTCGCCGATTCGACACTTTTGGGCTATGACGCAATGGGAAATAAGCTCGCAAGCGGATGGTCCATCGACGCAAACGGCTTCCTTTACAATGCCGCGGCAGTTCCTGAACCCGCCGAATGGGCGGCAATCTTCGGCGCGGTTGCGTTGCTTCTTGCGGCTTGCCGCAGGCGCGGATAGTGTAGCGGTTCTTCAACCAATTCGGAGCCGTCGGGGAATTTTTCCCGACGGTTTTTTTGTGTTTTCGAAAAGAAACGCCAAACACAAAAAACATCATCAAACAGAAATATTTCGTAAAAACAAAACTTTCACACGCAAACTTCAACATCGCAATTTTCGCGAAAACCGTTATTATTGCGCGGTATCTTAAATATAAAATGTTGACTTTATTTTTCGGTGTGCAAGAATTGGCACTTGTAGACCGATTATTTCGGGTTGGTTATCTCGCAACTGCGCTCTGCCGTCCGCGTTTCTCTCGGTCTTTCGCCTTTCGATCGGGAAAGGCTCGGGGAATGTCCGCCCCCGCAGATACCGCCTGCCGCGGCCGCGTCCGTTCGGATGCGCAGAACCGCGTAAACGGGTCGGTCGGCGGACAAACAAAAAAACGGAAACAACGAAAGACAATAAACTATGGCAAAAAAAGTTGCTGCAAAAAAACCCCAAAAGAAAGCTTCCGCAAAATCGGCGGCAAACGCAAAAAATAAAAAGTATACCTACCTGTTCGGCGTAAAAACCGACGGCGACGCAAAAATGCGCAATCTCCTCGGCGGCAAGGGCGCAAACCTCGCCGAAATGGCGCGAATCGGTCTGCCAGTTCCCCCCGGCTTCACAATCACAACCGAAGTCTGCACCTATTTCTACGAAAACGGGAAGAAATACCCGTCGTGCCTCGACGCGCAAGTCAAGGCGGGCGTACAGTCGGTCGAAAAGCAGATGGGCAAAATCTTCGGCGACGAAAAAGACCCCCTGCTCTTCTCCGTCCGCTCGGGTGCGCGCGAGTCTATGCCGGGGATGATGGACACAATCCTCAACCTCGGGCTCAACGACAAAACCGTCGAAGGGCTCGCCGCAAAAACCCAAAATCCGCGCTTCGCGTGGGACTGCTACCGCCGCTTCATCCAAATGTACGGCGACGTTGTAATGGGCGTTCAGGCGCGCAACGAAGCCGATGTCGAACCCTTCCACCACGTTATGGAGGGCTTGAAGTCGGAAGTCGGCGCAAGGCTCGACACCGACCTTACGGTCGACGCGCTCAAGGAACTTGTCAAACGCTACAAGGCGCTTATCAAACAGCGCGCGGGTAAGTCGTTCCCGCAGGATGTCTACGAACAGCTCTGGGGCGCAATCGGCGCGGTCTTCGGCTCGTGGATGAACGAAAGGGCAATTCTCTACCGCCAGAAATACAACATTCCCGCATCGTGGGGCACGGCGGTAAACGTGCAGACAATGGTCTTCGGCAACAAGGGCGAAACGAGCGCAACGGGCGTTGCCTTCACGCGCGACCCCGCAAACGGCGAAAACCAGTTCTACGGCGAATACCTCATCAACGCACAGGGCGAGGATGTGGTTGCGGGTGTGCGCACACCGCACAAAATCGCAGAACTGTCAAAGGAAATGCCGAAAGCGTTCAAGGAACTTCTGGCAATACGCAAAAAGCTCGAAAACCATTTCAAAGATATGCAGGACTTCGAATTTACAATCGAAGAAAACAAACTGTATATGCTTCAGACGCGCAACGGCAAACGCACGGGTATGGCGGCGGTGCGCATCGCTGTCGAAATGAACAAGGAACGTTTTATGGACGAAAAGACGGCGGTTCAGAAAATCCCCGCCGACTCCATCTCGAGCCTGCTCGTTCCGGTATTCGACCCTGCGGCGGTCAAAAAGGCAAAGGTCGTGGCAAAAGGTCTCGCGGCGGGTCCGGGGGCTGCATCGGGCGAAGTGGTGTTCACGGCGGCTCAGGCGGAACTCGTAGCATCGCGCGGGCGCAAGTCGATTCTCTGCCGCGAGGAAACGTCGCCCGAAGACCTGCGCGGCATGATTGCCGCCGAAGGCATTCTGACATCGCGCGGGGGCGTAAGCTCGCACGCGGCACTGGTCGCGCGCCAAATGGGCAAGGTCTGCATCTGCGGCGCAAGCGACATCGTGATGGACTACCAGAAACGCCTGATGACCGTGGGCGACTACATCGTCAAGGAAGGCGACTACATTTCAATCGACGGTACGACGGGCGAAATTTTCCTCGGCGAAATCGGAACCGCGCCGAGCGAAGTAATCCGCGTGCTCTCGGGCAAAATGAAGCCCGCCAAGAGCTACACTTACCGACTCTTCGAAACGGTGATGAAGTGGGCGGACAAATACCGCAAACTCGGCATCCGCACAAACGCCGACACCCCCGAACAGGCGAAGCGCGCAGTGCAATTCGGCGCGGAGGGCATCGGGCTTTGCCGCACCGAACATATGTTCTTCGAGGGCGACAGAATCGACGCAGTGCGCGAAATGATTCTTGCAAGCGACCTCAACGAACGCGAAAAGGCGCTCAAGAAGCTCCTGCCCTACCAGAGAAAAGACTTCGAGGGAATCTTCAAGGCAATGGAGGGTCTACCCGTAACAATCAGACTGCTCGACCCGCCGCTGCACGAATTTCTCCCGCACGAAAGCGCGGCGCGCAACGCGCTCGCCGAAAAGATGAACCTGCCGCCCGAAATTCTGGCGGAACGCTGCAAGGCTCTCGAAGAACAGAATCCGATGCTCGGACACCGCGGCTGCCGTCTCGGCAACAGCTTCCCCGAAATCACAAAGATGCAGGCGCGCGCGATATTCGAAGCGGCGGCATCGCTGATTAAAAAGGGCAAGAAGGTGAAGGTCGAAATTATGGTGCCGCTCGTGGGCTTCGTGCAGGAACTCAAATTCCAAGCGGCGACCATCGGGGAAGTCTGCGAACAGGTGATGAAAGAGAAGAAAGTCAGGATAGACTATATGCTCGGCACTATGATCGAAGTTCCGCGCGGCGCACTCACGGCGGACGAAATCGCGGAAGTGGCGCAGTTCTTCTCGTTCGGCACAAACGACCTCACGCAAACGGGTCTGGGAATGAGCCGCGACGACGCGGGTAGCTTCCTCGGACGCTACAAGGAACTCGACATCCTGCCGAAAAACCCGTTCGCGTCAATCGACGTAAACGGCGTCGGACAGCTCGTAAGAATCGGCGCGGAAAAGGGACGCTCAGTGCGCAAGGATCTGAAGCTGGGTATCTGCGGCGAACACGGCGGAGACCCCGACTCGATAACATTCTTCAACGACGTAGGCTTGAACTACGTAAGTTGCTCGCCGCCGAGAGTGCCCGTAGCGCGCCTTGCGGCGGCACAAGCCGCCCTGAAAGCGGAAGCGGCGAAGAAGTCGAAGAAATAGAAACGGCGAAATCCAATCAATACAAACGCGAGCTCAAAAGAGCCCGCGTTTTTTTGCGCACAAGACAATCAAATTACAAGGATAAGCACCGACACAAAATACCGCGAAAGATTCCCCATTCCACTCCATCCGAAAATGAGTAAAGTTTGTACGATTAACTCCCGCCAATGGGAACAAAACTTGTCCGTAAAAAGATATGACAGGCGCGAGCCGCTATTCGTCTTCGGTTAGGTAGTTCTTGTTTCGGGTTGTGGGGCCTCCCGCCCTCAGCCACGCGTTTATGAACAGGTCGATATCGCCGTCCATCACCGCCTGCAGGTTGCCCGTTTCCGCGCCAGTCCTCAGGTCTTTCACCATTTGGTAGGGTTGGAAAACGTAGCTGCGTATCTGGTTACCCCACGAAATTTCGCCCTTTTCGCCGTAGAATCTGTCCATCTCGGCGCGTTTCTGGTCGAGCAGTTTTTCGTAGAGTCGGCTCTTGAGGATTTTCATTGCGCTCGCCTTGTTCTTGAACTGCGAACGTTCATTCTGGCACGCCACAACTATCCCCGACGGAATATGCGTTATGCGCACCGCACTTTCGGTCTTGTTGACGTGCTGCCCGCCCTTGCCGCTCGAACGATATGTGTCGATTTTCAAGTCTTCCTCTTTGATGTCCATATCGATGTCGTCCTCGATTTCCGCGATGACATCGACCGATGCGAAAGACGTGTGCCTGCGCTTGTTCGCGTCGAACGGGCTGATTCGCACAAGTCTGTGCACGCCGCGCTCCGCCTTTGCGTAGCCGTATGCGTTCGCCCCGACTATTCTGAAAGTAATGCGCGAGACCCCCGCCTCTTCGCCGTCTTGTACGTCTTCGATTTCCACTTTGAAGCCGCGCCGTTCGCCCCATCGCATATACATTCTGAAGAGCATTTCAGCCCAGTCGCAGCTTTCGGTGCCGCCCGCGCCCGCGTGGATTGTCATAATGGCGTTCGACGAATCGAGCGGTCCGCAGAGGAACGACTCAATCTCGATTTTGTCCAAATCGGAATGGAGCTTGCGCGTTTCTTCGGCAAGTTCTACGGCGAGAGCCTCGTCGGGCTCGGACTCTTCGGCGAGTTCGAAAAGCGCGTTGAGGTCGTCGACTCTCTGTTTGAGAGCCGTTTGCGGCGCGACAATCCCCTTCAGGTGCGTCATTTCGGCGACAACCTGTTGGGCTTCGCTCTGGTTGTCCCAAAAGTCCTGACGCGCCATCTGTTTTTCAAGCTCCGCTATGCGGGCGCACTTTGCGGGGACGTCAAAGAAACCTCCATAGATACCCCGCCCTGCGAGAGATATCCTCGGCGGTGGCTTTCACTTCCATATCGACTATCATATGTCCCATTTTCGGAATCGGCGGCACATTATCAACACAAAAAAGCTTGAAATCGGAAAATACTTGGGAATACTTATAAACAAGAGGCGTTCGATGTCCGAGCGCGTTTTAATTTCAGAAAAAAATACGATATGTCGGAAGAAATCCCCCAAGAAAAACCCTCCGTTTCGAACGGAGCAGCTCCCGTTTCGCCCGCGCCCGCAGCGGCTGCGCCCGCAACGCCCGTTTCCGCTCCCGCGCCCAAGCCCGCTGCGCCTGCGGTCGAACTGCCAAAGGCGAAGTTCGTAGCTGTGGCGAAGCCCGCAACGCCCGTTTCCGCTCCCGCGCCCAAGCCCGCTGCGCCTGCGGTCGAACTGCCCAAGGCGAAGTTCGTAGCTGCGGCGAAGCCCGCATCGGTTACCGCGCCGAAAAATGTTGTTAATGTCGAAGAAAAAACGTCGATACTTTCGGTAGCGGTTGACGTTGTCGCCGCCGCGGTTGCCGTAGCGTTTGCGGTACTGATTATTCTCGACATCTAACAAAGGAAAAGTTATGTCAAAAGTTATCCACTTGAACGAAAAAAATTTCGACGAAACGGTTTCCTCATCGAAGCCCGTTTTGGTTGACTTTTGGGCACCGTGGTGTGGACCGTGCAAAATGTTGGGTCCGACGATTGACGCGCTCGCCGAAGAAGTTGACGACTCCGTCGGCGTGGCGAAAGTCAATGTCGACGAATCCCCCGACCTTGCCCAGCGTTTCGGTATAAGTGCGATTCCCACTCTGCTTATATTCAAAAACGGGCAACCCGTAGGAACAGCAGGCACAAGATCGAAAGACGACCTAAAAAAACAACTACTCCTCTACGTCTAATTTTTTTATATCTGTGATGCTTCGCGGCAACTATAGTTGCCGCTTTTTGTTTATAAGCAGGCTGCAGCCTGCACGGCTACGGAACTTCGTTCCTTCTTGTGATACTGCGGAAGCAACTATAGTTGCTTCCTTTTGTGTATAAGTTCGCATTGCGTTGCAATGGCTTTGTCAGCTCGAACTTATTCTGTTATTTGCCGAAACGTTCGAAATCTCGTTGTTTCTCTCGGCTTTTCTGTAATACAGCACAAAAAAAGCTTCGCGGTTGCGAAGCTTTTTTGAATTGTTGAATTTTCAAACGCCCTACTTGCGGCGGCGGTAGATTGCCAAGCCAATCGCAATCGCCCCAAAAATCATTGCCCATTCCGCTGGTTCGGGGACGTAAATTAGGTAGTTGTTCGAATCAATCGACCATTTGCCGCCAGTGAGTTCGTCGCCGTTGATGTCGTAGCCCTTAAACGTGAATTTTTTATTTGAGTCGATCGTATAAATTCCACTTTCGTCAAGCTTTGTGGCATCGATGGATGAAATTTTCACGAGACCGTTTTCGAAGTCTCTGAAAACTACGTCTAAGTAGGAATTGTCTTTTTCTTCGTCGAGGGAAAACCAAGCGATTGTCAAGCCCGCCGCGCCGTTGAGGTCGAAAATGATTTCGCAATTTTGTCCGTTGTACTGCTGTTTGAAGAGTATACCTGAAAAGTTGTACGATTCGCCCGCCGCAAGCTCTACGACGTTGTTCCTTGCGCGAACAACCTTGAATCGTCCGGTGAACGAGTCGCCGCCGTCGAGCTTCACGGTAGAAAGCGAACTGTTGTCCTTAAAGGTAATGACATTACCGTCTATCTTCGAAGTTTTGTCTACGTGCAACATCGCATTGGCGGCAACGCCGAGACTGCGCAAATCTTTGAACGAAATCGTACTTCCGTTGAGAACGCTCATATTGCCCGTGATGTTTGCGACGAAAGTCTTGTTCTCGGTTGCGTTGAGAACAAGCTTAGAAGCGTCGATTAAAACCGTACCGCCGATTTGCGAAACATCAGAGTCGCCGTCGAAGGATTTCGTGTTGAGGGTCATCAACGCGCCGTTCTTGAGCGTCAGGCTGCCGCCGTTGACAACGCCGAAATTCGCCGAAGACGCGGACGAGCCGATTGTCAGCGTGCCGCCGTTCATCTCGAGGTTCGCGTTGTCCACGAACGAATTTTTCGCCGCAACGACGCTGCCGCCGTTGATGTACAAGTTCGCGCCCGCGGTAACCGACATGCCGCCCGCAGTGGTCATATTGCCGGTCGATTCCACAAACGCGTCGGTATCCGTCAAATGCAGGGAAGCTTCGGAATTGGTAGACTGAATGCTCGTGCCCGAAATATTCACATCGCCTTTGACGATGAACTTGGAATCTTCGATGATCGGCTTGGAGTTGTCGCCGTTATATCTGCCCTTAACCGTGAGGCTATTGGCATTTACGGTAATGTTCGTACCGATTGAGAAGATTCTGCCGTATTGGCCATAGGGATTTTGTGTGTCGAAATAATTTCCATCTCTCGTGTAAAGGTCTATGGAAAGACGCTGGGCGGTATTGTTGACAGTGCCTTTTACATTTGGCATTGCCGTCTCGAGGTAATAGGAGGACGATGTAGTAGTGTATTTCTTTTCTCCATTATCATCCGTCCATTCAAAGGCATTGAAACTGAACATAGAACCGCTTGACGATGTAATTTCGCCCATGCCAAGAGAATCATTGAATATCATATGGTAGTTAGCGTGAACCCCCTTACCGCCAACAGAGTACAAAAACATATCGACTCTTGCGACCCCGGAGCTGTCTTTCGGAGGGTTCATATTGATGTAATAGTCACTCCAAGTACCTGCAGCAACTTCGTCATTACTGCGCGAATCGTCTTTAAAAACATATTGCCGATCATCTCCCGAGGGAAGATCTTTGCGGTTCACAATACTCGTATAACCGCCGAGATCAACGTAGTTAAGGGCGAACACCTGCGTTGCGAACGCGGCTGCGGAAAGGGCTAACAACAATTTTTTCATAACAATCTTTCTGGGTGTGCGGGGTTGGGGATAATGTGCGGGGTAAATTTCGTAGAACAGGTTTGTTAGTAAGTTAAAAAAACACAAAAATGCAGACTTGCAACCATTTTTTTCGCCTTTTTTGGTAAACTGTAAACCTTAGGCTCAATACGGAACGGCGGGCATAATGCGCCCTCCCCGTCCGAACCGAGCGAAAAAAAATCAGTTGCCGCCCCTGCGGAAGCCGTCGCCGCCGCCCCATTTACGTTCGCGAACCGGGATTGGCTTTGCCTTGAAGCTCGACTTCACAAGCGCGGGCTCGCCCTCGAGCCGTTTGAAAAGCGCGGGGCTGAAGGCTGTGCGCATAATGCGCTCGGAGCTCATTTCCACATAGTCGCGGTCGGACACTTTAATTTTTATCTTGTGGGCAATGTCGTCGCCCTTCGCGTCTTCGTACACGCCGTGCGATAGGATTTTCACGAAGCGCGAAGCCCTGTCGTCGGCTTCGATAAGCCATTCTATGCCGTCGCAATAAGTGCTTACAGCCGAGGTCATACTCTGCACGCTTTCGCCGTTGAAGCGCAGTTCGGAACCGTCTTTACTCTGGCATTCGCCGATGACGCAAACGCATTCGCCGTCGCGCACCTGCGGGAAATATTCGTCGTAGGCGGCGGGAAAAAGGTTTATCGACCAGACCTTTGAGTTGTCCCTGCCCGAGAGCGTAAAATAGCACCACGGTTTGTTGTCCTTTTTAGTGAGCTTTTTGACCACGTTCGAGACCACGCCGCACGCGCGGAACGGCAGGCGTTTGAGGCGTTTTACGGCGTCTGCGGGCGGGATGTCGTCGAGAGCGTTGTCGAAGCCCGCGTACTCGTTCATCGGGTGTCCCGAGACGTAGAAGCTGAGCAGTTCCTTTTCGGCGAACAGCCTTTCGGCGAGCGGCATCACGGGCTTCGAAGTGTCGATTGCGTTGCCCGCCATCGATTTGCCGTCGTCCATTTCGAGCATATCGAAAAGGTTTTGCTGCCCCGTGATTGCGTCGGCTTCGGCTTCGGCGGATTCCATCAGAATGGCCTCGATTGAGTTGAGCAGGTGTCCGCGGTCGATGTTGAAAGAGTCGAACGCTCCCGTTTTTATAAGGTTTTCGAATACGCGCTTGTTGAGGGTTTTGCTGCCCATTCGCGAAACGAAATCGTAGATGTCCTTGAAGTCGCCGTTTGCGTCGCGCTCTTTGACAATCGCCTCCGCCGCAATACCGCCGATACCCTTGATTGCCGCAAGCCCGAAGCGAATCGAGCCCGCCGACTTTTCGAACATATCGCCGTCGAGGTCGGGCTTCCAGTTGGGGTCGACAATGGGGGTGAAGTTTTCGCGCGAAACGTTGATGTCGGGTCCGAGTACCTTGATGTTTATGGCTTCCGCCGATTCGATGAACTTGGACACTTTGTCCATATTGCCCAGTTCGCTCGAGAGCAACGCCGCCATAAATTCCACGGGGTAGTTCGCCTTGAGATACGCCGTGCGGTAGCTCAGCATTGCGTACGCGGCGGAGTGCGATTTGTTGAAGCCGTATTGCGCAAACTTTTCCAGAACCGCAAAGATGTCCTCCGCCTCCTTTGCGGGCATATTGTTGAATTTTTCCGCCTTGGAAATGAATATGGCCTTTTGCTGCGCCATTACTTCGGGCTTTTTTTTGCCCATCGCGCGGCGGAGAATGTCGGCCTCGCCGAGTGTGTAGCCCGCGATGATTCGCGCCGCCATCATAACCTGTTCCTGATAGACGAGCACGCCGTAGGTCTCCTGCACGAGGTCTTTCAGAAGCGGGTGCGGAACGTGCATTTTCGACGGGTCTTTTTTCGCCTCGATGAACTGGTCGATAAACTGCATAGGTCCGGGGCGGTAGAGGGCGATAAGGGCTATGATTTCCTCGAACACGCTAAGCCCGATTCTGCGGCAGAGGCTCTGCATGCCCTCGCTTTCAAGCTGGAACACGCCCACTGTTATGCCGCTGTTGAGAAGCTTGTATGTGGCGGGGTCTTCGAGAATGATTTCCTCGATGTCGAAACTGTTGTGGCGGGTGCGGCGCACGTTGTCCTGCGCGTCGGAAATTACGGTTAGCGTCTTGAGCCCGAGGAAGTCAGCCTTAAGAAGCCCGAGCTCTTCTACGGGCGTTTTGGCGAACTGCGTCGTAAGCGTGTTTTCCTGAGTCATCATCGGCACTACGTTGTCGAGCTTCTGGTCGCCGATGATGATGCCGCAGGCGTGCTTGCCGAGTTGGCGAATCATGCCTTCAAGAACTTCGCCCTGCTCGAAAATGTGCTTTACCTCGGGATCGTGCTCGACCTCGTTGCGGAGTTCGGCGGACATCTCCAACGCCTTTTTGAGCGTCATTTTCAGCTCGTCGGGAACCATCTTTGCGATTGCGTTCGCCCTGTCGAACGGAATGCCGTTTACGCGAGCCAAGTCGCGCACAACAGCCTTTGCTCCGAGCTTGCCGTAGGTGACGATGTTCGAAACCCTGTCCACGCCGTACTTTCGGCGTACGTATTCGATAACGTCGCCGCGCCTGCGTTCGCAAAAGTCCACGTCGAAGTCGGGCGGAGAAACGCGCTCGAGCGAGAGCATTCTTTCGAAAAGCAGATTGAAGCGTATCGGCTCGATGTCGGTGATTTTGATAAGGTATGCAATCATGCAGCCCGCGCCGCTACCTCGACCTGGGCCCACGGGGATGCCGTTGGTTCGCGCCCAGTTGATGAAGTCGTACACGATAAGGAAGTAGTCGACAAAGCCCGCGCCCACGATAATCGAAAGTTCGTAGTCGAGCTTGTCGCGCAAGAACTGCGCCCTGTCGGCGGGCTCGTTGGGCTTTGGAACGTAGGCTTCGGGATGGTCGTAGTCTACGCCGTAGCGTTTCATCATGCCCTTTTTCGAGAGGTCGAAAAGCAGAAGCCCGTTTTTCATAAGCTCCCTGCGGCGTTCGGGCGAAAGGGAGAAGTCGTCGGGCTTGCCGTTCTGGCGCAGAACTTCGTTCTTCTTTTTTACGTAAAGGTCGAGAATGCGGTTGAAGTTCGCTTCGTCGCGGTCGTACTTGATGTCTACGGGCTGCTCGTATTTGGGATAGTGGTTCTCGCCCATCGGAATTTTGATGTCAACGCCCTCCGCAAGCTCGACGGTGTTGTCGAGAGCCTCGTGCAATTCGGGGAAAAGCGACTCCATTTCCGCGCGCGTTTTGATGTAAAATTCCGTGTTCGGATAGCGCATTCGCTTCGCGTCGGAAACGAGCGCGCCCGTGTTTATGCAAAGCATGGCGTCGTGCGCGTCGGCGTCCTTTTTATAGACGTAGTGGCTGTCGTTGGTGGCTACCATCTTCAGCCCGAACTCGCGCGCGAGCTTTACGAGTCCGGGGAGAACCTTCTTGTCGGCGGGCAGAAAGTGGTTCTGGATTTCGATGTAGTAGTTTTCGCGCCCGAAAATGTCCACGAAATTTGCCGTAACCCTGCGCGCGTTTTCGTAGTCGGAATAAAGCAGATACTGCGACGCAACGCCGTTGATGCAGCCGCTTAGCGCAATCACGCCCTTGGAATATTTGGCGAGCGTCTCGAAGTCGATTCTCGGCTTGCGGTAGAAACCGCGCTCGTACGATTCGCTTGTGAGCTTGGCGAGATTCAAAAAGCCCTCGTAATTGCGGGCGAGAAGCGTCTTGTGGTGGATCTGGTACTTGGGATAGTTCTGCGGATTGAGTAGCGAGGGGTCGCTTTCGATGCCGTCGATGTCGTCGGACTTCTCTTTGTCGCGTATCGACTTCATCAGCTCCTTGATGTCGTCGTGCAGGGTGTGGTCGTTGATATAGTAGGCCTCCATCCCGATAATGGGCTTTACGCCCGCCTTGTTGGCGGCCTGATAGAAGTCGATTGCCCCGCACATATTGCCGTGGTCTGTGATTGCAACCGCGGGCATTCCAAGCTCTTTCACCCTGCCTATGAGAACGGGCAGCTTTGCGCAGCCGTCGAGAACCGAATAGTCTGTGTGAACGTGAAGATGTACGAAATTTGAGCCCATATCCGCCGAAAAAAAAATCTATCCCCACCTATAACACCCCGCAAAAACATTGCAACACTTCAAACCCGCGCGCCGCCATTTTTTGCGCGCGCCCGAACCGGTAGCCCCTATGAGGGCTAGCGCATACGCAAAAGCCGCGGCTTTCGTCGCGGCTCGCGGTTGGCTGAAGTTCTCCGAAAGGGATTAGCCCTTTCTCAGCAGGAACGGTTCGTCATAGACGTACGGAGCTTCCCTGAGCTTGTTGCAGACGCGCTTTACGGCGGCTTCGGTTGTAGCGTGGGTCGTCAACAGAAGCCACGCTTTGCCCGCCGTCTCGTGTTTGCGCTGTTGCAGAAGCTCTATCGAAATGCCCTCCGAAGCCAAGTCCTTGGCTATCGACGCGAGCACGCCCGACTCGTCGGGAACTTCCATCCTCAGATAGAATTCGCCGGAGACCTCCTCCAAAGTCGCAAGCTTTGCGTCGGCGGAAACCGCAACGGGCGGACGCACGGGCGCGCCCGAAAGGTATTGTACGGCGTCGGCTACGTCGGCGATTACCGCGCTTGCGGTTGCGTCCTGACCCGCGCCGCGCCCGATATGCACGGTTCTGCCCACAACGTCGCCGCATAGCGAAACGGCGTTGTACACGTCGTTGACGTTTGCAACAACGTCGGATAGCGGAAGCAATGCGGGATAGACCGACGCAAAAATCGCGCCGTCCGAGTTTTTGCGAACCGACGCAACAAGCTTGATTCTGTAGCCGAAGTCGCGCGCCCAGACCATATCTTCAAGGCGGATTCCGCGGATGCCCGTAACGAGCATATCCTTTTTCGGGTCAATCCAGACCCCGTGTGCGAGGTATGCGAGTATGCAGATTTTATGCGCCGCGTCCCATCCGTCGATGTCGAGCGATTCGTCGGCTTCGACGTATCCGAGCCTTCGAGCGTCGGCGATGACCGTTTCGTAGGAGGCATTTTCGCGCTCCATGCGCGTCAAAATATAGTTGCAGGTGCCGTTTAAAATTCCGTAGATGAGCGAAAAACGGTTGGCGACGAGCCCCTCGCGCAGAACCTTGATAATCGGGATACCGCCCGCGACGCTCGCTTCGAAGAAATATGCGCCGCCCGACTTTTCCGCCGCTTCGAAAATCTGCGCACCCTTTTGGCAGATGACCGCCTTGTTCGCGCTGACCACAACCTTGCCGGCCTTGAGCGCGGCAACGGTGATGTCGAACGCCGCCGTCGTGCCGCCCATAAGTTCGCAAACTATGTCTATTGACGGATCGTTTACGATGTCGTAGGGGTTTTCCGTAAGCTTTTCGGCGGGGATTGCGACGGCGCGTTTTTTCGAGACGTCGCGCACGCAAGCCTTCGCCAGTTCGTAGTCGGAACCGAAACGTGAAACCATTTGGGCGCGGTTGTTTTCGAGATGTTTCCATACGCCCTGCGCCACTGTGCCCATCCCGATGAAACCGATTTTGAAAGTTTTCTTTTCCATAAATTAGAACCTGTTTTCAGTGCCTTTAATCAGGCGGACGATATTGCTTCTGTGCCTTACCACAATCACCACGGCGATTGCGATTGCTATATAAGTGTGGACGCCCATCGGATAGAAAAACGCCGCCGCCACGGGGAGCGCGAGGGCCATTGCAATAGAGGCAAGAGAAACGTAGCGCGTGGAATAGAATACAACCACCCATAGGACGAGCGCAACGAGAATCGCCGCCCACATAATCGCAAGCAATCCGCCTATCGTAACCGCAACGCCCTTTCCGCCGCGGAATTTTATGAACACCGAAAACGAGTGTCCGACGATTGCCGCCACAAGACCCACATATGCCAATGTCTGCGGCTCGGAAAATTCTATGCCGAAAAAATGCGCGCAGAGGGGGAAAGCCGTTGCCGCAAACCCCTTCGACGCGTCGAGAATAAAACACAAATTTCCCGCGGCTTTACCGCAGGAACGCTTGACGTTGGTCGCCCCCGGATTTCCGCTGCCGACCTTGAAAATATCGACGCCGCAGAAGCGGGCGATAATCACCGCGAACGGAATCGCCCCCAAGAGGTATCCCGCCGCGGCGACTGTGATGAAATCGACCCACGCCATAATCGGAACTATGCGAAATCGACGACCTTAACGTCTTCGATTTGTCCCAATGCCTTGAGGTCGGCGAGAGCTTCGCCCGCGGGAATGCCGTCGAGTTCGAACGCGCTCAACGCCCTGCCCGCGCCCTCTTCGCGCGAGAGCGACATATTGGCGATGTTGCAGCCGAACTTGCCGAGAATCGTGCCGATAATGCCGACCATTCCGGGGGTGTCCTGATTCTTCAAAACCATCACGCAGCGGCCGCAGGGATTGATTTCCATCGAGTGTGCGTCTACCTGAACGATACGCGGTTTCGCGCTCTTGCCCGTAACCGTACCCGCCGCGCTGTGCACCGTGCCCTTTTCGCAGGTAGCGACAACTTCGACAAGTTCCGCGTAGTCCACATCGGCGTTGCTGTTGATGCTTTCGACTTCGATTCCCAAATGTTTCATCTTTGCGGGAGCGTTTACGTCGTTTGCATTTTCGGCGATTTTCGAGAGATAGCCCTTCTGAACCGCGAGCGTCAAAAGTTTATTGTCGATGTTTCCGAGCTTGCCGAAGAACTTGATGGTCAGCTTCTGGACGCGTTCGGGCGAAATCTGCTGAACGAACAAGCCGAGTTTTTCGCAGAGAACAACGTACGGCGAAATCTGCTTCATCGATTCCGCGTCGATAGAGGGCTTGTTGATTGCGTTGCGGATTGCGCCGCTCTGGAGCGCGTCGGCGATGACCTCGGCAACTTCGATACCGCAGCTTTCCTGCGCTTCCTTCGTGGATGCGCCCAAGTGCGGGGTGAGAACGAGGTTCGGGAAGTCGCGCAGGGGGCTGTCCTTGGCGAGGGGTTCGGATTCGTAAACGTCCAAGCCCGCAGCCGCGACTTTGCCGCTCTTGAGTGCTTCGACGAGAGCGGTTTCCTTGATGATTCCGCCGCGCGCACAGTTGAACACGCGAACGCCCTTTTTCATCAAATCGAAAGCCTTTTCGTCTATCATATACTTGGTAGCTTCGGTCAGCGGCATATGTACCGTTACATAGTCGGCGCGTTTGAATGCCTCTTCGAGCGGAACGATTTCGACGCCCAGAGTTTTTGCGCGCGCTTCCGTGAGGAACGGGTCGTACGCGAGAACTTTCATACCGAAAGCCATTGCGCGTTTTGCGACTTCCGCGCCGATGCGTCCCATACCGAGAACCGCCAGAACCTTGTTCTTAAGTTCCGTGCCCTTGAAAGATTTTCTGTCCCACGCGCCGCTGTGGATGGATGCGTTCGCCTGCGAAATCGGGCGCGTGCCGCAAAGCATGTGCGTGAACGTAAGTTCCGCCGTTGCGATGGTATTGCCCGTGGGGGTGTTCATAACCACAACGCCCTTTTCGGATGCAGCGGGAATGTCGATATTGTCGACGCCTACGCCAGCGCGACCGACCGCCTTGAGCTTTTCGGCGCACGCCAAAACATCGGCGGTGATTTTAGTTTCCGAGCGGACGATAACCGCTTCGGCGTCTTTGATAAGCTCCTTAATCTGGTCTGGAGTGGAGCCGTAGGCTTCGACTACATCGAAGCCCTTTTGTTTGAGGAGTTCGACCCCCTTCGGAGAAATGGGGTCTGCCACGAGTACTTTCTGATTATTCATATTGTAAACTTTAATCGCGGGACTGTTTTCCAACTCGATTAAAGATCTCCAAAGATGGCACACCCCGAATTTTTGTCAACACCTTTATGTAGCAGGCTGCACGGCTTCGGAACTTCGGGCGCGAGCCGCGCTTCCCTACCCGCCCGAGAAAAAGAGCGCAGGCGATTTTTCAAGGGCATGTAGAATATCTCCGAACGAAGTGAAGCGAACGAACGAAGTGAAGCGAAGCTTCACGAAGTGGACAACTGCCGCAAAAGAGCGAAGCGAGTTTTGCAGTAGAACTAAACACGGCAATCCGCAAACAAAAATTTAAAAACTCCGTGCGTAGCGAAGCTACGCTGTTTAGGCTTGTCAAAATAGGTTTCAGGCGGTGGCTTTACATTTCGGCGGCGGTGCGAGCATATTAGCATATGTGACCACTGCCGCCGAAATGTGAAACGCCGCATCAAGCC
>CASFDK010000045.1 GCA_949293415.1 uncultured Verrucomicrobiota bacterium
CACCGCAAGATGAAGCTAATCCAAAGACGAGCCTACGGATACAGAAACTTTAAAAATTACCGCTTGAGAGTACTTGTAGAATGCGGAGCAAAACTATGAAAGACAAATCTAAAAAATCAACCTATTCCACAACCTTTGGTGTTGACCCATGTTTTCCCGACTGAATACGAGTCCGTTTGGCGCGACTTTTATTTTATTTCGGTCGGCATTCAGACTTTTAATCCGACCCTCGAAATGGTTTCCGCCGACCAATATGCCGTCGCCTACGGAGCGGCAAAAAAGGCTTTCGAGCTTGGTTACAAGCGTCCGGCGTTGGTGATTGAAAAACACATAGACGAAATTGTCGGCGGGCGTTTTGTCGGCGGGTTTCTACGCGCTCAGTTCGACTTTCCTGTTGAAAGCAGGTTGGAGCCTTTCATTTATTCGGACTCCAATCCGGACTATGTGGTCAGGCTCTATTCGTGGTTGGATGCGCACAAACCCGATGTTGTTTTGTATCTGCTCGACTCTACTCGCGAGATTATCGCCGACAAACCCAGAAACGGCGGGCGTCTGCCCCTTATCCAGCTTGAACGGCGCGGATATGTCCCCGAATGGACAGGCATGGAACAAAACAATGACCTTGTCGGGCGTGTTGCGCTGAGGCGTCTTTGCGATATGTTAAACCGAAACCCCGCGCGCGGCGGCGAATCGGTAAGTCTTCTTACTCTTGTTCCGCCGACGTGGATTGGGGTGTCGTCCGATTTGGAAAAAAAGATGTGATGTTGTTATTGCGCTGTCGGGCGGTTTTTACAAATGCGTTACGGTTTCGCTTTTTTGGTTTTTACTAAACTGTCAAGTAAAAATGTTCTAAATTTTGTTTGAGGTTTGCAGGCGATTCGGAATATTCGTTTTGTTGTCGGGGCGGACGCATTCGGCAGAAATACCGCGTTCGAGCAGGCATACCGCCATATGTATGACTTGTTCGAATGTGTGCGCGCTCCGGAAACGCTCGGAACAACAATCAAACACAATGGTATATTTATGAAACAATGCGACTTTGTTGGCGTCGGCTTTTGTAGCAATGACGACATTTCTCTCCTGCCCGAAATCCCTTTTGACTCGAAGGTGAAAATCATAACGCACACAATTCAAGGGGGAGGCCCTGCCGCGACCTCGACCGTTGCGGCGGCTCGTCTGGGCATGAGCGCAGGATTCATTGGAGTTGTGGGCGATGACGATGCAGGCAAGCGCATTCTTTCGGATTTCGAATCGGAAAAAGTCTCTACGGAGGCAATGGTTGTGCGCCGCGGCAAAACTTCGGCCGTCGCCTATTGCTGGATTGACCAGCCTACGGGAAAGCGCAGCGTTGCTTGGGAGCGCGGTGATGCTCCGGAATTGGACGCATCGGACGTCTCGCTGGAACTGGTTGCGAATGCGAGAATTTTACACATTGACGGGCACAATCCCGTAGGTGCTCTCTCAGCTGCCAAGAAGGCGCGGGAATGCGGTGTGCTTGTGAATTTCGATGCGGGAACGATACGCGACGGCGTTCAGGAACTCCTTCCGTATGCGGATATTTTGATAGCCTCGGAGGCGTTCGCAAGAGGTTGGACAAAACGCGAAAATTTTGAAGACGCGCTAAAAGTGCTTGCCGAATACGGGGCGAGGGTTGTCGGATGCACGATGGG
This sequence comes from uncultured Verrucomicrobiota bacterium, assembly GCA_949293415.1. Classification (GTDB taxonomy): domain Bacteria; phylum Verrucomicrobiota; class Verrucomicrobiia; order Opitutales; family Intestinicryptomonadaceae; genus Merdousia. The sequence goes on from CASFDK010000045.1 coordinate 1,671, forward strand.
CGCAGAGGGCTCGATTATGTACTCCAATGGCGAGTTTGTAAGGTGTCCGACATTTAACCATATCAAGCCCGTTGATACCACTGGGTGCGGTGATGTCTTCCATACGGGCTTTGCGGTTCGGTATCTCGAAACGGACGACTTGTTCGAATGCCAGCGTTTCGGTGCGGCGGTATCGAGCCTGAAATGTCTGAAACTCGGCGGAAGGGCGGGAATTCCTACCCGTTCTCAGGTCGACGAATTTTTAGCAAAAAATAAATAACAAAGAAACAGGAGCGCAATTATGAAAAAAAAGTTTAAGATTGGATTCCTTCCGCTTACCAAGGCGAATTGGACAAACGACGTGATGGAGGCGCAACGAGCAAAGGCGCGCGAAATGCTTCGGGCTATTCCCGATGTCGAGGTCGTCGGTGGCGAGTCGATGATAGACGTAGAGCCAAAGGCAATGCAGGAATACGAACTTTTCGAAAACGAACGTCCGGATATCATTGTCGCGTTTTATGCCACGTTTGCGCTCGGAGTTATTGTTCCGCGTTTCGCGAAAAATTTGAAAATACCGGTGGTTCTTTGGTCGATTCCCGAACCAGATCCCGCAGGCGGACGTTTACAGGCAAATTCGTTTTGCGCGACAAATATGAATGCGCATTTTCTCTGGCGTTTCCATGTCCCGTACTTCCACGTTCACGGCGCGATAGATTCGAACGAGGCGCAAAACGGATTGGAACGCGCTATCAGGATTGCGCGCGCGGCGGATACGGTTTCGAAAATGAGAATCGGCGTAATAGGCGGGCGAGTCCCGGGCTTCTACACGTCGTGTTGTTCGGAAATGCTTTTGCGGGACAAAATCGGTCCGGAGGTGAAGTATATAACCATGCTGGAAGTCATCAATGCGGCGAAGAACATGCCCGAAGAGCGCGTTGAGCAGGCTCTGAAAATCATTGAATCCGACACATGCTGTGCGCCGTCGACATCGGCGGGCGACGTTCGCAAGTCGGCAGCCCTTTTTGCCGCGATCTCCGACATGAAGGAAAAATTTCTCGTGGACAATTTTACTCTGCGTTGCTGGCCCGAAGTTATCGCCGAAGACCTTTACGGAATCACGGCATGTTCGACAATCGGACATCTCAACAACCACGGGTTGCTCACGGTTTGCGAGGGCGATGTATATGCCGCCGTCATGTTGCGTCTTGAAAAGGAACTTTCTGGTCAGGATCCGTTCTTTTGCGACATGATTGTCTGCGAGGGCGACTATGCCGTTCTTTGGCACTGCGGAGCGGCGCCGTGCTCGCTGCGCAAGGAGGGATTCAAGAGCGGGCTTACGAACAGTTCGACCGTTGTGAGGTGCGGGGTTACCCATGAATTTCCCCTCAAACCGGGGCGGATAACTCTTGCGCGTCTCGGCGAAACGCGTGACGGTAGCCGTTTTAGAATGTTTATTGCAACGGGGACGGGGCTTGATACCGACTTGTTTGTGCGCGGGAATCCGCTTAAAGTCAAGTTCGATGCTGGGTGTGAGAAAATTCACGACACCATTTTCAATCAGGGGTTTGAACACCATTTTTCGATGGCCTACGGCGACATATCCAAAGAGCTGCTCGACTACTGCCGAATAATGGATATAGAGCCGGTTCTCGTCCAATAAAAAACCGCCAAAATAAATTCCAAAAAAATCATGAGCAAGGGAAAATTTCTTATAAATCTCGCGCCCAAACAGGGCTACAACAAGATATTCGACGTCGGCGAATACAATATGAATCTTACTTCGTTCGGGTTGATAAAGCTTGCCGCGGGAACATCGTATAAGGCAAACACGGGCGATTTTGAAGTCGCGCTCGTTGTGCTCGGCGGTAAATGCTCGGCGAAGGGGGCTGGGTTTGGGTTCGCGGAAGTCGGCGGGCGCAAAAACCCCTTCGACGGTGCGCCGCATACGCTGTATCTCCCGCGCAATACGGAATACGAACTTGTGGCGACAACCGACATTGAAATTGCCTACAACGCGTCTTGCGCGTCGCGCGATACCGTAAAACCCACGCTTATCACGCCTGAGATGACGCGTTCGTTCGAGCTCGGGCGCGAAAATTTCACCCGACGGGCAACTGTCATTTTAGACGAAAAGTTCGATTCAGAACACTTCTATATAGGCGAAGGCATGATACCCTCAGGCAACTGGTCGGGCTATCCGCCGCACCGCCATGATATAGACAATCCGCCGGAAGAAATTGACATGGAGGAAACTTATTTTTACATGTTCAGTCCCGAACAGGGTTTCGGAATACAGAAGATTTATACTCCGGACGGAAGAATTGACGAAACATATACCGTCAAGAATTACGATACCGTCGCAATTGCGGAGGGATTCCACCCGCTCTGCGGCGCGCCCGGATATTCGATGTATTATCTCTGGACGATGGCGGGCAAAAACAACCGCGGGCTGATTTCGGTTCTCGATCCCGAGCACAAATGGGTTGTAGGAAAATAATGGTCGAAAACGGCGACATTTTATTGGGCGTAGATTTCGGCACGGGGAGCTGCAAGGTTTCGGCGGTGTCTGCGGAGGACGGGTGTCTGCTCGGCGACGCGTCTGTCGAATATGCGACCGAATACGCGCATGCGGGTTGGTCTGAACAGAATCCCGCCGACTGGTATGCGGCGATGTGCGGGGCAATCCGCTCAGTTGCGGCAAAGGGCGTTGATTTGTCCAAGGTTCGCGCCCTCGCGTTCGACGGTTCGACGCACAATGCGGTTCTTATGGATGCCGACTATAAGCCTATTCGCAAGACAATCATGTGGACCGATCAACGCAGCGTTGCGGAATGTGCGCTGCTACGCGAAAAATACGCAGACACGATTTTCGAAACGGCTTATCAAATGCCGAGCCCGACTTGGACGTTGCCGCAAATGATGTGGCTTAAAAACAACGAGCCCGAGGTTTTAAAAAGAACAAAACGCGTTCTGTTCGTAAAGGACTACGTGCGCTATTTGCTTACGGGAGTCGCCGTCAGCGACTACATCGAGGCACAGGGAACACTCTTTTTCGACATGGGAAAGGGGGAGTGGAGCAGAGAGCTTGTGGAACTCTCGGGGCTGGATTTCGATTCCCTGCCGAAGCTCGTCAAGCCGACCGATGTTGTCGGACATATCACTGCCGAAGCCGCCGCCGATACCGGACTTCCGGAGGGAGCGGTTGTCGTATGCGGCACTAGCGACTCCGCCGTCGAAGACTATGGTGCCGGGGCGGTCGAAGTCGGCGACTGTATCGTGAAGTTGGCAACGGCGGGCAATGTAAACGTCATGACTGCCAAGCCGCATCCGTTCAAAACAACGCTTACGTATTCCCACGTTGTGGAAGGAATGTGGTATACGGTATCTGCTACAAATACGGCAGCCCTCTGCCAACGCTGGTTCAGGGACGCATTTTGCGTGTCTGAAAAAATCGAGGCCGCGAAGTCGGGAGGACGCGTTTTCGCGATGATGGACGAAGAGGCCTCGAAGTCTCCCGTCGGAGCAAACGGCGTGATGTTTCACCCCTATTTGCAGGGCGAACGTTCCCCGTATTGGGATGCAAATTTGCGGGCGAGCTTCGTAGGCGTTTCGATTTCCTCGACGAAGGGAGATTTTATCCGCGCGCTTCTCGAAGGTGTGGCGCTTTCGTTAAAAGACTGTTACGGGGTAATCGCCGAAATGGGGCTTCCTGTAAGGCGCATATTTCTAATCGGCGGCGGTGCGCGCAGTGCATTGTGGAGCGAAATTGTTGCCGACGTCTTCAATGTCGAAGTGGCGGTGCCGTCACCGGGGGACGCATCGTTCGGCGCGGCGTTGCTTGCGGGTGTGGGCGCAGGGTTCTTTGCAGATCCGAAGTCGGCCGTTGCGAAGTGTCTTAAAATCGACAGAACCGTTAAGCCGAACGCCGACCGCGCCGCAAAGTATGCGATGCTTTTTGAAAAATACAGGGCCGTGCACGAAGCACTCGCGCCCGTCTACAATTCAAATTTCCAAAAATAAAAAGGGGAAAAACAGAAATGTTCGTATCAAAAGACAACTATATGTTCGAAATGATTAGAACGGAACTCGCCGATGCAGTCGGCGCAGATTTCGTCAATACCGGAGATTCCGATAAATTCGGGCACTCCATCGACTACTACTGGATACCCGAAATGTGGCACGATCGCGGCATGCCGACGCCGAAGCCCGATTTTGTTGTCCACCCCGGAAGTGCGGAAGAAGTGGCGAAGGTCATGAAAATCGCAAACCAATACAAAATTCCCGTCGTGACTTGGGGCGGCGGTTCGGGTTCGCAGGGCGGTGCGCTTCCCATCGCGGGCGGAATTATTCTCGACACAAAAAGAATGAACAGGGTTTTGGCAATCGACGAAGAATCGCTGACGGTGACCGCCGAAACGGGCATAATAATGCGCCAACTCGAATGGGCGGTCAACAAAAGGGGCTACTCGACAATGCACCTTCCCGCCTCCATTGCGTGCGCTACAATCGGCGGATTCCTTGCCCACAGAGGGACGGGCGTCCTCTCGACAAAATGGGGGAAGATTGAGGATATGGTTATGAGCCTCGAAGTCGTCACTCCGACGGGCGAAATAATAAACACGCTTCCCGTTCCGCGCCACGCGTCCGGTCCGGATCTCACGATGATGTTTCTCGGCAGCGAGGGCACTCTCGGCGTAATCACGAAAGTTTGTCTGAAAATCCATCCCAAGCCCGAAGAACGCCAATTCCGCGCGTATCTTTTCAAGGACTTCCATACCGCGATGAGTGCGGGCGCAGACCTCATGCGCAGCCGTTTGCGTCCGTGCGCGGTGCGTCTTTACGACGAGACTGAAACCCTTACCCATGTCAAAAAAGTTTTCGGAATCGACATCGGTTCGGGCGCGTATTTGGTATTCGGCTTCGACGGCAACAAAGACATCGTGGAATTGCAGATGAAGTACGCCCGGGAAATCATGGAGGGCAAATACAAGGGGACAGACCTCGGCAGCAAGGGCGGCGATCTCTGGTGGAAAAACAAATACAAGTTTTTCTATCCGGGTTATATGTTCCATCTCCCGCAGGCGTTCGGGACGCTCGACACCGTAGCGGACTTCGCGCACATCGAAAAGGTTTATTGGGCGATGAAAAAAGTGGTCAACGAAAAATTCCCGAAGGCGCGTTTCATCGGGCACTTCTCGCACTGGTACGAATGGGGCTGCATGCTCTATGCGCGTTTCATCTTCGAGGGCAGGGACGTCCCGCAGGATCCCCGTGAGGCCGCCGCGCTCTATAACGCCGTTTGGGATGCCGCAATCCGCGCGGCTATCGAAAACGGCGGCGTAATCAACGAACACCACGGCGTGGGGCTGAAACTTGGCAGGTATATGAAGGACTTGTATAAAAACAGTTTCCCCATACTCGAAGGAATCAAGAATACGCTCGACCCCAACCACATTATGAACCCGGGAAAAATGGGGCTCTAATAAGGAAGGATATTTTAACATGAATATTGATAATTTTGTAGAAGACGTAAAAAAGTGCCGTTTTTGCTTTATGTGCCGCCATCTCTCCGGAGTTGCGAATGTTAGCTTTCGGGAGTCCGACACTCCGAGAATTCGCAGTTCGATGGTTTGGGGTGTGGTGCTCGATCGCTTAAAGCTCTCCAATCCCGACTTCATCGAGACGATTTATTCGTCCGACATGTCGGCGGCGTGCCGTTTTCACTGTGTCAACAAATGGGACGAAAACGGAATTGTGCTTGCCGCGCGCCGCGACATCGTCGAGGCGGGATTCGCGCCCGTGGAAGTGTCAAAACTTGCAAAGAAGTTCGCGGCTATTCCCGCAGCCCCGAAATTTTCGGGCAAAGCAGAGCTTTTGTATTATGTGGACGCCGATACAGCGGCTCTCGCGACGGAATCTGCGGCTTTCGAAAAACTCGCGAAGGCTGCGGGTGTAAAATTCGCCGTCGCAACCGAAGGCGACTGCGGCAAAGCACTAAAAGTTTTAGGATACGCGGAAGATGCAAAGAAAAAACTTGCCGAATTTGTCGAGGCCTTGAATGCTTCGGGGGCAAAGAAAATAGTGGTGTCGAGTCCGTATGTCTACGACGCGCTCGTAAACGATGTTGCGGAGGATGGGCTGAAACTTTCGGCGAAAGTCATGCACGTCTCCGAATTTGCGGCTACCGCGAAAATCAAGTACGCCAAAAAGGCTGGTTCGGTTTACTATCTGGAAAGCGATTACCTTAAAAACTACAACGACAACCTCAAATTCCCCCGCGCGCTCCTCGCTAAAATCAAGGCGAAAAGCCCGCAAGAGTTTACGACAGACATTCAGGAAACGCCGATAGAGTTCATGTTCGGGACGAACAACGAGGAATCGTATACATGCGGCGAGGGCGCGGTTGTGCTCAATGTAATACGCCCCGGGCTTGTCCGTAAAATGGCGAAGTATGTGGAGTCGAAAGCCGACGACGTAAAGAACGACGTGGTTATCGTCGCAAGCCCCTACACAAAAATACAACTTGCCAAGAATACCAAGCTGAATGTTTTCACGCTTGCGGAAATCGCGGCGCAATGTCTGTAATGTTATGCCGCTTGTATCGTTAAGGGAAATTTTGCCCGAGGCGCGCCGCCGGAAACGCGCCGTCGGGGCGTTCAATGTGGCAAACTACGAGTGTGCACTCGGAGTAATAAGGGCTGCCGAAGGCGAAAAGTCGCCCGTGATAATCCAGGTGTTTCAGCGTCTGTTCCGTTCGGAAAAGGGGGCAGACTTGGCCGGCACTTTGTTGCGTATGGCGCAAAGGTGTTCGCAGCCAGTTGTCGTGCATCTCGACCACGGAGCGGAGCCTTCGCAGGTTCGTGACGCGCTCGCAGCGGGACTGTCGTCGGTGATGTTCGACGGTTCGAAGCTTCCGTTTGCCGAAAATGCCGCTCTTACAAAATACGCCGCCGATTACGCCCATGTTGTCGGCGCGAGTTGCGAGGGCGAAATAGGCCATGTCGCGATGGGAGACGAAAGTGCAATCACGACAGTCGAAGATGCCGTGAATTTCTACGAAAGCACGAAGGTCGACGCGCTCGCGGTCTCGGTGGGAACTGTTCATGGTTTCTATATGGCGGAACCTAAAATCGAGGTCGGACGCTGTCGCGAAATAGCCGATACCTTGCCCGAAGTTCCGCTCGTATTGCACGGCGGCTCGGGAACTCCGCCTCAGGACGTCCGCGCGCTCATCGAAAACGGGGTATCCAAAATCAACATTGCAACCGAGTATATGGACACATTCCTGAAATCGGTGAAAAAACAACTCGATTTACTCGACGGAAAATTTAAGCCAATCGACTTGTTTATGGATCCCGTTGTAGACGATTGTGCCTTGCACGTTTCGCGGTTGATTCGTTTCTTTGCTGGCAAGTAGGGCTTGCGGGGCGTCCGTCCCGATTTTGCGGACGCCCCGATTTTTTTTGAAATTCAAAACACGGCGTTATTATGGACAGGGAAAAAGGCAACGAAATTTATAAATGGGTTCTGCTCGGGCTGCTATGGGTGGCGTATTTTTTGCAACAGGGGACGCGGCAGATTTACAATGCCGTGATTCCGCAGATACAGACCGACTTCGGAGTCGATTCCGTACATATAGGGCTTGTGGCAACCGTGTTCACCTTTACCTACGGAATTTGTGTGCCGCTTGCGGGAATTACCAGCGACATTTTCAGGCGCAAATGGGTAATCGTAATCGGGGTTATGCTGTTTAGCCTTGGGGTATTTTTTTCGTCGTTTGCAAGTTCGATTGGCATTCTTCTTGTCACATACGGTGTGATGAACGGTATGGGGCAGAGTTTTTATTTTCCGCCGGCGTCGTCGCTTATGGGGCAATTACACAACGAGCGTCGCTCTACGGCGTTTTCAATCCACCAAACTGCGCAATACTTGGGAATTGTGATTTGCAGTTGCACGGCGGGATACTTGGGCATGCTCAAACCCGTCGCGGGATTTTCGGGTTGGCAGTTGCCGTTTTTGTTGTTCGGCGGAATCGGTATTGTCTGGGCTTTGATTTTGGCGTTTTCAATGCGCTATTCGCGCATAACGCCGCCGACGGTTTCGCGAGAGGAAATCAAAAAATCATTTAAAGAAGCGTCTTTGATGATGATTCGCAAACCGTCGGCGTTCATACTTTCGCTCGCATTCGGTTTTATGGTTTATGTAGACATAGGCTTTAAGACTTGGATGCCGACATACTTGTTTGAAACCTATGGGATGTCGATTGCAGAGGCGGCTTTTAATGCCGTAATTTGGCACTATGCCGGCGCATTCCTCGGCGTGATGTTCGGAAGCAGAATTATAGATAGACTTGTGTCGCGAAAAATCCATACGGCGCGTTTTGACGCCGATGTTGTGGGGTTCTTTTTTGCCGCGCCGTTTATTTATTTAATGGCAAATTCATCTGGGCTGCTAATGTGCATTCTCGCGCTATTTCTTTTCGGCATATTTAAGGGAGTCTGCGACGCGGGCATTTTTGCGTCGTTCCTCGACGTTATCGTCCCGAAATACAGGGCGTCCGCGATGGGAATTATGCTTTGCATGGGGTTTGTAATCGGTTCTACGGCTTCCACAGTTCTCGGATTTATGCGCGACCATTTGGGGCTTGCCGCGGGAATATCGTCGCTCGCGTTGCTGTATATCGTAAATGCGGCTATGATTTTTGTCGCGAGGAAGTTTTTCTTCCGCCGCGACTACGAAGGGTAGCCCGATTGTATTGCAGCAAAAATCCCGACGCCCTTTTTTTTTTGCGGGCGTAGGGATTTTTTTGCGAAATCAAAACCGATTAGTCACGCGTGCATTTTTTATTTGTCGACACCGAATTTGTAGATACAGACATGATTGTATTCTCCGCCTGCGCGTAAAACCGACGGCGGAAAATTCGGTTTGTTCGGCGCGTCTGGGAAGTTTTGCGTTTCAAGGGCGATTCCCGCAAAGCGTTTGTAGGGAAGCCCGTTCTTGCCGTTTTCGCGCGAGGCAAAAGTTCCACCCGCAAAAAATTGCAGACCTGGTTGGTCTGTGAGAACTTTAAGTTTGCGCCCCGAGTTCGGATCGGATAAAACCGCCGCAGGCTCGACTTTTCCCGAGACTTTCTTATTCAGAACCCAGTTGTGATCGTATCCGCAGCCGCGTTTAAGCTGTTCGTTCCCAGCCTCGATACGCTCGCCAATCCGCGTAGGAGTCCGAAAATCGAATGGCGTGCCGCCGACAAAGGCAAGCTCTCCCGTCGGAACGAGGGCTTCGTTTACTGGTAAATATCTGTCGGCAAATATTTGCAGAATATGGTCGGAGGTATCGCCGAGCCCTTCGCCGTGAAGATTGAAAAACGAATGGTTTGTAAGGTTGACGATTGTGTCGGCGTTGCTTGTGGCGTGGTATGAAATTTTGAGAGCGTCGTCGTCGTCGAGTTCGTAACACATGTCGACTTTGAGCTCCGCGGGATAACCCGCATCGCCGTCAGGAGAAATAAGGCGCATGTCGATTTTCCTTTCGTCGGCGGCGAGAACTTCCCAGATTTGCATATCGAAACCGCGCGAACCGCCGTGAAGCGCGTTTGAACCGTTATTCTTTTCGAGGCGGTATGTTTTGCCATTCAGCTCGAATTCGCCGTTTGCGATTCTGTTTGCAAAGCGTCCGACCGCAGCCCCGAAAAACCGCGCGGCTTTGTAATCCACATATTGGGCGAGCGTTTTGTGCCCGAGAACTATGTCGGCAAAATCGCCGTGCCTGTCCCGCGCAAAGAGCTCGACAATTCTCCCGCCGAAGTTCGTTACCGATACTTCCGTGCCGTTTCGGTTTTTTAGAGTGTAAAGAGAGATTTTTTTCGAATTTATAGTCAATTCAAAATCGGAGCTGTCGAGAGATGAGAACAACTTTTTCACATTTGGGATTAAACGCATTCTGATTACGGAAGTCGAGCTGAAAACATACCGTAATTCATAAATAAAGTCCGATTTATGATTCTTGAAAGAAGACGTTTGATTTTGATTTTAGGGGGCAACTGTGGACGATTCCGTTATTTTACTGGGGACTGAGGGTGTGTTTTGGCTTTTCCGCGAGTTTGGAAAATATGGAAAAAGAAAATACAACCAACACAAAATGCAAACGCGACGGCAGGTGTTCGACATATGAGGCGGCCGTAAAAGCCGAATGCCCGCAGATTGAAGAGCCAATCGCCGAAATCTACTTGGAGAGAATCGGCGCGCTTAAACCCACGCTTTGGGCGCGAATCAAAAATATGTTCACTTGGGGACGTTGAAAAAGCTAAAAAACGGGTCTAAAATACGCCTCAAAATCCTGTTGGATTTTTGTTGGTGAATTGTTGGAAAAAACACCAACAAAACGCCAATTTTGGCGGTTTTCGGGCGGACGAGTATTCCGCCGCAAGTGGCTTAAATTCTGGCTTTGCGCGGCATCGTAACCCCGCAAGCCGCGTGGATACTGGGTTTGACGTGAAATATACGCTCTACGTCAAAGATTGTGGAATGGTGGGAAAAAAAGAGGGCAAAGAGAATAAAAAATGTTCTACAATGCCCGATGTGTTAATCAAGGGTTATAAGATACTCAGGACGGTAAGAGTTGGTCAAGACTTTTCGGTTGCG
>CASFDK010000046.1 GCA_949293415.1 uncultured Verrucomicrobiota bacterium
GCCTGTCGCCTTCGGAAACGAGCTTCCATCGACCGCCGACAATGTCGACTTTTCTGCGCCCGAGAACTTCGATACCCGCATTTGAAAGACATCTCTCGAGCCACAACTCGCGCGCCTTGTGGGCGTGACGCGTGCGCCACGCTCGGCGGAGCGCGGCGGCGGTTTTTGTTTCGGCAAACTCGGGGGGAATCTCGAGCGACTGCACGTGCTTAAACTCGTTTCCGATTCTGACAGCCTCCCCGAGCGAGCCCTTGCCGATATCGAACCCCCAAACAATCTCTTTAGTTCCCATAGTTAATATAAATTAATATTAATAAATATAGTTATTTATTATTTACACTTTGGGAACAATCAAGCTTTTTTATTCGCATCTACGGACAAAAAAGCGACATCCGAATGCGGCGTCCGTTTTTAGCGGAGTGCCGCAACGGATGGAAGACTCAATAGCCCCAGTCGCCGTCCACTATTAACAGCAGGGTTTCCGCGCTTGTCGGGTGTGTCGTTATAGTCGTGGTTCGGCAGATTCTCTGCGGACTGTTGCAGTTGTAGCACTTGTCGGCTTTTATTGCGCACGGAGTTTTCAGGTTCAGTCGGCGGGCGTTCATCGGCGCGGATATGTTCTTCGCGCGCCAGAGTGCCTTTTCGAGGTCGGGTTCGAATTTGTTCGCACCGCATATGTAGACTACCTTCTTCCGATTCGCTCCGAATATCGCGCCCGAGACCCTGTTGCCGCGTCCGTCGATATTGACTATTGCCCCGCTTTCGGAGAGGGCGTTTGCGCTCAAAATGTACACTTCCGCCAGTGCCGCCTTTTCGAAAATTTCGGGCGACTTATCGACGGAATGCCAGTAGATTTTATTCGCATCCTTCAGCGCGTCGTAGACTTGCAACTCTCCGAGAGTTACCGAACCGCCCATTCCGACGCTTGTGTCTTTTATTTCCGCTTTCAGAAATTCACGCAATTTTTCGGGAGTGGCGAAACGGCGGGTTTTGAAACCGTTTTTCTCAAAATTTTTCAGTGCATTTTCGATTGACATATTCGGAATTTTCGACCGATTTTTTGCGTTAGTCGAGCCAAAAAAAGCGCACCGCGACGGCAAATATTCGCAAAAAAGAGTTGTAATTTTTGCAAAATGTGATGTTGTGAAGAGACGAGTACGGCAATGTCGAAAGTGCGCGAACTATTGCGCAGTTAACATATCTCCAATATCCTCAACGACTTGCCTTGCGCATACCGCAGCCCCGGGGGGATGCGGAATTTGCGTTATGCGGCTCTAAATATGCCGCTTTCAAGACCGACAGAATTCCCCCCGACCCAACATCCAAAAATACAATAATATGGAAGAAAATCAAAACATCGAACCCGAAGCCAACGCTCAAGAAGCGGAGTCGGAGACAGTCCAAGCAGAGGCTTCTACTCCCGCGCAGGAAGTTGTTGAAAATCAGTCCGCTCCCGAAATGAACAAGCACCGCAAAAACGGCAGAAACCGCAGCTCCAAGCGCGGCGGTACCTCTGCCGGTTCGTCCCATTCGGCGGAATCCTGCGGCGAACTTGAAAATCCGTCCGAATTCCACGAAAAGCTCAGCGGCTCGAACGTATCGGGCTACGGCGAAAATTCTTCGGACGGGCAACGCCAGAAGCGCGAGCGTCGCGGCGATCGTCGCGACCGCCGTTCGGAACGTTCGTTCAGAGATGAAAAGCCCGAAAAGGCGGAAACACCCGAATCTGCGGATTCTTCGTCGATACCCGAAACCGCCGCCGAGGAAAAGCCCGAACATACGGGCCCTTCGTTCGAAAGCAAAAAGTTCACGCCCCGCGCGGTGGAAGTCGGTCTTTCCGACAGACGCCCGAAGGGGATGCCCGTTTCCGACGCGAACGACGGCGTGGTTTCGTATACGCCCGAAGACAGCAAATGTTCGATTCCGCTGTTAGATAGAATCAAGAACATTTTGAAGTCGATTTTCGGCAAAAAGGAAAACTCCAAGAAACGCTACAGTAAAAAAGGCGGCAAAAAGAATTGGAGCAACAACCGCGACGGCAAGCGTTTTCACCACCGCGGCGGAAATCGCAACGGAGGGAACAAGGGCGGCTACAACAAACGCCGCTACAACGACCGCCGACCGAACGGCGGAAAACCGCGCGGCGGCAACGCCGAAGGTTAATCGGCAATTTCATCAGATAGAACGGGGTCGCTCCGAAAGGGGCGGCCCTTTTTGTTTTCTCCGCCGCGTTTTCTTCTTGATGGGACGACAGCCTTTCGGTAGAATACCGATCAATATGAAAAGGGTTGCATTTGTCTTGTCCGCCGCTTTTGCGGTTTGCGTTTCGGGCTTTGCCCAACAGTTCGGGCGGTTTACGATACTCGAAAAGGGGGTTGTTGACTACAATTCGCACTATATGCAGACCGAGGTCGGGCGCGGTTATCAGCAGAACGATTTGAAGTCGCCGAAGACGGAGAAGTCCGCCGATTCGTATTCGCTTGCGGGCGACTATTTTCTCGGCGAAACTCCGCTGAAATTTTCGCAAAATGTTTCAAAGACTAGGTCGGGAATAAGCCTCGAATACAATGTTTCTTCGGAACACGGCGCGGTATCGGACGATTTCGCGTTCGTCTTTTATATGCCCACGCCGCTTTACAAAAACAGGATCTGGATAGACTCGGAGCAATTCGATTCGCCCGAGCCGAAAAGCTATCTTGCGAAGAAAATCCGCGTGATTGGAGAGCGCGACACGCTCGAAATTTCGGGAGAATTCGAATGTATTGTCTCCTATGTCAAGAGCAGTTCGAGGCGCATTTGGGGCATTTCCGACAACATAAAAATCGCCGTACGTTACCTGAAAAGCGGCGACGGGAAATCGGCTTGGCTCAAGTTGAAAATGCGTTCCGTAGACAACATAGTTGCGAAGTGCGCATTCGGGGAATCGAAACTTGTTCCGCTCGATTTGCCGATGCCCGACGGCGACGCGTTTTTTGCCTCGGTCGGCTATAAAATTGCGCGTGGCGCAAAGGGAATCGTAATCGAAAGCGGGAAAACCGCAGATTTTGCGGGCGTGCAAAAAAAAGCGAAGTACCTCGAAATCCTCAACGGCTTCGGACCGCTTTCGGCGGAATCGAACGCGCTCGGGAAAGTGGTCGTAAACTACGTTTCGGGAAAATCGGAAACTTTCGAAATAACAAAGGCGAACTCGGGGGCAATCGCTGGCGATATCCGTCCGTCGGGCGCAACCACGGCGTGGCGCGGCGACTGGAAGGGCAAAAAGGTCGCGATGTACACCACCGAAATTCCGCTTTCGGGCAAGCCGATTTCGGGCGTAAAACTTGTCAATTCAAGCGGCGCGAAATGGAAAATTGCGGCGATTTCGTACAGCGCAACCAAGTTCGGCGTAATAGGCAACGAAGAGTATTACGTTATGCCGAGCGATATGTACCAGCCAATCGAAAACAGACGGCCGGCACTCAAAGGTTCGGTTCTCGACTTCTCCGAAATGCTCGACGCGCCCGCGGGGAAATACGGCAGGGTAAAACCCTCCGACGGTTCGTTTACATTCGAAAAAGCCGCCGACAAGCGCGTGCGTTTCTACGGGGCGAACATCTGCTTTACGGCAAACACGCCGACGCACGAAGACGCGGTGAAACTCGCCGACCAGTTCGCGGCATTGGGGTTTAACATCGTAAGAATCCACCATTACGACAGTCTCTGCACGACATCGGCAAACGGCGATTCCGCGCAGCTCGACGAGGCGAAAATGGAGCGTTTCGACTTCCTTTTCAACGAGTTCAAAAAGCGCGGAATCTACGTTACAATCGATTTCTACACCACGCGCAAACTTCTGCGCAGCGAGTATTCCGACTTGGACTACGACGGCGACAACATGAAATTTGTCTTTGCCTTCTCCGATATGGCAGCGGACAATTTCCGCCGCTTTGTCTCTAATGTCCTGACACGGGTGAACAAATACACGTCGCTCGCCTACAAAGACGATCCCGCATTGTTTTCGGCGTGCGTACGCAACGAATCGACATATCTTGTGCCCTTCAATTTCATAATCCGCACTCCGATGGAGCGCGAGGCGGCAAAGCCGAAGTTCGAAAAGTGGCTCTCCGAAAACGGCTCAAAATGGAAGGGTCGCCCCGAATCGGAATTAAAACAGCTCTTTATGCTCGACTGCTACGAACGGACACACGGCAAACTCGTAAAACACATAAAATCGATCGCCCCCGACCTGCTCCTCACCGACCAAAACCATATGGGCGGCTTCCTGCTCAAGGCGATGTCGAAAGACTACGACTACGCGTGTACCAACGCCTACTACGGACATCCGCTTTATATCGAAACAAAATATCGTACCCCGATGTTCATACGTAGCGATCCGCCCGTCGCAAACTTCGGCGGCGACACCGTGCTTTCGTTCGACGCCGGCATATTCGGAAAGCCGCTTATGATCTCGGAATGGAATTATATGAGTCCCAACCCGTACTGCTCGCAGGGCGCATTTATCGTTGGCGCATACGGCGCGCTCAACGATGTCGGGGCGTTGTGCTACTTCGCGTTCGCGCATTCCTCGGAACTGATTACAAAAAACAAACCTGCGGGCGGCTTCGACTTCTCGAACAATCCGATTCTTTCGCTCGCGCAACGCGCGGCAGTTTCAATGTACCTGCGCGGCGACGTGAAACCCGCCACGGTATCGTTCCCGATAGCCCTTTCGACCGACTTCTTCCGCAACGGCTCGACAAAACGCTGGAATTACGGGGTCTGGCAGTACTGTAAACTCGGACTTGTCGGCAGGGTCGGACACCTGCTTTCCGACAAAATCGGCTCGACGAAACTTCCCAAAAACGCGGCGGCAGTGTTCGAGTCCGAACCCGCGTGGAAATCCGTCGCATTCGACGTTCCGAAAATCGACATTTTCGCGAAAGACCTGATTGACGAATCGGCGCGGCTGAAACTCGACAAAGGGAAAATCGACGCGCAAAACGGAGTCTTCATAAGCAGCACGGGCGAACTTCTGATGGACACGAAAAGGAACTGTTGGAAAGCCGTTTCACCGAAGACGGAGGCATTCGCCCTCGAGGAGGGGCAGTCGCTCAAAGGCGGGTTCGCTTCGGCAAAGTCGATACAGTCGCAGGCGGCGGTTCTGTTGACTTCGCGCGACGGCAAAAAACTTGCCGAGAGCCGACGCATACTGATTCTGCACCTAACCGACGTAATGAATTCGCGCCAGAAATTCGCCACACAAAAACGCGACGTAATCGTAAACTGGGGCAGACTTCCGCTGCTTGCAAAGGCGGGGAAAGTGCGGATAACGGTAAATTCGCCGCTCGACGGCTACAAACTGTACGCCGTGGACACGGCGGGCGAACGCCTCTTCGAACTGCCGATTGGCAGGACAAATTCGCAGTCGATTCTGAACCTTTCGGTGCACAACAAAAAGGGCACAACATTAGCCTACGAACTCGTGAAGGAGTGATGTCGAAGCTCTTCGAGCCGCGTCGTAACGGCAGCCTATCTCCTTGCTTCGGCAATTCCTCCGAAGCGGGATACCGATCTCTTGGCGGTATCTCCGTTCGTATTATACGGAACTGCGAATACAATTTCAAACTTGCGAAAGCACCGCCCGCAGAGGAAAGGAATCCGCAATGGCAACGTCTCTTGTCTGCGCAAACACAATGTATGAACACACGACAAAGGCGCGACTATGACAGCCGCGCCTTCGCAAATTCCGAACTTTATTCTACGGAGAGTTGTTCCTAATAGCGGGTCGGATTTCCTATTCCGCCCATCCCCGGGAGCCCGCCTTCCCATTGGGCAGGTTTGCCCCACGGGAGATCGCCGCCGTCGGTTGCCCGCGACGGTAATTGTTTTTTACTTTCCATGGACTCGCACCCGACCATAACCATCGAGAACAAAGCCAGAAGCGTTAAAAACAATATCTTTCTCATACCGTTTAAAAGATTCGAAAACTACGCCTGATCGTCCGCGTCTTCCGCTTTTTTGGCGGGAGCGGCAGCGGGTTTTTCGGCGGAATTTTCCTCTGCGGAATTTTCGACAACCGCCGCAAGTTCGAGCAGGTCGCCCGCTTCGATTGTTTCGGGAATGCCGCGGTTCGGGTTGATATAGCCCAATGCCTCGTTCTGGCGCGCTTCGACAATCACGATTTCCGAAACGAAAGTGCCTTCGCGCTTGAGCGCAATCTTCTGTGATGCCTTTACGCCGTCGGCTTCGCCCTTGTTGATTACAACGATTGCGTCTTTCTGGCTTGCGGAAATAACCGTTGCGATGTCGCCCTTGGGTTCGTAGGGAACTTTGACAACCTTCTTGACAATCTTTTTGCCCGAAGCGTCCGTTTCGACTACTTCGACAACTTCTGAAGCTTCAAGCGTCTTGATTTTAGCTTCGGCCTCTTCGAGCGCCTTCGACTTCACGCCGAGTTGCGATTCGAGAGCCGCAATTTTATCCTTGAGCGCGTCGGCTTCGTTTGTTTGTGAAAGCAGTGCCTTTGTCGAAACGATTTCCTTTTTGAGGCTTTCGATAAGGGAATCCTTTTCGGCAATGCGCTTTTTGGAAGATGCCACGTTTGCGTTGAGCGAGCGGATTTCCGCATTCTTCTTCACGATTTCGGCATTTGCCTGAACGCCCTTGACGCGTTCCGATTCGAGTTCGGAATTTACGTCTTGGTTGCGCTGTTCGGAAGAGCGGAGGCTGCTCTGCAACGCGGCGATTTTCTCCTTGTTTTCGGCGATTGTCTTGAGCAGACCGGGGACTTTCGGGGCTTTTTCGACGAGGGTTTCACCGGGGACGCCCTTCATATGCGTTTCGGCGGTGCTGATTTTTCCGCGGGTGTCAACCCACGCGTAGACACAGAACGCCGCCGCCAACAGGGCGATGATTTTGAGAGATAGGGATACTGCTTTCATTTTGTTATTTCGATTTTATAAATTTTCTGTCGAAACCCGTTCCCGACGCAACTTGCACGCCGTTCGACGGATTGGATACCAGATGAATGAGTACTTTAAACACTAATTCCGTCTCGTTTTCAAGATTTATTTCACGCGCAATTTCATCTACCGACTTTTCGGAATCGGAGAGAGCCGCCATAATCTTCGCCTTGATTTCGAGGATGTGCCCCGCCGCCTTTTTGCCCGCTTCAACGCCGGGTTGGTGGTATGCGTTGATGTTTACAAGCGATGCATAAAAGCCAACGGTTCTGTCGTAGAGTGCGATGAGCATACCGATTGTCTGCGGCGAACAGTCTTTGACGGTAAGCGTAATGCTTTCCCTGCCTTTTGCCGAAAGCGCTTCGCGCGTGCCGAGCATGAACGCCTGCAGGTAGTCGCCCGCAGTTTCGCCCTTTGCGACTTCTGGACTGTCGCCCTTGCGGTCGGAGAGCACTTCGATGAACGTCACGAAGAAATTGTTTACGCCGTCGCGGAGCTGCTGGACATACGCGTGCTGGTCGGTCGAGCCCTTGTTGCCGTAGACCGAAATGCCCTGCTCAACTTTGTTGCCGTCGAGGTCGAGCTCTTTGCCGAGCGACTCCATAATCAACTGCTGCAGGTAGCGCGAGAGCAGAAGCAGACGGTCTTTGTAGGGCAGAATCACCATATCCTTCAAGCCCCTGCCGCCCGTGCACTTGTACCACATCAAAGCCAAGAGAGCCGCGGGATTGCGCGTGATTTTCGCAACGCGCGTAGCCTTATCCATCGCCGCCGCGCCCGCGAGCATTTTGTCGATTTTGATGCCCTGCAAAGCTGCGGGGAGCAAACCAACCGCCGCAAATTCGCTTGTTCTGCCGCCGACCCAGTCCCACATCGGGAAAAATTCGAGATAGCCCTTTTCCTTTGCAAAATTATAGAGCTTGCTGCCTACGCCAGTCGTTACGACTGCGTGCTTTGCGAAGTCAAGCCCCGCAGATTCCCAACGCGCGATGGCTTCCATCATAGCGTTGCGCGGCTCGGGAGTGCCGCCCGATTTCGACGCGATTACCGCGAGAGTCTTGCCGAGTTTGCCGCGGAGCTTGTCGAATACCACGTCGTAGCCTTCGGGGTCCGTATTGTCGAGGAAGAAGACCTGCATTTTGTCGGTTCGCGGCGAGCAGAGGGCTTCGCTAACGAACTGCGGGCCGAGTGCCGAACCGCCGATACCGATGCAGAGAACGTACTTGAATTTGCCGTCCGCGCCGACGATTTCGCCCTTGTGGATTTTCTTGGCGAAGTCCTTGATTTTTTCGACGGTGCTTACGATTTCGTTTTTGATTTCCTCTGTCGGCGCGAGTGCGGGGTTGCGAAGCCAGTAGTGTCCGACCATTCTGTTTTCGTCGGGATTTGCGATTGCGCCGCCTTCGAGAGCCTGCATTGCCGCCAAAGCCGTCTTCATTTTGCCGCTCATCGACGACAGATACGCGTCGTCAAAATCGACTCTGCTTACGTCGATGCCGAAGCCGAGATTGTTCAAACCGAGATAGTATTTCTTATAACGTTCCCAAGACATAGTTGTTGTTGATTAAAAATTTTTCAAAGAAGAGTAAATCCCCACCCAAATTTAGCAAATAAATTTTTCCTTTTTTATATCTGTGTTTATGCGCGGCAACTATAGTTGCCGCTTTCCTGCTTCCTCCGCATTGGGCAGGCTGGAGCCTGCACGCCATTGTGGGGGCTTCGCCCCCAAGTAGGCATTTTGCTTCGCAAATTTTTTATATCTGTGTGTACTCGGCGCGGCTATAGCCGCGCCTTTCCTGTTTCACCCGCATTGGGCGTTTTTCAAACGCCCAATCGCTTGCTCTGGGACTGTGCAAAACAAAAGACACCGCGAGTTCGCGATGTCTTCGAGAGTTCGAACAGTGGGGGGAAGGC
>CASFDK010000047.1 GCA_949293415.1 uncultured Verrucomicrobiota bacterium
ACTACAGTATTTCGAATACTGTAGCAGAAGGCTGTTCGGGCACAAAAAAATCGCGCACCGATTTTTGGTACGCGATTGACAAAAGGGCGTTTTTTTTATTCGCGCCGCCGTTCTATTTCAGCGGCTGAACCCACACGTTGCGGAACGAGACGGGCGAGCCGTGATCTTGTAGCCCGAGCGGAACGGGCGCGTCTTTGTGGGGGATGAATTTCTGGGTGATGTTCGTCGGGTGATAGACCGGCTCTTTGTATTGTACGCGCACGCCGTTGTGGTAGACGGTCATTTCGGGGTGCGCCATCAGCTTGCCGTCCTTGAACTTGGCGGGATAGAATTCGATGTCGTACGTCTGCCATGCCCCCGGTTCGAGCGTCGCATTCGTCTTGGGCGCGTGCATTCTATATATTGAGCCGCACTGCCACCAGTTGCCCTCGCTGCCGAAAGAATCGATGATTTGCACTTCGTACGGGCCGAAGTGTACGCCCGAATTTCCGCGCGTCTCCGAATTTTTGTAGTCGGTCGGCAACATAAATTCAAGGTGCACTTTCATTGCACCGAACTTGCGTTTCGTGAAAATGGTGCCGTCCCTGCGCTTGCCGTCCTTGACAAGTTTTTGCGAAACCATCGCGCCGTCAACGACTTGCCAGCAGCATTTTTCGCCGTTTGCGTGCCGCCAAGCCGACGTGCTTTTACCGTCGAAAAGCACAATCGCATCTTCGGGGGCTTTCATTCCGAGCGTGGGCGACTGTATTGTCGTTTTCTGAAGTTTCGCAACGGTTTCTTCGCCCTTGCGGTTTTTGCCTTTTAAAAGCACCTTGCCGTCGGGCAGGATTTCGCCCGAAAGCTTCAATTCCGAAAAGTCTTTGACGGCGATTTTCCCGTTTTCGGCTTTAAGCCCCTTTGCAAACCCGTAGGTGTCGGTGCGTAGTAGGGGTTGTTCGCCGAGTTTTAGTTGGTAAGTATCTCCGTATCTGGCAACTTCGAGGCAGAGGTCGGGGCTGCCCCATCCGAACGGATAAGATTTTACGTTTGTGATTTTTCCCAAGTAAAACCCGACAAACGGGTCTTTTTGCGCAACCGCCGTCGTGCCCGCGAGGATTGAAAATGCAATGCAAGCAAGTATCTTTTTCATGACCCAATTGGAATAACTTGCGGTGGATAAGTCAAATAAAAATTCGGACGGATGTTTATTTTTTTTGAAGTAAATGTATTTTTTTATCTTTGTTCCCAAAATGGTATTTGTGTTTTGTCGAAAAAAAAATGTTGAAAACACACTCCGTATCGATTTTTTTATAATGCATATATTGAAGGGATTGAAATGGTTTTGTAATTATATGAAAAACAAAATATTAAGCTTTTTGTGTGTGCTCTGCGTTTGCGCGACTTTGATTGTATGCTCGCTCATCGTGGTGAAGCCGAATGTACTTTTCCGCAAGCCGAGCGGAATTGCCGTCAAAGGGGTCGCAAGCCAGCGCGTTGTTTCCGACATCGCAACTTGGTCGGTTTCGGTAAGTTCTTCGGTCAAACTTGAAGATGTGGCAAAGCGCAACGTGTTCACGGAGGTTTCAACATACTCCAAAAGGATTGAAGCGTATCTGCTTGGCAGCGGGTTCGAGAAGTCGGAAATTTCCGTTTCAAATGTTTCCGTTTCCAACTTGTTCAAAAAGAATCAAAACGGTTATGATACCGATGAATTGTGCGGGAAACGCGCCGACATAACCATTTCCGTTCAGACGAAAAAGTTCGATTTGCTCGCAAAAGCCGTCGAAAACGCCGACAAAATCTGCGGTGGAGAAATCGACGTATCCATTTGCGCTCCAACATATTTGTATTCCGGGATTGAGGGGCTGAAGCTCGACTTGCTCGCCAAGGCGACCGAAAACGCAAAACTCCGCGCAAAGACGCTTGCCGAAGCGGGCGGCGCAAAACTCGGCAGCATAATGTCGGCATCGCAGGGCGTTTTCCAGATAACCCAACCGCTTTCGACCGAAGTTGCATCTTATGGAATGTACGATACTTCCACTGTTGAAAAAGATGTTCGCTGCGTCGTGAATGTGCAGTTTGCCGTGGGGCAATAGCGGCGCGGCTTGCTGGAGGCAATTTTTAATTGTCGCCGCGCGGCTTCGATTATAATTTTGCGTGTTTGCTTGACGTTTGCGCGTGAAATTTTAGAGAATACCGACAAATGGAAAAGTCCGTCGCAAGGGAAAGGATAGATTTTTTGCGGAGGGAGATAGCCTTCCACGAAAACCTGTACCGCGTTAAAAATTCGCCGCAAATCAGCGACGATCAGTTCGATGCGCTTATGCACGAGCTTCGCTTCCTCGAAGCCGAATTTCCCGAATTTTACGACCCGAATTCGCCGTCGGTGCGGGTCGGCAACGACCTTTCAAGTTCCTTTGTTTCCGTCGCGCACCTTTCGCCGATGCTCAGCCTTGACAATGTTTTTGATTCTTCGGAACTTGAGGACTTCGACGCGCGCCTAAAAAAGGTATTGGGTGTTGACGGACAGTTGCGCTATTGTGTTGAGCCGAAAATCGACGGCGCGGGAATTTCGGCAGTCTATGAAGACGGAAAACTTGTGCGCCTGCTTACCCGCGGAAACGGCGAAAAGGGCGACGATATTACGCGCAACGCGTTTGTTGTAAAAAACCTGCCTGTTACCTTATCGGGAACAAATATTCCGTCCCTGCTTGAGATACGCGGCGAGGCGTATATGGAAAACGCCGAATTCGACCGAATTTACCATCTTCAACGCGAGGAACTTTTGAAAAAAGCCCTCGCGAAGAAAATCAAAGAGACGCAGAAGCTCGATGTTGATTGCGATGTCTCGGAAATTTCGCTAACTCCCGACGAAATCGACGCATTGAAGAAAAAACTTCCCGCAAATTCGCGCAATTTGGCGGCGGGAACAATGAAACTTTTGGATGCGGCAACGTTGCGCTCGCGCGAACTCAAAGCGGTTTTTTATTCGGTCGGAAAAATCGAGGGGGCAGAAATAAAAAGGCAGCTCGATTTGCCCAAGATATTGGCGGCGTGGGGGTTGCCGTCGGTTAATTGGTACGCCGAGGCGGAGGGCGCAAAAGGCGCGTTCGAAAAAATTTGCGAGCTTGAGGAAATTCGCGCCGATTTTCCCTATAATACGGACGGTGCGGTAGTTAAACTTGATGATTGCGCTCTTCACGAAAAGGCGGGGATGACGAGCCACGCCCCGCGCTGGGCGATTGCTTGGAAGTACCGCGCCGAACGCGCCCAAACGCGGCTTAGGTCAATCACGATTCAGGTCGGGCGCACGGGGGCGGTAACGCCCGTTGCGGAACTCGAGCCGATAGAACGTCTTTCGGGTACTGAGGTAAAACGCGCAACTCTCCACAACGAAAGCTATATAGCGTCGAAAGATATACGCGTTGGCGATACCGTAATTGTGGAAAAAGCGGGCGAAATCATTCCCGCCGTGCTCGGTGTTGTGCTTGAAAAACGTCCCGCCGATTCCGTTCCGTATCAGTTTCCGACGGTTTGTCCCGAATGCGGAGCAACTCTCAAGAAGTTCGGCGACAAGATGTTGTCGCGCTGTCCTAATATGGCTTGCCCGCCGCAGGTTCGCGGGCGGCTCGAGCATTTCGCATCGCGCAACTGTATGGATATTCGCGGGTTGGGCGAAAAGGTTGTTGCGTTGCTCGTGGACAAGCTTGGCGTGAAAGACCCTTCCGATATTTACAAGCTTACGCGCGATAACTTGCTTGAACTCGATAAATTTAAGGAGAAAAGCGCGGACAATTTGATAAAGTCTATCGGTGAATCGAAATCGCGCGAGCTTTGGCGGTTGATTTTCGGTTTGGGAATTTTGGAAATCGGCGAGCAGTTTGCAAAACTTCTTGCAAACAAATTTCTTACGCTCGACGCGTTGATGGATGCCGACATCGGGGAAATCAAAAGCGTAGAAGGCATGGGCGGGCTTTCCTCGAAAAAGAAAAAGGACGATTCCGACGAAATCGAACAGCCCGTGCGCGCGCTTTCCGTGCGCGCGTTTTTCGACGATGCTCACAACAGGGCGATGGTTGAGCGTCTTCGTGCCGAGGGATTGAATTTCTCCGCCAAACAGTCGGTATTCGCGGAAACGCCGATTTTCGGCAAGCTATTCGTTATCACTGGGACGCTTTCGTCGATGGGGCGCGACGAAGCGAAAAAACGCATTGAAAAATTGGGCGGCAAGACGGGGGCATCGGTCTCGTCCAAAACAGACTATCTTGTTTCGACGGAAGAACATAGCTTAAAAATGGAAGCCGCAAAAAAGCTCGGAACGGCGATTATCGGCGAATCCGAATTTCTCGAGATGCTCTTACAATCGGAAAAGAGCGCGGAGGCTGCGGCTTTGCGGACAAGCGATAAAAGCGCAAATCTTCCCGATTCCGATGGAGTTGCGAGCGTTGGTGGGGTTTCGACATCCGCCGAAAACGATAATTGCGCGCCCGTCAATCGGGATGGGAACGACAACGCGCAAATGTCGCTTGGGCTTGACATTTAAACTGCGTTCCCAAATTGGTAATTTTTTCTTTTCGGAGTTTACTTCTTTCCGCCGCTTTCGAACGCCTTTTTTATGAATGCAACCGTCGGTGCGGGGTCGGCGAGTCCGTGTGGATGGTGGTCGCAACCCTTTTTTATTGTCATAGTTAGATTGCCGCCCGCATTTTGGAAACGTTGGGCGTAAATTTTCCCGTTCTCGCCGAACGGGACGGTCTTGTCGGAATCGCCCGCAATCAAAAGAAGCGGGACGCCGCTTTGGGCGAGATTTGCGAAATTGTCCACGGGATTGCCTCTAAATTTGTCGGCGGATTTTATATTCCATTCCGCAAGAAATTGCCGGAAAAGTTTTTCGCGCTTCGGCGACGGCCACGAATTGAAATCGCATACGGGCGCATCGGCGTAGACTGCTGCGAACTTCGACGGGTCGCGATTCGCCCAACAGAGCGCGAACGCGCCGCCGCGGCTCAATCCTTCGACGACCAATTTCTGCGACAATCCGCACTTTTCGACCGCGAATTTGTAGAATTTATCGGCGTCGTCCATCGCGGCGGGAGATGCGTATCTGTGTGTTAAATCGAGGTATGCCAAGAAGAAACCGTTTTTTAGCAATTCTATATCGGCATTCGGGAATGCTCCGAAAAATGCTGGACGGAAAATCCATGCGCGGTCCATTCGGGGCGATTGGGGGGCGACGAAAAGGGCTTTTTTGCCGTCAAAAGTGAAGTCGTACTTTATGCCACCGTGCCATTGCGATTTTTTTGCGGCGGGCAAGGCCTCTTCGATTTTGCAATCGTCTGCGAACGACAATATTGCGCCGAAAATAAGGAAAAGATACAAAAGTGTGTTTGTTGGCGTTTTCATATTTGCTTTTGCCCAATGAATATTCGTTTGACGTTTTGGGCAAGTTTTTTCTTTAAATTTGGTAAACCCACGCACAATATGTCTGGCAATGAAAAAGGGTTTTATTTTCGATTTTGACGGAACTCTCGGCGAGACTGTAGACCTTGTTCTTGCGGCTTTTGATTCGGCTTATGCCGATTTGGGGCTTGTTATGCCGCCGAGAGATGAGATTATAGCAAACTTCGGACCGACGGAATTGGGTCTTTTGCGGCGGCTTTCGCCCGCGCACGGCGACGAACTTTTTGCGCGTTATCTTGTGCATTACAGCCGGTTGCACTCGAAATATTCGCCCGCTCCCTTTTTGGGAATTGCCGATGTGCTGAAGATGCTTTTCGACCGCGGGCTTCTACTCGGAATAGTAACGGGAAAAGCCCGCGAGACCGCCGAGTTGTCGCTTAAAAAGTATGGGATTTTCGATTACTTTTCCGTTGTGGAATGCGGAGACGAAAGGGGGGCGGTTAAGCCCGTTAAAATTCGCAACGTATTGAACACGTGGAAGGTAACTCCGCAAAATGCCGAAATTTACTACCTCGGCGATATAGAGCGCGATGCTTGCGACGCGAAGGAATCGGGGATAACTCCGCTCGCGGCAGCGTGGTCTGATTTTGCCGATGTTGCCGCGCTCGAGAAGTCTCCCGCGAAGGCTGTCTTCCGCTCGGTCGCGGAGTTCAAGGCTTGGGTTGAAGAGAACGTGCTTTAGGCGGATTTGTTCCCAAAATGGGCGCGGTTGTTCCCCGCGCCCGTTTTTTGTCGGCTTATTTGATTTCTATTCCCGAAGTAAATTCCTTTTCGTCTACAAAGGCTTTGCTATCGCGCCCGATTTTTTCTCCGAAGTATTCGATGTTCTCAAGAGTTATGTTTTTCACGTCCGAGTTTGCGTCAACTCCTTTGAAATAGAGTAGCCCGTTGAATTTGCCCTTTTTACCGTGCACTTTTATGTTCTTAAACGAGCAATCATAGACGCGCCCCGCGATGTCGGGCGTTTTGTGGATGTTTGGGCACCCGATTTTGCGCGGATTTGCAAGCAACATACACATATCGTTGCCGTTTGCGCGTATGTTTATGTCTTCTAAAGAGATATTGTGGATGGGCATATTGTTTGCCGCCTGCAACCAGACTATTGCCTTTGCCCAAAATTCTTCCGGTCCGCGATAGTTTACGGCATAGAATGGGATGTCGATGTTGCGCACGCGGATATTCGACATTTCGGCGGCGGAACATTCGAATCCGATTCTGAAAATGTTGGCGATGTCCGTCCAAAATGTACAGTTTTCTATAACTATATTGTTGCAGGGTGGTTGGGTATTGTCCGACTTTGCCGCCATACCCTTTATTGCCACAATATCGTCTTGGGCGCGGGCGAAAACGTTTCTTATTTCGACATTCGAAGTGTTGCAAATGTCTATGGCATCGTCGTTTAACATTCTCGAGGCGCAGATTTTTACGTTGTCGATTTTCACGCCGTCGCAGCGTGTCATAACGAGAGTCCAGCCCGACGGGTCTTTTGCGATGAAGTCGCGAAGTATCAGCTTGTTGCAATCGTCGAACTTGAGAATCGGCGGAATGCTGAAACGTTCGAACAGTTCGCCGTCCAAAATTCCGCGTCCGCGCACGGTTATATTTTTACCTTTCGCGACAATCCGCGATTTTACGACCGCGCCGCCTGCAATATAAAGTGTTTGGTTGTCGGTTAGTTGTATCGTTTGCGGTGTGTGGACACCCGCGCCGAAGAAGACGACGTTTTCGCCCTTGGGGTCGGGGATATCGTCTTCAATGGGATTGCCGAAAATCACGAGCGGCAGATTGCGTTCGTCGCGCAGGACGGTTGCGTTGAACGGCGGCTTTGCGACGGCGAACTCGAGCGACTTTTTATCCCGCGAAAGGGGTTTGAATTTTACGGGAAAGAGTTCCGCTTTGTCGAGCGGCTTGGTAGATGTTACCTTTATGGTAACATCTTTGTCGAAGTCGAAGTATGCAAAGAAGTATTCGCCGCCCTCGAATTGCGGCGACTTCGCCCTGTAAATGTCCACATTTTTGCCGTTTGCGGTGATTGTGTACGAACAGTGCGCCTTTTCGGTTGCGGGGGCGGGGTAGGTTATGACGCGTCCGCCGGCGAAAAGTCCGCTTGCTGCGAGCATTGCGGCGAAAACCGCGGTTTTTGTGAAGATTCTCGTTTTATTCATATTCTGTTTCCTCCTGATTGAAAAAGTTGTGTTGTTATTTTGCGGTTGCGACTTTCCTGTAGAACACGAACTGGAAGTCGCGCGGGGGCAGGTCTATGCGCAGGTCTTTGAAGCTTTTGCCCGAAATATTCGTCTTCGAACCGTCTTTGTATTCCAGTTCGTACGTTGCGTTTTCGTCGATTGCCTGCGGGGAAATTCGCAAAAATTCGTCGGGGCTTTGCCTGCGGCGGAACGCGGCGACGAATCCTTCGCCCGAATCGGGGTCGTGTCCTTGATAGGCGCACCAATTTTCGAAATTTTCGGGGGATTGGGTGAGGCGGTAAAAATCGCGCACAATGTATTTGCGTATGCGTTGCGCCCAACCGAAATATTTGCGGAGAAGCGGAAGCCGCGACGCGTCTTTCAGCGTCCCCGACGACACGAAAAAGCCGGCATTCATCGCGCTTGCCATCGCGTATTGGTCGTCGAGGCTTGCGCCGTTGCCGCCCGTGTGCGAGGGCAGCCAAGACGACAGGTAGAAAGTCTGTATTTGGTTCGATTCGGCCGCGCCGTCTATCCGCCAGCATTGGGAATCGGAACGCCACACGACGAATGTGCGCGACATCGATTCGTAGTCGAGCCGCCTGCCGCCGCTTGCGCAGTTGTCGAACTGCATTTGCGGATATTTTTGTTTGAGCGCGTCCCAAAGTTTCAGAACACCCTCGGCGTGCTTTAGCATACCGATTCCCCTGCGGTCGAGCGACTTCGAATCGAGTTGCGCGAATGCGGCGGACATCGAGTCGGTGTGCAGATTCGAGTCCATCCGCCAGACGTTTACGCCGTTTTCTTCGAACGTGTTACAGAGCGTTTCGAATGCGTAATTCCACGCGTTTTCGTTTCCCAGATTGAGGACTGCCGTGTTCGATTTTCCGCACTGCGCGAGAAATTCGGGGTGTTCGCGCCAAAGCGGTGTGTCCTGCATAACGCGCTCTATTTCAATCCAGAGCGAGAATTTCATTCCCGCGGCGTTTGCCGCCCTTGAGAGCGGGGAGAGTTTTTTCGGGTGGACGGTTGTGTTCACGCGCCAGTGGCCCGCATTTTTCGACCAGTCGCCGAACCCGCCTTTTTTCTGCGGAACGTGCGCGCCGCCGTACCAGCCCGCGTCTACGCCGTACATCGAAAGCGGCAATTTGTGCGCTCCCGCAAAGTCGGCGAATTTTACCAGTTTTTCGGTTGGTATGTTGCCGCCTATGCTCGTGTAAATCGGGGCGAGGAACGGCTTGCCGTCCGCGCCTTTCGGGGTTTTGAATCCGAGGATGAACCTGCGCCAGAGGTTCTGCGCGTCGGCAATGCGCATATTTTTCCGGCGCATTACGAGCACCGACGGCAACGATACAGATTCTTCGGGTTTTAGAGAAAAACCGCAGTCGGGCACGCCGATTTTCAGCGAGAAATTCCGCCTGTCTATTTCGAAGAGCGCGCTCCAGTTTCCGCACCCGCCGACGGCGAACAGCGCGCCGTTTAGCTCGTCGAAATCCGCGCCGAAATAGGGCATCCAGACCGACGCGGGGTAGCCCGTTTTGTTTTCGAGCAGGATTGAGTCTGCCTGCGGGCGGCGTTCTAGAACGGCGGTTTCTTCGGCGAAATCGAACATTGTAGTTGCCGCGCCTTTCAATCTGCGGATTTTCACCTTGTCGCTTTTAATATTGTCGGGGTTGTTTTTGAGGTTTAGCGCGTAGACGCAAATGTCGGAAATGTTTTTCGAGGCGGATTTTTTCGAGACGTTGCGCAGCCGCGTCTTAAATTCGGTTACGGGAAATTTTTTGTATTCGAAGACGGTCTGTTCCGCTTGCAGCACGCCGTCGGGCGAAGTGTAGACGCGCAGTTTGGACGAATATTCGGGCGTATCTTCAAGCGGCGTTTCCGCGGGGGCTTTCAGTTCGAACGGTTCGCCGCCGTAATTTAGTTGCGGTTTTGCAAGCTCGGGATTTTCGAAAAGGCGCGCAAATTCCGCCGCTTCGGAAAGCGGCGCGAATGCGGCAAAACAGATAGAGGCAGTAAGCGCGGCAAATGTGTGTTTCATTGGGTGAATGTAACTTGTGCGGAATTTCGACTCAAGTAAAATTTCGGGGCGGGAGGCTCGTCGAAAAAAAATGGTTGACAGTGGCGGGCGATTTTTAGATATTTTCTCAATCGTTTGAGGTAAAATTTTTATAACATCAAAAAAAGGCGAAATTATGGTAAGATTTGCGGTTATAGGCATGGGACCGATCGGCTCGATGCACGTGGACAATTTGATGGCGGGGAAAATTCCGGATGCGGAAATCGTCTGCGCGTGCGAACAGCGTCCCGTGAACGACCCGAAGTACGCTTCGCTCAAAATCTATCCCGATGTCGACCAAATGCTGGCGGCGGGCGGCTTCGACGCGGTGATTGTTTCCACTCCCTCGTTCACGCACTTCCCTCTCGCGAAAAAGTGTCTCGAGGCGGGCTTCCACACGCTCGTCGAAAAGCCCATCGCGCTTTGCACTTCCGACGCAATCGAACTCTGCGACTTCGCAAAAAAATGCGGAAAAACCTGTGCCATTATGCTCAACCAGCGCACGACTCCCCTTTATGCGCGAATCAAGGAGCTTGTCGAAAAGGGCGAAATCGGCGAAATCAACCGCGTCTCTTGGACGATGTCGAACTGGTACCGCCCCGACATCTACTTTGCGTCGAGTCCGTGGCGCGGCACTTGGAAGGGCGAAGCGGGCGGCGCGCTCATCAACCAGTCGATACACAACATCGACATCTGGGCGTGGGTTTTCGGCATGCCCAAGTCGCTGCGGGCGTGGTGCAAGTTCGGCAAGTACCACAACATCGAAGTGGAGGACGAAGTCGTCTGCCGAATGGAGCTTGCCAACGGCTCGAACGCAACTTTCATAACCTCGACGGGCGAATACCCCGGCGCGAACAGGCTCGAGATTGCCGGCGACAAGGCGTTTGTCGTGGCAGAAAACGATATTCTGACTATTACGCGCTTTGTGGATTCGTCGCTTTCGGACTACACGAAGAATACCGTCTATATGTTCGGCTCGCCCGACACGGAAACGCAGGTCGAAAAATTCGACTCGAAGGGCGAACAGCACGTCGGCGTTCTCAAGAATTTCGCGGAGGCTCTCGAAGGGCGCGGAACGCTCGGCTTCGACGGAATGCAGGGCGAGCTTTCGCTCGAGCTTGCGAACGCGATGTTGCTTTCGGCGTGGACCGATTCGGCGGTGTCGCTGCCGCTCGACCACGCGCGGTACAAAAAAATGCTCGGCGAAAAAATCGCAACCTCGAAGCTCCGCGACAATCCGCGCCGCGACGCGGTTGTGGACTTCAAGAAATCCTTCAAATAAACGGCGATGGCAAAGCACGCAACAGGATACGACTATGTTCCAGACGGCGGAGCGGTCGAACGCGCCGTTGCCGGGGGCGAGCTGAAGTTCGCCGCGGCGGGACTCGACCACGGGCACATTTACGCGATGACGCAGGGGCTGCTCAACGTCGGCGCGGAATGCAAATACGTTTGGGATACCGACAAAAAGCGCATCGAAGACTTCCTCAAACGCTTTCCGAACGTCGAAGTGGCGGACAGTCTGGACAAAATTTTGGAGGACGGCTCGGTGAAGCTTGTCGCCAACGCGGGCATACCCGCGCACAGGTTCGACGTCGGCGAAAAGGCTCTTTCGGCGGGCAAACATTTCTTTGTGGACAAGCCCCCGTTCACGACCCTCGAACAGCTCGAAAAGGCGCGCAAACTCGCCGCCGAAACGGGGCTTAAATATATGCCCTACTACGCCGAGCGCGTCCACAACGAGGCAGCCGAACGCGCCAACGAAATAATCAAAAGCGGCAGAATCGGGCGCGTGCTTCAGGTGCTGATTATGGCTCCGCACAGGCTCTCGAAGGCGGCGCGGCCGCAGTGGTTTTTCGAACGCGGGGAGTACGGCGGAATTTTGTGCGACATCGGCTCGCACCAGTTCGAGCAGTTTCTCGAATTTTCGGGCTGCGACGACGCGAAAATCAACTTCGCGCGCGTCGACAACCTCAACAACCCCGACAAACCCGAACTTCAGGACTTCGGCGAAGCCTCTGTCGAAATGTCCAACGGCGCGTCGGGCTACTGCCGCGTGGACTGGTTCACGCCCGACGGCCTTCCCGTCTGGGGCGACGGCAGAACTTTCGTTCTCGGCACGGAGGGGTATGTGGAAATCCGCAAGTATGTGGATTTCTCGCGGCAGGGCAATCCTCCGCAGACGCTTTATGTGGCGGACAAAAAGGGTGTCGAAATGCTCGACTGCCTCGGCACGGGCTTCCCGTTCTTCGGCAAATTCGCCCGCGACGTTCTCGACGGAACGGAAACGGCGATGACCCAAAAACATGCGTTCGCCGCGGCGGAACTTTCGCTGAAGGCGCAGGCGTATGCGGAGGGCGCAAAATAAAATCTTCAACAAAAACGGAAAACTCAAAACAGGAAAATTTATGTCGGAACAAATGAAAAATCCGCAGATTGAGACGCAAAGGGCGCAGATTCTCGACGCGCGCAAAAAAGGCAAACTGGCGACGCTCGGCGTGTTCGCAAAATTCTCGGGTCCCGGCTGGCTTCAGAGCGCGACGACGCTCGGCGGCGGCTCGCTTGCCTCCGCGCTCTATCTGGGCGTGCTCGGCGGCTTCGGTTTTATGTGGCTTCAGCCCGTGGCGATGATCTTGGGCATCGTGATGTTGGCGGCGATTTCTTATGTAACGCTTTCAATCAAAAACAAGCCGATGCAGAGCGTGAACTCGCAGATAAGCCCGATTCTCGGCTACGGTTGGGCGTTGGGTTCGCTGCTGGCGTGTCTGGTCTTCGCAATGCCGCAGTTCGCGCTCGGCGTTGCGGCGGTTACGCAGAACTTCTCGGCTTCGACCGATGCGCCGTCAGTCGGCGTGGAAGTCGCGATAACGGCGGTTCTTTTCGTGCTCGCGGCAGCGATGGTTGCGATGTACGCGGTCGGCGGCAAGGGCGTAAAGTTCTTCGAAAAAATCATCAAACTTTCGGTTGCGGCAATCGTAATCTGCTTTTTCGGCGTTATCATCAGCCTTTGGTGGAACGGAAAAATCGATTGGTCGGCGGTGTTCGCGGGCTTCATTCCCAATCTGTCGGTGCTCTCCGAACCGAGCGGCGACTTTATGAAATATATTTCGCAGCTCGGCGCGGACGGTCAAAAATTCTGGAGCGATATGATTGTCTCGCAACAGCGCGACGTCGTGATTTCGGCGGCTGCGATGGCGGTGGGCATAAATATGACCTTCCTGTTCCCGTACTCGATGCTTAAAAAAGGTTGGGACAAGGATTTCCGCGGCTTGGCGATTTTCGACCTCGCGACGGGGCTTTTCATTCCGTTCTTGATTGCGACTTCGTGCATCGTAATCGCCTCGGCTTCGCAGTTCCACGCAAAGCCCGCAGAGGGTCTTGCGGTTTCGCGGATTATCGACGGCAAACTCGTTCCCGCGACGGTGGACGGCAAGGCAGTCGTGCCCGCACCGAACCTAGTGCAGCCCTACATTTCGCTGCTCGATTCGCGCATTTCCGCTTCGATGGGCGCGGACAAATTCGCGGCTCTGACTTCGGCGCAAAAGGACCTTGCCCGCAATACATTCCCGATTAGGGAACGCGAGATGGCGGCGATGCTCGTAAAGCGCGACGCATCGAACCTCTCCGAAACGCTTGCGCCGCTTCTGGGCGACGACGTTGCCCGCTATGTTTTCGGGCTGGGCGTGCTCGGTATGGCAATCAACGCTGTGCTGATGAATATGCTAATTTGCGGGCTTTCGTTCGCGGAAATTTTGGGCAGGGGCAATTCGGCAAAATGGCACCTGTGCGGATCGATGCTCATTGCGCTCAGCGCGATTGCTTCGGTATTCTTCAAGGGCGCGAAGATGTGGCTTGTCATCCACGCGGGCGTGATTGCGATGGTGCTTCTGCCGATTGCATACGGCGCGTTCCTCGTGATTATGAACAGCAAAAAGGTGCTCGGAAGCGAAGTTCCCTCGGGCGGCAGGCGCGTTCTCTGGAACGTGTTGATGTGCTGCTCGGTTGCGGCAAGTTCGGTGGCGAGCCTCTACGTTCTCTGGAACAAGCTCGGCTATGCGGGTCCCGCGGTTTTCGTGGCGTTCCTTTTGCTCGTATTCGCTTCGAACAGACTTCTTAAAGCTTCAAAGAAAATATAATGAAAGATTTATTCGACATTAAAAACAGGGTCGTCGTGGTGACGGGCGCAACGGGCGTTCTCGCGGGGGCGACGGCGCGCTATCTGGCAAAGCGCGGCGCGCGCGTGGCGTTCATAGGGCGCGACGAGACGAAGCTTGCCGACATCGAAAAATTCATATCCGACAACGGTTGCGATGCGCTCGCAATCCGCGCCGACGTTCTCGACAAGGAAGACCTGTTTGCCGCGCGCAAGGCGGTGCTCGACAAATGGGGTACTGTGGACTGTCTCGTGAACGGCGCGGGCGGAAACAGGGCTGGCGCGGTAATTCCCCCCGAAAAGAGTTTCTTCGACCTCGACCTCGGCGCGTGGGAGGACGTTTTCAAGCTCAATATGGAGGGTACGCTCCTGCCGATTATCGTGTTCGGCGAAGTCTTTCAGAAGAACAAAAAGGGCGTTATTGTCAACTTCTCGTCGATGACGGCGCAGCAGGCGGTAACTCGCGTACTGGGCTATTCGAACGCAAAGGCGGCGGTAGACAACCTCACGAAGTGGCTGGCGGTTGAATTCGCAAAGAAAATCGGCGACGGCGTGCGCGTGAATGCGGTCGCCCCCGGTTTCTTCCTGAGCGAACAGAACAGGGCTTTGCTTACGAATCCCGACGGCTCTCTGACGCAGCGCGGACACGATATCGTAAAGGCCACTCCCTTCGCGCGCTTCGGTGATGCCGACGAAGTTTTCGGCGCAATCCACTACCTTTGCTCGGACGCGTCGAAGTTCGTAACGGGCACTGTGCTTGCAATCGACGGCGGGTTCTCGTGCTTCTCGGGAGTATAAGGGAGGCTTGAAATGCAAAAACTGAAAGAGGGTTTCAGATGGTACGGCGACAACGATCCCGTACCCCTTTCGTATATCGCCCAGAGCGGCGCGACGAGCGTCTATAGCTCGCTCCACCACATTCCCTACGGGGAACTTTGGAGTGTCGAGGAAATCAAAAAGCATGCCGCAAAAACCGCGGCGTACGGTTTGGAGTGGGACGTTGTGGAATCGCTTCCCGTAACCGAAGATATGAAGCTGCGCACCGGCGACTTCCGCAGACATATCGAAAACTACAAGCAGAGCATACGCAACCTTGCCGAATGCGGGATTCGTAAGATTATCTACAACTTCATGCCCGTGCTCGACTGGATACGCACCGATTTGCACTACCGTCTGCCCGACGGCTCGCAGTGCCTGCGTTTCGATCCGGTTCAGTTCGCGGCGTTCGACATCTTCGTGCTAAAGCGCGACGGTGCGGCGGACGAACGTTCGCCCGAGCATGTCGAAAAGGCTAAGGCGTTTTTCGATTCGCTCGATTCCGCGCGGAAAAAGGCGTTCGAACGCTCGATTATCGACGTTTTCCCCGGTTGCAAAATGGGGCTTGAAATAGGGGACGTGCGCAAAATGCTCGCCCGCTACGACGGTATCACGCCGCAGAAGTTCCGCGACAATCTGGTCGAATTTCTGAAAGAGGTAACGCCCGTGGCGGAAGAGGTCGGCGCGATTCTGGCAATCCACCCCGACGATCCGCCGTTCCCCGTGCTCGGTCTGCCGCGAATCGCATCGCGAGTGGAGGATTTCGGGGAAATCTTCGAAAAATGCCCCTCGAAGGCGAACACAATATGTTTTTGCACGGGCTCGCTCAGCGCGGGAATCCACAACGATATCTCGAAAATGGCGGACGCGCTCGCCGACAGAATCTATATTGCGCACTTGCGCAGTACGCAGGTCAACCCCGACGGAAGTTTCTTCGAGGCGGGGCACTTGGAGGGTCGCGTGCCGATGGTCGAGGTTGTCGAAAAACTTATGCGCTTGCAGGACAAGCGGTTGGCGCATGGCGGCGAAAAAATCGTATTCCGTCCCGACCACGGGCGCGATATGGCGGACGATCTTTCGAAGCCGCCTACGGCGAACCCCGGATACTCGTTCATAGGCAGAATGAAAGGCTTGTGCGAGCTTCGCGGGGTGATGACCGCCCTTGCGACGAGAGGGTAGCCCAAAATATGTTCCCGAAACGGGAAATTGCGGCGGGCGCAAGTTTTTTGCCTGTCGGAATTTCCCGTTTTTGTTTTTTGTTGACGCGCATCGTTTTTTTTGAAACTGTACTAACTCGCGCGGCGAAGTTGTTTTGCGCCGCGGCGGAATCATATTTGCGTTTATATGAATATCAGAAACTCGACAACGGTTGACAGCGGGTATGACGATTTTAATTCGCTGGAACTTCTTGATTTAAATCTTGCATACGCGGCAACTTGCGGTTTGGCGCGCAATACAAAAAAAGAGTATATCTACGATTTTTCCCTCAACAAACACCTCGACAGGGGGATGACTCTTGCAGTTGCGCTCGCGCTTAAAGGCTACATAGAAAAGCACTTCGGCAATCAGAAGCGCATAGGCATCGCGCTTCCCGCATGTTTCCCGGGGGTTGTGGTGAATCTGGCGGTGCAGATGGCGGGCAAGTCGAGCGTAAATATCAATTTTACAACGGGTTC
The DNA here is from genome assembly GCA_949293415.1 of uncultured Verrucomicrobiota bacterium. Classification (GTDB taxonomy): domain Bacteria; phylum Verrucomicrobiota; class Verrucomicrobiia; order Opitutales; family Intestinicryptomonadaceae; genus Merdousia. The sequence continues at coordinate 16,330 of CASFDK010000047.1, forward strand.
CGACTCGGCAAAGGCGTGTCTTGCAAAGGCGGGTATCGAGTGCATTATAGGTTCGCGCAAGGTTCGCGAAAAGGTCTCGGCGCACGCGCCCGACTTTCCGTGGACGGACAATTTTGCAGACATCGGCGACATTCTCAAGTCTATCGGCAAGAAGGGAATACTTCCGCATTTGATTGCCGCGCGCACGCTTTCGGGCAAACTCATTTGCTCGCTTTACGGCATTCCGAAAGAGGGCGGCGACAAAGAGGCTTCGATTATCTTCACTTCGGGTTCCGAAGCCGCTCCCAAAGCGGCGGTTCTGACGCACAGAAACCTGTCGGCAAACGCCAAGCAGATGATTGAAATCGGCATTGTCCACGAGGGCGACGTCCTGCATTCGAATTTGCCGCTTTTCCACAGTTTCGGGCAGTCGATTCAGGTTTGGTTTACAATGATTTACGGTATCGGGCAGGTGATGGTTCAAAGCCCGCTCGAAGTTCAGGCGAATTTGGAGGCGGCGCGGCGCGGAAAGTCCACAATTATGATTTCAACGCCTACGTTCCTGCGTTCATACTACAAAAAAGGCAGCCCCGCCGATTTCCCGAACTTAAAATGCGTAATCGGAGGTGCGGAAAAAACGCCCGACGGCTTTATCGATGCGTGGAATGCAAAATTCCCGCAAATTGCCTATCTCGAGGGATATGGGCTTACGGAGGCGTCTCCCGTCGTGAGCGTAAACCTCCCCGCAGGGTTGGAGCGCGGCAAGTTCTGCCCGCAGCAGAGCGCGATAAAGGAAGCGTCGGTCGGCGAAATTTTCCCCGGTATGATGGCGCGTGTTGCCGACCCCGATTCGGGCGAAATTCTGCCTGTCGGCGAAGTCGGGCTTTTGCAGCTTAAGGGGGCGAGCATTTTCGGCGGTTATTTAAACCAGCCCGAGGAAAACGCCAAAAAGCTTTCCGACGGATGGCTGAATACGGGCGACTTGGCGGCACTCGATTCCGACGGTTTCATTTTCATAAAAGGCAGACTGTCGCGCTTTTCGAAAATCGGCGGCGAGATGGTTCCGCACTCGGGAGTTGAAGAGGCTATTATCCGCGTTTTGGGCTTGCAGGATTCCGAACTGCCTCTCGTTGCGATTGGCTCCAAGGTTGACCCCGCTAAGGGCGAAGCGTTGGTTCTGCTTTCCGCCGTAGACATCGACGTTCCGCAGCTCCGCCGCCTGTTGAGCGAGGCGGGTTTCCCGAATCTCTGGATTCCCAAGCACGTAATGCGGGTGGACGCGATTCCCCTTTTGGGGACAGGCAAGCTCGACTTGGGCAAAATCCACAAGATAAGCAAGACCGCAGGGTAGTCTGTTTGTGGTGAATAATTCGTCCGTAGTTCATTACACAGTCTGCTCAACTGTCCAGTAAAGTTTTTTGTTTTTTGCTTTATCGGTTCGGTTATAGTGTGTAGTTGTTCTTCCCGTATGACATTGAAAGACACTATTAAATGTGGGGCTGGAATCGGAATTTTCGCGTTTGCGGCGTTGTCCGCATTTGCGATCGACGTAAAAATCGATACGTCGAAAACCCGCCAAACTATCGACAACTTTGCCGCAGCCGACGCATGGAGCGGCTATTTCGTTGGGCAGTATTTCGACGAATCGCAAAAGGGGCAAATCGCCAAGTGGCTGTTTTCGCGGAAAATCGGCGCGGACGGCAATCCCGAGGGAATCGGGCTTTCGATGTGGCGGTTCAACCTCGGCGGCGGAACGCTCGAGCAGGACGGCGCGAACATCGTTCCGTTCCAGCGCAGGGCGGAGTCGTTCCTTACAAAAGACGGCAAAAATTACGATTGGGGCAAATGCGCGGGGCAGATGTATTTCGTGAAAAAGGCGAAGGAATACGGCGTCGAAAAGCTCCTTCTGTTTTCGAACACTCCCCCCGTGCAGTGGACGCGCAACGGTCAGGGCTACGGCGAAAAGCGCGACAACAAGGCAAATCTCAAGCCCGAATGCTACGGGAAATTCGCCGACTATATGGCGGATGTCGCCAAGAAATTCGGCGAGATGGGCTACAAGGTAGACTACATCAGCCCCATCAACGAGCCGCAGGTAAACTGGGACTCGAACCGCCAAGAGGGCAGCCCGTGGTACATTTCGGAAATGAAACGCGTGTTTGTGGAACTCGACCGCGCATTGACGGAGCGCAATCTCGATACGCAAATCTACATCGGCGAAACCGCGCACCCAAAGTACAACTACGCGGGCGCGGCGTGGGATGCCGAACCCGCCCGCTGGGCTAAAGATCCAGTCGCGGAACGTCCGACATTCATCATCAAAAATTTCTTCGACAAAAACAGCCCCGCGTATGTCGGCGATCTCAAACATATGCCGAAATTCGTGTCGGGACACAGCTATCATTCGCACTTGCGCAATGCCGATATGGAAAGCGTCCACAAGACGATTGCCGCCGAGGCCGAAAAGTACGGCGTGCAGTATCAGCAGTCTGAATGGTGTCTGTTGCCGCACTACAAGGCCTCCGAAATGGACGGCTTCACGAAGGACTGGTACAGCGACAACAAAGCCGACATCCAGACGGCTCTTTTGATGGCGCGTATTATGTATTCCGATTTCGTAAACTCGCAGTCTACCGCGTGGGGTTATTGGAAGGGCATCGAAATAAAGGGCGACCACGCGCTTACAGGTGTGTATCCCGCGAACGGACACATTGAAGATGGCGGCGTAGCCCGCGCAAACAAGTTGCTTTGGGCTTTGGGCAACTTCAGCCTTTTCGTGCGCCCTGAGTTCAAGCGCGTCGAGATGTCGGGCGCGGACAATCTCGACAAAACGGCGGGCGTTGCGTTTGTCTCGCCCGACGGCAGGCGGCTTGTGGCGGTGTTCGTAAATTCGTCGTTCGAAAGGGACGTTGCGAAAATTTCGCTTCCCGAAAAATTCGCCGACGCAAAGGCGCGCGCGTTCCGCACCGA
>CASFDK010000048.1 GCA_949293415.1 uncultured Verrucomicrobiota bacterium
GCGTTAAAATCCACTCTCTTTTGTGTTGACCCAGAGAAAGAGGAAAAAGAAAGCCCGTAAGTTGCTGGTAGCAATAACTTACGGGCTTATAAGCTGGTGGCCAGACCAGGAATCGAACCAGGGACACAAGGATTTTCAGTCATTTTGTCGTTCTTAGATTATCAAAATGTTAAGTGTTCCCGTTCTCAAATGTTCTCAGTTTTTGGGGCTTTTGTCAAATCCTATATTCTTCAATTTTGTCAAATTTACCCGAGTAAAAGAAGTCGCGGAATGTTTCAAGAGGAACTTTCGCGTAGGTTTCGGGTGGCTGAATTTTCGCGTCTAATACCTTTTTTATCGTGAATGTGTGATAGTAGAGAATTTTCGGCGTTTTTCGGTTTGGAACTTCTATTTTGTCGAAGCTTGTCTCTTTCATCTCGAGGATATTTTTTATGTCTTTCAGTGCTTCACCCCACGGCACATTCTGGGCACGGGCTTTGGATGAATCATAGAAGATTGCTCCGTTTGTGAAAAGTTCGTTAAAAATCGGGCTATTGTAAAACAGAAGCCTGTATATGTCGAGAATGTTGTATCCCAAATCTTGCGCGCGGTTATAACATCGTTGCGTCGAAATTGCCACTTGAAGATTTGTCGCCTGAATTTTGAAGTACGAATTAGGCAATACTTCGAACCCTTGACTATACCATTCACTGGGGCAGGGTGTATAGCACAACAAGGCAACAGCGCGGTTTGATTGTTTTTCGCTGAGGTATTTTATCCATTCGTTCGCGTGAATGGATAGCACATTTCTGAGTTTAGCCTTATTCTTGGGGCTTATGTCTTTTCCGTTTACGTCTGCGGCGTTTATGGCTTCGGCAAGCGTTATTCGAAACTTGATTTCCCTTTGTCTCCATTCTTGGGCATTTCCCTTAAAGTGGGCGTTGCAGGGTAAGTTTTCAAAATTGCGAACGCCATTATTCGGCGATGAAAATTCCCCGAATTGTACGTCTTGCGGGGTTATTTGAATTGTGTGCAATCGTCTTCTCTCTTGGCTTCTATCGTCGCTCATCATAAACGCCCCTCTTTCTTTATCAGTTGCGCGACTAAGGTTTTTTCTTTTACGAATTTCACAGTTTTCATCTTTAGAGCGGCTTCGATTTTCGAGCCGAAATTTCCGAAAGACCAAAGTTTCGAGTGCTCGCTTCCCACAACGATATAGTTCACATCGTCGGTTATTTTGTCGAATACAAGCCCTCCCTGTTCATATAATCTACCCGTCAAATCTTTTCTGTCTATTTCGGTGAACCCGCCCGTTAGAACGAAGTTTTTCTCGAAGTTGATTCTTTTGTTGTCGGGAATGAACGGAAGTCCCTCGTCTTCGATTTTCTTCGCGAGCGATTTCTTTTCGTGCCACTCGGCGAGTTCCTTTGCTATTTGGCGTTCGGCGTTTTTGTAGACGCGGTCGCGAATTGATTGTTCGTAGGCTTCGTCCGGAGTTTTGTTCTTCGCGATTTCGAAGAAGCGTTCGGCTGTCATACAGAAGTAATAATAACCGTTTACGAGCGATTTATTTTCTTTGTAGTTCGAATCGGGGCAGACGGCGACCCTCGGAAGTGTTCCGCCCTTAAAATGGTATCGGCTCAAGGTTTCGCGGATTTTCGGCGCAAGTTCGCGTCCGCACTTGCACGGAATGAAATTGTAGTATGCCGAAATGTACTCTAAATCAGTTAATTCGGGCGGAATGCCTTTATTTTCGCGGTTTAAAAATTGAAAATCTGGCTGAGATGAATTGTTCATATTCCACAAAATCAAGCATTTATTTGAAAATTGCAAGTTTTTTTATACTTTTTTTAAAAAAAGTATTGACAGGTTGCCGTCAACCGCGCTAAAGTGCGGATATGAAAATCAAAAAAGGAAACCAAGAATGCCAAATGCACATCACAAGAGCAAACGAAAGCTTACAATCTGGACGGAAGAGGACTTAAAGGTTCGTGCGCAAAAAATTTTGCAAAAAAAAGGACTCACTCTTACGGACGAGATAACGAACTTGCTTATCAAAATAATAAAGGATGACGAACGAAATGAAAACCAGAGAGCTAACGCAAATAATAAATCGACGGGCAAAGGCAACAAGAAAGTCGCCGAATGAAATTTTAAGGGAAGCTATAAATAAGCTTCCCTTAATGGGTTGCCGTCAACCTTTAAAATGCAAGGTTGCCGTCAACCCAGAACAAAAAAACTAAAACTAACAACCAAAAAAAGGAAACCAAGAAATGAAAATCAAACTCAACAAACAATCCACACACACAACCGCCCGCAAGTGCGCGGGCTTCCGCGTTGCGCTCGCGTTGCGCAGGGGCTTGAAGCTCCCGCCATCAATCACAAGCGCGATAAAGACGGCACAGGGCAAAGCCCCGTTCGCGGCGGACGAACCGCGTAGTTGAAGAGATTGACCCAAAAAACCAACCAAAGAAACCAAGTATTACGACAATGGCAAACGAACCCAAATTCGCAACCCGCAAATTCACCGAAGCCGCCGTTTACAAACACATTTCGGGCGACAGCTCGAACGGCGGCATTTCAAGTCGCGCCAACTATGTATACCTCTTCGCGGAGGAGTGCACCGACGACGAAATTTCGGCAACAATCCGCTCGCGCAAGCTCGACCCCGCGCGGGTGATGAAAGTGCGCCGCCGGCAGACGAGCTTCGGGGATTGCATTGAAGCAATTCCGTTCCCGAAAGGGGACAAGTGGTGGATGTTCGGCGGCTGCTACATCTGCGGATATTCGAACGTTCCGAGCACTTGGGACGAAGTTGTAGGCGACTACCGCCCGCTCGCGATGTTCGACCGCTGCGAACAAGACTAATTCCCGACATAGACCTAACGCCCGAAAGGCTCTGTTTTTGCCGAGTAGGGCAACAAATCGAAAGACGACAATGACAAACTGCTCAGCAATCAAACGCCCGAACAACCGCCCGCGAATCGACGCGACCGACAGGCGCGTTCCGTTCGGGGCAAGCATACCCGCCAAACTCGCCGACGCGTTCGACGCGATGGCGACCAAACTCGGACGTACGCGCTCCGACCTCGTGCGCGAGGTTCTGGAAGCGGCACTTGAAAGATTCAACGCGCCGAAACAGCGCAACTGAAGCCAAAGATGGAGCGGGCATAGAGTCGGAGGATGACTCCGGACGGGGCAGCTTGGAACGCCCTCTTTTAACACCGCGCAATTTTCAACAACAAGGAAACGAAACGATGGACAACGCAATTTTGAATGAACTCAAGGCGATTTCCGCCGAGCTGCGCAAGCTCACCGCCCGCGCCGAACGCCGCGAAGCCGCCGAAGACATCATAACCGCCGCGCAAGCCTGTAAGCTTTTGGGCGGGATAGGGCATTCCGCGCTTTCAAAGGGCTACCGCACCGCGCGGATTTCGAACGGAAAATACTCGTTGCGCGAAATCGAGAAGATACGGGCGAACCGCGCCGACCCCGCATACCGCGCCGCGCGTGCTGAAATCGCAGCCAAGAAAAGAAAGGCGATGAACTGATGAACTACGACAGCCCCGAACACACGCGAGCGTTGCTCGCCTATTCGGCGTGGAAGTCGCTGATACTCGCCCACGGCTTCATAACCGCCGCGCGGGTGAGGGCGAGCGTTTTCGACGCGCTCCAGACCGTAGAGCGCGAACTGCGCAACTCCTACGACCTCCTGCCGCCGAACGTGCAGGACGAACTCGCCGCCCACTTCAAGCGGCAATTCCGCGACCCCCGCAAATGCTATGAAAACTAACCCGCCCATAACCGACTTTACAGCCCGCTACGACGAGCCGCAAACCGCCGCCCTCGGCAACCCGCGCGAAGTAATCTGCGGCGTTATTGCCGCGCTGATATTCGCGCCGCTTGCGTACATCGCATTCTGCGCGGTGCTCGCGCTCGGCGACATCTTTTGACAATTATAAAGGTAGATAATGACGAAAAAGGAACATCAAGCGAAAAAGGATATTGAGCAGTTTTTGGTCGATTTTCGACAAGCGCGTCGCGCTTGTCGAAAAGAAGCGCAAAAACAACGCATAACCAAGCAAATAATTTTACCGAAAATGGCGCAACTGTTTATTACGGCCGATGATGTCGGAACGTGGAGAGAGTGGGAGTCGATAAAACTATACGTGGTTTCGAGTCGAGAGTTTGAGCACAAAGAACCCACGCTAACGCTTTGCAACTCAATTTATTTGAGCGATGAAGTTTGCGCAGAGACGATTTCGCAAATTTTAACAAAAAAAATGTTTGTTAATGGATAAAATTTCGGGGCGCGGCGGACTGGGGAAACTCGGCGAGCCTTGCGCGGTAGCTCCGCGCCGCGCCTCTAACAACAAAAGGAAAAAAAATGAAAGTAGACATCGACACAATCAAGATGTGTCTTTCGCGAGCCGCCGACATCGACGACAAGCGAAAGGCGCAAATCATCGAAGACATTCTGTTTGAAGCCAGACAGACCGACGGCGAGACCAAGCCGCCGAAACCGAAGACGGCGTTTCTGGGAATCATAAACGACCCGTTCGGAACGATAGCCGCCGCCGCGCCGAAAGGCGTCGAGGGGTGGGTTGTGAAGTTCCCCGAAGAGCGCAACCCCGCCGACATCCTCAACGAGCTTGTTTACGCCGCGGACGACTTCAACCTGACGCCGGCAGGAAAGCGGATGCCGATAAAGACGTTCGCCGAAACGCTCGAATTTCTGCCGGCGAAACTCGCCAAGGAACACGGCATTTCAATCAAGACGCGCGAACGCGTGTATTTCGCCTGCGCCCCGCGCAGACTCTTCGAACTGACCGATATTGCGCGTGAGATACTTCGCGACGGCGAAGACGGAAAGGACGGCGGCAATGGCTGAAAACAAAATCACCTTCGACGTGCTCGCCGCGTGGAACGACCTTGCGCGTGCGATACTTCGCGACAGCGAACTTTCCGCAAAGCTAATCACCGGCGGAACAATCCAGCGGCGCGACCTCGAACTGCTCGAAGCCGCCCGACTGTGCGACGACTGCGGCGCGGTCTACGCGACCGACGACTGGGCGTGCCCCGTGTGCAAAAAATCGCTGAACGCCGAGCTGCGCGAAGCCGTGGAAATCGGCGAATCCACACTCGAAACGCTCGAAGACGCGCTCACCTCAATCCACGACGCAATTTCCGACATCAAAGAAATCAACTTCAAAATAGAAAGCAACGCATAATGAACAGCGAAGATATCCTGAAAACCTACCAAAAGCGGGCGATGGAAACCTGCCTGCCGTCCTCGAAAAACATCAAATACCTCATCGCGGGCACGGCGTCCGAGACATTCGAACTGCTCGCCAAAATCTACGGCAATTACGCAAAGGAGATACGCGGCGACGGCAAAACGCCCGAAGAGACCGCAACCCAAATCAAGGGCGAATTAGGCGATGTTGCGTGGTTTCTCGCGCTCGCCTGCGAACTGTTCGCCGAGAATTTCGAAAGCCGTATCCGCGCCGCGCTCGAAAGACAACCGACCCTCCCGTTCTCTTTGTTCTCCGAGAAAGCGCCGTTGGATGTCCGCGAATTTTTCGACAGCATCACAGACGTCAACACCATTGACTACCCTCTTGACGACCAATTCGGTTTGCTCGTAGAGGTCTGCAAAATCTACGGCTTGGAACTCGAAGACGTGCTTGAATCCAACCTCGACAAACTCGCCAAACGGCGCGCCGAAAACAAAATCTGCGGCGACGGCGACAACCGATAGGAGACGCGAAAATGATTATCGAAAAACCCGTTTTAAACGAGCTTGTCCGCCTTGCCAACGCGGGCGTTTCGTCCACCGTGGTGAACCTCACAAGCCTGATGAAGCTCATCTGCGACGGCGACAACTTCAAAATCCAGACATCGAACAATTCCCTTTTCGTGGAGAGCTTCGCGGAGCTTTCCGACAAGTCCGCGCCGTTCGAGTGCTACATTTTGGCGAGGGAGTTCGCGCGGGCGGTTGCGCTCTTCAATCGGACGGTGAAAATCGAGCCGTCCGAGGACGGTAAACTTCTGACGCTTTCCGAGGGGAATTTTTCTCGGCGGCTCTGTCTGATGGACGTTGCCGCGGGCGCGTGGACATTCTACGCCGAACCCGCCGAAACGAAGAAACTCACGCAGTCCGAAAAACACCGGCTTTTCGCGGCGGTTTCGAAAATGCCGACGGACGCGCCCGCGGCGCCGCGCGGCGTGGTGAATTTCCGCAGCGCGTACGGCGTGCTCGAGACGACCGCGACCGACGGCAAGAAGCTCACGCAGCGCAAAATTCCGTTCGATAACGGCGGCGATTTCAACGTTTCGTTTCTGCCGGAAATCGCCTCGCTAATCGAAGCGCAGTCGAGCGCGATGGAGTTTGCACCGATTGCATCGAACGGCGCGGATGTGAACAAAATCTTTTTTAAATTCGACAAGGTAAAATACTTTGCGCCCCTCCAAATTGTCAACTACGACACAGTCTACAAACTCGTGGACGAGCAGCGGCAATTCAAGGAAATTGCCTTCAAGGTAAAAGCCGGCGAATTGCGCGACTCGCTTTCGAAATTCCGCGACTTTGACAAAGTGCGTTTCAAATGGGGCGGGAGTTGCGAACTCAAGCTTTACGCCGCGAGCGAGACCGGCAACGCCGCCGACACCGTTGAACTCGAAGAGAGCAGTTTGTCGGGCGGCGAATGCCTGTTCAATCCCGCGCTGATTCTAACATCGATAGCCAACGCCGCCGACGACGAGGAAATGACCGTGCGCCATCAACCGATGACGTTCATTTTCGAATACGGAAACACGTTCGACATCGTAATGGGGCTGAGGGAATGACCTGCGGACATTCCAAATATACGCAAATACTATTTTCGAAAAAATAGTATTTCGTACGGATAATACTAACAATAACACAACTTGCGCCAAAATATCGGGCGCAAGTACTACGCAGAGAAGGGCTTAAAATGAACGTTAATTTTACCGTGTTTATCGACAAAATCCTTTTGGGCGAAAAGCGGCAGACTATCCGCCGCGCTTCGCCGAAATGGGAAAATGTCAAGGCGGGCGACAAGCTCACCTTGTACACGGGTTTGCGGACGAAACAGTGCCGCAAGCTTGGCGAGGCGGTCGTGGAGAGCATTACGCCGATATGTTTGCTTACCGTGCCACGATGGGCTTGGATTAAAACTCCGCTCGGATTTTTGACCATTTGCGATGACGACCTCGGCTTGATTGCGAGAATGGACGGATTTAACAATTTGTGCCAATTTTGGCAATTTTTCGCCGAAAAATACGGCAACAAGGAAAGCGAATTTAACGTAATCCGCTGGGCGGACTTTAAGAGGGTGAAAGATGAGCATTAGACCGAGAATAAAACCGTGCCCGTTTTGCGGCGGAATGAATTTGTATTACGCAGAAGGAATGTTCTACGCAGTAGAATGTGCCGATTGCGGAGGAAAAGTGGTTGGAGCTTATAAAACGGAAGAAGAAGCTGTCGAAGCTTGGAACAGGCGCGTTCAACCGACGTTTACGCCCGACGAATTGGACGCAATCAAAAGAATGTTTCTTATCCATTTCTCGCAAAAACCAAAAATCGAACAAAGCATTATCGACAAGTGCGCCGCCGCGTTGAAAGGAACGGGTAATGAGTGAAATTCTCGATGTGTGTTGCGGTGGGCGTATGTGGTGGCGCGACAAAGCCGACGCGCGGGCTGTCTATATGGACAACCGCGAGTTGGAATGCACGCTGTGCGACGGACGCGCGTTTAGGGTTGCGCCCGACGTGGTGGGCGACTTCCGAAATATTCCGTTTGCCGACGGCAGTTTTGCTATGGTCTTGTTCGACCCGCCGCATTTGAAGAACGTGGGCAAGAACGCGTGGACGGCGAAAAAGTACGGGATACTCGGCGACGACTGGCGCGAGGATTTACGGCGCGGATTCGCGGAGTGTTTCCGCGTTTTGCGGGCGGGCGGAACGTTGGTTTTCAAGTGGTCGGAGGTGCAGATAAAGCTTTCGGAAATTTTAAAACTCACGGACGCGAAGCCCGTTGTTATGCACAAGAAACAAAAAACGCATTTTGTAATTTTTTTGAAAGGATAACAATAACGAAAGCACTAAAATGAAAATAACCCAACCGAGAATCAAAACCCAATTCGACGAATACGGGCGCAAGCTGCCGTTTCGCGGCAAACACAACGGACGCTGTAAGGGCGCGTTCGGAAAGTCCGAAGGACAGCGGAAGAGGGGGCTTTAATGGAACACATCGAAGCACTTTTCACCGCGATTTTGCTTGTCGCTACAATCTGGGGCGCGGCGTACATCCTGGGGCACGAGGTAAGGCTCGGACTTGCCGAAAAGCCGTATGTCGTGGTTGTGGACAACGGAGTTGTTAAGCAACACTTAACAACTGAACGGAAGTAGCCAGCTATGACCGAGCAGGAATTGACCGACCTTGCCGTAGAGCTTGCAAAAGCCGCGCCGCCGTGGGCTGTGTGGCTGGCGTTCGACGCGGATGGGATGGCGACCTACTTCGAACATCTTCCGCATACCGTCAACGCCGGCGGCTTTTGGGCTACGCGTGATATGGTAAGCCGCTTCGACTGCGATTTTGAACAGCGCACCGGCTTCGCCGAAATTTGGAGAAAGACGCTCTTCAAAATCAAATACACGAGCACCCCGAAGCTGTCGGACGTACAACCGCGCCGCCGCAAAGCGGTTCGGAAATTCCGAACAACTCAAAATTCGAACCCTTAAGAAAAACTTAATAGTTGAAAGGATTGTAATTGAATGAGCTACATTTATTTGCGGGAGTCGGGGGGGGTATCCTCGGCGGAGTGCTACTCGGACATACCTGCGTTTGCGCCGTCGAGTTCGACCAATACCGGCGGGAAATTCTGCTCCAGCGGCAGCGCGACGGAATCCTGCCCCGCTTCCCAATCTGGGACGACGTGCGGACTTTCGACGGCAAGCCGTGGCGCGGAAGAGTCGATTGTGTATGCGGCGGCTTTCCCTGCACGGACATATCCGCCGCGAACATCAACGCGACAAACATCGACGGGGCGGAGTCTTCTCTATGGCGCGATATGGCGCGAATTGTCGGCGAGGTTCGACCGCGCTACGTCTTCGTGGAAAACTCGCCAATGCTCGCTACTCGCGGACTCGACAGAGTTCTCGCCGACCTTGTCGCGCTGGGGTATGCTTGTCGATGGTGCGTTATGGGCGGGGAATATCTGGGAAAGACCCGAAGAAAGCGCATTTGGATTCTGGGGAAGTCCGACGGCTTCGGTTGTAAAGGACTTCGAATTTACGAAAGAGCAGATACTCAGGAGCAACTTCGGCGCGACACATTCGAAATATACGAACCAATTTCTAAAGTGCATAGACGATTTCCCCGCGCCGGAGTTCGGCGAATGGATTATGGAATTCCCCATTGGATGGACAGATTTAAAGCCGTTGGAATGGCGCAAATTCCAGTCGTGGCGGCAAACGCTTTCAACGCGCTTATTGCAGACTGAAACATTTTGAAAAACTATGAGATACTACAAACGAACAAAAGAGGAGACCGCCGACTTCGAGCGGAAATTCATTTCGTCCGACACGGAAGCGGCGATTGCAAAAAAGACGCTCGAGTCCGGGGGATTCTTCGCGCTCAGCGTAAAAGCTCCGTGGGCGTGGCTTATTGTCAACGGCTTCAAGGATGTCGAAAACCGCAAATGGAAGACGAAGTTCCGCGGGCGTTTGATAATACAGGCGGCGGGCAATCTGGAACGGCGCGACTACGCCGACGCATACACTTTCGCCGCGTCGATTGACTCTAAAATAGCCGACGCCCTGCCGCCGTTCGCCGACTGCCAGAAGCTCGAGCGGCTCGCGCTCGGGAGCGTCGAGGTTTCGGACGTGTTCGAACGCCCCGTCGCGGGCGTGATAACTTCGCCGTGGCACATAGAGGGCTTCTACGGAATGAAGCTGGCAAAGCCCCGAATCTACAATCCCGCGCCGACTGTGCGCGGTCAACTCGGAATTTTCCAACTCCCCGAAGAACTCAACCCGATTTTTCAGGCTCTCGAAAATCCGCCCAAAAAGGGAAAATCGAAAAGGTAGTTGTTAAAATGCAACCGCAAGCCGGATACTTAAAGATTTATCGCCGCATTTTTTCGTCGTCCATCTGGTACGACGGAACGCCGTTCGACGGACGCAGTGCGTGGATTGATTTGTTGGGACGCGCGTGCTATATGCCCACAACCGTACAAATCAACGGCATACCCGTAGAACTCGAAGCGGGCGATTTAATCGCTTCCGAACGCCAACTCGCTCAAGACTGGGCTTGGAATCGGTATCAGGTGCGTGCGTTCATCAACGACAAAATCGAGCGCGGAAAGATTTTCAACCACCTTTTCAACCACCTCAAACGGTATAATATAACCGTCTTAACTATCGCAAACTACGCAAATTATAATTTTGCGACAAACAACCGAAACCCCGTTTTTCAACCACCTTTTCAACCACCTTTCGACCACCCCTCTTATATAAGGAAAGAAGAAAGGAAAGAAGAAAGAAAAGAAGACACCCCCTTAAGCCCCCCTGTGGGTCGAACCCGACGCGCAGAGTGCGCTCCGTTCGGGGATACGGAAGAAGAATCGGGCGGGGGCGCGGACGAGCCGCGCCAATTCGAAGAAGAGAACGAAGAAACGCAAGAACGCGCCGCCACTGGAGCGCGGCGGCGCGGAAAAGAAACGGGAGAGGAGAGAGTGGCGACCTGCGGCTTTCAACCGCCGTCGCTTGAAGAATGGCGCACATACGCCCGTTCCGTCGGCTGGACGGATGTCCGCGAGATAGACAGCTCGTGGGGAAATTACACAGCCGGCGGCTGGAAACAGAAAAGCGGGCTGCCAATCTGCGATTGGCAAGCGCAAATGATAGTATCGCGCAACTGGTGGGACGCGAAAAAAGGCAGGATGTCCGACGAAACACTGGAGTTCTACCTCAACCCGAACAAAGCCCCCTACGGCTGCGTTTTCGCCATTTGTACGCTTTTAGGGATAACGCCTACCCAAATTCGGGAGAGGGGCATCAAATGGGCAAATATCGTACGAGACGACAAACCGCTTGCGATTCGCATTCTGCGTGAAGTCAAAGATTATCCCGAAAATAAAGGCTACTTCAAATGAGCGCAAAAAACAGGGAAGTAGAATTGACGGATACGATGGCGAAAGTCGGGTTCGAATACCCGACGGAATCGCGGCTTGCCGAGATGCTCGACGAAATCCTTGACCGGCGCGGGGAGAGTCTGAGCCGCGAGACGTTCGACGACATTCTGGATTTGACGGAGACGGAAGCGCAGGCAAAGGCGTACGAAATCCTAGTGCGGATGATGTCGGCACTTCACCCGCAAACAAGGCTTAGCACGGTACAAACCGCGCTTAACACGGGGGCGAGCATTACGGAGTCCGCGCGGCAGCTGGGAATTTCAAAGCAAGCTCTTTCAAAGGGGCTGAAAAAAATCCGGCAACGGTTGCGGGGGACAATCAAACCCGCGCACAAGGTACTTCCCGAGCCCCCCGCCCGAAAGAGGTAGCCTGTCGAGGGCAGAGCTTTTTTGAGAGAGCAAAAAAATTTTACTTAATTAACTATAAAAAATTGCTTATGAAAGACATAAAGGAAATAAAACTGAAAATTTCCGAGTTGAAAACGGACTTCGGGAATCCAAAAGACATAACCAAAAAGGAGCTTGAAAACCTCAAGAAATCCATCGTTGAAAACGGAGACTTCGGAATCTTCGTTATCAATGAAGAAAATCAAGTTTTGTCGGGTAATCAGCGCGTTCGCGCTATGCTCGAACTTGGAAAGGGGGATGAATTGGTATCCTGTAAACAACTTGTCGGCTACTCACTTGAGGAGCAGAAGCGAGTTTTGCTCGAAGCAAACGCCAATCGCGGCAAATACATCTTGGACGAGCTTGAAAAGTTCGTTGCGGGTACTGATTTAAGCATTGATGACTTCTGCATTCACTCAACTTTTTCCGCGCGTGAAAAGGCGGTTCAGACATTGCGCGATGTCGAAGTTAAAGAATATCCGAAAGTGGTAGTTCTTAATGCGGAAGAGAATGCCGAATTTGAGGAACTCGAACGTGAGCTTGGTGTTTCGGGTTGTCTTAACGTAATCCGCAAGGCGGTTAAAATATTAAAGGAAAGGAAGAATAATGATAAGTAATTTTGCGGGAGAATTTCTACTCCATCCCTGCGCTCTTGAGTATAGCGGCGCGACTTGTAGCCATCGTTGTTGTTATTGTTTTGCATCAATACGCAACAAGAACATTTCCGCGAAGCTTCGTGAGACGTTCAATTTTTTTAACAATTTGAACAGCGGCGAGAGCGTTGCCAAGCGACTGTTCCGCGCGGGATTTGCCTTTTGTATGAGCAACCGCACCGACCCCTTGAGCGACAACAACGTAGCCGATACAATGATACTTACGGACATTCTGAACAACCAGCCGAACGGGGTATGGTGGCAGACGAAAGGAGGCAAGAGGCAATACGAATTGCTCGACAAACTTTCGCCGAATAAGAATTGCATTTACATAACAATAACGACCCCGCGAGACGAGACCTCCAAATGGATAGAACCCGCCGCTCCTGTGTCGTCGAGTCGGATAGAATTCGCCAAGGAATGCTCGCGGCGCGGCTTTTTTACGGTAGTTGCGCTAAATCCGCTTCACCGCGATTGGTGCACGGCGAAAGAGGCGGAAAATATGATAGCCGATTTAAAGGCTGCGGGCGTGCATAACTTTTATTTTCAGGAGCTGCACATATCGAAGACGGAGGAAGCCGTGCTAGAGCCTTGGCGGCGCGAGCGTATGCCCGACCTTGCCGCCAACCGGCGCAACGCGGACGGCTCGAACTACACGGCGGACATCGCGGAAGAGGTGATGAAAGACCGCACGCTGAACGTGTTTGTTGCCAATATGCCGTTCGGCACGGAGATGTTTGTAGAGGCGCGGAAGACGCTCGGGCGGTGCTTCCCCACACAGTTCGACTTCATCAACTACCATTTGAAGAACGGCAAGGACACATACACATTCGAAGACTTCTACAACGCCGTCTGCTGTCATTCCGACCTGAAGACGTTTTGCGAAACCGACATCGGGGCACTTGGCGGATACGTATTCTGCGTCAACCGGGCGGCTTGGCGCGAGGACAAGTCCGCGCAACACATCCGAACATTCAGGGAGCTGCTTCAACTTTACTGGAACGACTACCGTTTTTCCGCGAGTCCGCAGAACAACCCGCTGTTCGACGATTACGGCGGAGAGGTTGACGAAAACGGCAATTTAATACTTGTGAAAAATAACGCGAGTTAGAAAGGAGAGAGCGAATATGGCATCACACGGTGGAGGCTATCGCGGACGCGGCGGCGGCGGACGCATTCGAATCAGCATAGGCGGCGGACGCAGGCGCAGATAGCAATTAGGCGGTTCGTCCCGTCCGCCCGAACAAAACGGGACGCCAATTTATTATGGACACGAACGCACTTGAAATATCGTCGGAGGCGAAAGCGCAACACATCGCCAACTTTCTCGCCGCGCATCCCGGCTTGGACGCAACCGCCCACGCCGCGCAGCTGTCCATTTTGGGGGAGAGCCTTGCGACGATAGACGCCATCAACGCCCTGTACGGCGGGAATCTGCCGTTGACGCGCGGAGAGGACGGCAGGGGGATGAAAATTTCGGTGCTCGAGACGCTGAAAGAAACGGCAATCAAGCGGGCAGACCGCGCCGCCGCCGCGCTCGAGAGGGTACGCCCGACGGCGGGGGGCACACTCGCCAACCCGACGAAGATTTTGGTAAACCAGAAGACGCTTGCGAAGCTGACGGGGTTCACCGCATCTTGGATAAGCCAGTTTGTCAAGGCGAACGCGCTCAAGCCCGACAAGGACGGACTTTTCGACGCATTCGAAGTCGTGCCCTTGCTTCACACGAAAAACTCGACCGCTCGCCTTGAGACCGCAAAAGTGGAAAAGGCGGAGGCGGAAGCTGCAATCGCGCAGAAAGAGCTTGCCAAGATGAACGGCGACCTCGTAGACCCCGCCGAATGCGCCTTGGCGATACGCACAGCATACGCGCCAATGGCGGCGGCGATACGGACATTTCCGCGCAAGCTCGCCGCGCAGATACTGAACATCGGTACGATACCCGAGGCGATGGAGATTCTGACGAAAGAGACCGAGAAATGGCAAACGCAACTCAAAGCAAATATTTCAAAAGCCTTGAAAGGCAAATCCTGAGCCTGTTCCGCCCGATAGAAGCCGAGAGCGTGAACGCGTGGGCGGAGCGCGAACTGTATTTGTCGGCGAAAATCACGGAGCGGGCTGGGATGTTTTCTTCGGACGGCTGCGAATATATGCGCGAGCCACTGGAATGCTTCCGCGACCCGTCGGTAGCCGAGATGACGCTGATGTTTTCTACACAGACGGGCAAGACCACAATTCTGTCGGTGGGCTTGGCATACTCGATAGACTGCAACCCGCGCCGCGCAATGATGGCTTTTCCGACCGACGACGTAGCGCGGCGGTTTGTCAAATCGCGCTGGCAACCGATGGCAGACGACGCGGAGTGCATACGGCGGCACGCGGGCACAGGCACGGCAGACATTACCAATTTTGCGCAGAACTACGATACCGCGACGGTATTTTTCACGGGCGTGGGCAGCGCGTCCAAAGTGTCGAGCGAACCGATTGCGCTTTTGATAGAAGACGAGATAGACAAGTTCCCGCTCGAGACCGACCGCGAAGCCGACGCGCGTTCGCTCGCCGAGGAGCGCACAAAATCGTTCGCCTATAAGCTGATAGTCAGGTCATCCACGCCGACCACATCCGACGGCAACATCTGCGCGAGCTTCAAGCAGTCCGACCAACGCTACTATTTTATCCCGTGCCCGCATTGCGGCCAGATGATAACACTCGACTTCCGCAAGTGCTGCCGTTGGTACGTCCGCGAGGACGACGCCGACGAATGGGACATCAACCGCGTAAGACAGACCGCCCACATCGAATGTCCCGAATGCGGCGCTACAATCACCGAGCGGCAGAAGCGGGCGGCAATCGCGAAGGGCGAATGGCGACCGACCAACCCGAACGCGTCTGCGGGGCACAGGGGCTACCATCTGTGCTCGCTCTACTCGCCGACGCTGACCACCGGCGACGTTGCCGCGAAATTTATCGAGTCTAAGGAGAAGCCGCAGGAACTGCGCAACTTCATCAACTCCTGGCTTGCCGAGCCGTGGGAAGAGGAGACCTACGACAGCAACCCCGAGAAACTGCGCGGATGCACGCTAGACTACGAGCGCGGGGAAAAGCGCGGCGTAGTGCGCGTGATAACCGTAGACGTACAGCGGCGCGACCTGCGCTACAACGTGCGCGGCTACGACGACGGCGGTTCATACCTCATCGACTGGGGCACGCTCACAGGCTGGGACGAAGTCAAAGCCGCGCAGGAGAAATACGACGCAACATACGTTGGCATAGACATCAACTACCGCGACCGCGAACAGGAAGTCTACGACATCATCTACGATAACAGGCGCGATGGCTGGCTGGGCATAGTGGGCGCGGGCGACCGTCAGCAAATCAAACCGTTCGCCGAATCAGTCTTCAATCCGTTCGTGGGGAAGAAGAAGCGGATGAAATTCGTCAAGAGCGGAATCCGGCTTCTCACGATAAAATCTTCGCTGTACAAGGGTGAAATCGCGCGGAGACGCTCGGGGACAAAATCGAACTGGCACGTATACCGGCTTATAGAGCGCGGCTACATCCGCGAACTGTTCGCCGAAGTGCAGGTTGACCGGTTCATAAAGGGGCGGAAAGTGCGCGAATGGAAAGTTCTGCGCGAAGACAACCACCAATTCGACTTGGAGTGCTACCAGCTTGCAATCGCCGACTGGGCAAAACTGCACAAACACGGGGCGATAAAATTCGCGCCCAAGGAGCGGGACGGGTTGACGGAGTCCGCCGAAGAAAAGAGGGGCGACAACCTGCCGGCATTCGAGAAGCGCGGGGGAATCCGCCCGAACAAACGACCGGCGAGATATGGCAACTAATCCCGAAATAGTGAAGGCGCAAATAAACGGCGAACTCTTTCAAAGAGTCTGCGCCGAAATCAACGCGAAAGTTCCGCTTGCGTTCGGAAAATTCCTGCGGGGCGAGGGCGCGAGCATAGCCAAAACCGCCTTGGGCTACACCAAGATGGCGAAGCGACAGCCGTTAGACCTGAGGGCATACCGCCGCGCTTTCAGCGGCAACCACGACTTAAAAATCACGATTACAAGCGGCACAAAAGGGAGCAAACTCGGGCGCGGCGGCGTATGGTACGAATACGGACACAACGACGCCGGCAAGCCGAAATTTGTCCGCCTTGAATCGCTCGAATACGGCAGACTTCCGCCCGTCCGTCCCGCGCCCCTGAACGAACACGGGCGGCGCATACACTACAGTTCCAAACGCTGGAGAATGTTCTCGACGGACTACCGCGACGCCTACGAGGATTCGAAAGCCGAATACATCACGCTCCGCGACAAATACCGCCCGCTTCAAGGCTTGTCGAAAAGTTCGTGGTATCAAATCATCCGCGACTTGGGTTTTTCGGAATCGCAAGCCCTGCAACTGTCGCCGAAACGCCCGATACCCAAACAGGTTAGAAACCGCTTCATCGCCTGCGGGCGGCAAATCAAAATGGGCTTTGCCCGCGAATACAAAACGGGCGGGGGGCGTTGGTACGTCGAACTTGAAAACCGCTCGACGGCGGTAATCGGGGGCGGCGGCGCAAGCATACTCCACCGCGCAATAGCCACGCGCAAGAAGGCGTTTCTGAACAACCTCAAATACGGCATCTACGAGAGCCTCGACAAGATAATCGCGCGGCATCCGTACATCAAATGGGGGTAGTGGGGGTTGACGGAATCGCCCTTGTCGATATATGGGCGAAACAAAAACCGAGACAAGAACCGAGAGGCGGCTGCGCGAAGTGAATACGGAAATCGCGCAAATCGAGAACCGCCTTGCCGTCGCGCACGCACTGGGCGACAACAATTCCGCGCAGGGCATTTCGCAGTCGTTTTCCGCGAACGAATACTGGACAAAACGGCTCGACACACTCCGCGCCCTGCGCGACAAACTGGAAGACAAAGCCGCGGGCATACGCGGGCGCGACGCTTCAATAGTATTGGGGGTAATCCGTGGCTACTAAAACGACCTCGAAAAAAACGGCGGCGCGGAAAACCGACCTCGCCGCAACACCGACCGCGCCCGCCAAGTCGATAAAATCGACAAGGCGCAACTTTTCGGGCGAATACGAAGCCGCCTACAACTCGCGATTCCGCGAAATGTACGGCTCTACCTACCCGCGCTCGGAAAAGGATATGCTGCCGTACTCCGACCGCGTCAAACTGATAGCGTGGCTGCGCCAGTCGGTGCGCAACGATTCGCGGGTTTCGGCGATAGTCCAGCGGTACGCCATCGGCATAGGCACGCCGACCGCGCGGGTGAACTACGCCGACCCCGCCACAAACGACAAACTCGAACGCTATCTGGAACACCGTTTTTCGGCAATCCGCTTCGGTGCGCCGCGCTACGCGTCCACGCTACGTTCCGCGCTGCTTGTTGCGATAACCGAAACCGTCATCGGGGGCGAAGTGTTCGTGATATTTTTGAAGAACGGGCAAATCCAGATAGTTCCGAGCGAATACTGCGGCAGTCCGTCGAACATACCCGCGAACTCGAAGACGGAATCGAACGGCATACTGTACAACCGCGACGGCTCAATAAAGG
Source organism: uncultured Verrucomicrobiota bacterium (assembly GCA_949293415.1). Taxonomy (GTDB): domain Bacteria; phylum Verrucomicrobiota; class Verrucomicrobiia; order Opitutales; family Intestinicryptomonadaceae; genus Merdousia. The sequence continues at coordinate 17,810 of CASFDK010000048.1, forward strand.
CATACCGCTTCGGCAGGCGCGTCAACAACACGATATGCTTCGACACGAAGAACTCGACGGTAATTCCCGCCGAGTACGTCCACCACTTGGGCACGCCCACGCGAGCCGAGGAAGACCGCTTCACGCCGAAACTCGCACCCGCTATGTGCGCCATCCAAGACCTGCGGGAAATCGTCACGGCGAAGACGATGCAGATAAAGACGCAGGCGTCTTTTTCGATGGCGATAAAGAAGAATATCGCCCCCGAAATCGCCGCCGAGATGGCGGACAGCTACGACGAAATACAGGACTTCCACGACGAACAGACCGCCCGCAGCGCATACAAGAGCATCGCGCCCAACTCGATAATGTACCTTGAGACCGGCGAAGACGTAGTGCCGCTCGAGACGCGCTTCAACGCCGCCGACTTCGACAAATTTCTCGAAATCAACCTGGACTTCGTGTGTTCTGTGCTGAGCATACCGGCGGAAGAGGCGGTCTTCGGCTACCGACGCTCGAACTACTCTTCAGCTCGCGCCGACAAAATGCGCTGGAAAGACAAAATCGACGTTGAACGCGCAATGTGGACGGCGTTTCTCGACCGGCTTCAATACTGGCAAATCAACAGGGGAATCCTGCTCGGGGAAATCTCCGACCTGCCGCCCGACTTCAAGCCGCAGCCGTTCATCGACTGGACATTCCCGCACATCCGCGAAATCGACGAGACCAAAGCGGCGGCGGCGCAGCAGCAATACCTGCAAAACGGGCTGAAGTCGAAAGCCGACCTAATCGCCGAACTGGGACGCTACGCCGACGAGGTTGACGCCGAAATAGTGGCGGACGCCGCGCGGATGGCGAAGCTTGTCAAGGAGAAAGCCGCCGAATACGGCGTAAGCCCCGAAGAAGTGGCGGCATACCTGCCGAAGACGCCGAACACGCAGATTTTGTCGGCGGACAAAAACGCGAAGCCCGCGCAGGGGGTTGACGCATAACGCGGAGTCAATATATGGACAAAATTTCGAAAGACCAAACAACGCGGGCGTTTTTCTCGGCATTCGACGCAACGCCGCCGACCGACGGCAACGCCGCTCCCGATACCCTTCAAAACGTCGCGCTAATGAGCGTGGGCGAAGCCTTGGGGCACGGAATCGACATCGACCACAAGAGCCTCGAACAGGTTGTCGAACTGTGCGCGGGCAAACGGCTGAAATCGTTCAACAACCACAGCTACGCGCCCGCGGCAACGGACATCATCGGGGCGTTTTCCGACATCTACCTCGACGGCGACAAAGTCCGCGCGCGCACATTCGAATTTCTGGAGACGGTTGACGCGGCGACAAAATCGAGACTGCTCGAACTTGCCGCGAAAATCCCCGACCAATTCGGCGTGTCGCTTTCGACAGAGTGCAAAGGCGCGTGGAAACTAGAGGGCGGCGGCGAAGCCGAGTTCGACCTTTTCGATTTTTACTGGGGTATCGTCAAGAAGCCAGAAAATGCGATATGCGAACGCCCCGTCGCGCGTTTCAAGAGGATATTTTCGGGGGATTTCGTTTCGACTCCCGCCGCCAATCCCGACGGACTATTTTCGGCGCGACAACCCGCCGCCGCAATTCCCAAAAACACAAAAACACAAAAAAAAGGACTGAGTATGAAAAAACATATCGAGTACTTCGCGACCCGCTTCGGCAAGGGCACGGCGAAATTCGCCGCCGCCTGCGCTCGACTTGTGGACTTCGCCGAAGACGCTGAAATAGACGAAAAGGCAGTCGGCGACGAAGTCGAAAAGACATCCGAGCTCGAGGAAGCCAAGAAACAAATCGAGGAGATGCAGAAGCGCATTTCGGAACTCGAAGCCGAAAACGCCGACCTCAAGAAGCAGCTCGAAGATTCGAAAGGCGAGACGCAGAAGGCGCAGGAAGAGAACAAAGAGCTTTCCGCCAAACTCGCGGCCGCCGGACAATTCGGCACGGACGCACCCGTAGATATGGGCGACAATCCCGCAGAACCCAAAAAACCGCAGGGCAAATTCGCGGCTTCGAAGTCGCGCCTTGCAAAACAATTCGGAGGTAAATAACGATGGCAAAAGAATACATCACCACAAAAGACCTTGCAGTCGTAGACGCGGGCGCGGGGCACGACATCGTAGAGGATGTCGCAGTGCGCACGCCCGAACTCGACTGGTTTCCCGCCGACCACTCGGACGGCGACGTAGTAAAGCTGGCGGTGCAGACATCGCTTCCCGAAGTGCAGTTCAGGATGGCGAACGAGGGCATACCGCCCACGAAAGCCGACTACATAGAACTTACGTTCTCGGCGGCGAAACTGGCTTCGCGCCTTGTAGTTGACGCGCAGGAAATCGACAACAAAAAGCCCGAGACCAAGCAGAAGTTGCTTCTGGCTGAAGAAAACGGACGCGTCAAGGCGGCGGCGAAGAAGATTGCCAAGACAATCTGGTACGGACGCGGCAAGGACGAAAACGATTTCCCCGGAATCATCGCGCAGATGGACAAGGGCAACGTAGTCAACGCGGGCGGCACGACGAACAAGACATCGGTTTTTGTAGTCGCGTTCGACGAAGACAACGGCAAGCTCAACTGGGCGAACGGTCAGACAATCCACCTCGACGAGGAGTACCAAAAGGAATCCGTCGAAGTTTCGGGCGGGGTAATGCAGGCATACACAAAGTGGTTGAAGGCATCGCCTTTCCTCGAACTGAAACGCCGCAAGTCGGTTGCGCGAATCAAGAACATCGGCACGGACGCGGGCAAGGGATTGACGGGCGACCTGCTCCGCGCGGCAATCCGCAAACTCACCGACAACGACTTCGAGCCGTCGGCAATCTTCCTGAACTCGGACGCGCTCGAGCAGTACCGCAAAACGCTCGTCAGCGACCTCGTCAAAGACCCCGACACCCCGACGGAGTTCCAGGGCTTGCCGTTTGTCGTAACAACGAACATCATCAACGGCGAAACCGTTTAAGAAAGGCTGAACAATGGACGAATTCAAATACCACAGAAAAGACGCGCTGTTGCTCGACAGCAAAAAACTCCCCGCCGCGGGCGCGACGGCTTCGACGGACGCAATCGACATCGAATCGGCGGACGGCAAAGCGGAACTCGCGCTGACCGTCGAAACGCTTGCGAACTTGGTCGCCCAAAAGACCGTAAAACTCACCCTCAAGGAATGCGACACCGCCGACGGCGAGTTCACCGCCGTAGCTTGGGCGGGAGTCCAGACACTTACGGGCAAGAGCGGCAACGGCTGCGACGCGTTCGAACAGAGAATCGGCATACCGAGCACCGCCAAGAAGTTCGTGAAACTCGAAGCCGCCGCCGCCGCCGACGCGGGCGACAACACGGGCGCGGCGTTCGGGCTTGCGCTTCTGTTTTAGGAAGATTTCCTTTTGTTGTAGTAATAAATTGGTTGCAAGGCGCGGGGGGAAACTCCCGCCCTTTTTTTGTGCACGCGGGTTGACGGAATAGGGCTTGTCAATATATGGACATCGAAATTCCGACATACCCGCGCGACGCGGCAAAACGGCGCATAGAATATTTCATCGCCCGGCTTCCCGCGAAGATAACATTTCGGGACGCCGAATATACCGCCCGCGTCGCGTTGCCGTCGTTTGCGCGGAAGACACAGCTTGCGGGCGTGTGGGGAATCGCCGACGGCTTGGAGATAATGCTTTCGCTTCCCGAAAACGCCGAGCCGCCCAAACCCGACCGCGAAACGCTAGAATACGCGGGCGCAACCTACGACATCAAAGACGTTCAGGAAATGGACGGCAAAAACTGCTACACCCTCACCGTATCGAAAATATGAGCACACCCGCCGACACCGCAGAATTTACCCGACTTCTCGAAATCTTCGACGCAAAGCGCAGGTTCGAGGAGATGTTCGCCGCCCACCTTGCGCGTTATCTGGGCGACCGCGTAGGCGTTTACACGTCGTTTTCGGAAGACAAAATCGACGGCACAACCGCGTCGGTATTTCTGGATTTTCAGGAGGGGGGCACATACAACAACATCTCCGTTCCGAAGACCGAACTTACGGGCGAAACGGAGGAGTCCGCTTGGAGCGCGGAACTTTCGATAACGGCAATCACGCCGAGAAAGGGTGTTTCATACATCGCGCAGAACGACCTCGTAAAGCGCATCCGCGCGGCGATGACGCGGGGCTTGCTTTTCGCGTGCCCCGAACTGAACGCGCTCGAAGACTACTTCATAAACCGCCCGACATTCGGCGGACGAAACGACAGCATAGGCGACGACAAATACGACCAGTCCGACCTCACATACAATTTCAACTATTTCACGCGCCCCGGAATCTGGGCGATAAAGAACAATCAACCGCAAGGATAGAAAAATGGCAGAACCGCAAAACCAAACAGTCTACAACCCGCAGAAGTTCGACATCGGACTCGAAGCAATAACCATCGGCGAAACCGAATACATCATCGGCGACTGGAACAAATCCGACAATGTAAACACGGTAGACAGCACCGATTCGAAAGGCGTTTACCGCGGCTCGGCATACACCGAGGGCAAGAAGAGCGCGACAGCTACACTGCGCAAAATAACCAACACCGACGCTACGCCCGCGAAGTGGCAGACATTCGAATACGACGGCGAAAAGTGGGTAATCGAAAGCGTGAGCCAGGCGAAAGCCCCGAACACCGAAAGCACCTATTCGATAACCTGCGCTCCCGACAAATCCGCCGTCTAATGCAGCTACACGCCGGACAGCTTGCGGAGATAGGGCGGGCGGTATCGCGCCAAATGCGGGCGCGAGCCGTCGCCTATTTTCCGCTGAAATACCGCTACGAAGTCGCGGGCGAACAGCTTCGCGCATTGACCTTGGGCGACATCCCGCTTTTGGAGTACTGCGACAACGCATTCATAGTCGGGGGCTTTCCGACGGCGGAAAACGCGCTTCAAATTCTGTGGCTTGCCAGCGAGAACTACGCACCCGACAGCAGGCGGCAGCGGAAATTCGCAATCCGCAAGCGGCGGAAGATTGCCGACGCGCAGCTAATCGCGGAAGTCGGCGAGTACATCGACGAAATGTACCTTGACAGCGGTTTGTGGCGGCGTTCCGACGAACCCGCGGGCGATACGACCGCCAAGAAGCCGAAGCCGCCGCACCACGCCTACGCGGCGCTGATAACGGCGGAACTTGCGCGGTTCTACCACTGGAGCGAGAGCGACATTTTGAAACTCGAACTTCCGCGACTGTGGCAATACCTGCACATATCGCGGCGGTACGAAAACAGCGAATACCGCTGGACACAGTTCAGCGAATACACCGCCGAAGAGGCGGCGAGGGAGAACAAAAGAAATGGCTGATAGCCTGCTTGTAAAACTGGGACTTGACAACACCGCATTCGAACGCGGATTTAGCAAGGCTGGGCAACGACTTCGGACACTCAACAACACGCTGAAACTTACCGGCGCGGCGTTCGGAGTTGCATTTGGAATCGGCGCGGTAAGGCAGTTTGCATACCAAATAAGCGATATTACAAAGGAAGCCGAGAAGCTCGGAATGTCAACATCCGCATTTATGGAAATGCGAGAGAAAGCAATCCGCGCGGGCGATTCGATTACCCCGCTTGACGAGAAAATCAAAAGCCTGAAAAAATCGATGGGTTCGGCGTTCGACCCCGTTCGAATAGATGAATGCGCCGCCGCAGTTTCGCAGTTTTCCGATGCAATGGAATCGTTGAAAGGGGATATCCTCGGCGGAGTCATAGATGTTTGGGATAGGTTCGCCGGCGGTGTTATAAATACGATTTTCAACGCAAAAGACGGTTATGAGTTTGTAAAAAAACGCAGAAAAGAGGCGGTTGAAAAACAGCGCGAACTTAACGCGGAACAAATGAAAGAAATAGAAGCGCAAAAGGCGTTAAAAACAATAAAGGAGCTTCAAAAAAAATTCGACGATGCCCGCAATAAAAACGGCGAAAAGCTTTTGAGCGCGTCCGAAAAACTTTTGTTAAACGAGATGGAGCTTGCCGACCTTGAACGCGAATCGGATGAGATGCTAAATTCGGAGAATGTGAACTATAAGCGCATTGAAGAGATTGCGAAGCGTGTGGTTGATTTGCGTACCGAAAATTTAGACCTCGCCGACGCGGAAAAAAAGGAAGCCGAAGATAGGATAAAGGCGGAGAAGGACTTTCTAGACAAAAAAGAGTCCTTGGAGAATCGGCTGAACGACCTCTACGACCAGCGGAAGAAAACTCTCGACGACATCGCCAAGAAGACAAAGGACGCCCTCGACGCCACAATGCAGCTAATCGGCGACAAGGGGCGCGGACAGACCAAGCAGAATATGGACAAGTCCGCCAAGTACGCCGAAAAAGCCGAGACCGCCAAGGCGGAGGGGCGAATGAACGACTACTTCCGCTACTCGAAGAAGTCGGAGGAGTACAAGGAAAGGGCTGTGAGCGAACGGCGCGATATGCTGCAGAGCAAGGGGAGAGAAGCCCTGAAAAGGGGCGACCGCGAAACTTTCGACAAGCTCAAGGACGAATACAACAAAGAGGGCTTCGGCAAGGGCAAACCCGACGACGAACAGGCGAAGAAACTCGATAAAATCGCCGAGGAGACCGAAAAGACGCGCCAGAACCTCGACAAACTCGTAAACGGATTGCAGGGCGAATGATGGACAAACGATATTTAAACGGACTCGACGAAACGCTGCTTTCGACCGCGGGGATGCCCAACGGCACGCCGACAATTTCCTACCCGTTTCTTTCGAACGGCGACCGCGAAACGAAAATCATCCGACAGAAATACTGGCTTTTCGCGGAATCGCTTTCGAACGTAGCTATGGACTCGCAAATGGACGACGCGACCGCCGCGCTATTCGCGTTCGACACGACCTCGATGATACTTTGCGAGGAGACCGAACCCGCCGAAGTCGGCTGCGGAATCGTGGAAGTCGAAAGGATGTTCTGCTCCATTCCGAAAATGCGGACAGTCCGCACTCCGCAGTCGATAACCACATTCGGCTTCAACTCGAGCCCGACGTGGGCGGCTATTTCCGACTACACGGTAAGCATCATCCACGACTTCCACAAAGTCAACCCGCCGTACGAATTTTATTTCACGTTTCCCGCGTCGTACGAGGGAAAGGACGTATGCGTCTCCGCGCGGCTGAAATTCGAAGACCAGTTCGGAAGCGGCGGCACGAGCACACTCACTGCCACGAAATACGGCATAGTAGAAAACGGGGCGTTTTCGTTCAAGTGGTATCCGGGCAACAACCGCGACTACAGAGCTTCGGTTTCATCCGTCCAGATTTCGACCGCGCCGAAAAAGCGCAACTCGAAGAGCATAGTCGCCGACGGCTACGATGTCTACAGCTACGTTCTGCTTTCCGACCCCGCGCAGAAGGTGGCGGTATCGTCGGCGTTCGAGGAGCTTTCCGGCGCGAACATCCTGACCGAATCTACAAGCCCGAGCGCGACCGAGTTCGCCAAGATGATTTCCGACGGCGTAGCCTACCAATGCGCGGAAGCGACAGTCAACCAGTGGCACGGCAACATCTACGAAATCCGCACGCCCTATGTCTACGCAATCTGACCGTTCGAATCTGGCGGACTTTCTCGTACGGAACGGAAGCCGAAAGGCGGCGGTGCTGGCGTTCTGCCGCTTCCCGAAAATCCGTTCGATAACGTGGGACTGTCCCGACGGCGACGGCTTGCGCGTCTCGCTCTTCGACCTCGACCACAGGCTGCTCTACTCGGAGAAGCGTTGGTGGCGGGCGAACGTATCCGGGCGCGACAACGTTTCTGGAGTCATCAACATCCCGGAGCGACAGCCGCGCCGGATGCTGATTTTCTCAATGGAGTACAACGAACAGCATACCGCCGAAGCCTTTGTCTACGAATCGCGCAACCAGCCGAAAACGCGGGTGGAAATAGTCTTCGACAACGGGAAGACGGCTTCGAGCGTGCTGGAGGAGTCGCCGAATATGCGGAACATACCGTGCCCGTCGAACGGCGACGGAACGCGCGTGATAAACTATATGCACCTTTTCGGCGGCTCGAAAATCGTTCCGAAATTCGCGCTCGAAAATCCGCTCAACCCTGTTGAATACGGAATATCGGAGATTTGGAAAAACGGCGAGTGGCAGACGCCGGGTTGACGCATCCGCCCTTGTCGATATATGGACAAAACAATTTACGTCAACACGTCGGCGGCGACGATTACGGCGGCACTTGTAAACGCCGATTCGATGCCTTCCAAACTTCCCGACCTTGTAATAGGCGACACCTACAAATTCAAAGCCCTGTTCGTCGGCGAAGCTCCCGACTTCGGAAGCGGCGACACCTACCTTTTCAATCTCGGATTCATCGCCAAGCCGACGGCGGGCACATACCGCCTTTCGTATGGCGACGACACCACCGCCGACATCCCGCACGACGCGGACGCCGAAACAGTGCAGACCGCCCTCAATGAGCTTAAGTCGATAACCGCCGCCGGCGGGGTAGACGTAATGGGCGCGGCGGGCAGTCCGTTTAAAATCGAGTTCCGCGTGGCGGGCACGCGCACCGCAATCGAAGTGAAGACAAAACTCTACCCCGAATCGCGGGCATACATTTCGACAATCCGCGCGGGCGACGAAACGCACACGGCGGTTCAGGCAATCGCAATCAAGCTCGACACCATCGCCGCCGTTTCGAACTACTCGCCCGACGCGGAAAACTCGGGCTTGTCGTTCGACGTATCGATAAACACGATAGAGGCGATTCTCGCGCTCAGCGGCGGGCAGTCCGTGGATGTGGTAGGAGAAATGAAAGCCGTAAAATCCGACGGCAGCGTGCGGACATTTTTTCAGGCGAACTGTAAAATCATAAACCAGCTCATAGACACTGGCGAACTTTCCGCCGCGACTCCCGCGATGGAGTCGGTAGTAAAAATCGTGAACAAAGCGGTGGCGGCTTGCGCGGCGGCGGCGGAAACGGCTACGACCAAAGCCGCCGAAGCGTCGGCATTCGCGACGGCGGCGGACACATCGGCAGACCTCGCCGGCGAGCACGCGACAACCGCAACCGATAAAGCTTCGGAAGCGGCGACATCCGCCGAGACCGCGCAGACAGCCAAGACCGACGCGGAAACGGCGAATACGAACGCGCAGACGGCAAAGACGGCGGCGGAATCCGCAGCGACGCGAGCGCAGGCGGCGGCGTTGTCGATGTCGGTATGCGAGCGCGTTGGCACGTTCCATTTCGGCAGTGCTGGGGGCGCGTTGCAGACGACGGGCAACCCGATGTACGGCGTGCTCGACCAGTCGCACTGTATGACGCTCGAACTCGACGAAGACTTCCAATTCTCCACGCACTCGGCGATGTCGCTCAATTTTACGGGCGACAACCAGTATAACTCGGGCTACTACGGAATCGGCTTGACTCTCGGCCGTAACGGAAGGTTTCTGCTCCGCGCAGGAAACGGCTCGCGCGACGGCGGCTATTTCGGAAACGCGCCGTTTCTCAACAACGTCTTCGGCGGCACCGACCCCAACACAATCCCCGCGGGCAAATACGCCTTCTGCCTCTGTATGCACTTCGACGCAACCGACCCCACCGCGTCAACCGCAAGAATCTACGTCAACGGCGCGAAGAAGTGGGACTTCGGATACCCGACGACGCTCGACGAAAACAGCGCAACCGTCCCGCTCCAGACATCGACCATTGCTTGGCTCGAAAACTCCAAGCTCGGATTTTTCGACACCGCCAACTACCACAAAACCGATTCGACCAACTTCGGCTACGGACACTTCGAGGGTAAAGCGAACCGCTTTGCGGTCTTTAACTTCGATATGTCGGCTTCCGACGCTCCGTATACGCCTGGCGACTACGCTTCGGGGAAACGGATACCGGTTGCGCTGCAAAGCTCGACCGCCGAAAAGCGGTGCATAGTGGCTTCCGCCGACTATTCGTTCGGGGGCAAGGTGCGCGACATCTCGGGCAACGAAAACCATCTGACCGTTTGCGGCGACGTAAAAGGCGACAAGGACGAAGCCGTAAGGCAAATGTACAACGCCTTTAGCGCGGCGTACACGGCGGAGAATGCAACTGCATAAAAAGGACAATATGAAAATAAACCTGACAACAAACATCAACGGGGCTTCGCAGAGTGTCGAAGCCGAAATCAAGGGCGTGAACGTGTACATCGAAACCGCGTTCGGTCGCAGTGTAATTCAACTGAAGGAAAGGGACGAGCTTGCGGCAATAGAGCCGTACGCCGAGGTCATACAGGGTATGGCGGACGCCTACGCCGCGCTAAAGAATCCGCCGGCGGACGGCGGGCTTGACGAGCCTCTTTCCGAGCAGTCGGAAACGCAAAACGGACAATCTGAAGGCGAATAATGCAGGGGCTTGAAATACTCGGCGCAACGGGCGCGGGCGCGATTGTCGGCGGCGTTCTGACTTGGATAACCGCACTGCGCAAGGAATCGCACGAACGCCAGCTTGCCGTAATCGACAAGCTGCGCGAAGTTGCAAAAGACGCGGACGACAGTGCGGATAGGGCGTTTACACGCGACAATTCATGCATCGGACAACGCGTGCGGCAATTTATCATAGCCGCACTCATATTCAGTTTCGTCGTTGCGCCGTTCGTGTTCGCGTGGACAAACATTCCGATAGCGGTCGAACGAACGGAGGAGTCTGGCGGATACTTGTGGGGATTGATTCCCGAATACACGCGGCAGGTGATAGAGTATGCGGCGGGGTTCTACATTCCCGCGGAATTCAAAGTCGCGTTTATGTCGATAGTGGGGTTCTACTTCGGCAGAAGCGCGGCAAGATAGAACGGACCGATTGTCTGGTTTTCCTCCGTCGCAGGGGAAGTTTTCCCCTTCTTTTGCGGCGGAGAAACTCGGCTTTCTTTCGTTTTACACTTCGCAAAACGCCAATTATCCGTATCCGAAATTCCGCCAATTTCGTTGTGCTGCGGGCTATAGTTTTTCGAGGGCTTTTATTGCGCCGTCGTAATCGGGTTCTTTTGTTATGTCGGGAGTCATCGCGGCATAGACAACCCTGCCCTCCTGCGATATTACCACAACTGCCCTTGCGAAGAGTCCGTCGAGCACGCCGCTTGTCATCAATACGCCGTAGTCCCGACCGAACTGCGAGGCGGGTCGGCAGTCCGAAAGCGTCATCACATTCCGCAAACCCTCCGCCGCGCAGAATCTGCGCTGCGCGAACGGCAAATCTTTCGATATGCACAGAACAAGCGTGTCGGGATGTTCCGCGGCAATTTTGTTGAAACGCCGCACCGACATCGCGCAAACCGAAGTGTCTACACTCGGGAATATATTCAGTACGATTTTCACGCCCGAATTTTCGCCGAGCCAAAAGTTGCTAAGATCGGACTTTGCCATCTTGAAGTCGGGCGCGCTGTCTCCGACGCGTATCAACGCGCCGCACAGATTTATGGGGCTTCCGTTAAATTTCGTGTTCATACTGACACTATCGTAATTTAACGGCGGATGTTAATTTAAAATGCGGCAGGGCTACTCCGTTTCCTTGGGGCATTCGAGCCGCCGCGCCTTGTCGGCGAGCGATTCGGATGTGCGCGAAATCGACGTCGTCACATTTTTTAGCGCGTCCACTTTCGCGCGCGTTTTTTCCGCGAGCGTCTTGAGCGATTCCATCGACATCCCGATAGCCCGCGCGTTTTCCTCCTGCCCCGCTACGCCCGTCGCCAGCGATTCGAATTTCGGTCCCAGTTCCGCAATCTGCCCCTCCGCCGCCGCGAGGTTGTCGTGCAGTTTGCTTATCATATCGGAATTGGTTTTCATCTTTGCGGCGAAATTCTCCATATCGTCCACGCCCAGTTCCACCGACCCGTTCATTTCCGAAACCATTTTCGAAACGTTCATCGCCGAGACCGCCGTTCTGTCGGCGAGCCTCGATATTTCCGCCGCGACCGCGCCGAAGCCGTCGCACTGTTCCGAAGCGCGCTCCGATTCTATCGACGCGTTGAGCGAGAGCATATTCGTGCGTTCGCTTACGGCGTTGATTGTGGAGACTGCGGCGATGATGCGTTCAGTTTTGTCCTTGATGACGGCGAGCCTTGCCGAGACCGAATCGGCGGCGGCAAGCAGCGATGCTGCGTTGTCGTTGAGCCTGCCGAGCAGGTTGCCGCCGTTGCCCATGATTTCGAGCGAAGTGTCTATGTTTTTCGCCGCCTCCCGCGCGTCGGCGTTGAGCAGCACTACCGATTTCGATATCGAATTTATCGTGAGCAGAATGTCCTCGAGCGTTTCGGAGCGCACCTGCGTCATCGCGTCGATTTTGCCCGCGCCGCTGGAGATTGTCGCCGCGTTGCCCGCCAGTTTCTCGCCCGAATTGCGCACTTTCGAAACGAGCTTTGCGAGGTTTTCCGACATCGTTTCGAGCGCGAGCGAGAGTCTGTAAATTTCGCTGTTGCACCATCTGCGCGGATTCGTAAGCTCCGCGAGTTTCCGCCTCGCGGCGGCGATGTCGCCGTTTTTGATTTTCCCGACGGCGTAGTCGAGCCCGCGCAGCATTTGAACGCCGCTCTGTCCCGCAATCCACGTCGCCAAGCCCGCCGCGAATAGTATTCCCACGCCGACCGCCAACAGCAGAAACACGAAACTGCGCGCGGAGTCGTCTATTTTTTCGACCCCCTGCGCGTAGTCGCCGTTGTGCACCGTCGCGCCGATTACCATATTCCACGGCTTGAAATAGGCGAACGCCGTTATCACGTCGTCCGCGCTGCGCTCGAGTTCCGTTTTGTATTCGCGCACCGCCACCTTGTCGCCCTGCGCCACCGCCGAGTTTATTATTTCGAGCGTCATTTCGCGGCGTTTTTTGAACGTGTCGCCCTCGACTATGTAGCCGTTGCGCTTGCCGTCGCGAGATACGCGCACGACCGATTCGCCGCGTCCGACAAGTTCCACCGCCCAGACGCTTCCCATCGTGCCTATGCGGATGTTTTCGAAATATTTCAGCAGAAAGCCGATTGAACTTTGCGGCCTGCCGTAGCCGATTGCGCCCACGACATCGCCGTAGGAATCGAGCAGCGGCTCGTAGTTTGCAATGAAGCTCATCGACCCCGTCCGCGATATTCCCGAGAACGTTTTGCGGGCAAGGAGCGTGCGGACGATTGCGCCGTCGTCGTATCCGCCCGTAGCGGGGATGTATGTGCCCACATACGGCTGTCCGTCGGGGTCTGTCACGGTTGAGGCTATTCTGAGCATCGCGCCCGAAGTTCCTATCCGCTGGAGTATGCAGAAATCGAGTCCCGTCTCCCTTTTCAGCAGGTCGAGCGTGTCCCTGACCTTTCCCGACGCGTCCGCGATTGTGCCGTCGGAGGCGAGTTTAAGCTTTACGGGCGAGTCGCCGAAGAGCATAACGGGCACGTTGAAGTCGGACGTTTCCGTTGGGGTCATTTGCGATGCCGCGCGGATTTCCCCCTTCTTCTCGAGCAGCCGCGGAACGCCGAGCGCGCCTATGTGCGTTCCGATTGCCCCGTGTGCGCGTTCGTCCTCGTCGAGCTGCGTGCGCTGGATTATTTTGCAGATTCTTATTGTGTCGTCCACAATTTGGCGCGTTGTGCGCGCGCCGATTTTGTCGAATTCCGAATACACTATTTCGCGCACGTCCAGATTCATCATCCATACGAGCACGCCTATTACTATCACGGGCAGGGCGGACAGCCCGACCGAAAAAATCACGAGGGTTTTCGAGAGCGGTATCTTCATTTGTTCCCGCTCCCTTCGGCGGTTTTAAAGCGCGACACTTCGTCGAGCAGCGACGCGCTTGTCGAGTCGAGCGTGAATGTCGCCGATTTAAACTCCGTGACGGTGTCGCGCGCGCGCGCTGAGTTTTCGGACAGCTCGAGCATCGTGCGGCTGATGCGTTTTGCGCTGTCGGACATTCCCGCGATTCTGCCCGCGATGTTTTCGAATTTCGGACCTATGCCCTCGATGTCGCCGACCACCCGCGAAAGCGAATCCGCCGTGTCGAGGATTATCTTCAGGCTCTGGCGCATACTCGCCCCGAACCTGTCCATTTCCATAACGCCCGAGTTCACCGCCGACTGCATTTGTCTTACGGCGTTTTCGATGTCGTCTGCGGCGTTCGAAGTCTTGTCGGCAAGCCGTCTTATCTGGCGCGCCACGACCGCAAAGCCCAGCCCGATTTCGCCCGCCTTTTCCGCTTCGACCGACGCGTTGAGCGAAAGCAGATTCGTCTGCCTGTTGATTGCGCCGATTGCCGTTATGACCGCCGTAATCTTTTCGGCATTGCCGTTGATGACGGCGAGCCTTTCCATCGCGTTTGCGGTCGCCGCATAGAGCGCGTCGTAGTTGCGCTTCAGCAGCTGCAGGTTGTCGCCACCCGCGCGGCTGATTGCAAGCGTCCTTTCGACCTGCGCCGCCGACGAACGCGCCGCCTTGTTAATTGCGTCCGCCGCCGTCGAAATGTTTTTGCCCGATGCCGCCACGCGCCGCATCGACGAGACTTCCGAAACCGAGATGGATTCGAGCGATTTCGCAAGCGCGGATATTTTCGACGCGCCGTCGGCAACGTACAGTCCGTCGTCGCGTATCGAGGCGATCAGTCCGGAGAGTTCGCGCGTCATTTCCGAGATTGCGAGCATCAGCGAGTCGAATTCGCCTATCCGCGAGCCGCCCTTTTCGCGGTATTTTGCAAGTTCGCTTTCGGCGGATGCCATATCGCCAGCCGAATGGAAACGCGCCACGCGCCTGAGCAGTTTGAGCGGCTTGGACATCTGCGAGGCGAGTATCCACGATATGCCTATCGCAATCAGCGTAAACACCGCTCCCGCGTATACAATCGTGCGTGAGAACGCGGCTATCTGCGTTGTAAGCGCGGTTTCGCTGCCCGAAAATTCGTCCGCGTCGAGCGATGTTCCGATTATCCAGTTCCACGGCTCGTAGTAGGTATATGTTACGAGCTTTGTTATTTCGCGCCGCCCGTCCTTTGCGGGAATGCGGATTGTCTCCGCGCCGATTTCGCCCGCCCGCAGTGCGCGGCTTTTTTCTATGATGTGCAGCAGAAATTTCCTACGCTGTTCGAAGGGGTCTTCGGAGATTTTCGTCGCCGCCGCCGACTGGTCGCGCGACACTTTCAGCAGGGGAGAGAGCGCGTTCGAGTTGTCCACAACCCATACCGTCCCAGTTTCGCCGATTGAAGTGGAGGCGAGGTATTTTTCAAGTTCCGCGACCGCTGGCAGGGGAGTGCCGAAAACGAGCACTCCGCCGATTGCGCCGCCTTCGAGCTTTATCGGAAAGCAGTTCGCCGAATATGTCGAGCCGTTTCTTTCGACGATTCCCGAAGCCGATTCCCCGCCCGCAAGGAGCGAGGCGAACAGCGGCGAGAGCTCGAGCGCGCTTTCGGGCGAAAGCGTGCCGCCCGCAAAACTCTCGCCCGTATCGTAGTAGAGCGTTGTCGCCACGTTCACGAAAAGGTCGGATCCGGGCACGCGCGAGTATATCGAGATGTCGCAAAAGAGTCGTTCCTTTAGGGATTCGAGTACGGCCGAAAATTTTTTGTCCGCCGACTCGGGCGAAAGTCTCGTCTTTCCGAATTTGAGGGTGGGTGCGTAGAAGTTCTGCTTTGCCTCGGGCGCGTCCTGCGGGAACGATACGAAGTCCGAAGACGTTTCCGACATCGAGGGCTTGCCGAATTTCGAGAGCGTCTCGAAGATGATTGTCCTTGCCGCGTCCACGGCGACGTCGTCGGAAATTTCGATGACGTCGCACATTTGGCGGATGTCGGTCGTTGCCTGTTTTGCCGATTCGAGCGCGGCGGCGCGGAATTCGGAATTTGCCGTCTTTACGATGTCCGAGCCCATCAGCGCGATGAATGCAAACATCGAGATTGCGGGCAGCACCGTGACCGATACGCCCAATCCCAACAATGTCGATTTCATCGAGGCTCTCATTTTTCAAAGCGTCATTCCTTCGGCAGGAAGAATCCGCGCTGCTTTGCTGAAATCGGAATGCCCACGCGCTCCATAACCGCCATCATATCCTCCCATACAAGCCTTTTCATTTGCGGAGAGGCGTATTGCAGCAGGAACGACGGGTGGTACGTTACCATCAGGTCGGCGTTTTCGAACTTCTGCCAGTGTCCGCGTATCTTGCCCATCCGCCTCGACGGGTCGAAACCGAGCAGCCCGTTGACTGCTGTCATTCCGAGCGCGACGACAACCTTCGGTTTTACGATTTCGATTTGCGCCTTAAGGTAGGGCAGACAGTACGCCATCTCCTCTTCGGTCGGCGGTCGGTTGCCCTTGGGCGTTTCCGGTCGCCAGTTCATTATGTTGCCGATGTACACCTGTTCGCGCGAAAGCCCCATCGCGCCGATGATTTTCGTCAGAAGCTGTCCCGCCTTACCCACGAACGGCTCGCCCTGAATCTCTTCGTCCGCTCCGGGGGCTTCGCCGCAGAAGAAGATGTCGGCATCGAGCGTGCCCACGCCGAATACGATTTTCTTTTCGGGGCGCAGGTGTTCGGCGCAGACTTTGTCGCCGAGCACTATTTCGCGCAGGGCGTTCCAGCGCGTCTGCTTGTCGCCGTCGGGCAGAGAAAACTTCTTCGGGGCGGGGATGGGCTTGATGTCGATTGTTTTATTTACCACTTTCAATTTCTTTTGCGTTCGGTTTTGATTTTCGGTTTTCACAATGTCGCTTGCGGAGGCGAATTTCACCTCTTCGATGTCGTCTATAAATTCTCCCTTGCCGTCGTCTTGCGGCGGGGTTTTGCGCGCGTATGCGGACTTCGGTAGCGTTTCGTCGGGCGGCAGTTCTCTCGCGAGCCGCTCGAGGATTTCCACGGAGTCGTCGTCAATGTTCGAGAACTCCGCTCCCTCCGCCGCGGCGCGCCTGAGTTCGTCGGCGAGTGTTTCGAAAATCTCCCTCATCGCCCTGCAAGAATTTCCGCCGCCCTTTCGGCGATTTTTTCGACGGGGGCAAGCCGCCCCGCACCCGACTTTCCGCAGGCGAGTTCGCCCGTTTCGGGTTCGACAAATTCCACGCCGCGCCGCTTCAGAATTTCGATGTTTTCGACAACCGCGGGGTTGGCGAGCATATCGCAGTTCATCGCGGGGGCGACGAGCACGGGCGCGCGCGTTGCGAGGAAGAGCGTCGAGAGCATATCGGGGGCGATTCCGTGCGCGAAGTTGCCGAGCGCGTTCGCCGTTGCGGGCGCGACTAAAAGCAGGTCGGCTTCCTCCGCCAACGAGATGTGTTCGGGCTTCCAGTAGGGCACATCCTCCCACATCGACACGTATGTTTTGTTGCGCGAGAGCGTCTGGAATATGCGCGGCGACATCAGTTTTGCCGCGTTTTCGGTCATCACAACCTTGACCGACGCGCCAGATTTCGCCAGCAGCGAGACCAGCTCGGCCGCCTTGTAGACGGCTATCGAACTGCACACGCCGACCACAACGGTCTTGCCCGTCAATGTCGATTCGGTTTTATTTTGCATAAAAAAAATTTTTACAAATCGCGCAAAAAGTGCAAGCTGTAAATTGTATGGCAGGATTGAGGGCATATTTTGACTTTCGCGGAAATTCAAACCCCGACCGCGTGCGACTTTCGCCCGACGAAAGCCGCCACCTTTGCGGTTCGCTGAGGGCACAGGCGGGCGACGAAGTGGACGTTTTCGATTTGTCGGGCTGTGTGAAGCACTGCAAAATTGCGGTTGCCGACAGAAAACGCGCCGAGCTTGACGTTCTGGGCGAAGTCGAAATACGCAAGCCTAAGACGCGCATTTTTCTCGCCCAGTGTATGCCCAAGGGAAAGGTCTTCGACGACATCATCCGCCAGTCGGTCGAAGTCGGCGCGGCGGGGATTTTCCCGCTCGTATCCGACCGCACTCTCGTGCGTCCCGACGGCGCGGACAAAGACAAAAAGCTCGACAAGTGGACGACCCACATCGTCGAGGCGGTGAAGCAGTCGGCGAATTTTTCGGGCTTCGAAATGGCGCAGGCGCGGAGCTTTCCCGAATTTATCGCAGGCGCGGCGGACGCATTCGATTTGAAGATTGTCGCAAGCCTCCAGTCCGATTCCAAACCGATTTTCGATGTTCTTGAATCCGCGCCCGACGCGAAGAGCGTCTGCATTCTCATAGGTCCCGAGGGCGATATGACCCCCGCGGAATACGCCGCCGCCGCCGAAGCTGGTTTTCGTCCCGCAACGCTCGGCATCAACGTGATGAAATGCGACACCGCCGCACTGTTTGCACTTTCCGCCGCGTCGGCTTATTTTGCTCGATAGCCGAATTATTTTGTTGACTTTAAGTTAATTTGCACCATAGTATTACGACATTGTATTTGAAAACAAGGATACTGGATACTGTTATGAAGAAGAATCTGCTTTTTGCTTTGTCGTCGTTGTGCGCTCTTGCGGCATCGGCGGCTGTCGAAGTTGCGGGCGGTAGTGGCTCGCCGGCTGCTAACTTGAACGACGAACAATACCGCAATCAGGATGTCATTTTGCTTCCGCGTACGGAAAGTCCAGCACAGGCGGCGTGGTTTTCGGGCAATGCCGAAAGCACCGCAACGGGTACAACGCTCAAGTCGATGACAGTAAAACCGTCGGAGGAAGGTCCGAGCGAATGGGTTCTGTCTCGCAATATCACGCTCGACGCAAACGGTTCCGAAAGCGACTACATTCTCGACATGGGCACGAAAAAGACGACCTATTGGTTGCCGACCTTTGGTTGGTTTACAATCGACAACACGGGTGCAAGTACATCGCCCGTAAAGGTAAGATTTGGCGATTTTCTCTTCCAGAACGGCTCAGATAGCTACTTCAATTTCTATACCGATGCCGAAGTTTCGGGCACGTCGCTGTCGCTCGGCTTGGGCAACGGCCACGAGGGTAAGCTCACGATGCGCATCGGCAACAGTGAGCTCGGCAAGAACGCAAATGTCGTTTTCAACGTCGGCACAACATCCTTCCAGAAAGAGGCTTCGCTCAACATTCAGCGCGGCTCGTCTCTGACGATTGCGCAGGGCGCAAAGTTCACATTTACCGGCTCTTCGACATTCGATGTTTTCGGCACGCTCAAGTACGAAAATACTTCGGCGTTTTTGGAAATCGCCAGCAATATGACTATTGCCAATACTGGCAATGTCGTTCTGAGCAACGCATTGAGCATCGCAAAGGGCGGCACGGTGACAATCGACGCGCGCTCCGACGGCTCGGCGGCGATTTCAATGGCGACTGGCAACGGAAGAGTGATTCTCAACGGCGGAAGACTCAAAATTGCATCCAAGAACGCGTTGGCGTTAGATATAATAGGGCTTTACGCGGGGTCTTCAAGCACGCTCGAACTTTCCGCAAGAAACGAAATCAACAACGTGTATTTCAACCCGAACACAAAGCTTGCCCTTGTTCTGACGGGCGCGGATGCGTCGGCTTTGTTTAAGTCGTTAGGCGGCACGGTCGATTTGACAATCGAGGGCTTCGCAAACGAAAAAGTTTTCTTCGGCGACAACGGATGGTGGGACAGCGCAAAAATCACCGCAACCGACGGTTCGAAGACATACACAAAAGAACAGCTCGAACTTGTTGCCACGACGGGCGAAATGACAGCGCAGGGCAAATATGTTCTATCGCTGATAGCTGTTCCAGAACCCTCTACCTACGCCGCTATTTTTGGGGCAATTGCGATTGCTTTTGCATTGAAGCGTCGTTGCTCCGGAAAATAAGACTGCGAATGTAGGCTAACTACAATTCGCACCCTTATTTTTCTCCGCGCCTACCTTCAATGGCAAAATCAATGCACACTCGCCCCCAAAAGGGACGAGTCCGAGAGTGGGTTCGAACCTTTTAAGTTTAAAAGCAGCGATTGCGATTGCTTTTGCATTGAAGCGCAAGGCTGCAGCCTTGACGGTAAGGAGGGGAAAATAAGTAGCGATTGGGCGTTTGAAAGACGCCCAATGCGGAAGAAACGGGAAAGGCGCGGCTATAGCCGCGCCGCTTAATCACAGATGTAAAAAACCCCCAAAAGGCGGTTTTTTCTCCGAAAAAACTTCCGCCTTCCCCCCACTTTCGAACTCTCACAGACACCGCGAACGGGCGGTGTCTTTTTTTGTGCACCGTCCCAGAGCAAGCGATTGGGCGTTTGAAAAACGCCCAATGCGGGTGAAACAGGAAAGGCGCGGCTATAGCCGCGCCGAGTACACACAGATATAAAAAATTTGCGGAGCAAAATGCCCA
>CASFDK010000049.1 GCA_949293415.1 uncultured Verrucomicrobiota bacterium
AACGGATTGGGTGTCGAGCGCGACCAATTCAAGGGACTTGATTTGCTCCGCCGTGCCGCAAAAGCGGGCAACGAGGACGCCAAAAAAGCCTTGTACCGTCTACGTTAGCGGGCTTTACGAAGGGTTCGCTTCAAGGCGAAGCCCGATTTTGAGATTGTCGGACTTTGAGTTTTCTCAATCAACATAGACTCGCGTATCAACTTTTATATTTGGGAAATTTGATGTACGAAAAATTTTCGATAAAAAAACGCCGCAATTTTCGTGTGTTTGCGGTCGGGTGTAATTGATTGTAATCAAGCTTGTTAGGCGCAATCCTATGCGCGGGGTGTTTAAATACCCGAATTTTAAAAGATATCCGAATTTGCCTTTGACAAAAACCGCCTTCGGGGGTAAAATCGGTTCAACCTATTCGGAAATATCGGACTACTCGGATACCGTACTAAAAAATAACAAACTACTATGTTGCTTAGATATACACTTATGCTTGCGGTACTCCTACCGTCGTTCGCCTTGAACGCGGCGGATACCGTGTTGTTTGATGCCTCCAAAAATTCCGGAGTTGCCGCAGCCGAAGGCGGGGCGACAATCGAAAAGACCGCCGATTCCGTCGTGGTTGTCCGCGGCGGCAAAGCGAATGCGGGCGGCGTTGCCATTAGCGGCGACTTTGATTTGTCGAAGGTTTCGGCGGTAAGGTTTTACATCGAGAGCGCATCGAAGAAACCGCTTCCGCTCAGAATCGTGTTCCAGACCGATAATCCCCTTTGGAATGAGGCCAAAGGTTTCCAATCGGGCACCTATGTCGCCGACGGGAAAAATCCCGTGGTCGTGTTGATTGACGCAGATCTGGGGGGCGAAGTTTACGACCTCGTAAACGACCCGAAAAAAATGCGCGGCAATCCATTCACGATGGTTTCGCACAAGGTGGATTTTTCGAAAATTAAAAAAATCCGCGTGTATATGTGGAACCCGACGATTCCCGCCGACTTCGCGGTGAAGAAAATCGTGGCGGTGTCCGAAAGCGGTGTCGTTCGTCCCGCGTGGTTCAAGTACACGAAGGAGCAGTTCTTTCCGTTTATCGATAAATACGGGCAGTTTATCCACAAAGAGTGGAAAGACAAAATCCATTCCGATGCCGACTTGCAGGCGGAACTCGAAAAGGAGCGCAAATATCTCGATACCTACAAGGGCGCGTCCGACCGCGACAAATGGGGCGGTTGGGAGAACGGTCCCAAGCTTGCGGCTACGGGGCATTTCCGCATCGAGAAAATCGGCGGCAAGTGGTGGATGGTAGACCCCGACGGCAGGCTTTTCTGGTCGCACGGCGCGGTGCGCGTAACGCCGTCTTCGGGCATAACGCCGCTCGACGGGCGCAAGTTCTTCTTCAAGGATCTTCCCGCTAAAGACGACGCCTTTAGCCAATTCTACTATACTCACGACGAGCTTCTCCGTCCGTACTACGAAAAGAGGGCAATCAAGGAAACCTACGACTTCTCCGCCGCCAACATTTGCAGAAAGTACGGCGCGGACTGGTTAAAAAAATATTCGGAAATCTGCCATAAGCGTCTGCGCAGTTGGGGCTTGAATACAATCGCCAACAGCTCCGACAAGCGCATTTTTATGATGGACAAGACCCCGTACATAGACCGCTTCGAAATAAAATCGCCAGAGCTTTCGGGTAGCGAGGGGTTTTGGTGGGCTTTCCGCGATCCCTTTGACCCGAAGTTCCGCGAAAACATCCGCAAGAATCTCGACGAGCGCAAGGACGAACTTGCCGACCCGTGGTGCATCGGCATATTCGTCGACAACGAGCTCGAGTGGGGAAATCCCGATTCGCACGCGGTTTGGACGATGATGTCGCCCGCCGAGCGCGCGGCGAAGAAAGTCTTTGCCAGCGTTCTCAAGAACAAATACGGAACAATCGAAAATATGAACGCCGTATGGGGTTCAGATTACGATTCGTGGGACGGCTTCCTTAAGTCCGTCGCCAAGCCCCCGAAGGGCGCGTATGACGACTGCGTGGAATTTTCGCAAATGCTCATCGAAGAGTACTACAAGGTAATCCGCAGCGAAATCAAGACCGCCGCCCCGCATATGCTTTATATGGGTTGCCGCTTCGCTGGCGTTCCCAAGCGCAATCCGCAGGCGATGTACATCGGCGCGAAGTATTGCGATGTCATCAGCTACAACATTTACCGCGACGTTCTCGACGGGCTTTCCCTGCCTGCGGGTATCGACAAGCCCATTATGATTGGCGAATTCCACTTCGGCGCGCTCGACAGGGGCAAGTTCCACACGGGGCTTGTGCAGAAAGGCACTCAGGAGGAACGCGCGCAGGCATATTACAACTATGTCGAATCGGCGTTGCGCCATCCGAATGTTATCGGTACGCACTGGCACCAGTTCTCGGACCAAGCCACGACGGGCAGGTTCGACGGCGAAAATTTCCAAGTCGGCTTTACCGACATCTGCGACACGCCATATTGGGAAACGGTCGATAAGGTTCGTGAAATCGGATACAAGATGTACAAGGTAAGAGCAGGCAAAGAAAAATAATAGTAGCAGATACACCCATCACACAGATGATACAAGGCTCGCCCGATTTGCCGTTGGGCGGGCCTTCCTTTTGGGGAAGGTTGGCGGATTGCCGAGGGTTGGCTCGGGGCGCGTGAAATCGGGCTTGATAGGGCGTTTCAGTTTTTTGTGGCAATGACACGTATGTTAAATACGCTTACATCGCCACAAAAAACTAAAGCCACCCTCTGAAGCCGCAGCCCAAATCCCAACACAAAGTGCGATTGGGAGGGGATTGCCGACCTTCGCTTGTGAAGGCGGCAAAGGGGGCGACGGTTATGCCCCCTTTCGGAGCGACGCGCCTAAGCAGCGCGACTACGCCGCGCGCGGA
>CASFDK010000050.1 GCA_949293415.1 uncultured Verrucomicrobiota bacterium
GGAGAGGATTTGTATCTCCGCGCATCTGAAGCAAATAAGCATTATCGAGCTTTAAACGGAATACTCTATAACGATATTTGGAATGTCAAGGAAAACGACGGGGAAAATTCTTCGCGGTTGCGCTTTTTACTTCGGCAGGAGCGCACTGAGAACCCCGTAATCTGGGCTTCGATTGTTCTTGCAAAGGAAATATACCTCGGGCGGAAGATAACGGTTTCGAAGTTCGAAACAGTGCTTCCGTCGGCTAAGTTCGACGGCAAGCAGAGTTTGGTTAGGCACGGAAGCCTCCATCGGCTTCTAATTGCCCGAATTCATATCACTTCAGTTTCGAAATTCGACAAAAAAAAGGCGGATTCAAAATGCGTTCGAATCCGCCTTAAATTTTTCGAAAAAGCCGTTTAGAAGAACTTCTTGTAGAACGGCTCGGAATTGCCCGATGACGGTTTGTCGTCGCCGCACGCGCGGGCAAACGCCTCGAGTTTCGTGCGCTGGTCGTCGTTGAGCTTTGTCGGCACTTCCACATTCACGCGCACGTACAAGTCGCCTTTATCTCCGCCGCGGAGATTCGGCATACCCAAGCCCTTCATTCTAAGGGCGGTATTAGGTTGCGTACCCGCGGGAATCTTGAGAACCGCCTTGCCCGTAAGGGTTTCGATTTCAATCTGGCCTCCGAGCGCGGCGAGGGTGAATTTGATTTTGATGTCGGTATAAAGGTCGTTTCCGTCGCGTTCGAAGCGCGGATTGGGCGAAACGTAGATTACAACGTACAGGTCGCCGTACTGACCGCCGTTGTAGCCCGCATTGCCCGCGCCGCTCTTGCGCAGGCGCGAACCGGTATACACGCCGGCGGGAATGTCGATTTTAACTTCGTTGCGCTCCTTGACGCGCCCCGCACCGCCGCATTTCGGACACGGATTTTCTATCTTTATGCCAGTGCCGCCGCAATCGGGACACGGCTGCGTAAAGCGGATTGGCCCCTGAGCCATTCTGACCTGCCCGCTGCCTTTGCACTTGGGACAGACTTTTCTGCCGCTTGCGCCGTCTTTCGATCCCGTGCCTTTGCAGTCGGAACATTCAACCATTCTGTTGTAGCGGATTGTACGGCTTGCGCCCTTTGCCGCCTCTTCGAGCGTAATTTCGATTTCCGCGCGGATGTCCGAACCACGTTCGGGTTCGTCATAATCGGGCTCGTGCGAAGCTCCGCCGCCGAAGAAGTCGTAGAAGCCTCCTCCGCCGCCGCGCGAACCGCCGAAGCCGCCGCCGAATACCGAAGCGAAGACATCAAACGGGTCTTGGAATCCGCCGAAGCCGCCCGCCTGCGAATATGCCGCGCCGCCGCCCTGCGTGAACGCCGCGTGTCCGAACTGGTCGTACTTTGCGCGTTTTTCGTCGTTTGAGAGCACTTCGTAGGCTTCGGAAATTTTCTTGAATTTTTCCTCCGCCGCCTTGTCGCCCGGGTTGTGGTCGGGATGGTATTTGAGGGCGAGTTTTCTGTACGCCTTTTTGATTTCCTGCGCGGTCGCAGTTTTCGACACACCCAGAACATCGTAAAAATCTTCTTCCGCCATAATAAACTACTCCTTAGCCCCGCTCGAGACGACGACCGCCGCCGGACGCAGCAGTCTGCCGTTGAACATATAGCCCCTGCGGACGACTTTTATAACGCCATTTTCGGGCACGTCCTCCGAAGGTTCGTGCGAGACACATTCGGAAGTGTTGGGGTCGAAATCCATGCCCTCTGTCTTGATTTCCTCGACACCGAAGTTGGCGAAGACCTTTTTAATTTGTGAGCTTACCATTTCCACGCCTATCAAAATGTTTTTCGAATCGTCCGAATTTTTCGCGGCTTCAATTGCCATGTCAAGATGGTCGATTGACGGCAGTAGCTCTTCGATAAGCGGCTGAAGGGCGAATTTCGCAAGTTCGGTTTTCTCGCGCTGAACCTTGCGGCGGTAAGTGTCGAGGTCGGCTACGGCGCGCAGGTAGAGGTCTTTGTTTTTTGCGGCTTCCTCGCGAACCTTGTCGAGTTCGCCGTTGGAGTCCGCCGCGTTGAGCGACTGCTCCTCGGCACACATATCCGCGGCGGCTCTTTCCGCGTCGAGCGAAGGCTCGGCGGCGGGGTTTTCTTTCGTTTCGGATTCCTGTGTTGAAGTGTGTTTTTCCTTTTTCATAAAAATTTTTTCGAACATTAAGTATCGTACAAATTCCGTTTTTTTAAATAATGCCGCGATTATCTCAGAGCGCGCCGCCGTTTTCAAGCATCTTGTGAAGCAGCGCAAGCCCGCCGTCGAGGTCGGAAAATTCGCCGTCGAGCTGGGCTTCGTAGAGTGCGGAAAGTATTTCGCCGAATTTTTTCGACGGTTTAAGCCCCGCCGCCTGCAAATGCCGCCCCATAACAATGGGCTTTGGCGCGGAATCGCGGACGCTAAGTTCGGCTGCGCGTTCGGAAATCCACTTGCCCTGCGGCGAATCGTCGCGGAACTCAGGGTCTCCGCGCCCGTTGCGGTCGGCAAAATCTACGCGCACGAGTCTGTCGATGCGCACCACTTTCCGAGCGAGCCGCCTTATCGCCGAATCTCCCGCGTTCGACCGCCATAGGTCGAGAATCGCCATATGTCGCTCGACGAGCGGGACAACCTCCTCGACAAGCGATTTTTCGCGCGTAAGCCGCGCCAGAAAACTGCGCGTGGGTTCGCGCCCCAAAATGTCGTGTCCGTACGAGTGGATTTTTCCGTCATCGCCGACCGACGTACAACGCGGCTTTCCGAAATCGTGGCAGAGCACCGCAAGCCCGACGACCAAGTCCTCGCGGTCGTCGCCCGTCCGCGCGGAGGCGAACGCGTCGAGCGCAAAGCCCGTGTGGGTGAAAACGTCGCCCTCGGGATGCCAGAACGGATCCTGCCCGCAACCGCTCGTCGCGGCGAGTTCGGGGAAATACTTCAGCCAGCCGCAGTCGCGCAAAAAGTTCAGACCGAGCGAAATTTTGCGCCCCTTTAGCAACAGTTTTTTCCACTCTTCGAAGACGCGCTCGATTGGCAAATTCTCGAACGGTATCGTCGAACAAAGGGCAACGGTCTCGGGAGCGACGGCCATCGAAAACCGCGCGGCGAACTGCATTGCGCGCAGCACGCGCAGGGGGTCTTCGGAAAAGCGTTCGGAAGTGTGGCGCAAAATTCCGTTTTCGAGGTCGGACTGTCCGTTGTACGGGTCTATTATTTTGTCTTCAAGGTAGTCGTACAAAATCGCATTGACGGTGAAATCGCGGCGTGCGCACGCCTCGCGCACCGACAAATTCGGGTCGCATTCGATGTCGAAAGCCTTGTGCCCTTCTCCCGTCTTGCGCTCGCGGCGCGGTATGCTTACGTCTATCTCGAATCCCTTTATTTTCAAGACCCCGAACGACTTGCCGACCACCTCGAAGCGGAAACGGCGCGAAAGCATTTTTTCGAGTTCGCGCGGTTCGAGTCCGTAGACCTCTATGTCGAAATCTTTAGGCGTTGCGCCCGAAAGTGCGTCGCGCACGCAGCCGCCGACAAAATAGGCGCGTCCGCCAAGTTCGCGCGCCGACTCGAAAATAAACGAACACGCGTCGGCGTATCTCGGCGAAAGACTAAGCATTGCCGATGTCGTAAACCAGAAGCTTGCCGCCCGCGGGCTTCAAGTAGTTTTCGACAAAGTTGACGTGTATCGGATGTTCGGCATAACGCTTCAAGCCCGCCGCGCCGTCCTCGAACGAGACGACGAGCGCGTAATCGAAGAAGTCGTCCACCACGGGACGCGCGCTCGGAACGGGCGCGCCGATGTGCATAAATTTTACGCCGTCGATTTGCCTGAGCGTTTCGAGGCCCTCGAGAATCATCGGGGCTTTGTCCTTATTGCGCGTGCGGAAGATTACAACGTGTGTAAGCATATTTTTATCCTATTTTTTCGAATGCCCGCCGACAAAACGAGCCGAAAAAAAACGTTCGGCTCGCGCGGGTTTTATGAAATTGTATCCCTATTTCGAATGTACTCTGAAGAGGCTAAGCCCCTTTGCGCCCTTGAGGTCGAGAGCCGCACCGTTGCGCTCGATTTTCACGCGCTCGGCATCGGTAAGCTTGACCATCAGCGGAACGACCGAGCGGAATTCGCGGCGTTCGCCCGCCTGCAAAGGACCAGTGTAAATCGCGTCGGCAGGTTTGCCGTCGGGCGTTTTGATGTCGGGATAGACCAGAATGTAGGTGTCGGAAAGCGCGGTGATTGCCAAGACAAGCTCCGGACGCGCAACCTCGTTCGAAGCCGCCGCCGTTGCCTGCGACACGGGAGCCGCGGGCTGTGTGGGCATATTGGCATTGATTTGCACGTCGGGATTTTCCTCAGGAACGTTGCGCGAAACCGCGCTCGAGACAATCAGCACGATTACCACAACGAGCAGAATCACGCCGCCGAAAATTGCGGCAAGCCTTATGAATTTCGAAGAATTGTCGGGCGTTTCCGATTCGGCTTCAGCCTCCTGCCTGTCGAAGTTTTCGAAGCGCGATTCGACGGACGCGGGCGGCGGAGTAAATTCGCGCTGTCCCGCGGCGACATTTGCGGTCGCGGTTGCGGCGGCAGTCGCCACGCGCGAAAGAATGTTGCGGCGTTTTGCGTCTTCGAAGCCCCCACGCGACAACGCCGCAGAGTATTCGGCGAGAATTTCGTCGACGTTAAGCCTCAGATACGCGGCGTAGATGCGCAGAAATCCGCGCTTGTAGATTTCGGGGAGTTTGTAGTCGAAAGCTCCCGATTCCATATTCTCGATTACGTCGGCGCGGAGTCTTGTAGCGTCGGCGGCCTCGCGAACCGAAACGCCCTTTTCCGTTCTTGCCTGCATCAATTTATCACCTAAATTCTTCATTTCCTCAAGAAAAACGCAATGCGCGTTTTTTTGCAACCCCAAAAAAACGCTTTTTCGAATTTTTTGGCGGTTCGAAACGATGTTTTCGCGGCATTCGCCCGAAGCGCGGAGTTGCCGAAGAGCTCAGGCTTTTTCCAAAATATTTACGATTTCCGCAACGTACATCTTGTGGAACGACGCATCGCCGTACCACTTCGATACCGCCGGCTTGTCGATAAACGACTTTTCGTCGAGCATTTGCGCGTACATCTTTCTGCATTCGAGCACGTATTGCGCCTCCTCAAACGCGGGGTTGCCGAGATTCGTGAACACTGGGGTCAGCCCCGACTCCGCAGCTTTGTCGCAATCCCTGCCCGACTTCGAACCGCAAATCTGCAACGCCTTGCGGTATTTTTCGTCGAAAAACGAAAGCGTGAACATATCTCCGTTTTCGACGAATCCGAAAGTGTGGCGCGTCGGGCGTACGAAAACGAAAGCCGCGGGCTTGTTCCACATAAAACCCAGCCCACCCCAGCTTGCCGTCATCATATTAAATCCGTCTTTTGTGCCCGCGCTTACGAGCATCCAGCGTTTGCCGATTTCGTCGAACGGATTTACCCTGTAGTCCGCAAAATTCTTTTCCTTGAACATATCCCGTCCTATCGGAAAAAACGCGGGGTTTTGCAATCATTTTTTCGGCGGGAAGTAGGCCACACTGCGCCCGCCGCCGCACACAATTTCGCACGGGGAGGCGTAGACTGCGGAAAGCTTTTCGGCGTCGAGCGTCTCGGAGACGCCGCCGAAAGCGAAAAGGTTTCCGCCCCTGAGCAGCGCGATTTTGTCGGCATACGCCGCCGCAAGATTGGGGTCGTGAAGTACCGCAATAACGCTCGCCCCGGCGTCCGCAGCCCGCCGCGCGGCGGCCATCGCAGCATGGGCGTGGGCGGGGTCAAGCCCCGCGGAGGGTTCGTCGAGAAGAAGCACCTTCCCGCGCGGATTGCCCAACTGGCACAACGCGCGCGCAAGCTGAACCCGCCGCTTTTCCCCGCCCGAAAGCTTTGTGTAGACCCGTTCCCCGAAGCCCGCAAGTCCGACCCTTTCGAGCGCCTCGAGCGCGGCGTCGGCAAGCGGAAAGCGCGAATCCGTGCGTATGAACCCGCCGAGCATTACCGTCTCGAGAACCGAATAGTCGAAGCCGAGCGCACACTCCTGCTCGAGCACCGAACGACGCGCGGCAAGCATACCCGCCGACATAGCGGAAACGTCTTCCGAGCCGTACAACACGCGCCCGCAAGACGGCTTCAGATAGCCGCTGACCATTTTCAGAAGCGTACTCTTGCCCGCGCCGTTTGCGCCCAAAA
This sequence comes from uncultured Verrucomicrobiota bacterium, assembly GCA_949293415.1. Classification (GTDB taxonomy): domain Bacteria; phylum Verrucomicrobiota; class Verrucomicrobiia; order Opitutales; family Intestinicryptomonadaceae; genus Merdousia. The sequence goes on from CASFDK010000050.1 coordinate 6,217, forward strand.
GTACGGCGAATTCGCCGTCGCCAACACGAAAGGAAACATCGGAAAGCACCGATTTCCCCGAAGTATACGCGAAGCCGACTTTGTCGATTTCAACCATTGCCCAGCCCTTTAGATTTCAGCAGGAACGCGAAAAACGGCGCGCCCAAAAGCGCGGTTATAACGCCAATCGGAACGGGATCGGTCTGCGAAACCGCACGCGCCGCGACATCGGAAAAAGTCAAGAGCAACGCCCCGCCCAACGCCGAAAGCGGCACGAGAGTACGGTTGTCGGGCGTGGTAAGCATACGCAAAATGTGCGGCACGACAAGCCCTACAAAGCCGATTATCCCACATATCGAAACGCACGCCGCCGTCATAACCGCCGACGCGGCAATTACGCAAAGGCGGACGCGCCGAACGTCCACGCCGCCGTGGAACGCCGACTCCTCGCCGAGCAACAGCAAATTCATCGCGCGCGACTGCGTGTAGACCAGAATCTGCGACGGCACGCAAAGCGCAAACGCAGCCGCAAGCTCCGCCCATCCGCACCTTTCGAGAGAGCCGAGCGACCAAAATACGAAACCGCGCATACCAGCGTCGCGCACCGTGTACATAAAAAACCCCACGAGCGCGCCGCAAAATGCGTTCACGGCAATGCCCGCAAGCAATACCGAATAAACCGAATTGCGGGAAAATGCCGACCCCGTGGAACATACCGCAAACGCTGCGCCCAAACCGAAAACCAACGCCAAAATTTCGCCCGAAACGACCGAGCCGAAAAACGTCATCGCAATCACAGCCCCCAACGCCGCCCCCGAAGATACGCCCGTTACGGACGGGTCGGCGAGCGGATTTCTGAAAAGACTCTGCATTCCCACCCCCGCGACGGCAAGGCTCGAACCGCAAAGCATCGCGGCGCAAAGGCGCGGCAGACGAATCTCCCAAAGCACGAGTTTTGCCGTTTCGTTTTCACCGCCGAAAAACAGCGCGGAAAATATGTCGGCGCACGGAATTTCGCTCGAGCCGAAAACCAGCGACAACATCGAAAACACCGCAAGCGCGACGGCGAGAAGCGCGGACACCCGCACCGTACGCGCCCTATTCAATCCGAAACTGTGTGCGTGAACGTTCGCCATTTCCGTAAAAAACCGCACGCACGGAAAATTCCGCATTCGGCGGCACAAAATTCAAAACGCAAACGCCGCCCGAGAACCCGAGTCGGCGGCGAAGCAAAAGGGCAAAAAGCTATCGGCGCGGACCGAAGCTGCGGCGCGGAACCGAGCGCGGGGCGTCGGCGTTTTTGAGTCGGTAAACGATTCGCGCCTTTTCCAAATCCTGCGGAGTCATTTCCATTTTCACCCTGTCTCCGACAGTCAGTTTGATAAAGTTTTTGCGGAGCTTTCCCGAAATGTGGGCAAGCACCTGATGACCGTTGGCGATTTCGACCCTGAACATCGTTCCGGGGAGAACCGCAACTACTTTTCCTTCTACTTCTACGCAGTCTGACATTATTTATTTTGTTTTTTACTGTAAAAACCATATATTTGTGTTTCTCTTTGTGTGATAGTCAACAATAAAAAGTCCGCACGATGATTTCAGACGAAAGACAATACCCCGAAAAAAAACCGCCACCCTGCCCGTTCGAGCCGATGTTCCCGTCGTACCTGAACCGCGACGACGAGTTCTTCATGAAGCTCGCATACAATCAGGCGTTGAAGGCGTGGAAGCTCGGCGAAGTGCCCGTAGGAGCCGTAGTGGAATATTGCGGAGAGGTCGTTGCACAGGCGCACAATTCGGTGGAGCAGTCGCAAGACCCCACCGCGCACGCCGAAATTCTCGCCATCAACCAAGCCGCCGCGAAAATCGGCGACTGGCGGCTCAACGGCGCAACGCTCTACGTTACGAAAGAGCCGTGCCCGATGTGTTCGGGCGCGTGCGTGATGGCGCGGTTTTCGCGCGTGGTCTACGCCGTCGGAGACCCGAAAATGGGCTTTTTGGGCGGCGCGCTGAAAATCCACGAAGTGCCCACACTAAACCACAGGCTTGCCGTACAGTCTGGTGTTCTACGGGACGAGTGTATACTGATGTTGAGGACATTCTTCAACCTAAAGCGCGAAGAGAAAAACGCCGAAAGGGCGGAGTAGGAACAGCCCCCAACCCAGATTCCAACCGCCCCCCCCTTTTTGCGCAGGCGGTTTTTGCGCGCCCGATTTGCGCGTTCATGCCGCTATTTCGACGCAACCTCTATGTCGGATATTTTGAAGCGGTGGCAGACAATCGAGCAGCCCTTGCCGCGTTCGAGGCTCTCGTAGGTCAGAACGGCAACCGTGCCGTCGTCGAGCAGTAGAACAGACGGATAGTAGCCGTCGCAGCGGATTGCCGTTTCGGAAAAACTTTCGCTCTTGGAAAGCAGCACGCGGTATTGCCCCGCGCGTCCGTTTTTGATGTCGTCGTAAGTGCCTATCCACGCGCCGAGCCGCAAGCCCTTTTGGTCGCACGGAACTTTGTCGCGGAAGGCTATGAAAAGGCGGCCGTCGGGCAAAAGAACGCCATGATGCCTGTCGCCCGAAAGCGCCCACGGAGTGTCGATTGGCTTGCTCCAAGTTTTGCCTTCGTCGCGGCTGAACGACACCAAACTGTTGCCGTTTTGGCGCGTGTTTTCGCGCATAATGCAGCAGATTTCGGAGCCGTCGGGCGAACGGAAAGCGTAGGGCTCGCACGCCCAGAGACCGCCGATATCCTCGGGCGCGACAAGCTTTGCGGGATTGGACCAAGTAAAGCCGCCGTCTTTTGTAATCGACGTGAACACGCGCAATTCCCTGTCGGCGTTCTTCGCGTCGCCCTTGTGAAAAAACGCCATCGTCGAACCGTCCTTAAGCTCGACCATCGAAGTAAACGCCATCAGGCAGGTAAACAGCTCGTCGGGACTGTACGGCGAAAGCGGCGGCAGTTTGCGCCAAGTTTTGCCGTTATCCTCACTGTAGACTCGCGGCATATAACCCTTGTAAAATTCCTCGGTCAGGGCGAATTTGCCCCTCAAGTGGCGCGTCTGTCCCGAGAGGATCTGAATAAAACGCCTGCCGTTTAGATCGCGCACGGAATAAATGCTCGGACAGTTGCGCATAACGCGGTAACAGTCGGGCATAATTTTGTCTATGCGCGTCCACGTCTTTCCTCCGTCGTCGCTTCGGGCAATCGGTCCCGCGTTGCCGCCGTGTCCGACGTTCCAGACGCACAAAATACCGCCGTCTTCGAGTTTTAGCGCAGTGGGATGCGCGTTGTAAAAACCTTCGCGTTCGTCCCTGAATTCCGCTCCGGATTTCCCCGCCGACACCACGATTTTCTCGGTCTTGCCGACGAAATCCACCGTCTTTATCGACTGCGCCTGCTGCTGCCATTGCGCTTTTTTTTCGGACCATTTCGGATATTTCCCGATTGTTTTCGAATCGAAATCGGCTGCGCAAAGCGCAGCGCTACAAAACAGCAAAGGCAACGCAACCATTCTACATAATAACTTCATATACAAAACGATAACAGGGCAAAGCCTGCGGTCAATACAAAAGACGGAGCTTCAAAAAACCGCCCGAACCGCCAAAAAAACCTTGACTAAAAAGCTAAAAAACAGACATTTCAGGAGTTATTTTTTTTACTATGAAACGCACAAATACCTGCAACGAACTCACCGCCGCAGACAACGGCAAAGAAGTCTCCCTCATCGGATGGGTACAGTCCGTCCGCGACCACGGCGGAATCCTCTTCGTAGACCTCCGCGACCGCGACGGCATCACGCAAATCGTCTTCCACCCCGAAGCGGCAAACGTCTACGAAAAGGTGCAGAAGCTCAAGGACGAAAGCGTCATCCAGATTTTCGGCAAAGTCGCCCTCCGCGAGGACGGCACAAAGAACACCAAACTCAAGACGGGCGAAATCGAAGTCATCGCATCGGATATGATTATCCATAACATCTGCGACGTTCTCCCCTTCCCGCTCGACGACGAACGCGCCGATAAGGTTAACGAAGACCTCCGTCTGCAATACCGCTATCTCGACCTGCGCAGACCGCGCAACCTCAACCTCCTGCGTATGCGCCACAAGGCGGCGCAGGCAATCCGCGACTACCTAAATTCGCAGGATTTCATCGAAGTCGAAACCCCCGTCCTCTTCAAGAGCACGCCCGAAGGCGCGCGCGAATTCCTCGTGCCCAGCCGCACGAACCCCGGAATGTTCTACGCACTCAACCAGTCGCCGCAGCAATACAAGCAAATGCTGATGGTCTCTGGCATCGAACGCTACTACCAAATGGCGAAGTGCTTCCGCGACGAAGACCTCCGCGCCGACCGCCAACCCGAATTTACACAGGTCGATATCGAGCTTAGCTTCGTCGAACGCGAGGATATGTACGCGCTCATCGAAAATATGCTCAAGAAAATCTGGAAGGAAACGCTCGGAATGGACATTCCCACGCCCTTCCCCAGAATGCAGTACAGCGACGCAATGAACCGCTACGGCATCGACAAGCCCGATACGCGCTTCGGTATTGAACTGCAGGATTTGACCGACATCTTCAAAAACAGCCAGTTCAAGGTTTTCGCAAACGTAATTAAAGACGGCGGCGTAATCAAGGCGATCAACGCAAAGGGGCTGTCCGACATAACGCAGGGCGAACTCAAGGGTCTGGAAGACGTTGCGAAAACGCTCGGCGCAAAGGGTCTGGCGTTCATCAAGGCGGAAAACGGCGCGTGGAAAAGCCCGATTCTCAAGTTCCTCTCCGAAGACGAACAGAAAGCCCTCAGGGAAAAGCTCAACATTGAAGACGGCGACATCGTTTTCTTCGCGGCTTCCAACTGGGAACAGGCGTGCACGATTCTCGGACGCGTCCGCCTCGACTGCGGCAAGCTCCTGCAGGCGCGCGGCAAAATCAAAATCGACCCCAAGCAGTTCAACTTCCTCTGGGTCATCGAATTTCCGCTTATGCTCTGGGACGAAGAACAGGGCAGATACGTTTCGGCGCACCACCCCTTCACCGCGCCAGTACCCGAAGACGTGCAGTACCTCGACTCCGACCCGCTCAGAGTCCGCGGTCAACACTACGACATCGTTCTCAACGGCACCGAACTCGGCGGCGGTTCAATCAGAATCCACCAGCCCGACGTTCAGGAAAAGGTCTTCAAAGACGTGCTCAAGATTCCCGCCGACATCGTCGAATCGCGCTTCGGCTATATGCTCAAGGCGTTCAAGTTCGGCGCGCCTCCGCACGGCGGCATAGCACTGGGCTTCGACAGACTCGTTACGATTCTCACGAACCGCCCGAGCATCCGCGACATCATCGCATTCCCCAAAACGCAAAAGGGGCAGGACTTGATGGCGCAGTCGCCCTCGCAGGTGACGGAAAAGCAGCTTAAGGACTTGCATATCGCCCTCGATATGCCCGAACGCGACTAATTCCTTCGGACAATTTCACAAACAAAAGGCACTGCCGAAAAACCCGACAGTGCCTTTTTTGCGCGGATAAACAAGGAATTAAACGCGTTTCAAATTCCGCGGAAAATTTCCGATTCGCGGAACGCATACGCGAGCGCGTGCCCGTCGGAATACCCCACAAGCGGGGCTATGTCCGCAAGAGTGCGCCCGTCGGAACGCAGTTTGGCGGCGCGTTCCATCCGCAGTCTTAGCAGATACTTCGAAAATGTGCACCCGTGGCGCGACTGAAAATGCGCATTCAACTTCGACTTGCCCGAACGCGTCTCGACACACGCCCCCTGCAATGTGAGATTCTCGGCGAGTCTCAAAGGCAGGCTTTCGGCAAAGTCCGCAATCCTTTTTTCGGGCGGCGTTTCGTCGGGCGAAAATTCGTCGCGCAGCAATTCGGCAATCAGGGAGGCACACGAAAAGAGCGTCGAAAGGCGCGGGTTTTCCGAATAGAGAGTGCGGCGGTAAAAATCGGCGAGAGAAAGAATTTCGCCGAAATGCGCCGCCTTGAAAACGCGCGGCTCTCCGCCGAAAACATTCCGCCAAAAGGAAGTGTTCTCGGTCTCGAACCACAACGCCTTGGAACGAGAAGCCGAAGTGTCGCACGCCGTACGCGCGGGAATGAGCAGCACGTCGCCCGCCCCGAGCTTGAACTTCCGCCCCGAAAAATTTGCGCGGTACGACCTGCCCGAAACGCAGTACGCCGCCGTGAACGTATTGCCCCGCGACCCGCGCGAGACATAGTAGTAGTCTTTGTACGAAACGAACGCCGCCGCCCTTATCGCAAACTCGGCAAACACGCCGTCGAAACGTTTCGGCGGGACGGTTATCTCGGGCGTTTTAACCGCCTCGCGCGGCAGGATTTTCGTCGGGCGCGTCAGATAGATTTGGCGGCTACCCTTCGGGAATATTTGGAGCCTGTTTTCGTTCGATATTTTCCAAGCGGGTTCGCGTTTCGGTTTCATCGGCGCAAAAAATAAGACTTCCCGCGCGGGGAAGTCAAACGTTATAATTTTTCCGTATAGATATAATTCTGCTATTTCGCAAGCGGGACAATCAGGTCTCCCACAGCGTCGTAGTCGGTTATTATCAGCGGATAGTCGGCAAGCGGCACGCCCCGCAGCGAATAGCCCACGAGCGGATTCCCATAGACGGCGCGCTTGTTCTTTGCGTCGCACGCAAACACGCGCCCCGAAATCGGGTCTATCAAAACGGGGTTTTTCATCGGCAGCTCCTCGATGTAGTTGAGCGCGGCGTTGGCGATGGGCTTCATCTGAACCTGCATGTCCTCGGAAAGCCAGAACGCATAGAGCGGATGCCCCTTGCGCTCGAACGTCTCGACGCGCTTTGCAGAATCCACAAGCCGCGAAACGCCTACACCCTCGGGCACGGCGTAGCGCGTTGCAACCGCCGCCGAAAGCGCGTACGGCTTCGTGTCGGCATCGAAAATCGGCGTGTAGTTCTTCAGAATTTCGACCGACTTCTTCGGACGGTACGTGTTGTTCTCGAAAAGCCCGTACTTGGCAAAGAGCGGCTTGCCGCCCGTCGCCATCTGGTAGCCGTCCTTCAAATCGACGCACTGGTATATCGACGTAAGCCCGTAGCCCGAAGCGAGGTCGAGCGTGAAGCGGCGGAGAGTCCACTTTGCCTGCATATACTCGCCGCCCTTCGTCGCGGGACGCATATAGTGCCCCTCGGGATAGTCCGAACCGAAACCAGATTCGCCCTGCCAGAGCGAAATTTCGCGGTCGGGCGCATACTGTTTGAAGAGCCTGCGGAAGGCGCGCGTGTCGCCGTCGTGCCGCTCCTCGGGAATTACGCAGTAGGGATGGATTGCGTAGAAATCGACGTACTTTCCGCCGCCGAGTCTGAAAAATTCGGCACTGTATTTGCGGTAGGGCCCCGAATTTACCGCGCCGATTTTCGCGTCGGGAATGTTTTTGCGTATTATTTCGCCCGTAATTTTGACAAGCTCTATGTACTCGGCGGGATCGGCTTTTTTGGGCTGCCAAAATTCGTTTATGTTCGCCTCGTTCCAGATTTCGAAATACTGCACGCGCCCCATGAAGTGCTTCGAAAGCGCGTCGATGTAATTCTTCCAAGCCTGCAGACATTCTTCGCCGAAATAGAGCGGCACATAGCCGACCCCCGTGGGATTCTTCATTTCGCCCATATAAAGCCCGTTGCCGAAACCGACATTGAACCACGGCTTGATTCCGCGCTTTATGAGGTTGTCCACGACGGAGTCGAGCCACGCGAAGTCGTAGACGCCCTTTTGCTTTTCGGTCTTGCTCCAGCCCGTCTGGCAGCGCGCCCACTTTATGCCGATTTCCGCGAGCTTGTCGTAGACTTTTTCGGGCTCGAACATGTCGCGGTCGAGGCACTCGAAGCCGACGGACAGGCGCGAATCCGCTATTTCCGCCGCAGACTTGTGCTTTATTCTTCCGATTTCCTCCCACTGCTTGTTGGGCAGGGGCAGGGACGGTTCAACTTCCTCCACTTTCTCGTATGCGGCGAATGCCGACAGGGCGGCGACCGCGGCAAACGCCGACATAAATATTCTCTTCATCATAACGCGATAATAGCAAAAACCGCGTCCTCCAACAACAGGAAAAAATATACCCACTGCGGAAAATTATACCGCCTCCCCCTACCCGCCGCCGGACGCATAGCGGAAAATATATTTCGCCCGAAAACCAAAAAATATTGATAATATTCTAAAATTAAAAAAGAAAGTAGTTTTAAGAAAACGGCGTTTTGCGCCTCGACAATATACCTAACATAACACACAAAAAACATGTCTAAAGTACTATATGCCGCCGTACTTTCCACGGCAATACGGCTGACCGCCGTCGCGGGCGTAAAACTCTATCCCGCGCGGGGAAGTCAAATGTTATAATTTTTCCGTATCGATATGATTTTGCTACTCGGATTTCGGCACAACCAAATCCTCCACCGCCGCGTAGTCTGTTATTACCAGCGGATAGTCTGCAAGCGGCACGCCGGTCAATACATAGTTCCTGACAGGGTCGCCGTATTTTTTTGCGCTGGGCAAGGCGTAGGCGAACACGCGCCCCGAAACGGGGTCTATCAAGACGGGATTTTTCAGAGGCAATTCCGCCACATAGTGCAGCGATGCGCGCGGAATCGGCTTCATCTGGAGCTGTATGTCCTCGGCGAGCCAAAACGCATAGAGCGGATACCCTTTGCGCTCGAACGTCTCCATGCGCTTCGCCGAATCGACAAGGCGCGAAACCCCCGCGCCCTCGGGCACCGCTTTTCGGGTGTAAATATACGCGGAGAGCGCGTACGGCTTTGTGTCGCAGTCGAAAATCGGCGTATAGTTTTTCAGTATTTCGACGGATTTTTTCGGACGGTACGTAATATTTTCGAAGAGTCCGTATTTTGCAAAAAGAGGCTTGCCTCCCGTCGCCATCTGATAGCCCGCCTTCAAATCGACGCACTGGTAAACGGAGGTTAAACCGTAGCCCGATGAGAGGTCGAGCGTGAAGCGGCGGAGCGTCCACTTCGCCTGCATGTACTCGCCGCCCGCTGTCGCGGGACGCATGTAGTGCCCCTCGGGATACGACGACCCGAAGCCCGACTCGCCCTGCCACAGCGAAATTTCGCGGTCGGGATTGTGCTGTTTGAAGAGCCTCAACAACGCCCGCGTATCGATATTGTGGCGTTCCTCGGGAATTATGCAGTACGGGTGTATTGAAAAAAAGTCGATGTATTTTCCACCCCCTATTCTGAAATATTCGGAAGCATATTCTACGAACGTGCCCGAAACAACCGCGCCGATTTTAGCATCCGGAATATTTTTTCTTATTATCGAGCCCGTAGTTTCCACAAGCTTTGCATACTCGCCCGCGTCGGCTTTCTTCGGCTGCCAAAAGTGGTTTATGTCCGGCTCGTTCCATATTTCGAAATACTGCACGCGCCCCTTGAAATGCTTCGAGAGCGCGTCTATGTAGTTTTTCCAAGCCTGCAGACATTCGCCGCCGAAATAGAGCGGAACATAGCCGACCCCCGTGGGATTTTTCATTTTTCCCATATACAGCCCGTTGCCGAACCCCACATTGAACCACGGCTTGATTCCGCGCTTTATGAGGTTGTCTACGATGTCGTCGAGCCACTTGAAGTCGTAAACGCCCTTTTGCCGCTCGGTTTTGCTCCATCCCGTCTGGCAGCGCGCCCATTTTATGCCGATTGCCGCAAGCTTGTCGTAGACTTTTTCTGGTTCGAACATGTCGCGGTCGAGACATTCGAAGCCGACGGACAGGCGCGAATCGGCGATTTCCGAAGCCGACTTGTGCCTTATCGAACCTATCTCGCGCCAGCTGCCGTTGGGCAGCGGAAGCGACGGCTCGCGCTCTTCGACTTTCTCGTAAAGCGCAAATGCGCTGCACGCGCACAAAGCCGACATCAAAAACAACGTCAAATTCTTTCTCATACACCGATTTTACGCGGATATAACAAACGCGTCAATGGTAAATATTATACCCTATAGAAAAAATTATACCAAAAAACGCCCGTCCGCAACGCAAACGTCCGAAACCGCTTTCCGCACACCGCCGCCGAAAAGCAAAAAAGCTTGAAAAACCCGCAAAATGTTGGAGATTTACAACAGAATGGACGAATTTTACGCAGACGATTTTTCCGACAATTTCATTCCCAAAGGTTGGACTGAAAAAGACTGGTTTTTGTACCTCAAAAAATCCGACGCCGAAATTGCGCGTTTCGCGGCGCTCTACACGGTCAACAGGCTCAAGGGCAAGTCGCTCGAGGAAATCTGCACAATCGCGGGCTGGCCGCTTCCGCAAAACGACGAGGCCTTCGACGACGGAGAGGAAATGGACGCGGAATTTTCCGAAGAACCGTGGACTCTGCTCAACCACCCCGTTTTCATCATAACGCGCGGTCTGCTTAAATGCCTGCGCGAACACCTCGGGCGTGTCATCGCCGAGACGCAGATTTCGCCGACGCTCGTTTGGGACATCGCAAAAACGCTGACCGAGGCCGAAACGTTTATGGCGCTCGCCGCAAACTCGACCGACCTCGCCGAAGACCTTTTGGCGCGCTGCAACTACAAGATGTCGGCGGTGAAACTCAACGATATAATGGCTAAAATGGGACAAATTCCGCAGCCCGACTCGGAACAGGGACGCGAGCGTGTAAGACGTATCGGCAACATAATTTTCGACCTGCGGCAGGTCTGCCTGAATATGGCGGAAACGTCGGCGGTCGGCAAAAAATAGGACGATTTATGAAAAAATTATATCCAGTTTTCACCGCGCTTACGGCTTCGCTTTGCGCACAGGCGGCAATTCTGACGACGGTAGGTTCAACCGATATGCGCGAGACGAAAGTCTGGGTGAAGTTCGATTCCGCCCCGAAAAGCCCGACCGCAAAAATCTTCGAAACAAAATCGCCCGAGAAAAAATCCGACGGAAAATTCGTGCGAATCGGCGGCGACTACAACCCCGAAATCTATACGGCAGTTTTCGAAGACCTCGCCCCGAACACCGAATACGCATTCGAAATTGCCGACGGCGAAAGCGTCTCGACGGGCACGGTGAAAACCTCCCCCGACTACAAAAACCGCACCCCTCCGCCCGACTTTGCGTTCGTCGCGCTCGGCGAAAACCATATAAACGACAGGCGGTTCGACGACCCCTTCAAAGAACCGGGGGGCGAGTACGAAATCTACGAAACAATCCGCAAGACCGCGCCCGCGTTCGCAATATGGGCGGGCTCGACCAACGCGTACAGAAACGCCGACATCGGCTCGCGCTCGGGAATGCTCTCGCGACAGCTCGAACTCCGCGCCCTGCCCGAAGCGCGCGCTCTGCTGAACGCACAACCGAACTACGGGGTACTCGGCACAAACACGCTTCCCGACGCGTCGTCGCGCGGCGCGAAAAACCACATCGCGGCGTTCGGGGCAATTTGGTGCAATCCGCCGACGGCCGAAAAATCGTCGCAAGCCTACACGTTCTCGTACGCCGACGCCGACTTCTTCGTGCTCGACGATTTCAGCAACCGCTCGAACCTCGACTACAAACAGGCGCGCCCGCAAATGCTCGGACAGCCGCAGCTCGACTGGCTCTTCACCGCGCTCCAAAACTCGAAGGCAACCTTCAAGTTCGTGGTGATGAACACGCCCGCGATGAACCCCGTGGAGAACGCCGACAACTTCACATTCGCGAAAGACGAACGCAAGAGACTGATGGCGTTTTTGTCGGACAAGAAAATCGGCGGCGTGGTTTTCATCTCGGGCAAAAAGGGATACGGCGAAATCACGCGCAACATACGCGCAGGCTCGTACCCGATTTACGAAATAACGGCGGGTCCCGCAACGGCGCGCCCGAACAAGGAGATTGCGGAAATGAACTATTTCCGCGTGCCGAGCAGCGCAACACTTGCAAGGTCGTTCGCGCAGATAAAAATCGAGGGCGCGGAAGGCGCGAGAACCCTGACAATGACGTTCGTAAATTCGAAGGGCGACACCCTGTTCTCGACGACAATAAAACAGTCCGATCTGCAAAAGTTCGAATAGCTTTCGGCGGCTTTAAGCGTGCGCATTTCGGGTCTCCGAATGCGCCTTTTTTTTGCGGAATCACTCGGCGGTTTCGAGCGAAATAGGCGCGTGGTCGGAACCGCCCACTTCGTCCAGAATGTCAGCCGAAACGATCGATTTCAGAAGCCCGCGCGAGACCAGAAAGTAGTCGAGCCGCCAGCCTATGTTTCTTTTCCGCGCACCGCCGCGATAGCTCCACCACGAATATTTTACCGTGTCGGGGTTGCGTTCCCGCCAAATGTCGGACATATCCGCGCGGCTTAAAATATCCGAGAAGTCGGTGCGCTCCGTTTCCGAAAAGCCCGCATTGCCCTCGTTTTCCCTCGGGCGGGCGATGTCGATTTCCTCGTGCGCAACGTTGAAATCGCCGCAGGCGACGAGCGGCGCGTTCGATTTTGCGAAATCCGCAAAAGCCGTATTCCACGCGTGTTTATAGTCGATGCGCCTAAGTTCCGCCTGTGCGTTGGGCGCGTAAATCGAAGCCAGCGAAAAGCTGTCGAAGTCGGCTACGAGTACCCTGCCCTCGTCCGCGCCTTCGCAAAGCGATATCCTGCGCACGCCGCGCGGCTCGATGTTCGAAAGTATCGCCGTGCCCGAATAGCCTGCGCGTTCCGCGCTGTAAAAGTATCGGTGCGCAAACGGCAAATCGAGCAGCGCGGCGGCGGCTTCGCCTATGCGCGTCTCCTGCAGACAGAGAACGTCGGGCTTTGCGTCGGCGACGAATTCGGAAAAATTTTTGGAGAGCGCACTGCGCAGTCCGTTCACGTTCCACGAAATTATTTTCATACTTTCCAATAAAATCTACGACAAAATATCCGAAACCGTCTCGATGAATCTGACGTGGTTGGAAACGTCCTTGAGGTCGCCGAGCAGGTCGTTGAACATTTTCTTCTTGCGCATTTGAAGCTTGCGCACGCGCTCCTCCACAGTGTCCTGCGCAATCATCCGGTAGACGAAAACGTCGCCCTTGCGCCCGATTCTGTGGACGCGGTCTATCGCCTGTTCCTCCACCGCGGGATTCCACCACGGGTCGGCGAGAAACACGTAGTCGGCGGAAGTAAGGGTTATGCCCGTTCCGCCCGCGCGCAGGCTCACAAGCATAATCGCCGCGCCGCCCCCGTTCTGGAACGCGTCAACGGGCTTCGCTCTGTCGCGGGTAGCGCCCGTAAGCGTGTAAATGGGCGCGTTCGGAATGCGCGCCGAAAGGCTTTTTTCGATAAGCTCGAGAAAGCACGTAAACTGGCTGAAGACGAGAATCTTCTTGCCGCCCTGAATCAGCTCCTCGACCTTGTCGGAAAGCACCGAGATTTTTCCGCCGACCTCCGAAACGCCATCCGCGCCGATCCACGGTAGCAGCGCGGCGTCGCACGCCGCCTGACGCAAACGTGTAAGAAGCGAAAGCACCGTAAAACGCGCCTTTGCGTCTTCCGCGACCGCTCCGTCGAGTGTGCTGCGCGCGTCCGTCAGCAGCTTCTGGTACTCCGACTTCTGCTGTTCCGACATCGGGCAAGCCAAGTCCACATAGATTTTTTCGGGAAGTTCGGCGGCGACATCGGTCTTGAGTCTGCGCAGAACAAACGGCGCAATCTGCCTGCGCATATCCGATACGAACGAATCGTCGGTCTGCATTGCGTTTTCGAAAGCCGCACGCTGCCCCATCAACCCCGGCATAAGCCAGCGGAAAGTCGTCCACATATCGAGCAGCCTGTTTTCTACCGGCGTACCCGTCAGCGCGATTTTGCGTTTCGCATTCAACGCCATACACGCCGCCGTGGTTTTTGCGTCGGGATTTTTTATGAATTGCGCCTCGTCGAGAACGGCAATCTCGAACGGAATTTTTTCGACCGCCGCCCTGTTCCTGCGCAGTTGCGTATAGCTTGAAATCCAGAGCTGCGCCGTCGAAAAATCGGACGACGACGATAACACCCCGCATTCGAGATTCGGAAAGAATTTTTTCGTCTCGGAAAGCCATACGGGAATAACGCTCGCGGGGCACACCACGAAAAATTTCCTCGCCCCGTCCGCCGATGCCGACAAATTCACGAGCGTCAGAGTCTGCAATGTTTTACCCAAGCCCATTTCGTCAGCGATTAGCGCGTTGCAGTCGTGCTCAAACAGGCGTTTCGCCCAGAGCACGCCGCGCTTTTGGTAGTTGCGGAGAAAATCGGGCAGCTTCGACATTTCGGAATCGGAACGAGCGGTGAGCGAATCCATCCATTTTTTCAGCTCGGGCGACAGCGCGATTCCCCCGCCGAACTGCGACATCGAAAGCAGCATATAGCGCGGAATTTTTCCGGCCTCAAAGCCGAACTCGCGGGCGCGCTCTACGTTGCGGATGAACGCCGTGTCGCCGCCAGAGACGCGCAAAATTCCGTACTCGGGAACGATGTGCAACGCCGACGCGCCGCCGCCAACGATTTTCGAAAGTTCCGCCGCGTCTATTTCGCTCCCCCCGATGCTCGTGCGCCATTCGATGTCGAAGTCGGTTGAATTCGAATCCACACCCCTTGCGGCGGGACGCAGCTCGAGCCGCCTTTCTCCGAGCGCAAGCAACCCGACCTTCGCGTCTTTGCGTATCGTAAAATATTTTTCCCAGAGCGGCAAAGCCGTCTGCAGGAACGACGGAATTTTCGAAAGCTCCGAAAGCACATAGTTGTCGGCTTCGTACTTGAAGCCGTACTTGCGCGCCATTGTGGCGAGCCGCACTATGTTTTCGCGCTGCGCATCGCCGAGCCTGTCGAGCGGCAGGCATTTCGCGCCGAAAACCCTGCGCGTTTTTCCGTCGGCAAAGCCCCACGCGGCGGAAAACGCAAGCCCCCTGCGGCGCGACGAAAACGTCAATATAAGTTTCGGATATTCGCTATCCGATTTTGATTCGCTTTCGGATTCGCCCTTTTCATCAGAAACGCCCGCGTCGGTCTGTTCGCCGTCCGCGCCGCCGTCCGAAGCGGCTTCCGCATAGTCGGAGGCGTCGTAGTCGATAAATTCGTCGCTCGAAAAAACGTCGCCGACAAGCTCCTCTATCTCGTAGAAGCCCGCCACGGAAAGGGCCGCGTTCTGGAAATTCTCCGACGAACCGCGGCGCACGTAGCGGTCACCCTCGAAGTCGAGCACGCAGTACGGCTCGGACGCGTCGGGAAGCTTGGCGCAGATTATAGCCTCGTTTTCCGAAAGCTCCACGGTTCTTATCGCGCCCTCCTTATAGAGCTTTCTGCCGTAGAGAATTTCCTCGGCGCGGAACGCCCTTTCCCAATCGCACGCGACGCGCCCGAACCAAAGTCCCATTTGGCTCTTGCGGTAGATGCGGTTTGCGGGGCGTTCGAACATCGGCGGAACAACGCGCGGAAATTAGAATGCCGACGAGCGTACGCCGACAGCCCACTGGTAGACCTGCGCGTATTTCTGCGCCGAAACCTTCCAAGAGAAATCCCTGCCCATTGCATTGCGGCGCATAGCCTCGATGTCGAACGGGCGGTCGTACCAAGTGGAACACGCCCAGCCGATTGTGTTGTAGAGCGCGTCGGCGGTGGAATCGGAGAACAGGAAGCCGTCGCCCCTGCCCGTGCCCTCTTCGTACTGCGACACGGTATCGACCAAGCCGCCCGTCGCGCGGACAATCGGCAGCGTGCCGTAAATCATCGAATACATCTGGTTGAGCCCGCACGGTTCGAATCGGCTCGGCATAAGGAAGAAGTCGGAGCCCGCCTCGATTGCGTGCGAAAGCGAGTTGTCGTAACCGATGTACGCGGCGATACGCCCGCCGTTCTGAGCCGCAAGCGAAGAGAACGCGTTTTCGAGCCACGGCTCGCCGCTTCCCAAAACCGCGATTTGCACGTCCATATTGTCGACAAGCGGCTTTGCGATTCGCGCGAGCAAATCAAGCCCCTTCTGGTCGAACAGGCGCGAGACCACGCCGAAGAGCGGCTTGTGCTTGTCGACCGCAAGCCCGAGCCGCTTTTGCAGGGCTTTTTTGCATTCGGTTTTGCCCGACATGTTTTCGGCGTCGTAGTTCTTTGCAATGTATTTGTCGGTCGCGGGATTCCACTCCTGTGTGTCCACCCCGTTGACGATTCCGATTAAGTCGCCCGCGCGGAAACGCAGAATCTGGTCGAGCCCGCAGCCGTATTCGGCCGTTCTGATTTCGGAGGCATAGGTGGGGCTTACGGTTGTGATTTTCGTCGAATTGTAAAGCCCGGCTTTCATCATATTCAGGCTTCCGTACGACTCGCACGAGTCGGCGCGGAACTCGCTCGACGGCAAACCCGCGTATTCGAGAACACCCCTGTCGAACACGCCCTGATGCTGTAGATTGTGGATTGTGAAAACCGTCGCGGTGCGCCCGAGCGCGGACTGGCGGAGCGTGGTGTTCAGATAGACGGGAATCAGCCCCGTCGTCCAGTCGTGGCAGTGGATTACATCGGGAATCCAGCCCGTCGTAAGGCAGAACTCCAACGCCGCGCGGGAAAGGAACGAATATCTGCCGCCGTTGTCGTCGTACGAGACCGCGCCGTAATTGTAGATTCCGGGGCGGTCGTAGTAGCGGTTGAATTCGAGAAAGTAGGTTCTTGCGCTGCCGAGCGGCGCGCTCCAGACCGAAGCGAACTCCTCGATACCCAGCCCCATATGAACCGACAGGTTGTCCATCTCCTTTTTTAAAGCGTCGGTGCGCTTTATGGAGGAATACAGGGGCGTGAAAATCCTCACGTCGCAACCGTCGGACGCGAACTCTTTCGAGAGAGAGGAAACCATATCGGCAAGTCCGCCCACTTTCGAAAAGGGAGCGCATTCGGGGGATACCATAAGAATTTTCATTTTCATAATTATTCGATATTCAACCGAGCATTCTCCCATACTTTATACTGTCATTGCAACCGTTTTTCTTGCGCCCGCGAAAAAAAGGCTCATTCTCGAAACAATGCGCAGAGTATTCACAATCACGGGCAACCTGCTCGCCGAAACGGCGGCCGTCTTCGATATGCCCGAACGCGGACAAACCGCGCGGGCAATCGGCGAAAGTCTGTTTTCCGTCGGCGGAAAAGGCGTGAACGTGGCGCGGGCAGCAATCGCAATCGGCATGCCCGCAACGGCTGCGATATTCCCCGCGGGATACGGCGGCGGGCGGTGTGTCGACGCGTTGCGCGCCGAAAACATTCCGCTGATTCTCTCGGAAATCGACGGCGAAACGCGTACGGGTCTTGTCTGCGTAGACAACAAAAGCGGCACAAAAACAACCTTCCTCGGATCCGACCTTCCCGTGCCCGAATCCGCGCTCGACGATGTTCTCGCCCGAATTTCCGAAGCCGCAAACGCAGGCGACATCCTCGCATTCTGCGGCAGTTTTCCCGCGTGGAAGCCGAGCTACGCCGAAAAAATCGCCGCCTTAATCCGCGAAAAAAACCTGCTCTTCTGCCTCGACACATACGGCAGACCGCTCGCCGACCTCGCAAAGTGCGGCTGCGACATTCTGAAAGTCAACCGCGCCGAACTCTTCGCATTCCTCGGGAAAATCGACGGCGGAACGGAACACGACTTCGCCGAAGTCTTCGAATATGCCCGCGCCGAATTTTTCGCGGACGCAAAAATCTTTGCGGTAAGCGACGGCGCAAACCCGATTCTCGCCGATTTCGGGCGCGGAACGGAAGAAATCTCCGTCCCGAAAATCGCCCGCGAAGTCCGCGCCACGGGCTGCGGCGATGCAATGCTCGCGCGCCTCGCATACGAAATTTTCGAAAAACACGCCCCCGCAAAAACCGCTCTCAAGCGCGCCGCCGCCTACGCATCGCTCTGCGCCGAATGTAGCGGCGTGGGAAAAATCGACCCCGAAAAACGCGAACGCGAAAAAAGAATTTCACTTATAGTATGAACACGTCAGAACTCGACTACGAACTGCCGGCAGAAAGAATCGCGCGCTTCCCCGCCGAAAGGCGCGACCACTCGCGCCTGCTCGTCTATGACCGCGCCTCCGACTCGGTCGAACACGCGCACTTCGCCGACCTTCCGAAATTTCTCGACCGCCCCGTAAATTTTTTCCGCAACAACGCAGCGGTGCTCAAGGGCAGAATCTTCGCAAAAAAGGATTCGGGCGGAAATGTCGAATGCCTTCTGCTAACCCCCTGCGGCGACCCGCACGTCTGGACGTGTATGCTTAAGCCCGCCAAACGGCTGAAAATCGGCGCGAGCTTCGGAGTGGAAAACTCCTTCCGCGCCACCGTGCTCGAAAAGTTCGAAGACGGAAGAGCCGTCGTAAAATTCGATACCGCCGATGGCGGAAGCGTCGTTGCAATGAGCGAAAAAATCGGCGTAGTTCCCCTGCCGCCGTACATCGCCCGCGACCAACACTCGCCCGACTACGACCGCGGCTTCGACAACCGCCGATACGAAACCGTCTACGCCGACCCCTCAAAGCGCGTCGCCGCAGCCGCCCCCACCGCGGGGCTGCACTTCACGCCCGAACTTATCGATACGCTCAAGTCGCGCGGCAACGGATTCTTCGACCTGACCCTGCACGTGGGAATCGGTACGTTCCAACCGCTGAAAAGCGAAGTCGTCGAAGACCACAAAATGCACTCGGAAATCTACGAAATCCCAGCGCGGACGCTCGCGGCAATGGCGGACAAGTCGGTGCCGCGCCTCGCCGTGGGAACTACGTCGCTTCGGGCGATGGAGGACTTCGTGCGCAAACATCCCGACGGATTCCCCACCGACAAGCCGATTGCCGACTCCGCCGAACTCTTCGTCTATCCGCCGCAGCGCATACACGCCGCCGACGCAATGATAACCAACTTCCACCTGCCTCGCTCCACCCTGATGTGCCTTGTGGCGGTTTTCCTCAAACCCGATTCGGACGGCGGAACGGAAAAGTTGAAAGAACTTTATAGACTTGCAATCGAACGCGAATACAACTTCTATTCCTACGGCGACGCAATGCTGATTTTATAATAAATACACACAACAAAAAAATACAAAGAAAGGAATTATAATATGAATCAAGGTTCAGCCGGAAACGTTATAGCAGCCCTCGCATCGTTCTTCATCGCGGGCTTGGTCAGCTCGTACAGGGGCGCATTGGAGCCGCGCTTGGCTTTTTCATCGCCTGCTATATATTCTACATGCTCGGAGCGCTCACGGGCGGACTGCTTCTAATAATCGCGCTGCCCCTGCACATCTGGTGCATCGTCGATGCGGCACGTTTCGACCCGAACAAAAAATAGGGAAAGCACAATCCCGAAAACAAAAACGCCGCGCGGTTTCGTTTTCGTGCGGCGTTTTTTGCATATCGAAGACGGACGAAAATCAGTCTTCAAGCGGAGTAAGACGAACGTTGCGGAAATGGATTTCGCCGCCCTCCGACTGCAACGCAATGTAGCCCGACTTATTGGACGAACCCGTCGCCTTGTTCTGGAGCGTGCCGTTGATGAAAACGGTTATCGAACCGTCTTTACAGATTATGTCGGCATTGTTCCACTCGCCCGCGGGATTCTCATTCGATTCTCCGAATCTTTTCACAACGGGGAATTTCGGACGCTCCGCCCCCGCAGACAGCTTGAACTCAGCAATATTCGAACCGCCGAGCAACACGAAGTCGCCGACCTTGCCCTTCATCAACTGACATTCGACTGCATTCGGCCAAAGCTTCATATCTTCCTGAACGAAGAGGAAAATGCCGCTGTTGATGGACTCGCGCGGATACTTCCATTCGACGTGCAAACGGAAGTCGGAATATTTTTTGTTCGTGCGAATGAAACCGAAGGGCTTGCCCTGAACGCGGATTACGCCGTTTTGGACGGAGAAAACGGACGACGCATCGGCGAGTCCGTCGGCGAACGGAGTCCAACCGTCGAGATTTTTGCCGTTGAAAAGATCGACCGTCGCGGCGGAAGCCGAGACCGTCAATGCGGATAGAATAATTGCAAACGATTTCATAATATAGAAGTTGCGGAGCAAATTTTTCGACGACGAAGATGGCAAAGGCGAAGCAAAAAATCAACCGAATAAAAAAAGAAAAAAAATGAAAAAATGGGCTTGACGTTTACGAATAAATCGGATGTAGTCGCAACTTCAATTTTTCACTTGGCCAGATAGCTCAGATGGTAGAGCGGAGGACTGAAAATCCTTGTGTCCCTGGTTCGATTCCTGGTCTGGCCACCAGCTTATAAGCCCGTAAGTTATTGCTA
>CASFDK010000051.1 GCA_949293415.1 uncultured Verrucomicrobiota bacterium
CGACAGGCACACTCGGCGCACTCGACGCCACACTCAACGGTGGCAACCTCAGCGCGGCGACGGTAAGCGGTCCGACGACCGAAAACGGCACGGGCAACGCGACAAGTACAAGCGCGAACACCGTGTCTTCTACGGCACTCACTGGTGACCTTAACGTAGCCTCCAACAGCGGTGCGGTAAACATCGGCGACGTGTCCGGAACGGCGACCTTCGGCGACGCACAGGCCGACGTAACGGCGACAGGCACACTCGGCGCACTCGACGCAACACTCAACGGCGGCAACCTCAGCGCGGCGACGGTAAGCGGAGCGACAACCGTAAACGGCACAGGCAACGCTACAATCGCGAGCGCAAACACCGTGTCTTCCACAGCACTCACGGGAGACCTGACCATTGGCTCGGCTACCGGCGACACCAATGTCGGCACGGTTAGCGGCAAGCTTTCCGTTTCGAACTCCGCGGGAAATGTAACCGTAACGGGAAATGTCAGCACAGCCGAACTTAGAAACGTTCAGGATGTCGATATAAACTCCGCGACGGTCACCGATATAGACGGGGCAAACGATGTCAATATCGGATCTACAGGCTCTCTCGGCGTGCAAAATGCCGCCTCCCTTTCGGTTGCGACGACGGGCAATGTGGTTGTAAGCGACATGACGGGAGACGTATCCTTCGACAACATAAACGGAACTCTCGACGCCCAAAGAATCGGCGGCGAAGTGAAAGTGACCGACACCGTAACGGGAAATGCGCTCGTTGACACGGCGGGAAGCGTGGACATTGCGAACGCAAATTCCGACGTAACCGCGAAAAACATTGCGGGCGACGTGAAAATCGACAATGTGGCGGGCGCCGCGACGCTCGAAAAAATCGGCGGAAACGTTACAAGCGCGACCAGCCTCGGCTCGCTCGACGCCTCGAACGTAACCGGCTCGATTACGGCGAAAGACGTGGTCGGCACAATAAAAGCGCGCGGCATTGCAGACATATCCGCCGAAACAGCGGCAAGCCTCGACATCGACGGAGCCGGCAATGTGGATGTTTCCACTGTAAACGGAACGACGAACGTCGCCAACGCGACAGGCCTTGACATCGTTTCCGCCAACGGGAACGTGCGCGCCGACGCAATCAACGGCGACATCAATCTCGGCACGGTGGACGGAAAGGTCGATTTGTCGCGCGCCACTGGCGGCGCGGTATCGGTCGGAAGCGTAAACGGCAACTTTACAGCCGAAGAATCTGAAAGTTCGATAACCGTGGATACGGTGTCGGGCAACATGAAACTTACGGATGTATCCGACGTCGCCGTAACCGGAAAAATCGACGGCAAACTTACCGCCAACGGAGCGGGCGACATATCCGCGGAAACCGTAGAGGGAACCTCGAACGTAACCGACGCGGCAAGCCTGAAAATAACGACAGCCAACGGCGACGTAACCGCAAATTCTGTTGCAGGCGCGGTCGACATAACCGATCTCGACGGCTCGGCAGACATCAAAAAGGCAGGCAGCCTGAAAATCGGCAGCGCGACGGGCACGGTGGGCGCCTCGAAAATCTCGGGGAAAGCCGAAATCGGCTCCGCCTCCGCGGTTGATATAAACACGGCCGACAGCGTTGTCGCCGACAACGTTACAAACGGGCTGGTCGTAAAGAGCATAAACGGAACAGTTGAAAGCTCCGGAACACTCGGCAGTTTCGACGCAACCGACGTCGGCGGGGCAACAACCCTCAACGACGTAAGCGGACGCATAAGGGCGACGGATGTTTCGGACTTGTCGGCAAATTCCGCGGGCTCGCTTAGCATAAACGGCGCGGGCGACGTCCAAGTGGCGACGGTGAACGGCATCGGCGACGTAAGCGGCGCGGCAAGCCTCGACATAACGACCGCCAACGGCGACATAACCGCAAAGACAATCGCCGGCGACGTTAAACTGGCGAAGGGAATCAACCTCACGGTAAACGGCGCGGGCGGAAACGTAAGCGCGGACGACATATCCGGCAAACTCAAGGCAAGCGATATAGACGGCGGCATAACAAGCTCGACAAATCTCGGCTCTCTCGACGCGACGACGGTTGGCGGCGATATATCTGTCGCCGCTGTGCAGAACGAGCTGAAAGTCGACGACGTCAAAAACGTATCGGCTTCGGGCACGGTAGGCAGCGTAAACGCCAAAAACGCGGGCAACCTCTCGTTCGCCGACGTAACGAACCAGCTGGAGGCCTCCAACACGGGCGACATCGCCGCAACGGGCAAAATCGGCTCTCTCGATGCAAAATCCGCAGGCGACATCTCGATTGAAGAAGTCGGCGGAGTCGCCTCGGTGATAGACGCCAAGAGCCTGTCGATAACGACCGCTGGAAGCGAGGTCACCGCAAAGAATATAGCGGGCAACGTGGAAATCGAGAACGGATCCGATTTGATTGTGCGCGACGCCAAGGGTGTTGTAGCCGACAATCTGTCGGGCAAGCTCGACGCCGCCAACATAGGCGAAAACGGCATAACAAGCGCGGGTTCGATAGATTCCGTCCTGGCATCGGCGGTGAACGGAGACATATCCGTCAACACGGTTGTCGGAGAGCTCAAAGTCAATGGGGCGAAGAACGTTTCCGCAAGCGGAACGCTCGGTTCGGCAGACATAAAAGACGCCGGAGATATCGACTTCCAGGGCGACGTTGCCGGCGAAATCAAGGCGCGCGACGTCTCGAATATAACCGCGCAAAAAGCGAAATCGCTCGACGTTAACGGAGCCAAGGACGTTTCCGTCGCCGAAATCGGCATCGGAGACGCAAACGTAAGATACGCAGACAGCCTTGCGGTATCGGGCAATGTCGGCGGAAACGTAATGGCCGAATCCATAACGGGCGGCGTTTCCGTAGGCGGGAAAGTCGGCGGCAACGTGAAGGCCGCGGATATTGGCGGCGACCTCTCCCTCGCGGATGTGGACGGCCAGCTTGACGCCACCTACATCGGCGGCGCGGTCAGCGCGAACACCGTAAAGGGAATAACAAAAGTCGTCGGCGCGGACAGCCTGACAATATCCGTTGCGGAAAACGATGTAACGGCAAAGGACATAACAAACAATGTCGCCGTTTCCGAAGGCACGAACGTAAGCGTGTCCGCCGTCGGTGGCAATGTCGCAGCCGACGATATCAGCGGAAAGCTCTCCGCCGAAAATGTCGGCGGAAGCATAAGCAGCGCGACAAGGCTCGGCTCTCTCGACGCGAGGAATATCGGCGGCGGCATCACCCTCAACAACGTTGACGCCGAATTGAAGGCCACCGATGTTTCGGGCGATATAACCGCAGTGTCGGCTGGCTCGCTCAACGTCAATAACGCCGGAACAGTTTCCCTAACCGACGTAAACGGAACGTCCCTCGCGGAAAACGTGGACGCCCTCGAAATATCGGGAACGGCCGTCGGAGACGTAAACGCCAAAAACGTAGCCGGAAAAGTGTACGTGGAAAACGCCTCCGCAAACGTCGCCGTGAACACGGCAGGAAGCGTGGAGGCAAACAATGTCGCCGGAACGCTCTCAGCCGTTGATATCTCGGGCGGAATAGACAGCTCCGTATCGCTCGGCGCGCTCGACGCCAAAAACGTCGGCGGGCAAATAGCCTTGCAGGACGTGCAGGGCAAGCTCAAAGCCGCGGATACGCAGGGCATTTCCGCCGAAAACGCTGGCTCTCTCGAAATCAAAAACGCGAAGGACGTGGAGATACGGAACAACGTAGGCGGCAACGCCGAAGTTTCCGGCATCGGCAACTTCTCGGTTGCAGGCGAGGTCGGCGGAACGACGCTGATGGACGCAGTCGACGGCGATGCCACAATAGGCACTGCCAACGGCGCGGTAACGGTTAATTCCATGGGCGTATCGGGTTCCGTCAATATCGGCACGGCCAACGACACGGTTTCCGCAAACGGCAATATCGGCGGCGGACTTATTGTCGGCAGCGCCGGCGGAGACGTTACTTCGACCGCGAACGTGGGCTATGTTTCCGTAAAGGGAGCAGACCAAACCCAAAAAGTCGAATTGAAGAACGTTCTCGGCGGAGGCGACTCCAAAATCGAAAACGTATCGGGCGTAATCGTCAACGGAAAGATTTCCGCGGGAGCGAACAGAATGGATATCGTGTCGATATCCAACGATGTCGATTTCCGCGACGAAGTCCTGCTCGACGCGCTCGGCATTGACACCGTCGGCGGCGACGTGAAGTTTGCAAAGAAGCTGACCGCCGCAAATTCCGTGACAATCGACGACGTAAAAGGAGACACGACCTTTACGGGAGACGTTTCGGCAAATTCGTTCTCGATGGATAACGCCGTCAAGGGAGGAAACGTAAGCTTTACGGGTTCTCTCAAAACGACAGGCGACACCGAAATAAAGAATGTTTCCGACGTATCCGCCCTGAACGGGATTGAAGCCAAAAATCTCAAAATCGACGGCGCGGACAATGTCGTAGTCGACAGGATCAAGGCTGACGAAAACGTAAACGTCCTCAATGTTGCCGGCTTCACGGCCGACGCAGTCGAAGCTGCGGCCGAAATAAACATCAAGGCGTCGGGCAATATCGCCGTGGGCTCCCTCGACGGGGATGCGGACAATACGAAAGCCACGCTGAGTGGAACGCAGTCTTCGTCCGTTATAACGGTCAATACGGCAAACGTCGCTACGAAAATATCCAACGCGGCGGAAGTTGCCGTAAATAAAGCCGCCAACTATCTCGACTTGGAATCGGTCGGAAACGCCGAGATTCGCTCGATAGCTGACGGGGTCAACTACACGCAGGTGAAGAACGACAGAGCGTTTATGTACGCCGACAATGTCGGAACGATTGAAATCGGCGCCGACGAAGTCGGTGCGGTGTACGAAACGGGCGGAAATCCCCTGATAAACTCCCAAAGCGGCTCTGCAACCGTAGACAAACTGATTCTCCACGCTTCGGCAATCAAATCCGACGCGCTCACGGGAACGGTTCTCGATATCGGGGCGGCATCGACGGGCGAAAGACTGCAGTTGTCGTTTACGCAAAACGATGTGGAAATCGTCGGCAAGCTGAATTTTGCCAGCGATGTCGAACTCGTGACGGAAAACAACTGGACCTTCGATTCGGTAAAGTCCGCCGGACAGCACTCTGCCGTGGGCAGAACCTCCGATGTCGCAGTAAACGGCGTTCTCGGCGGCACGGAAAAGTCGGTTTGGAACTTCCTGAAGGCGAAATCCCATGCGGCGTTCGCATTCGAAGCCGCGGACGAATCGGTTGTAAACGAGTTCACGCTTGTGGGCAAATACGACGACGTTCCGCAAAGCGGCTCGTTCAACCACACGTACAGGGACTCGGCGGGCGAAATCCAAAACGAAACCGCGCAGTACAGTCAAAACCTGACGGCAACCGACCTCTACGCGACAGACATCGACGCGAATACGGTTTCGGGAACAACCGACAACGGTATCCTTGATGTCGAATACTCGGTATCGGACGGCAAGGTGGTCCATGAAATAAAGGCAAACAGATTCGTCGAAAAGACGGTTGCAAAAACCGCAAACGAAGCCGAATTTGCCAAAATCATCGACAGCCTCAAACACTCGGGCGATCTCGATAAGGACAGCGAAAACATCCGCGACATTAAAATGCCGTATATTACGGGCGAAAAGTCGCTTTCGGCTTCGCTTCCGAATGCAATGACGTACTCCGCGCGCCAACAGGCGGCTCTCGCGAATTCGATAGCGCTCTCCACGGTAGACTACATCTCCGCCACCCGCGCAATGCACGGACGTCCGGCGTTTGCGGGTTCGAAGGAAGTCGCTGCTGTTTCGGACGGTTCGGAAAAGGACATCTCCGACGTTACCTCGGTATCCTTCAGAAGTGTAAACAGACTCGGGGATTTTGCGGGAACGGACGGAAATTCGGGAGCCAGCTCCTATTCGGCCGGCGGTCTTGCCAACCTGGAATACATCGTCAACCGCGACCTCTTCTTCGGGATTTCGGCGGGCGGAGCGTATTCCCGCGCGACGGGCGACAATGTGTCGGCAAAAGCTGAATCCACTAACCTGATAATCAACCTCTACGGGGACTATCAGATAACGGACGGGCTCGACGCGTACATCGGTTTGACCTACTCCTACGGAGACAATAAATCCGAACGCGAGGCGGCGGCCGGCAAGGCGAAGGTCGATTACGAAAGCGACACCTTCGGGGCATTCGGCGGCTTGCGCTATACGATAAAACCCTGCGGGCTTCCCTTCTCGATTACACCCCTTCTCGGTGTAAACTACTCCGCGCTGCTTACAAAAAGCGCGACGGAAAAGGAATACACGGGTTCGGACGCAATGTCCTATGCCGGTGGCGACTACCACAGCATCAGGAGTCTTGCGGGATTCGAGGCGGCCTACCACTGCGAGGACATTCTGAGAATTGCCGTCAGCGCAATGTACGCCCACGAATTCCTCGATAACAGGTACAACGTAGGCTATTCGCTCGATCCCTCCATGTTTGCCGTCAGCAGTGGCATTCTCAGGGGATCGGTAATCGAAAGAGACTACGCGATTCTCGGGTTAGACATAAACGGCAACGTCACCGACTCCGTATCGGTGGGGGCAAATTACAACGCCGAAGTAAGCTTATCCGAGCTGAACTACCATATCGGCGGCTATATCAGATTCGAATTCTAATGGGCCTGTAAAAACAATGCATGGGGGCGGATTTGAGAAAAATCCGCCCCCATTTGCGTATAACACAAAACATGAAAAAGATATTCGCATTTTCCGCATTTCTGTCTCTCTGCGCCGCGCATTTGCCTGCTGCGGACGTTTCCGCCGATTTCGCGGGAGGCAATGCCGTTATCGCCGCTTCGGCGGACGGGAAAATTTCGATTGCCCCCGATTCCTTCGGATGCTCCCGCGACGGAAGCTATTGGAATTTTCGCGTAAGAAAAGCGTCCGGCAAACTTTTGGAAATAAGCGTATCGGGTAAAAACGCCGTTGACGCATGCGGGGCGTTCGTCTCGGAGGACTCCGGCAAAAACTGGACGCCGCTGGGCGCGCGTTCTGTCCGCCGATGCGGCGATTCCGCAAAATTCGCATACCGCGTCTCTGAGGACGCCGCCGAAGTCCGCTTCGCTTCCGTCATACCCTACCTGTATTCGGATTTTAAAAGATTCGCGCAATCGCGCGGAATCGCGATCCGACATTTCTGCAAAACCGAGCGCGGGCGCGAAAACGTGTTCGTTGAGCTCGGAAACGAAAACTCCGCCGTCACGGCGGTTCTAACCTGCCGCCACCACGCCTGCGAATCTGCGGCTAGCTTTGTCTTGGAGGGATTTCTTTCCGCCGTAAAATACGCGAAAAACATTCGGGTTACCGCATTTCCCCTTGTGGATTTGGACGGCGTAGAGGAGGGCGGGCAGGGAAAATTCCGCAAACCGCGCGACCACAATCAGGACTATTACGGAACGTCAAGGTACGCCGCCACGGCAACGCTAAAACGGATATTGGATAAACTGAACGCCGACGGAAAAAAAACGGTAGTTTTGGATTTGCATTCCCCGCTTTTTTCGGAAATGAGCAGTATCTCCACGCGCGCCAACGGCATATATTTCGTCTTCGGGAAAAACGGCAAAAAGCGGAATTTGGCAAAAGGCTTCTCGCTGAAGCTTGCCGAACGCTACAATGAATCGGGCGGACTTGCGAACAATCCCGAATTGGATGTCGATTTCGACCCGTTTTTGCACGACAGACGGCCGATAACATTCGCAAAATGGGCGGAAAGGTTGGAGAATGTCATGTGGAGCGCGGCTATGGAAATACCGTTTGCAGTTCCATCCGGCGAAATGCCGTCAACTCCCGACCAGTTGCGGAATTTCGGGAAGATTCTTTTGGAAGAGCTTGACGCGCACGTAGGGATTGACTGGGAGCATCAGGTGGAATAGGCTACTCGCTTCGGGCGCAACGGAAAAATCTACAATCTGCCCGATAGAAAATTGCAGAGTAAAATGGCGTACAAATCGGGATATTACTACAAGGAGCGCGATTCCGAATACAAGCTAGACTTCCCGCAGGGCGAGTTGTTCGGCGTGTCGAATCGCCATGAGCCGTATTTTCTTTCTCGGGGATGGCTTACAATAACATCAACGGAAAGAAAATATATGAAAAAATTATCGATGACGATCGCCGCATTGTTGTGTGCGGTTTCGGCGGTGTCGGCAAAGGACTGGCTCGGCGCGAACAGTACCCACTTCGTCGAAGTTGGCAATGCGGGCAATGCGGCAAATCCCGAAACAAAATTCGGCGCAGTCGACCGCAATTACAGCATCGGCAAATACGAAGTCACCAATGCCCAGTACGTCAAGTTTATGAATGCGGTCGGCGGCAATACCGTCAGCGTAAACGGAACGGATGTCAAGTTGTACGGCGGTTTCGACACTTCTTCGTCGTACGCCAAATTTTCCCTGATAGAGCAAAACGCCTCGGGGAACGGCTTTACGGTTGCGGCGGGCAAGGAAAACTACGCCGTCAATTTTATAAGCGGATTCGCCGCCGCGATGTATTGCAACTGGCTCACGAACGGCGCGCGCGAAAACGCCACTGCCGCTGATTTCCTCGCCGGAGTCTACGACTTTGCGAAGTTCGGCGCGAGCATCGACGTATTCAAGGGGGAAAACGCAAACTTCGACGGAACATACAGGATTCCCACTCTCGACGAATGCTACAAGGCGGCGTATTACGATCCCGAAACCGAAACATATTATTTATACGCGACGGGCGGTTCGATAAGCCCTGATATGGCGAACTACAACAACCGAAACGGCGGAACTTCAAGTGTTAAAGAGCACGAAATGTATCCGAGTTCGTACGGCACTTTGGACCAGACGGGCAATGTAATCGAGCTTGTAATGGATATAAACGCGGCGGGCGACAGAGTCGGTACATACGGCGGCGGTTTCTACAGAACGGCGTACGAATAAAGTCGGACGCGTCGGTTGTATATTTGGATCCAGCCTCATTGACGGGTAGGGTAAGCGGCTTCAGAGTGGCATATTCCGCGCCGTCCGTTCCCGAACCAGCCGAGTACGCCGCAATTTTTGGGGCGATTGCGATTGCTTTTGCATTGAAGCGTCGTTGGCAGGCTGCAGCCTGCACGGCGAGGAGGGTAAAATAAGTAGCGATTGGGCGTTTGAAAAACGCCCAATGCGGAAGAGGCAGGAAAGGCGCGGTTATAGCCGCGCCGAGTACACACAGATATAAAAAAATTGGGCGATTGAAAAAACGCCCAATGCGGAAGAAGCGGGAAAGGCGCGGCTATAGCCGCGCCGTATAATCACAGATATAAAAAATGCCGCGCTTAATCGCAGATATAAAAAATTGTTCCGTTGTTCGAAATTATCGCCGACATCCCGCAGTATTCCGCCGATGTTCTACCGAAACTTTCCGTTCCGATTCTGTTTACAGCCACCATTGGGCAGTTGTTTTCAGCGGCTCTTGCCCTTATCAGTGTGCGCCAGTCATCCGAACGCGGATGCGGGAACGCCGCACTTACTATGAACGTTTCCGCGCCGCGGGCTTTCATCTCGGCAAACATTTCGGGGAAGCGCAGATCGTAGCAGATGGCAAGCCCCAATTTTCCCCACTTTGTGTCGGCAACCACGATTTCGTCGCCCGCGCAAACGTGGCGGTCTTCCTTCATCGGCGGGAATAGATGGATTTTGTCGTAATGGGCTATTTCACCGCCGTTTTCGTCCACGAGAACCATTCGATTGCGCGGCATTTCCCCGCCGTCGCACAAGTGCGGAAGTGTGCCGCAGATTGCGATTCCGGACTCTTTCGCGATTTCGGCGATTGTGCGCTCGGCTTTGTCTCCGTTCTCGCGCAGGTATTCGAGGTTCTTTTTGTAGTTGAAGCCGCAGACGAACATTTCGGGAAATACGGCAAGTTCCGCGCCGCTTTCCCTCGCCCGTTTCGCGATTTCGGCGATCTTCCTGAAATTCGCCTCGAAGTCCGCAGGTACGACCTCCATTTGTGCCGTAAAAAATTTCATACGAATCTTATTTTTCTTATTTTTGCGCAGCCGTCGAGCCGTTTTACTTTTGCGAGAATAGCCCGTTCCTCGAACGCCATTTCCTGCCGCACCGCGGCGTTTTCCGCGCTGACGTACAGCACGCCCGCGCGTACGTTTTCGGGCGAGGATTTTCCGAGGAATCGGGGCGGCACGCATTTGTCCCAATTTTTTGCGACGGTTGCGCCCTCGTTTTCGACTTTGATCTTGAAATGCGCCAGAAATTTTTTCGCCAGCGACTGCGACGCTTCGGGAACGCCCGCCGTTGTGCGCTTAATCGAAAACGATTCGGCAAACGGTATGTTGCGAAATTCGCTAAGAGTTCGGCTGTCTTCGTGTAGCGGCATCTGTTTTTTTTCGGCGCAAAGCGGGTTATTTCCCGCATTTCTTTGCGAGGTATTTTTGCAAAAAGTAGATTGAGTTTATGGCGATTGCATGCGTGATTTTCCCGCTTTTTACCATTGAATCGAGCTTGTCGACATCGACGAGTCTTGTTTCGATTTCCTCGTTTTCGTCCCAGTCGGTCGTGGAGGTTTTTTTGCAGCCTTCCAATACCGCGAAGTGCGCGAGGTTGTTTTGTATCGCGGGGTTCGGCGAGTAGGATGCGAGGATTTTCGGTTTGTCGCCCGAGTAGCCCGTCTCTTCGAGCAGTTCGCGCGCCGCCGCCTTTGCGGGGCTTTCGCCGTTTTCCACGATTCCGCCCGAAAATTCCCACGACATCTTTTGTATTCCGAAGCGGAACTGTTTTACGAGCACGGTGCGGATTTTCCCGCTTTTTTCGTCGCGGATAATCGGAGCGACCTGAACCCAGTCGGCGGATTCGTTCACGTAGAAATCTCCGCGTCTGCCGTCGGGGTGGACAAAGGTTCTGAGTTTTACTTTGAACACGCGGCAGTCCGCGACGAGTTTCTCGCCCTCGAGCTTCCACTCTCTGACTTTGATTTTCATCTTTTGCGAAGTTAAAAAAACGCGCCCTGAAAAAAAGCGCGTTTCGTTGAAGTCTACTTGGCGGGGATGTTGATTTCCTGCCCGACTTTCAGCCGCGACGGGTTCGCGTCGGGGTTTGCCTCAATGATTGCGTCGAGCGAGACCCCGTGTTTTTTCGCCAGTTTCGCGAAGGTGTCGCCGCTCTGGATTTTGTATTTTTTCGATTCCCCGTTTTGCGCGGGTTGTTCCGCCGTCTGCGTCTGCTGCGCGGGCTGTTCGGCTGCCGCCGTCCGTTCGGGAGCTTGCCGTGCCGCCTGCTGTCTGTTTTGCGCGGGTTCCTCCTGCGTGGTGCGCTTCGACGAACGCTTCGCGAGTTCCTCGATGAGGTCGCGGTTGTTTTGCGAAGACTTTGCGACATTTTCGATGGACGCGCCCATCCTCTTGAGTTCCGCGTTCAGCTGCGAAATGAGGGAGTCGTATCTCGATTTGTCGCCCGCATTGATCTCCTCGATTTGCATTGCAAGCGAGTCGATGCGGTCGCTGATTTTCTTTGTCTCGAGCGAGAGCGCAGCCGCCTTTTCTATTTTGTCGTTCATATCGGCGGCGGTGTCGCCTACCTTTACCATCGATATAATTCCGAGTGCCGTCGCCACTACGCCGAGCCCCAACCCGAGGAGTCCGAGGGCGGGGACAAGCTGTGATTGTTTTTCGATTTTTGTTTCGAGCTCGTCTTCCATATTTTTCAATTGTTTTTCGACCATTTTGGACGGTATTTTACGAAACTCAACTTTCTTTTTTATTTTGTTGAAGTTGGCGGGGCGTACAAATTACATTTCGGTTTTATGCTCGATTCCGAAATTCTGTTTGCCGAAATCCGCGCGATATGCGCCGAGACCCTTTCCGCGAGGCGTTCGGCAGCCCGCGCGGATGTTGCGGGGTGTCTCGACGCAACGTACCGCGCCGTTTACGCGCGGCACGTTGCGGGGGCGAGCGGAAAGGTTGTGTGCTCCGCGCACGCGCTCGCCGCCGATTTGATTGTCGGGCATTTGTACGGAAATTTTGTCGGGCGCAGGGAGTCGGTTTCGGGTGGCGTCGCGTCGAAGTTTTGCATAGTCGCGCTCGGCGGATACGGGCGCAGCGAGCTTTCGCCCAAGAGCGACATCGACATACTTTTTCTCCATTCGCCGAAAAATTCCGAGACATTCAAGACTGCGGTTGTCGACGAAATCGCGTATCCGCTTTGGGATGCGGGCTTGAAACTCGGGCACTCGTCGCGTACGTACCGCGAGGCGGTCGCCGACGCGCGGAACGATTTCATTTTGCGCAATTCAATGCTCGATTCGCGTTTGGTCTGCGGCGACCCCGCGCTTTACGCAAAGTTCCGCCGCCGCTTCGGCGCGCTTTGCGCCGCCTGCAAGGACGCGCATTTCGACGAGCTTATGCGGCTCAAGCGCGACCGCCACGCCAAGTGCGGATGGACGCCCTATCTTCAGGAGCCGAACGTAAAAAACGGCATAGGCGGCTTGCGCGACGCACAGACAATGCGCTGGAAGACGCTGCTCAACTTCGGCACCGACAATCTTCTCGAGCTTGTTTCCCGCTCGATAATTTCGGTGTCGGAGTACAAGGCCGTAAGGCGCGCGTACGGCTTTCTTTTGCGGGTCAGAAACGATATGCACTACCACTTCGGACGCGCCAACGATTTGCTCGACCTCGAAACGCAGCCGAAAATCGCCGGGCATTTGAGCTTTTCGGGCGCGGGAGAGCAGGGCGGCGTGGAGGAGTTTATGCGGAGGGTTTATTCGTCGTTCCGCGCGATAGACTCCGTTTCGAAGACCGCCCGCAAACGTATGGGGCTTTCGCTGCCCGACGACGTTCTCGAGAATATGCGCCATATGGGCACGCGCCTGCCCGCAAACAGAAAGTTTTCAATCGACGGATTCTCGTTTTACAGGGGCGGGGTCGACGCGCTGTCGCCGTCGGTTTTCCGCCGAGACCCGTCGAAGCTCGTGAAGGTTTTTGCGCTGTTTCAAAAGTACGGAGCTGTGCCGTCGGACAAGCTCGAAGTGATGATGAAGGATTCGCGCAGGTTGATTGACGATTCCGTACGTTCCGACCCCGCCACGATTTCCGCGTTCCTTTCCATCCTCGAAAACAGGGGCACGGTCTTTCCGACGCTCGAGCTTATGCACTACTGGGGCGTTCTCGGCGCGTTTGTGCCCGAATTCAAAGACATAACCTGTATGGTGCAGCACGAGTTCTACCACCGCTTCACCGCCGATATGCACATTTTGAACACCGTCGCCCAGCTCGACAAAATCTTCCGCGCAAGGGAGTCCGACGGCGTTTATTGGGAGTACCACAACGTTTTGGTCAGCTCGCCCGCGCCACATCTTCTCTATCTGATGCTGTTCCTGCACGACATCGGCAAAGGCGACGGAATACGCGGGCACGCCGAGGTCGGCGCGGAGATAGGCGCGAAAATTCTCGCGCGTTGGGGCGTGCCGAAATCGGATTCCGACAGCATTTTATTCGTCGTCAAAAACCACCTGCAAATGGCGCGCTTCTGGCAGACGCACGACGTGGAGGACGAGTCTTCGATTGTCGAATTTGCGGCAATCGCAAAGAACGCCGAACTGCTGAAATATCTTTACGTTCTCACATTCTGCGACGCGATGGGTACGGCGGAGGGTTTCTGGAATTCGTACAAACAGAGCCTGCACGCGTCGCTCTACAAGGGAACGCTTTCGTACTTTAGAAAGCGCAACTATCCCGAGTCGGTCGAGCGGCGCAAGGCGCGGGTTCTGGCGGAGGCTCTCGAAACGCCGCAGGGAGCGCACCTGCAGCCCGACTTGTTCGAGCTTATGCGCAACCTGCCGCGCAACTATTTTATGTTCCACGGCAGAAACGACCTGATTATGCACGCGGGAATGCTCCGCCGACTGCGCGGCGGCAGAAAAAATTCCGCGCCCGTAATCGAATGGCGCGACGAACCCAACGACTCCATCAGCCGCCTTTACGTGGCATCGCGCTACAGCGGCGGACTCTTTGCGATTCTTGCGGGCGTTGTAACGCTTTCGGGACTCGACATTTTGGGCTCGAAAATTTTCACCTGCGCCGACGGAATGGTGCTCGACTCGTTCTACGTGCGCGGAATTTTCGACGGAATGGCGGCGAATCCGAAAATGAAATCGCGCTTCGAGTCGGAAGTTCGCGCGGCGTTTCTGGGCGAGGTTTCGCTCGACGGGCGCGTCGACAAAATGTTCTACGCAGACCCGCGCGCGGCGGAAAACGGCGGCGAACCGGCGGTCTCCGACGTTTCGATACGCAGAAGCCAGAAAAAAATCGCGCTCGAAATCCGCGCCCGCGACAGGGTGGGACTGCTCTACAAAGTCGCCCGCGCGATAGACTCGTGCGGCTACGACATAGAGTTCGCCCGCGTCAACACCGAGCGCAACTGGGCGCAGGACGCATTCAGACTGTCGCCGCGCCCGCTCGCCGAGCCGCCGTCGGTTCTGGAAAAAACCGTCCGCGGAATCTTTTGAACGCCGATTTCACTTGAACCGTCCGATACTTTGCCTATCATCGGCAACTATGAAACGCGCTTTTTTCGATACCGTTTGGAACGATAAATTCGGACGCCTTCTGTCGGCGGGATTGTGCGTATTGTTCGCGTGGTCGGCATTCGCGCCGCACGGTAGGGGAATCTGGTACGTTGAATCGGCAACAGCTCTTGCGGCGTATGCGGTGTTCGCTCTGTTCGCCGGCAATTTCAAATTTTCGCGCACGGCATACGCAATTTTCTGCCTGTGGGAGGCAATGCAAATTGTCGGCGCGCACTATTCTTTCGAGCTTGTGCCGTTCGACTGGATAACAAACACAATCGGGGCATCCCGAAACCATTACGACAGAGTCGCGCACTTCGCGGTCGGACTGAACGCATACGCCGTGGCGGAATATCTGCGCGGACGCGGAATTGTAAATTCGACAAAGTCGGCGGCGGTGTTCGGCGTTGTCGCAATAATGGCGCTCGCGAACCTTTGGGAGCTGATAGAGTGGGCGTACGCGGAAATCGACGGCGGGGACGTAGGCGCGGCGTTTCTCGGCTCGCAGGGCGATGTGTGGGATGCGCAAAAGGATATGCTCGCCGACACACTCGGGGCACTCGTCGGCGCAACGCTTTTCGCCGCAACCAACAGACCCCGATAGCCGCTTTGCAAATTTTACTTGAACTTTGTTTTGCCGATTCGACAATGTCGGAATGTTAAGGAAAAGTACAGGCGGATTTCTTTTCGGGATACTCGCAGCTCTCAGTATGACCCACGGGCTCAACGATGCGATGCAGTCCATCATCTCGGCGATATATCCGCTTCTGAAAACGAATCTGAATCTGACATACGGCGAAATCGGGCTGATTGCCCTGACGTACCAAATTTCCTCGTCGATAATGCAGCCGATATTGGGATATATCTTCGACAAAAAACCTGCAGGCTGGTTTCTGCCGTTCGGATTGTTCTGTACGATGAGCGGGCTTATTTGCATAGCGTACGCAAACGGACTGTATGCGCTGATGGGGGCGGTGTTCGTCTCGGGAATAGGCTCTTCGGTCGTGCACCCGGAGGCGTCGCGTCTGACCTCGCTTGCCTCGGGCGGAAAGCGCGGGTTGGCGCAGTCGATATTTCAGGTGGGCGGTTCGACGGGCTATTCGCTCGGTCCCCTGCTTGCCGCGCTTTTCGTCCGCGACCAAGCGGGCGTTGCAAAGTTCGCGGTTCTCGCCGTGTTGGCGATGATTTCCCTCATCCCCGCATGTCTGTGGTACTCGCGCAGAATCAGGAGCGCGGGCGCGGGGCTCGTCGCCGAGACCGCGGCAGCTGCTGCGGCTTCTTCGGTCGACGGCGTTTCGGCACTGCCCAAAAAGACGGTCTGGTTTGTGATGGGCATTTTGATGTTTCTGGTCTTCTCCAAAAACTTCTACACGGTCAGTTTTTCGAACTACTATACATTTTATCTGATGTCGAAATTCGGCGTGGATGTCGAAACGTCGCAGATAATGCTTTTCGTGTTCCTGTTTTCGGCGGCTCTCGGAACTCTTGTGGGAGGGCCTATCGGCGACAAATACGGCAGGCGGCTCGTAATATGGTGGTCGATTTTGGGCTCCGCGCCGTTCGCGCTCGCAATGCCGTACGCAAACCTTTTCTGGACGATTGTGCTGAGCATAATCATAGGGCTGATAATATCGTCGGCATTTTCGGCAATTCTCGTGTACGCACAGGAATTGCTTCCGATGAAAATAGGTCTGGTGTCGGGAATATTCTTCGGATTCGCTTTCGGCATCGCGGGAATTTCGTCAGCCGTGCTCGGGAAAATCGCCGACTACACGGACATCCAGTTCGTCTACAGACTCTGCTCTTTTTTCCCGCTCTTGGGCGGTGTGGCATACTTCCTGCCGAGGGTCAGAACCCTGCAGGCTATGAAATCGAAACGCTGACACGGCAATGAAAATTTATTTCGCAGGGGGACTTTTCGACCATAAGGAACTTGCGGGCAACGCATTGCTCGCTGCGGCAATCGTGGAACTGTCGGACGGAAAATACGAGTGCATTCTGCCGCAAAATTTCGAATCGCGCGGCAAACATCCGAAGGATGTCCGCAATGCGGATATCGACGCACTCCTTTCGTGCGACGCCGCATTGTTCAACTACGACGGAACCGAACTCGACAGCGGAACGGTCGTGGAATATATGTTCGCCAAATTTGCCGACAAACCCGCCGTGCTGCTGCGAACCGATTTTCGCGGCGGCGGCGATTGCGCGGATATCGACGGATGTTCGCCGTGGAATCTGATGAGCTCGTTTTATCCGCGTACTCGAACACTGATATTGAACGCGGGAGAAATTTACGCAAAAAACGGACGGGATTACCAAGCCGCAATCCGCGAAATAGCGGATAGAGTGGTAAAAGAGCTGGATTTCGTTACGAAAACCGCGTCGACAATGCCGACCGACTGCAGGGAAAAAATCGACAAATGGCTTTCAATAATAATGAAATAGGGAAATGCCGATAAATCATTGTGGTCGGGGGAAAGAAAAAAGACAAAAAAGTATTGACAAAAAGCTTGGGGAAAATAACGTGAAAGGCTTTTAAAACAAGGAGAGGTGTCAGAGTGGTCGATCGTATCTGACTCGAAATCAGATGTACCGGAAACGGTACCGGGGGTTCGAATCCCTCCCTCTCCGCCAGTTTTTAAGCGTAACAGGCAGATTTGCATTAAGTTGCGAATCTGCCTTTTGTTATGGGGTCAACACCAAAGGTTGTGGAATAGGTTGATTTTTGGGTCAACACCAAAGGTTGTGGAATAGGTTGATTTTTTAGATTTGTCTTTCATAGTTTTGGGGTCAATACCAAAGGTTGTGGAATAGGTTGATTTTTTAG
>CASFDK010000052.1 GCA_949293415.1 uncultured Verrucomicrobiota bacterium
CAGTCAAGTGCGATTGGCGTTTTGCGAAGCAAAGCGCAAATTGCCAGTCAAGTGCGATTGGCGTTTTGCGAAGCAAAGCGCAAATTGCCAGTCAAGTGCGATTGGCGTTTTGCGAAGCAAAGCGCAAATTGCCAGTCAAGGGCGTTTCATATTTCGGCGGCAGTGGTCACATATGTAAATATGCTCGCACCGCCGCCGAAATGCAAAGCCACCGCTTGAAACCTATTTTAAGAAGCCTAAACAGTGTAGCTTCGCTACGCACGGAGTTTTATTACTGCGTAATTTTTTGTATTTTTTAATTCGGTTTCGGGTATCTTCAAACTAAGTTCGAATAACCGAAGCGATTGGCAAAGCCAATGCGGGCTTATAAACAAAAGGCGCGGTTATAGCCGCGCCGCAGTACCACAGAAAGGAACGGAGTTCCGTCCGTCAAGGGCTTCGCCTTTGTTTTTTTGTTTCTTGCGTTGACAAATGCTTAGGGGTTCTTTTTATTAATACAATCAATGGAATGAGATACAGTGCCCGTTTTTTTACGGACGGGTTAGTTTGGCGTTTTCAATACATACTACAACAATGAAGTATAAAATTATGTCAGCGGACGAGGCTGCAAGCCTCATCCAGAACGGTCAACAAATCGCTTTCAGCGGCTTTACTCCTGCAGGCGCTACAAAAGAAATCCCCGGCGCAATAGCAAGACGCGCCGAAGCGGAACACGCGGCGGGCAGGCCCTTTGCCGTGCGCGTAATCACGGGTGCGTCCACAGGCGACTCGTGCGACGGCGTTCTCGCACGCGCCGACGCAATCGAATACCGCGCTCCATACCAGTCGAATGCCGACCTGCGCGCGCGCGCCAACAAAAACGAACTCAAGTTTACCGACCTGCACCTGTCGATGACTCCCCAATATATGAACTACGGCTTTATGGGCAAGTTCGACTGGGCGATTGTCGAAGCGGCGGACGTTTCCGACGACGGCGAAATCCTGCTGACAACCTCAGTAGGTATCGCGCCGACCGGCTTGAAACTCGCGGAAAAGGTCCTCATCGAAATCAACGAATACCACTCGAAGGAACTGCGCGGCTTCCACGACATTTACGAAACGGCAAATCCCCCGTTCCGCCGCGAAATCCCGATATACTCGGCGGGCGACAGAATCGGCTCGCAGGTTGTCAAAATCGACCCGAAGAAAATCGTCGGCATCGTAATAACAAACAAGGCCGACGAAGTAAAACCCTTCAAACCGAGCGACCCCATCACGGAAAAAATCGGTCAGAACGTCGCAGACTTCCTCGCCGCCGAAATGAAGGTCGGCAGAATCCCGCAACAGTTCCTGCCCATCCAGAGCGGCGTGGGCAACATCGCAAACGCGGTTCTCGGCGCACTCGGCAACAATCCGGACATCCCCGCATTCTCGATGTACTCTGAAGTTCTGCAGGATTCCGTAATCGAGCTTATCGAACACGGCAGAATCAACTGCGCGAGCGCGACATCGCTGACGGTAACGCCCTCGAAGATTCAGGAAATCTACGCGAACCCCAAATTTTTCCGCGAAAGACTCGTTTTGCGTCCGCAGGAAATCTCGAACAGCCCCGAAATCGCGCGCCGCATAGGCATCATTTCGATTAACACGGCAATCGAAGTAGACCTCTCGGGCAACGTGAACAGCTCGCACATTATGGGCAAGAACCTGATGAACGGCATCGGCGGTAGCGGCGACTTCACCCGTGCGGCTTATACTTCCATCTATACCTGCCCGTCGGTTGCAAAGGGCGGCTTGATAAGCGCAATCGTTCCGAACGTCTCGCACTGCGACCACAACGAACACAGCGTAAACATCATCATCACCGAATACGGTGTTGCCGACCTTCGCTGCAAGACCCCCTACGAGCGCGCCGAAATCCTCATCGAAAACTGCGCCCACCCCGAATACCGCGACCTGCTCCGCAAATTCATCAAGGACGCTCCGATGGGGCACACCCCGCAGACGCTCGCGCGCGCATACGCATTCCACGAAGCGTTTGTCACACAGGGCGATATGCATAAGGCGGTTCTGTAATCGGAACTTTAAATCCGAAAATCCCCGTTCGCAGCAACGCGCGGGGATTTTTTTGTGCCGTTCTTGTT
Organism: uncultured Verrucomicrobiota bacterium; assembly: GCA_949293415.1. Lineage (GTDB taxonomy): Bacteria > Verrucomicrobiota > Verrucomicrobiia > Opitutales > Intestinicryptomonadaceae > Merdousia. The sequence goes on from CASFDK010000052.1 coordinate 2,124, forward strand.
TGTTGACAGCGTTTTGCGCTGGTTTGCAATACTCCGCAAAGTCTTCAAACACACGCAACGTGGATATGATGAAACTGGGAAATCCTTTTATGTAGGCGATTAAAAAAACAATCCCGAAAGATTCGGAGCACGCGGTTAAGTGAGTCTGAATTCCCCATCGGCAAGGGCTGCGAATTGCTCGGAATCGGCGGCTATGTAGGTTGCGGCGATTTCCCCAAGTGCCGTCGGTTTGTTCTCGATTTTTCCCACGAGAACTTCGCACGAGCGCGCAAGCATTTCGGTAGTCGACGAAAACACCGCTCCGCATATTCCTCTTACTTTCGGAAATGCGCCCGCGCAGTTTGCGTGGACTACGATTTTCGGCGAATATCCCGACGTGTCCGCGTTCAAAATTCCGCCCAAAATTTTCGTGGTGTGCCAGCCGCTCGATATGAAAACGTCGGGTTTTTGCGCGCAGATTTCGGCGAGTTTGCGCGTGCGCATTTCCAAGTCGGGCTGCAATGTATACGGGCTGGCACGGTCGAAGCCGAGTCTTCCCGCGACCCTTGCAAGCGAGTTTTTCCAGAGCGAATTTTCGAAGAACAAACCCGCGACAACCGCCGACCTATCGAACCGCGAAAGAGCGGTTTCGAGCGCGTCGTCGAAGTTTATGTTCACGCAGTCCGCGCCGTCGAGGATACAGTCGTTTAGCACGAGCGGCACGGGAATCTTTCGAACGTCGGGCAGTTTCGACCCGAGGTACAGAATGCCGTCGACATCGCGTTGAAGCAGCGACTGAACCGCTCCGTCGCCGCCGTCGTCGAGCGCAATCAGCAGTTGGTATCCGCGGCTTCCGAACAGTTTGAGCGCGGCGTTTGCCACATGCGCAAAGTACGCGTTCGTGAGGTCGCGCATTACCATCCCAATCGCCCTGCTTCTGCCGTTTCGGAGCGCGCGCGCCGAAGCCGACGGGCGGTAGCCGAGCTTTTCGATTGCCGCTTCTATCCGCTTTCTGGTCTCCTTCGAAATGCGCGCGTTCGGATTGTTCGTAAGCATTTTCGAAACGAGCGTGAAATTTACGCCCGCCTCCCTTGCGACATCCTTGAGGGTAGTTTTCGACATTCGAAGTGCTATTTAATCAAACGTTAGATGTCTGAGCGTAGCCACGCGCGTTCTATACGCAAGCCGAAATTGGCGCAAAAAATCGTCATTGGGTGCGGAAATCGAATGGCGTTGACAAAGTTTGTGCGAAGTGGAATCGTTGCGCCCCTATGGACGAAGACGGAAAAGGCGGCGGCGCGGGCGGTTTGCGCCGAAAATACAATCTGCTTGATTGGTCGGTTTATGTCCCGAAAAACATCGGGGCATTGAAGACGATGGTGCGCTCGCTTCGCCACAGGGATTTTTCGCTCTACATTCTCGGCATTCTTGTCGTAAACATCGGCGTGTGGATTCAGCAGGTGGCGACGGGCTGGCTCGTCTTCCGCATAACCGATTCGCTTGCGCAGCTTTCTACGGCGGTGTTTCTTTCGCAGATTCCGATACTTTTCATCGAGCCGTTTGCGGGCGTGCTCAGCGACAGGTTCAACCGCCGCCGCATTATGATTGTAACCCAGAGCGCGTTGATGTTGCTGATTCTTTCGCTCGGCATAATGACGCTTGCGGATGTCGTGTCAATCGGCGCGATTTACGCGGTAAGTTTCCTCTCGGGCGTACTGCTCGGCTTCGACGCGCCCGCGCGCCTTGCGTTCTACTCGAAGCTTGTTCCGCAGGAGGACATAGCCAACGCGATAGCCCTCAACGCCGTCGCGCTGAATATGTCGCGCTTCATAGGACCCGCAATCGGCGGCATACTGATAGGAATCGTGGGCGAGGGTTGGTGTTTGGTAATTGCCGCAAGTGCGTTTGCCGCCATTTTGCGGACGCTATTTGCGATACATTTCGACTACGTTCCCGAGCGCAAGGCAGGGCGCGGCGCAATCGGCGAATTTGCCGACGGCGTGAAATATATGCTTTCGTCGATGCCGCTTCGTACGCTGCTCGGCGTGCTGACGGTAGTGTGCTTTTTCAGCTTTCCGTTTGCGATGCTTTTGCCCGCATTCGTCGGCGACTCGCTCGGCGGAAATTCGGAGACGCTCGGCAATATGATGAGCCTTGTCGGCTGCGGCTCGCTTTGCGCGGGGCTGTATCTTACTTCGCGCAAAAGCACCGTCGGAATGGGACGCGTTACGACTGTTGCGGCGGTTTGCGTCGGCGCGGGGTTGGTGTGTCTTTCGTTCGTGCATTCCATACCCGTCGCGTACTGCCTTTGCCCGATAATCGGCTTCGGAATGATTGCAACTTCGGCTTCGACAAACGTAATGATACAGTCGATTGTCGACGAGTCCATGCGCGGGCGGTTGATGAGCCTTTACGGGATGGCGTTTTTCGGAATGCCGCCGCTTGGCAGCCTTTTGCAGGGATATTTGGCGGAAATCGTTCCGTGGTCGTACGTGATATTCACCACGGGGCTTGCGTGCGTGGCGGCGGGGTGCGTGCACGAGTACTTCCGCCCGACGATACGCGAACAGGCGCGCGAGATAATCTCGAAGCGCAACGCTGTGTCGCACGAATTGGCGACGGGCGTAAACGGTAAATAGCGCAGGCTGTTTATTCCCCGTCCGCGACTATTTCGAAAAACGGGGTCGTGCCGAAATCGAAAGAGCCTGTATCCAAATCGATTGCGATTTCGCCGTTTTCGACCTTTGCGGGAATTTCGACCTTTCTGTCTCCCGCGAGATTGAGCGCGTAGAATTTTGCCGACTTCACGCCGCTTTTTATCTTCACCGAAAATTTGCCGATCCTGTAGAGCACGGGCGATCTGCCGTTGTCCAACAGTTCGACCCTGTTTTGCGAAACCTTCATCCTGTTATTTACGTTGTCGGTGCTTATTACAAGCACAATGCGCTTCGATTCGGCGAGAATTTTGTTGTCGACAGCCGTCGCACCGATTAGCGCGTCCGCCGAATTGGAGACAACCGTCAGCGCATCGAGTTTTACGGGAACGTCGGAGGCGGGGCGGGCGACCGCCTCGGTTCGCGCGGTGATGGCGGTCATCTTTTTTTCCTCGGCGTAGAGCGTGAGCTCGCCCGTGTCCGACTGGTAGATGCCTTTGTCTACATCGGTGATGTTTTCGGTCGGCAGAATCCCGTTCCTGCGCAATATAGCCACGGTTTCCGACGGAGATTTCGCCCCGCCGCTCTCCGCAACATTCGTAAACCATTCCTGCGAATTTATGTTGGAAACACCGTCGGGCGAAAGCACGAGGGCGGCTTTTTTGGGCGCGGGCACGCCTTCGGGCAGCGGCAAATCGGGAAACACGAGCGAGAAATCGCAGAGAAGCCCGAGTCTGCTTTGCGTCAATGGAATATTGTCCAGTCGGAAAACGGCAACGGTCTGCGCGAAAGCTCCCGCTTTGCGCCGAATGCCGCCGTTGTCAAAAAAAAGCACAGAATATGTACAAATACGCGCCCCATAGCAAAAAACGTTATTTGAAATGCGAAAACGGGTCAAGTAAAATCCTTGTTTCAACACTCTGTTCCCGTTTTGGTTGCAGCTTAAAACAGATCGGTTTTGAAAATTTCGGGGAGGGCGGAAATTGCCGCGTCTTCGCGGATTTCCCAAAGATACGGCTTGTTTTTGTAGATACCGTTCGTTCGGATAATTCTCGCCGTTTTAATGGGTATGTATTTTTTCATCGCGAAATCCTTTTTTGGATTGTCGCCTATGTAAAGCATTTCGGAGTAGTCTATTTCGAAAAAATTCTTCAAATATTCGAACGGCAGGGGAGAGGGTTTGCTCCAGCTTTCCCCGTGTTCTGCGGTTATTACCGTTTTTTCGAAATCTGCAAATGCGCCCACTGCCTCAAGTTTGTTGCGTTGGGTTTTGGCGTTGCCGTCCGTAACTATCGCCGTGTGCAGGCCGCGACGTTCGGCTTCGACAAGAAATGGCTTAACATCTTCATTGTAGGCGATATTCGGACTGTGGTATCTGTACGCATCAACCGCGTCCGCCGCCAGTTTCGCGGCATTGTTTCCGCCGATTTTCCCGAATACCCTGTCAAATACGCCGCTGGAGGAGACCGAAAACTCGCTTCGGAAGAGATTCAGCAACCCGCTTGTTCCCAAATTGGGAAATTGCGGAGCGAAAACGCGCGCGCATTCGTAAAAGCCGCTTTCGACAAACTTAAGTTCGTCGACGAGGGTATCGTCAAAATCGCATACCAAAAGTTTAACCATCTACAATTACTGAGTCGTCGAAGCGCGAGAAAGCGATGTCCGACCGCCAATTTTCGTTATACCCGAGTTTTTCTCCCGCCTTCAGACGGATGAGGTTTTCGATTGAATTTGCCCCCGCCATAATTGACATCGGCGCGCCGCCGCCGAACTTTTCGAGCGTCTTTTTTGCGAGCTTCAGAAGATCGACCCTTCTGCCCGACGATGTAAAAAGAATGTTCATTTATAAGCGATTGCGCAATGTCCTATGATGTAAAAACACAAGTTCCGATAAATCTTTTGGGTGTTTGTGTCAACATAGCTTTGACTGGGCACACGTTTTATCTGTCGGAATCGGGCGTTTATCCGGCGGAAATTTCCGCGCGCCAGTGCGGTCTGCGCCGCTGCCTACGCTTTCTTTTCGGCGGAATCTTCGGTTCTGGGCGATGTTGTTACTATGTACACGCCCGCGAAGACGAGTACGGAGGCGGCGAGTTTCGCCCACGAAAAATCGTCCTGACCGACCGCTATGGCAACCGCCGACGAAACTATCGGCTGGACGTATATGTACATCGCAACCGTCGTCGGGCGCATCCGCTTGATTCCCATAATCATCAGCAGGTAGGCGAGGAATGTCGCGCCCGCGACGACGTATAGAACTCCCGCCCAGTCCCACGCGCCGAGCTTTCCGAGTTCCGCAAGTTCCTCCCTGCATCCGAAGAAAAACGGCGAAAGTATCACGAACGAAAACGTGAACATCCATTTCATTATCGTTATCGGCGAGTAGTCTTTTGCGAGGGCTTTCGATGTCGTAAAATATGTCGCGGCGCAGACCGTCGTGAAGAGCACGATTAGGTCGCCGAACAGCGAGCCGCTTCCGCCCGATGCGCCCGCCGCCGTCTTTATCAGCCATATCGCCCCGAGCGCGCCCGTGAGTATCCCCGCGAGTTTGCGCACCGTTATCCTGTCCTTCAGCCAGAACGCCGATATGAACAGCGCGGAAAACGGCGTTGCCGTCAAAATTACCGACGCGTCGATGGGCGACGTTTTTTCAAGCGCGTAAATGAACAATCCCTGATTGAGCACGACTCCCGTCAGCGCGAAAAAAAAGAACCAAGCCAGCGTGCGGAGTGTCGGTTTGTTGTCTTCGATGAACGCCGAGGCAATCCAAAAGAGCACCGCCGCCCCGAAAATTCGGAACATTGTAAGCGTCAGCGGCGACACGCAGTCTCCCATCAAGTATTTCGATATCGGAATGAATATCCCGAATATTGTGTTCGTGCCGAGTATGCAAATATGTCCCTTGATTCTTTCGGATGTCATCTTTTTTCGCGTTGAACCGCCCTGTATACTACTTTGTCCAATGCTCTTTCAACACAAATTTATCCGTCTTTTTGAAAATGTTTTACATTTGAAACAAAAACGCGTTGACATATTGGAATTGGTTTTGTATATTCACATTAAATTTTGAAAACATTTAGAATATGAAAAAAGAAGAAACACACGCCCCGCACGAACGTTATCACGTTCCGAATTTAAAACGCGCCCTCGAGGTTTTCGAACTTCTGGCGAAAAATCCCGACGGTATGACGCTGCCCGAAATTTCAAAAGCCACGAACTCGTCGAAGAGCAGTATCTTCAGAATCATTTGCACGCTCGAAGACTGCGGGTATGTCCGCAAAAACAGCGACGAACGCACAATAAGAATGTCGCGCAAGCTTGCGGCGTTGGGCTACGCGTCTTTCGGCGAATCGAACATCGTCGAGAAGAGTATGGACATCGTAAGAATGATGCGCGACAAAATCGGCGAAACCGCAATGCTCGGCACGCTTCTCGAAGACGCCTGCGTCCTCATCGAACAGGCTCCCGGCCGCTATCCGTTCAAATTCCTCGGCGAAGTGGGTATGCGCATTTCGTTCAACGCCTCCGCCCCCGGCAAGGCTATGCTCGCATTCCTTCCGAAGGACGAACTTGAAAAACGCCTCTCGAAAATGAAGTTCGTGCGCTATAACGACAACAGCATTTGCGATATGAAAAGCTTCCGCGCCGAACTCGAAAAGGTGCGCGCGTGCGGCTACGGACTCGACAAGGGCGAGGAAATAAACGGGGTCAACTGCGTGGGCGCGCCCGTGTTCGACGCGCACGGCTATCCCGTGGCTTCGATTTGGATTACTGGTCCGAGCGAACGCATCCGCAACGAACAGCTCGACGAAGTCGGAAAACTCGTGCGCAACTACGCCGATATGATTTCCGCACGCCTCGGCTACGGACTGTTCTAAGCCGCGGAAAATATTTTTGCAAAAAAGGCATCCGAACGAAACCGCTCGGATGCCCTTTTTTTACCGTCTTGCGCCGGACGCAACACTACAACAACACTAATATACAACTATACACACATCCTGTTTATCGGAATTTCCGCCTTTCGTTAAATATTTTTTCCCCGCTTTAGAAATTTTTCCGCCGTCCGATTTGAATTTCCGTATTTGCCTTGTTTTTCCTCGCACTCGGAGTCCGCATTGTCGGATTGTATTTGTTGTCATCCGAAAAAAAGAAAATATATGAAAAATATTAAATGCTTGCGGCGGCTTTCTGCGCCGCGTGTGTGTCGTACGGAGGCGCGGAGTGCGGATGCGCACTGCACGCGATTGACTCGGGCTTGGATTGCGCTTCGCAAGTGGTCGTCTCCGTCCAAAACGCGGCAGCCGAAACGACGGCTTCTACGCGGCGGTCGCCTGCGGTTGGTTTAGCTCGGAACTCGACAAGATTCAACAAGCCACATACGAAACGGCAATCGGAATAACATACGTCATCCAACTTAATCATAACATATCAATACAACCCGATTTTCAATATATAATGCGCCCGTACGGAAACACCGAAATCGACGACGCGCTCGTAGTCGGCGGTCAACTTTTGGTGACGTTCTGATTCTCAAGCCGACCGAATCGTCTGGCTTTTTTGTTGACACGTTCGAATTATACGCGCAACATCTCGGAAAGGGATTCGCGATATGTACGGAAAAATTCTCGCCATCGTTTCGGTCGCTTTCGCCGCGTTGCAGTGCTTCGCAAATGCGGGTTTCTTCGGCGGCGGAGGCGCAAACATCACTCTTTCGAAGTGCGATAAAATTCAAATGCAAAGCGAAATCGTGCGCATAACCCCGCAGGAGTTCGACTTCAAAATGCCGCTGAATCTCTCGAAACTGTGGTTCGCAAAATACCATTGCACTTTCGTGCTCAAAAATCTATCCGCAGAAAAAGTTTCGGCACAAGTCGGCTTCCCGTTGCAGGAAATCAGGGCGAAAAATTTCTACTCGGACAAAAATTTCCGCGCATATTCCGTCTCGAAAACCGACGGCAAACGCAGGCAATATTTCCCCAAACGTATACCGTCCGATTCCGACAAACGCTTCGACGGAATCTATGCGTGGAATATGGAATTTGCCCCGAACGAAACCGTGGAGCTTACCGTGGAATACGAACTTTCGGGCTATTTGGGGGCCGGCGCAATGTGCGATTTCCCGCCGCCCGACGGCTACTTTTTCAATGAAGATAAAGAGGTGAAAAAACTCCAATATCTTTCAGTTCTCGAAAACTGTCTGATGCAGGCATTCCCCTATATCACGATAACGGGCGGCTCATGGGCTGGCGAAATCGAGCGCGCCGAATTCGTGTTCGATACGCGCGGCTTCGATAAATCGCTCGCGCGCGGCTACCCGCTTGTATTCGGAGAACAGGACGACTTCTGCTCGATGCTTCCCGACGGATGGATACTGCGCAATACCAAGCCGAACGGGAAACCCGAAGGCGGCATAATAAGAAAAGTCTTCGAGCCGTTCAAACCGCAAGAACAATCATTTTATGTAGCATACTATTTTTCGGTAATTCCAAAGAATGTAAAATGTTTTGAAATTCTATACGGGCAAGTGATGGAGAAATCGAAGGAAAAGTGGTTTACAAAAAAATATCCCACGCCAACGGCGACAGTTGAAAAAGACTTGGCGGACACGATACTCGAATTCTACGGGATAGCGACGGGAAACACGAGAATAATTCCGTTTCTGAAAAGGCAATTCTGGTACCCGACCAACGAAAAACGAACGATAGACGGCGAATTGAAGGAAAAATTGCTGAAATGCTCGCGGAAAACCGACGAAAACAGACAATGAAACAGCGCGGACAGGCTACCCCGTAAGAAAAATCGAAAACAAAGAAGCGTAGAAATGAATTAGTTAGAGTAGCGAATTGTAAAAATAAAAAAAACATAAAATTTCTCGTTGACAAGGGCAATGGGAAATGTATCGTGGGGGACATAATTTTTTAGCCACTGGGGTGGTAGTTCAGTTGGTTAGAACGCCTGCCTGTCACGCAGGAGGTCGCGAGTTCGAGTCTCGTCCATCCCGCCACTTTAAAAGCCGCAAGTTCAAACACTTGCGGCTTTTTTTGTTTCTAAATTTCGCGTCAAACCCAGGGGTCAATACCAAAGGTTGTGGAATAGGTTGATTTTTTAGATTTGCCTTTCATAGATTCACCCCGCATTCCACGAGGACTCTCAGTCTGTAATTTTCAAA